>NZ_JANEYT010000069.1 GCF_024357955.1 Photobacterium pectinilyticum
CGAGTTCGTACTGTTGGGGTAAGGGTTCTTTTAACATGTCGAGATATCCATATTTCGATACCTCTATTAGATCAAAGACCTAGCTTAAAAGCCAGGCCTTTGTCATCAATCTGAAGCCGGGCAAGCCCGGCTTTTCATTATTCACTTAATAAGTGTTTGTTATAGCTGAGCGTATGGACCTTCCCAGCTGAAGCTCTCGCCAGCAAAGCTCACTTCATGCTTGCCGTCTTGCAGACCACCAGTTTGGTTAGATACTGCATAGGTCAGCACCTGGCCGTCAATAAGATGCAGACGAACAACAGATGCAACATCATCCATACCCACCACTTCAACGCGCTCTACTTTACCGCGGGCATCAACCGATGCTTCTACCGCTTCGTTGAAGTAACCGTGCGTTTCCAGCACGTTGGCAAACAGGTGAGATTTCGCTTTCTGGCGCAGTACGAACATTGGCTCAGAGCGTAGGTTGAAATCAGGATCGTTGGCACCCAAGCGACCGAAGATCACTTCACCCTTGTTGCCCGCAGAGCTCACCATGCTGTAGTAGCTGTTGTCATGCAACCAGCTAACTAGCGTGCTGCCTGACACTTCGCCTTGAGCAACCTGCCAGATATGCTGGTAGCCATCGCTTTCGCCCATTGGCTTCAAGCTAGCATTTGCCTGGTAGTCGAAATCGGTGCGAATGATCTGACCTGTGTGGTGTACAGGGAAGTCATACTCGTGCTCGTCTTCAGAGATCAAACGGTATAGGTCGATGATCAATGGGTTTTCGATACCGTCAACTTTCGCCAGTAGTACGCTACGCTGCATATCAACACCTGCGTAGTATTCGCGTACGATGCCGCTCATGCCCTGGAAGTCTTCGTTTTCAGTTTTGAAGAAGTGCAGTTCACCGTTACGAGATTCAGCCATTGCAGTGTTGAATTCGTTCTGGGTCTTGCGATCAACAACTACTGTGTTGTGCGCGATAGTTTGCTTACAGTAGCTCTTGTTCTCTGGAATGTAGCGACCACCGAACTTAGGCTCAACGTTTACCCAACGGCCGAAACCGTAGTCATGCAGGGTTTCGTGGCCTTTGTTAAATACGCTTAGGTGAAGGCCGTCGTAGTGACCGTGATCCAGTGCAGAGTGGTACTGGTGATCAGAACCGTGCTGACCGAACCATAGCAATGCCATGGTATCTTGATCTTTGCTGTCACGGTGACGCATGATGGTCAGGCCACCCTTGTCGCCATTAGGGCCATCAGTGACAAACAGGCTACCCCAGTTGAATGCTGGAATAGATTCTTCCTTCGCTACCGCGTCAGACAGTTTCTTACCGGAGATATGTACCCACACATCCTTCTGGTGAGCGGCCATCGCCAATAGGTTGGCGTCTTCTTCGTAACGACCGTAACACGCACTTGTCGTGATCAGAACACCTTCATCATTGATGTCGATAGTCTTAGACGAGTCGTTCAAAGCCGGTAGCGTACCGTCTGGAAAGGCCGTTGACATTACCGCATAGCTGGTTGTTTTAATCACACCATCTTTATGGGCGAAAATACCCACTTCTGGCTGACGACGCTCAATAGCTTCTGCGAACAATTGGATTGGACGCAATGAGAAACGGTGGTAGTAAGGGCCTTCCATGTAGTAGCCGTCTGGCGAGAACAGTTGAGAAAGCTGAGCCAGGAAGCCACCGCTAACGCTATCGCCTTTTAGACCGTAAAGTGCCTTATCAACGATTTCCTGGTTCTGAATTGCGTAACCACAGATACCCACACCAGCAACAGCCCATAAACCGTGGTTGTGAATGATATCGAAATCGTGCGCGTAAGTGTTAACAAACATATCAGCCATGATCTGGAACAGATCGTTTTCGATCAAGCTGCGCTCGTCGTCAGACAGCGTATGGTGAATACAGCTGTACGCACAAGACGCGTAAAGCATCCACATGTTCTCGTTCAGTGTCTGGTGGAAAATACGACCAGGGTGGTTACTGTCTAGGCTGACGTTCAGTTCCAGCTTAGGGTAAACCTCTGCATACGCTACCAGTAGGTTGCGAATGTAGTCACGGTAAGCTTCATTTTCGGTGATCAGATACAAACGGCCAGCAATATCCATATGGATGTAGTTTTGCTTGTGGCGATTGTGCTCATAACCACCACCCTCGCCATGGCCAGGTACTTCAATACCAACCGTCGCGATGTAGTCTTCCAGTTTTTCAATGTCACGGGCCAGTGCGTTGCCCATTAGGGTATCTTTACCCAGATCTTCGCGAAGGATCGCGGCTTCGTCAAAGCTAATCAGTAGTGGTTGGTACGTCATTATTTTGTCTCCTGCTCAACAGCAAGGAATCCTTTCCAGCTATAAGTCTTGTCGTTAATGATAATTCGATGTTCGGTCGTGTCAGTTACATTTGGCTGATTGCTTACCATTACAGTGAAGCGGATACCTTCCCCTTCAATAGCAACCACCGAGCCTGTCTCGTTGTGAACCAGAACGTCAATCTGATGGAGCTTGCCACGGGCATCAACAGAGGCTTCCACCGCTTCATTGAAGTAACCATGGGTCTCCAATGCCGAGGCGAACAGCAAATCTTTGCCTGTAGTTCGCAAAATAAAACTGGTTTCGTGGCGCAGGTTAAACTGCGGATCATTGGCACCAATCTGGGTGAAGATCACCTCATTGTCGGCGCTTGAACTGGTGCCAAGCCAGGTATAATAACTGCTACCCTGCAACCAACTGACCAAGGTACTCTTACCCGCTTCGCTGCGGGCAAGGTTCCATAGATGTTGGTAACCATAATTATCACCCAATGGGTGTAATTCAGAGTTTGTCTTGTATTCAAAGTCAGTACGGATGATCTGGCCTTGATATTGGTGCGAGTAGTCGTACTGGTGCGGCTTGTCGCTGGTCAGGCGGTACAGATCAATCAGCAGTGGATTTTCCAATTGGTCTGATTTAAGCAACATCACAGTACGCTGCATCCCCACACCGGGATAATGTTCGTCAGCAAAGGCACTCATCGCCTGAAGCTCAGTACCTTCGCCCATAAAGAAATGTGGTTTACCGTGGGTGCGGTCAGCACGCTCGACATCAAACTGGTTCTGACAGCCTTCATCCACCGTCACACCATTATGGTTAATCGTCTGACGGGCGTAGCTCTTGTTCTCATCAAGGTAGCGGCCACCAAACTTAGGTTCGATATTCACCCAGCGGGCGAAACCGTATTCACGCAGAACTTCTTGACCACGGCTATAAAATGCAACACCCAAGGTATCAAAATGACCATGCCCCATACCGTGCTGGCCGTAGTTCATCGAAAGTTGGCAAATGTCTTTGTCATTGCCTTGCATACGAAGGAAACCTTGCGCACCGCATGTGCCGTCAGGGCCTTCATTCAATTCAACACTAGGCCAAAGAGGCGGCTCAATATTCTCTTCGGCGTCGCACGCTTGTGACAATGCTTGCCCACAAGAGTGCATCCACACCTGATCCTGAATTTGTGCCATCCCAAGCAGGTTCTTATCAAAGCCATAACGCTTGAAGACCATGCTCACCGCGACCACGACACCGATATCGGTGATCCCCATAGATTTGGATGCATCATTCAAGGCCGGGAACACACCATTCGGATAAGCCGTCGCCAGCAATGCTTGGGTCGTTTGCTTAATCACCTGCCCTTTGTAGTTGTAAATATCCAACTCAGGCATATGGCGGTGCAGAACCTCAGCAAAAACCGCCAATGGGCGAATAGCGAAGCGATGATAATAAGGCCCTTCAATATAATAGCCCGAAGGCGAGAATAACTCCGAGAGTTGAGCCAAAAAGCCGCCGGTCTTGCCGTCACCGGCTAACCCATAAACAGCCATATCGAGGTATTTACGCTCGCCGATAGCAAGACTGCAGATCCCCGCAGCGGCTACAGCCCAAATACCATGGTTATGAATACGATCAAAATCGAAGTCGTATTTCTCTGTGGCAACGTGCAGCATCGGTTTAAACAAATTTTCAACGATGTGGTCACGTTGCGAATCGCTAAGCCATGTACTAATGCAGGAATAGCCTAAACTTGCATACATAAGCCACATGTGCTCGTTGAGCATTTGATGAAACAACCGACCAGGAGGGTTAGTGTTGCGTTGAACATGAAAGTCGAGCTGTAAGTATTTATCTGCATATTGGGTCAACAATTGCCCTGCATATTCGGCATAACGCTCATCTTTAGTGATCAGGAACAAACGGCCAGCGAGGTTAATGTAATGGTAGTTTTGCCTATGCTTATTATGTTCATAGCCACCGGCTTCACTTTGTCCGGGAACATCCATTGGCAATGCCATATATTGCTCAAGCTCAGTCTGCAGCTTCGCAATCGTTTTTCCCATTAACGACGAACTACCGATTTCTTCATGTAAATCAGCAACTTCATCGTGAGTAAATAATACTGGCTGGAGAGTAGTGTTCATGTTGACCTCTAGATTAGAGCGTATACGCACCTCTTTGATACACATAAAATAATACAAATAGGTTTTTGTTTCACTACTGTTTTGAAAAAACTCGACAGCAGTCACATTTCAGCACTCGTATTGACCTGTGTCAAAATTCAGACCTAAGCAATTGTTTATTAAAAACATAATCGCACTTTAACCCATTCTCAAAAATGAGGCGCAGAAAAATAAATTTGATGGAGGTCACGAAAACAGTCAACTTGTATTACAATATAACTTTTCAATTATTACACTACTGCCAATTCGATAAACTTAAGGCTGAAAAAGATGACCATTGATACTTTCGTAGTTCTGGCCTATTTCCTATTTCTAATCGCTATCGGGTGGATGTTTAGAAAATTCACCACCTCTACCAGTGATTACTTCAGGGGGGGAGGCAAGATGTTATGGTGGATGGTAGGTGCTACCGCCTTCATGACACAGTTTTCAGCATGGACGTTCACTGGTGCAGCAGGGAAAGCATTTACAGATGGTTTCGCCGTAGTTATTTTGTTTTTAGCAAATGCCTTCGGTTATTTCCTTAACTATCTGTATTTCGCACCAAAATTCCGCCAGCTACGAGTGGTAACAGCAGTTGATGCCATCCGTATGCGTTTCGGTAAAACTACAGAGCAGTACTTCACTTGGGCCAGCATGCCAGATAGCCTTATCTCGGCAGGTGTATGGTTGAACGGTCTGGCAATCTTTGTTGCCGCTGTATTTGACATCCCAATGGAGGCAACAATTGTCTTTACGGGTATCGTTCTGATGGCAATGGCTGTAACGGGTGGTTCTTGGGCGGTTATTGCCTCTGACTTCATGCAGATGCTTGTTATCATGGCGGTAACCATCACGTGTGCAATCGCTGCATACTTCCACGGTGGCGGTATTGGTAACATCGTTGATAACTTCCAGGGTAACTTCCTGGTAGGTAACAACTTGAACTACATCAGCATCTTCATCCTTTGGGTTGTGTTCATCTTCATCAAACAGTTCGGTGTGATGAACAACAGTATCAACGCATACCGCTACCTTGCTGCGAAAGACAGTGAGAACGCGCGTAAAGCGGCAGGTCTTGCTTGTATCCTAATGGTTGTTGGTCCTGTCATCTGGTTCCTACCACCATGGTACGTAAGCGCATTCATGCCTGATTTTGCAGCGCAGTACGCATCAATGGGTGACAAAGCCGGTGATGCTGCTTACCTAGCCTTCGTGCAGAATGTAATGCCTGCCGGTATGGTTGGCCTACTAATGTCTGCAATGTTCGCTGCGACCATGTCTTCTATGGACTCGGGTCTGAACCGTAACGCGGGTATCTTTGTTTGTAACTTCTATCAGCCAATTTTCCGCCCACATGCGAACCAGAAAGAGCTGATCATTGTTTCTAAACTAACCACTATCATGATGGGCTTCATCATCATCTCGATTGGTTTGTTCATTAACTCACTGCGCCACCTAAGCCTGTTTGACATTGTACTGAACATCGGTGCATTGATTGGCTTCCCAATGCTTATCCCTGTCCTTCTAGGCATGTGGATTCGCAAGACCCCAGACTGGGCTGGTTGGTCAACGCTAATTGTTGGTGGTGTTGTTTCTTTCATCTTCGGTCTTGCACTGAAAGCCCATCACATTGAAACCGTGTTTGGTCTAGAGCAGCCGCTAACTGGCCGTGAGTGGAGTGACCTTGTGGTTGGCCTAAGCCTAGCAGCACACGTTGTGTTCACAGGTGGTTGGTTCATCATGACTAAGTTCTTCTACAAAGGTTTGACTGTAGAGCGTGAGAAAGAAGTAGAGAAACTATTTGAAAACTGGAATACCCCACTTGTTTCTGGTGGTGACGAGCAGCAATCGCTAGATACAGCACAGCGTTCAATGCTTGGTAACCTGATCAGTGTTGCAGGCTTCGGTATTCTAGCAATGGCCTTGATTCCAAATGATCCATCAGGCCGTGGACTGTTTATTTTGTGTGGCTCTATCGTACTAACGGTCGGTATCTTGCTGGTGAGTGCTTCTAGAAAAAAGCCTGAAGCCGCAGCCGAAACGAGTGCGGCTTAAACAATAACATCAGCAAAGGTTGAGCCTTTGTACCCTACTTTCATTTGTAAAATTTAAATACATTATTTTCGGGAGAATCACACAATGTTTTTCGATATCAATAACACTCCGTGGGAAGATCTAGGCGATGGCATCCAACGTAAAATCGTTGGTCACACTGAAGATCTAATGGCTGTACACCTAATCTTCGCCAAAGGCGCAATCGGCCACCCACACGCCCACGATATCCATGATCAGATTGGCTACGTGGTAGAAGGTAGCTTCGAAGCAGAAGTTGACGGCGAGAAGCGCGTGCTGAAAAAAGGTGACGCATACATCGCTAAGAAGCTAGCGGTTCACGGTGCGGTAGCACTAGAGGAAGGCAGCATCCTTCTAGATATGTTCTCACCTGTTCGTCAGGAATTTTTGAAGTAATTACCCTTATGGGAAGGTCACCACAGTGCCCTTCCCATCACCTTTTTCCGGAGTATGTATGGCTACAATGAACATTGCCATTCTTGGCGAGTGCATGATCGAACTGCAACAAGCCAATGACCAACTAACCCGTAACTTTGGTGGTGATACCCTTAACACAGCGGTATACCTATCTCGTCTGACCAAATACCATGATATCAACACCACTTACGTAACAGCCCTAGGTAACGACAGTTTCAGTGATGAAATGTTGGCAGCTTGGAACAAGGAAGGGATCAATACTGACTTGGTGCTACGCCTAGAAGGTAAACTTCCTGGCCTTTACTACATCGAAACCGACAGCACTGGCGAGCGCAGCTTCCACTACTGGCGTAACGATGCAGCAGCAAAATACCTGCTTGAACAAGAGCAAAGTGCAGATCTGCTGAACAACCTAATGGCTTTTGATGCTATTTACCTTAGTGGTATCAGTCTAGCTATCTTAACGGCCGAAAGCCGTGAACAGCTATTTACTTTCCTTGAAGATTTCAAAGGCAAAGGTGGCAAGGTATTGTTCGACAACAATTACCGTCCAAAGCTATGGGCCTGTGTGAAAGAAGCACAAGAAGCCTACCTTCGCATGCTATCCCTTACTGACATCGCACTACTGACGTTTGATGACGAGCAGCTGTTGTTCGGCGATGAGACACTCGAAGAGTGTATCGAACGTACCCAAGGTGCCGGTGTAACAGAGCTGACTATTAAGCGTGGTAAAGACGCTTGCTTGGTTGTGACCAGCGAAGAGAACGTATATGTTCCAGCGCTAGTGGCTGAAAACGTTGTCGACACGACTGCGGCAGGTGACTCGTTCAGCGGTGGCTACCTAGCCAAGCGCTTCACTGGCGGTTCAGCGACTCAAGCAGCTCATGCAGGTCATCAGGTTGCCTCGACGGTTATCCAATACCGCGGTGCTGTTATCCCTGCCGACGCAATGCCAACGATTTAACACACGATACTAAGTGAGAGTAAAGAATTATGAGTAACCTAAACGACAAACTAGCTGCGTTGAAAGTAATCCCTGTTATTGCTATCAAAAACGCTGAAGATGCAATCCCACTAGGTAAAGCCCTAGTTGACAATGGCATGCCTTGTGCTGAAATCACTTTCCGCACAGAAGCTGCTGTTCAGGCTATCCGCAACATGCGTAAAGAATTCCCTGAAATGCTGATCGGCGCAGGTACTGTTCTAACTAAAGAACAAGTTGACGAAGCTATCGATGCTGGCGTTGATTTCATCGTAAGCCCTGGTTTCAACCCAACGACTGTTAAGTACTGTCAGGAAAAAGGCGTTGCTATCGTTCCTGGCGTTAACAACCCAAGCCTAGTTGAGCAAGCAATGGAAATGGGTCTACGTACCCTGAAGTTCTTCCCTGCTGAGCCTTCTGGCGGTGTTTCAATGCTTAAAGCACTTACTGCGGTTTACCCAGTTAAGTTCATGCCAACTGGCGGTGTTAGCCTTAGCAACATCGACGACTACCTAGCTGTACCGTCTGTACTGGCTTGTGGCGGTACGTGGATGGTTCCTGGTGACCTTATCGACAACAAACAGTGGGATGAGCTAGGTCTGCTAGTGAAAGACGCTGTTGCCAAAGTACAGTAATTGCTCCACCCCCGATGAATTTTCTGATTTTAGTCGATCATTTTGATTTTTATTAGTTATTTGCCAAAGTAACTACATTAACGGATCCATTTGCCCTAGCGATATGCTGGGGCTTTTTTTTATCTAAAAATAGGCAAACAACTGACAACCCGCTGTGATACCAATCTGGATAAGTGTTTGATCAAATATTTATGTAGATTGGTATAAGATGTATTATCTCGAACTGTTCTTTAACTATGAATTTTAACTAACAGGCGGGCGGGGGTATTGATAAACGTCAGGCGGTGGTCTGTTCAACATTTCGGTGGTGCGGTAAAGCTCCATGTATTGACGGTTCATGGGCGGCTCGGCATGGCTGCGTGTAAACATACTACTTTCACAACCCATTAGGGCCAAGAAACCGCATCCCCCCAGGAGTGCTTGCAAATATAACCTCGTGCGACCCCACGGCTTTGCACTTACGGTTGCCAGACGTTTCATCAGATGCTCTCACTCAGCAGATCACATCTTAACTATAAGTCAGATTCTCACTTTCTGGAAAGCAATAGAAAACAAGCTATATTGAAAACCGCTTCAATGTAAAGGATGAGGGGCGGCTCAGGCCCCTAGAAAAACTTAGCGGTGGTTAGTCGTCAATTCATAGTGGTGCATGTCATACACCTCTTCCAACCGCGGTTTCGACGGGCCGAAACACTTTATCATCAGTGCCAACAGCAACTCACCGGTGGCAACCGCATCAATCAAGGCACCGTGGCTAGGGTACTCCGGTAGGCCATAGCGCAGGCGGATAGAAGACAACCGGTAGTCCCCTTCTTCACGCATGTGCCGGTTGGTCACCAACATTTTCTCAATCAGCAAAGTATCAAGCCATAATATTGGTGGCATAGCCATATCAAAACGATTTTGCAGATAATGTTCGATAAAAGACTTTTCAACCGTCAGCCCATGGATCAACACAATCTTGCCTGCCATTTTGGCAAACAACGTTTCCATCGCCTCATCCAATGCCAGACCGGTTGTCAGCATTTCTGGGGTAATCTGATTGATAATCGCTGATTGGGCATTGATGCCACTGCTGTCTTTAATATAAGTTTCTTCACAACTGCTAAGGTTAAGCATCCCTTTCTGCATCTCGACATAGCCAATACTCAAGATCTGATCTTTGTCAGGGTTAAGCCCTGTCGTTTCAAAATCGAGGCAAAGAATATCGAGATCCAGCATAGAGGCATCTGGCGTGGGCAAACTCCCCTCAAGCAGTTGGATAACCGGCCCATCCGACGCTTGGGAAGCATAAGCATCTCGCCATTTTGTTTGGGCTCTGGCTAAACGGTTTAGTGGTTTAAAATACGACAACATACGTTTCATTATTCTGGATTTCCCCTACGGTACTTCACTTAGGCTTGGCTGAAACGCAACTTCACTGCATCCTGATGTTCAGCGATAATGCGGAACGCATCCTTGAGGTGCTTACGTTCGAAGCTACCAAACATATCAGGAGAAATATGGTTATCCGGCACGTCACCTTTTTTCAGAGCCTGAAGTTGATGGCTATAACGCACCCGGGTAATAAAACGGTAGGCACCAATGATGTCCTTAAGGCTTTCTTCACTCAAGCTGCCGTGATCAAAGGCATATTGGAAACGCTCTTCAGTACCTGTCAGAGTGCAACCTACCGACAAACTATAGATCCGAGCCAAATCGACGATCAGGTTCAGAGCATACTTTTTGATATTGAGGGTATTGCTTTGCTCGCCATTCTTCTCCAACACAAACTTATTAAAAATCCCGAGCGGAGGCTGGTTAGCAACGGTATCCTTGGCCAGAATACTCAAGAAAGTGCTGTTCTCGCCCAGTAGGCTCATCAGGTGCGCCTGCAACTCTTCAGAGAGCTCAGTTTGACCATGAATAGCCCTCACTTCCAAGAAAACCGTAATATTGAGCAGTCGCTCATACTCAGGGTTTTCCGCCCACTTCGAGTAATAGGTTTTCCACACAGACAATGGCTGGCACCACTTCTGAACCGATGCCATGAAGTTGCCGCTACACAGGCTATAACCACAGGCATCCATCCACTTGCAGACATCCATTGCCAGTAGTTTGAAATACATACGCTGATCGCCTGTCACATCATCAGATAAAATGATGGCATTGTCCTGATCGGACAAGGCATGAACCTCATTGCGGGCGTGGGAGCCCGCAACCACCCAAGCATATTCACAAGGTGGTGGGCCCATCTTAGCTTCCACCAATTGCAAAATACGGCGATTAAACGTATCCATGAGCATCGCCATTACCTGACCGATGATCTCCGAGCCGACATTACCCTCGATCAAGGCTTCAAAAATCGCCTGCCGCTCTGGCGCCAACGCCACCAGCTCTTCTAATGAGTCGGTATAGTTAATTTTTTCGATCAGGAAGATCGCTTGCACTCGGTGCTTCTGCACCAAGTGGGTTGTTGTTACCACCCCGACCACTTGCCCTTCTTTTACGACGGGAAGGCTGCGGACATTGTGCTGCATCATCAAAGAGGCTGCCTTCATCACCAAGTCATCCGGCGCAACCGTGAGCGGATTGGGGGTCATCACTTCTTGGATCTGTCGGCTGGGATTCACACACTTTGCCAGTACCCGCTTGGCCAAATCGCGATCGGTCATAACCCCGACAATTGTATTGCCATCCTTCACCACAGCAACTGGCGACGGCGTTTCAATTGTCATCCGGTAGGCTGCCTGCTGGATCGACATTGTTGCCGGAACAACAGCGACCCTATCGCTAGCAACCTCTGCGACGGTTTTGAAGAACAACCCCTTTTCATCATCCGACCACACTACGCTCAACGCTGATTGAATGCGAACTTGCGCTTGAGCGGCAAAGTGCTGGGCATATTCCGGATAAGAACGCAGGATATGCTTGAGCTTGCCATGGGGGATCAAATACAGCAGGGAGTTCTCCATCGCTGTCGCCGTATAAGCCATCTCAGCTTTGCTACTGTCCCCTTCTGTTTGCAGGAAACTAAAGCCGAAGATATCTTGCTCACCCAACTTGGCCCGAAGCACCCCATCGGATTTGCGCTGCTCCATCGCACCAGTGCGGATGATATAGAGGTAGCACTCTTCTTGGTCGGTCGAGAAAGCAATACGCTCTCCCTGCCCTAGATAATTAATTTTTATGCAGCCTGCGATTTTTTCGAGGCAGTCCTGAGGCAACTTATCAAAGGGGTCGACATGGGTCAGAAATTCAATGATGTTCGGTAACAAGGTGTGAGACATGGGCGCTATCCGGTTGGGGGGAAATGATCGTACTGAGCCAATCCGAAGATAAGCCGTCAACGAGAAATATAATAATACAATTGGATGTGTTTCGGAAATGCAAGTCTATGCTGTGACGCAACTCTACGCCACGGATCACAGCAAAGATAATCTTTATAGGAATACCGGAGAAGATGACGCTCACATGCAGGATAACGTCTTGACGGATATAGGCGATTCACAACCTGCAGCATAGTCAATTCGACCACACCGATTCAGCACATTACGCTAAGGTCGTTACTGACGCACGAGCAACCAGTCGACCAGCAACAGCAGGGGGCTGTTCAATTTGCTGAGGCTTTCCTTCGACGATGCTCTGTACCCGCTTAAGGCAATCATCAATCAATGATTCAGTCGGATAGCTGATACACGTCAGAGGGGGATACAGCAAACTCGCCAGTGGCGAGTCTTCCAAACTGATGATCGATACTTCCTGCGGTACCGCGATATTGAATTCTCGCATCAGGCGCATTGCCTGGGCAGCATAGCTATCTCGTTTTACCACCAAAGCCGTGTATTTGGTAAAGCTGTTGATCAGTGCCAGCAACCCTTGCTCGACATCGTTTTTGGCTTCCACCACCAGCTGGCGATTGAATGGAATTGAAAGATTTTGCAGCGCACTGCGATAGCCATCCAGCATCTGTTGGCTGGCGGCCTCCTTGGCATCATCGACGAGCAGGGCAATGTGACGGTGACCTTTACCAAGCACATAGCGGCAAGCACTTTCGGTGGCAAAAGCATAGTTGTAGCCGCTGACAATGCTGCCTTCGATAGACACGTTATCGAAGTGGACCACATTGGCGGGCTGAGGACCTACCGATGGCGCGCCCATTACGATGATCGCTTCACACTGATCTTGCAGCTCATCAATGACCCTGCGTTGATCGTCAGCATCACTGGCGTAGTGCAGCAACATGAATTTATTGAAAGACTTAAGACCTTTGGATAACAATGGCAGGTAGTTTGCGATATTGGTTGCCTCGGCCGATGGCAACACGACACCGATATAATGTGAAGCTTGCTTCGCAAGATTCTGCGCAGCAACGTTCGGCCGGTAGTTCAACTCACCGACGGCTTTTAACACCGCGACTCGGCTCTCTTCCTTTACCCCTCGCGTACCACTGAGCACACGGGAGACCGTGGCCTTAGACACATTGGCGAGCTTTGAAACATCAGTAATAGTTGCCATTTTCCGTACTACATTGTTGTTACCCCAAATTCCCTACTGCACCTGACAAGCTGATTGCCCGTCAAATAGCAGCACATCTTTATCATACCATAGCCCCTACGACATACACTCAGCAGCACTGAAAATTCTCTTTTATCTCGGGTAGTTTCCGCTGGTTTCCAAAACTAACGGAAACACGCTGCGAGGCGACTGAGAACCAAGAGCCTTTCAGGCGTCCTCAGTATGCATTACGAGTAACCATGAAGGAACGTTATTCATCGTGAAGTATTTGGGTGAGAGGGCTCATTAACCACCCTCTCTTATTTGTTGCTCACTGGACCTTGCGGTGCAATTCAATGAGCTCTGCGACCAACTCTTTGGCCAGCATCGAGGTCATCAGGTGGTCTTGAGCGTGAACCATAATCAGTGTCATTTTGGTTTTGCCTTCACCCTCATCTGCTTCAATGAGCTGGGTCTGTACCAAATGGGCTTGGTTGGCAAACTCCTGAGCTTCCTTCATTAGACCCTCGGCCTCAGTGAAGTTACCCTGCTTGGCATGGCGTAGCGCTTCGTAACAGAGGCTACGAGACTGACCAGCATTGATGATGATGCCCATGACCTGTTCTTCTAAATCCATCTTAACTCTCCGCTTTGTTACAGCCCTGCCATCTAGCCGCAGGGCTGGGTTTTATTCGCTAAAACAATTGATTGTTTTCTTAAATACTTGCTTTGGCTTATCTGACATTACGCTGTTACAGGTTCGCCTTGAGCCGCTTCTTCTTCCGCGTTATTCGCTGCTTCTTGCTCAAGCAATTGCTTTTCGTAAGCTTTTAGGAAAGGCATGTACATCAAGACCGCTGATGCCATACAAAGCAAACAAAGAACGACAGGACTGAATGACCAGTTCGCCGCCCATGAGGCACCGATAGGACCCGGCGTTGTCCATGGCGTGAGTGATACCACGCGAGCAACCAAGTTAAGGTCAAGGGCAATATAGGCCAGCGTTGCATTGACCATAGGAACCAACACAAATGGTAGGAAGAACAGTGGGTTCATAATGATTGGCGCACCGAACAAGATAGGTTCGTTGATATTGAACATACCCGGTACCACACCCATTTTACCGATTGTACGAAGATGAATGGCTTTACTACGTAGTAGCAGGAAGGCCAGTGGCAAGGTCGAACCCACGCCACCGATCAGTAGGTAGTGATCCCAGAAGCCCTGAACATAGATGTGCGGGATAGCTTCACCCGCCGCCATTGCCGCTTGGTTAACAGATAGGTTCGCCATCCAGAATGGGTTCATGATACCAGTCACGATCAGCGCGCCGTGGATGCCAGCAAACCATAGGATCTGACACACAAGCACAGACAGTAGAAGTGCAGGCAAAGTATCGGATGCAGAGACCAAAGGTTCAACCAAAGCCATGATCGCCTGTGGGATGATCATACCTGTTTGCGACTCAATAAACAGGTTCAGTGGGTGCAGGGTCAAAATCAGCACCAATACCGGAATCAGGATTTCAAACGAGCGGGCAACACCGGTCGGGACCTGAGGGGGTAAGCGAATAGTGATGTTATTGCGTTTAAGGAAGGCATACACCTCGGTGGCATAAATCGCCACGATCAGCGCGGTGAAAATACCCTGGCCCGAGAAATACGCAGTGGAAATCATGCCATTTTCAAGTGGTGCCGCCACCAACATAAATGCCATGAACGACAACATACCTGTCGTTAGCGGATCAAGATCGTGGTGCCGCGCCAAACTGGCGGCAACCCCGACCGAGATAAACAAGGTCATTATCCCCATGCTGAAATTAAACGGTAGCATCAAGGTTTCAAAATGTCGCTCGGAAAAGTCCAGCCATGCGCGGGCAAAGCCCCAGCTCGTATCTTGTGAGAACGGAGGAAATATAAACACCAACATGAATGAGCCAACAATCATGAAAGGCAGTGCAGCGATAAAACCATCACGTATAGACGTAACATATTTTTGTTGTCCGATGGCGCCAGCCATTGGGGTGATTTTTTGTTCAATCACCCCGATTAACTTGTCGTATAGGGCACTCATAACGATTCCTTTATTGTTGTCGTTTGTGATTAACCGTCAATTAACGACAGGGCAAAATCCAACACCTTGTCGCCCTTCTGCATGCCGTAATCCATCATGTTAATTGGCTCAACCTTGATGCCATGGGCGTCAGCTTTCTTTTGTAAATCCGGCTGCATGTATTTCACCTGTGGACCAAGCAAAACCACTTGATAATTACCCACCTGCTGATCAAATTCTGCGGCACCATAAGCCTGAATCTCAGCAGCCAAGCCACGCTTGTCCGCTTCAGCGACCATTTTTTTCACCAACAAACTTGTCGACATACCTGCAGAGCAACACAACATAATTTTTTTCATTTTTAAGTCCTATCCCGAATGATTTAGAACTGAAATATACGCCCAACGGAAAACCCAGGAAACCGGTTTCCATGCGGTCCATCTCTATTTGTGAGGTCGATCACCAGAAAACCCAGAATGTTCTGGCAAAATGTGATCCGTTCAATATTCAGAACGGAAACTGTTTCCAAAGGATTAGCAAAACCTATGAACATTCAAGTAATGAATGTCGCAGCTAGTGTTATCGAACAACGTATTTCACCACTGGCAAACTGGCTGACACGCAGTAATCACATAACCGCTTTGAGAGATGGCTTTTCATTAGCCATGCCGTTTGTGATCGTCGGTAGCTTGTTAGTGCCCTTTATCTTTCCGCCATTTGCGATCAACCAAACCAGCACTTTCGGTCAACTCTACCTCACACTAAGACCCCTTCTCGCCCCCACATTCGAGCTGACTATCGGCTTAATTGCGCTGATTATTGCCTTTGGTTCCAGTGCCAGTCTGGCCAAGCAATACCAGATCCCTGAGCGCTTATCCGGCCTCACCGGCTGTTTGGCTTTCCTGCTGTTTATTGGTTTTAGCGGCAGTGCCATGCCTAATGTCTATCTTGGAGGTATGGGGATCTTCACCGCTTTAATATCAAGCACTTATTCAATTGAAATTATTAGGTTTTTCTATAGTAAAGGCTGGTATATCAGCCTGCCTGATGAAGTACCGATCATGACCCGCAATGGCTTTAAGCTGATTGTGCCGCTAATGTTTATTCTGCTCTCCATCAGCATTATCAACGCCTACCTACAACTGCATACCGGTATGATTCTACCGGAGCTGATTGCCGCCGCCTTCCAGCCATTAATCGTCGCTTCCGATACCCTGACGGCTGTACTCATCTCACTGGTTATCTGCCATTTACTGTGGTTTATCGGTATTCATGGCACGTTGATCATCACCGGGATTATGAATCCGTTCTGGATGACTTATCTGGTTGAAAACCAACAGGCCCTTGCCAGCGGTGCCGAACAATTACCGCATATCTACATGCAAGGTTTCTGGGACTATTACATACTAATCGGCGGTATCGGCTCGACCCTGCCACTTATTTTCATGGCAATGCGAAGCCAATCTAAACAACTGAAGTCAGTGGGCAAAATTGGACTCATCCCATCGCTCTTCAACATCAACGAACCGATATTGTTCGGCTTTCCGATCATCATGAACCCGCTATTCTTGATCCCCTTTGTCGGCGTACCATTGGTCAATGCATGTGTTGCCTGGTACCTCACCGACATCGGTGTTCTCGACAGGATGGTAGCGCTGCTACCCTGGTCAATGCCGGCGCCACTGGGCGCGGCATGGGCTGCTAACGGGAGCTGGAAGAACATGTTCATGTGCCTCTTTGCGATATTTAACTCATGGATGATTTACCGCCCATTCTTCAAGGTCCATGAAAAGCAATTGATTGAACAAGAAGCCCTGCGTCAGCGATAAGTCCTGTGTGCCAAAAATAAGCCCTACACCAGCAATAAAACGCTTTACCCCATCCAAGCCGCCTGATCTGAGCGGTTTTTTCGTTTAGATCAAAATCACAAAATCAACGATACCCTACCTGTTTTTTGTGACCACTCTCATCCTATGGAAACCGGTTTCCGTCTTAATCTATATTTTCTCAGCCTATGCCAGTAGATTGCTCCAGCAGAACAACTAACAGGCAGGACACTATGACAACGTACACTTTCCCGGAAGGTTTCCTGTGGGGAGCAGCAGCATCGGGTATTCAAACTGAAGGCACAACCAATCAAGTCCACCCGTCTATTTGGGATACTTGGCACCAGAGCAACCCTGAGCGTTTCTTCAAGGAGATCGGCCCTACGACAGTTTGCCAAACCTACGAGCGTTACCAAGAAGACGCTGCACTGATGAAAAAGATCGGCATGAACTCATTCCGGACATCGATTCAATGGTCACGCCTGATCAAAGATTTCGAAACGGGTGAAGCCTGCCCGGATGCAGTCGCTTTCTATCATGCCTATATCGATGAAATGATCGCCAACGGCATCACACCGATGATCAACCTCTACCATTTCGATATGCCCGCTCAGCTACAAGATCAGTACGGCGGTTTTGAGTCCAAGCACGTTATCGAGTTGTTCGAGAAGTTTGCCCGCACTGCATTCAAACACTTCGGCCATAAGGTCAAGCACTGGATCACCTTCAACGAGCCGATTGTGCCAGTTGAGGGCGGTTACCTGTATGACTTCCATTACCCATGCAAAAAAGACGGCAAGCTAGCCGTACAAGTTGCTTTCAACATCATGGTGGCCCATGCCAAAGCGGTATTGGCGTACCACGATATGAAGTTAGATGGTGAGATTGGCGTGGTATTGAATCTCACCCCTTCCTACACCCGCAACGACAGCGATGCTGACCAGGAAGCCGCATGGTATGCCGATCTGCTGTTCAACCGCAGCTTCCTCGACCCTATGGTGAAGAACACCATCCCAGAGGAGTTGTGCCAGATCCTGCGTGATAACGACATCATGCCTGAATTCAGCACCGCAGAAATTGATGAAATCAAATCTGCTGAGGTCGACTTCCTTGGCGTCAACTACTACGTACCACGCCGCGTCAAAGCCCGAGAAACCGAATACACACTGGACTACTTCACGCCTGAGAAGTACTTCGAAAATTACATTAACCCACAAGGCCGCTTCAACCCTTACCGCGACAACAACGAAATCCTACCAACCGCTATCTACGATATCGCCAAGAATATCCAGGACAACTACGGCAACATCAAATGGTACCTGGCCGAGATTGGTATTGCGATGGACTTGGAATCGGAAGGACCCGTTAAGGAAGACGGCATGATTGACGACAGCTTCCGTACCGAGCTAATGAAAGAGCACTTCATTCAGCTCCATCGCGCGATGGAAGATGGCGCTAATTGTTTCGGTATCCACCAGTGGACTTTTATTGATAACTGGTCATGGCTCAACTCGTTCAAGCGTCGCTACGGCTTCTACCGATTAGATTTAGAAACCGGTGACCGTATCCCTAAACGCCACTCTGTTTGGTTTAAAGAATTGGCAACGACCAACCAATTCACCGTGTAAACCGCCCCCTCGTTCGACCTTGCTTGAATGAAAAATAGCCCGGCAATGTGCACACTGCCGGGCTTTTCATTTCATGTAGCGTAATTATCTAGCAACACATATCGTGGTTAGGATTCTGATGCTAACGCTTGCTGCGAGGCTTGTTTTTTCTTGGCGTACCTAACGGCAATACCCACCAGCATGACCACACCACACAAGCCATATACCTGCATGCAAGTCGGGTCGTCAGAGACAAAGCCAACCTTGCTAAACATAATGTAAGCGCCCAGTACCATATATAAAATGACGGCTGATGCTTCGAAGCGGAACTCCCAAGGCGTCACATCCATGCTCTCATTAACTGGCATAACATAGTCACTGTTACGAGGAGCAAAATGGCCAATCACGAACATCAACACGGTACAAACCACAAACAAAATAGCCAGTTGATGCAAGAAGTGCAGCGGCGTTTTGAAAATAAGCTGCATTGAAGCATAGGAGCTAACAAAAACCACTAGCGCCACTTTTGCCGCAATCGCCGGAACACGTTTTGAGATATAACCGACAAAGACAATGGTAAAGATTGGCACACTAAAGAAGCCCGCCACCATCTGTAGGTACTGGAACAGGCCCTCAGGGGCATACATGATAAACGGTGCAATACAGATAGCGACGATCGCAATCACCACTCCAAATACTCGGCCTTTAGCGACCAATGCTTTGTCGGACATACCTTCTTTGGCAAAGATCGGTTTGTAGACATTCAAGGCAAACAGCGTAGTCGAGCTATTCAGTACCCCATTAAACGTCGACAGGATGGCACCAAACATTACCGCGACAAAGAAACCCACCAATGGCTTAGGCAGCACTTCATTAACCAAGCGGGTGTACATGGTATCAGGATTACCCGCATCGGCACCAAACAGGTGAAAAGCAATGATCCCCGGAATAATCAGGAACAGTGGTGAGATCACCTTGATAGCACCCGCCCAGATCACCCCTTTCTGACCTTCTTTAAGGTTTTTCGCCCCTAGCGCACGCTGAATAATCGACTGATCGGTACCCCAGTAGTACAGGTTGACCAAAAGCAGGCCGGTAAACAAGGTCGAGAACGGCAGTGGATCACTGGCTGAGCCTACTGACTCCAGCTTTTCAGGCGCGGCATACAGAAGGATATCTAAGCCTTCACCGAAGCTGCCACCGCCAAGGGCAAACAAGCCGAAAACAGGGATCATCAAGCCGCCAATAATCAGGCCAACACCATTGATGGTATCAGCTATCACCACCGCTTTTAGTCCACCGTAAATGGCATAGAAGAAGCCCAGTAAGCCGATGGCTGCACTGATCAACGCAATGGCCTGGAATTCAGAAATACCCAAAATAGACTCGATATCAAAAATGCCAGTCAATACCACTGCGCCAGCGTACAAAGTGGTCGGGAGAATATTGATAATGTACTGGCACAAGAACAGCAAGGTCACAAACTTCTTCACGCCCAAGTCATAACGGCTTTCCAAGAAATCAGGTACCGTGGTGATCCCCTGCTTGAGGTACCGAGGTACCAAATACAAGGCGATCAAAACCAGTGTTACCCCACTGGCAACCTCCCAGCCCATCACCGACATATTATGGGTATATGACTGGGCGGACATCCCGACAAAACTGGTCGCACTAAGATTGGTCAAAATGAGTGACGAAGCAATCAAACCACCGGCCAGAGAGCGGCCGCCGAGAAAAAAGCCATCGTGTGAGTCATTCTTCGAGTTCTTTACTTTGCTGTAGGTAAACCAAACCACAAAGCCAGTGAACAAGAAGAATGAAATGAGTGTAATTTCCATCTTTCAGTTCCTTTTGTTTGGCGGCACCTTTAGATGCCACCGGGTATGTTTTAATCTTTTTGTAGGTGTAGGATCAGAGCTGATTCGGGATCGAGGATCGGTAAAATAAGCCCGATTTCCATCAAATTATCTCCCCGGAGATGCAGGGTTTTGCCAAGCCATGCTGGGCGGTGTTTCATCAGTTGGAAAGAGGTCTGTGGCATCTCGACTATTTTGACTGAGTACATTGCCTCTGGATCCAAACAGTTAAGGCGTAAAGGTGCTGGCAATGCGTGGGTCGGCATCGCGCGTTGGCAAACTGTGATCAGCATTTCATCCTGATGTTCAACGCCATAGATATACTGACGCTCATCGGCCGGATCAATTTTGAAAGCTCGTCCATTGTGCAGTAGCGATCGGAAGCTCTTGTGAAGTTCGATATAACGGGCAAAGGCTGCTTTTTCTTCCTCGCCAACCTTGACCGGATCAAGCTCTACGCCCATGTGGCCTTGCAGGGCGGTTACACCCCGCAGGTTGATATTGTGCATCCGATTGGTCGAGTGACACTCTGCTGGACCGATATGTGCCCCCATCACTTCAGGCGGGAAGAAGTAGCTCATACCACGCTGTATCGTCTGGCGCTCAAGTGCGTCATTACAGTCAGAGGCCCAAAAACGGTGAGTACGCTTGAGAACTTCAAAATCGATCCTGCCACCGCCGCTTGAACAAGATTCAATTTCAACCTTAGGGTGTTTGCTTCGTAGCTGATCGAGCAGGGCATAGAATGCCTGAGTCTGTCCCCTGACCGCTGGTTTACCTTCATGGGCCGGTTGAACCAGTTCGCGGTTCATGTCCCACTTGAGATAGCTGATCTGGTAGCGGGACAACAAGTCATCCAAGCGATTAAACAGATAATCAAAGCAGTCAGTATTTTGCAGATCGAGTACATATTGCCAGCGACCCGACGGTTGCTGATAGCCATCGACACCCAGTACCCAATCAGGGTGGGCACGGTACAGGAGGGAATCCTGGCTCACCATTTCAGGCTCAACCCACAGGCCAAACTCCATGCCGCGATCAATCACATGTTGAATGACCGGCTCTAGGCCGTTCGGGTACTTAGTTTCATCCAGATACCAATCGCCCAACGCTGCTTTCTCACCATCACGGCCGATGAACCAGCCGTCATCGATAATAAAGCGCTCAACGCCCATTCGTGCCGCTTCGCTGGCCATCTGCATGATGTAGTCAGGATCATGATCAAAGTAGATCCCTTCCCACGTGTTAAGGTGAACAGGGCGAGCTTGCTCTGGGGTAAATGCAAGGATGTTTTCGCGAACATAACGATGGAAGCGCTCGGAGATCCCATTCAAGCCAGCGCTACTGTATGTCGCATAAAGCTCAGGGGTTGAATAACTTTCATGCGGGGCCAGTGCCACTTCACCGGAAAACAACAACTCGCTGGCTTGAATAAAACGGCGGCCATCACTACGTACATCGGCACGCATACGGTGGTTACCGCTCCAGGCAAAATGGAACCCCCACACTTGTCCTGATTGCTCCGTAAACCCTTTAGCACCAGCAAACAGACCTGGGAAGTTTTCATGGGATGTACGGCCACGGCGGTTTTCCTGCACAAAGCCACCATGTTCAAACGCAACACGGTGGGTCTGGAACTCTTGGCACCAGCGGCCATGGAACGTCATCAATTCATTGGCGTGATAAGGGACAGGCAACGTACAGGCTAACTTATCCAGAGAATAGGCTTCATCACCCAAATTCTTAATGGTGAGCTTTTGACGCAACACGTCACTGCTCACATCCAATTCAAACTCAACATTCAACTGCAGCAAGGCCACGTCATCCACCAGTTCGAACACCACCTTCTGACCATCACAGTGATAGTTTTCCATGGTAAACACTGGAGCGAAGTCACTGCCTTGGCGATTGCCTTCCAAGCCCGGCGCATTGAAATGCCCTGCTCCTAGTTCAGGACACACGGTCAAGGGTACATCGACATCGAGTCGTGCTTGGCTGACAGGACGCTCGGTCGCAAGAAACAAATCTTCATCAATGGCGGCAACCTTGTTACCCCAATGGATAATTTCCGGGATACGCCCTAACTTAAACACCAAACTCAGGTTCTGGCTTTGCAAGTGAAGTAATTTTGTCATGGGTCTCTCAAAATTGTTTTCGATAACATTTACAGACAAACTAAGCCAACAAACCCTCCCTGCAAAAGTGAATAGCGGCTAAAATGTGATCAAAGATCCTTTTCCAAAGCCCACAACGTGAGACCCATCACTAAATGTTTTCGAAAACACAAAGACAACAAAATGTCTTTCCTCGTGTTCATGGTAAAATGCTTTTGATGATAAAAATGGATGGCAAGCAATGACTGCAACGTTTAAAGATGTCGCCCGTTTGGCTGGCGTATCCACCCAAACAGTATCCCGAGTAACCAATGGGGCAGAGAATGTGTCGAACAAAACCCGGGAGAGGGTTCTTGCCGCTATTGATGAGTTGGGTTATATCCCCAACAAGGCAGCACAGGCACTCAAAGTTCAGAATAAAATCATTGGCTTAATAACCCTGGATATGGCGTTGCACGGTGCTGCGATGATAGCCAACGGCGTACGCCAACAAGCCCATGAGGCGGGATATACGCTGGCAATATCGGCGGTTGATGATCTAGAAGATCACGATATTGAAAGTGCCGTCAGAGAGCTGATTGCCCAGCAAGTTGAATCCATCATCATCAATGCCCCTGTTTCTGCTGAGCTCGCGACTGAGTTAGTTGGCAAGTACACCAAGGTAAAATTGCTATTCATCGACGTCTCTCAAGACACGCAGGTCAATGCGGTCTGCAGTGCCAATGAAAATGGAGCGAGAAAAGGCGCGGAACTACTGATAAAGCAACAGCGAAATAAACCGGTTTTTCTGACAGGCCCACATATCTCCCACGCTTCGCAACTGAGAACTCAGATCTGGCGTGATGTGTTTACCAAACAAGCATTTTCCGTTGTCGCTGAGCTGGAAGGGGATTGGTCTGCCGCCAGCGGATACCAAGCGATGCGCCGGGCGATCATGCAAAACCGCGACTTCGACAGCGTCTTGGTCGCCAATGACCAAATGGCACTGGGAGCGCTGCGAGCATTGAATGAAATGGGTATTGAGGTGCCAAGCAGTGTCTCGGTGATCGGCTTTGATGGTACCGAGGACAGTGAGTTTTTCTCCCCTCCCCTGACAACCATCAAGCAGGACTTCACCTTGCTTGGCCAGACCGCAGTCAACAAGTTACTGGCCACAACATTTGACCACGTTGATATCACCCACATTGACGTTAGCTTAATTGAGCGCGCCAGTACTGCGCCACGCGATCAGGATAGCGGAAGTATCGATCAGGCAAGAAAACTGCTCGATAAAGCACTGAGGTTACTCGAACACTGACTTCTCCCCGCCCTAAGCAGCTTCGCTGCCACAGGCGAGGGTTCTTATATCGCTACAAGAACAATTTCTAGCTCAACACGCTTTCACTAGACTGGATTGCTCCAATCCCCGATCCAGTCGCTCCCTAGACTATCCCCGCCAGTCCGGCGGTTTTTATATTCTGTGCTGCATTGATATCACGATCATTGGTGCGTCCACAATCGGGGCAGTCCCACTCACGGATATCAAGCTGCATTGATTCATGTACAAACCCGCAACCATTACAACGCTTTGAGCTAGGAAAGAAACGGTCTATCTCTGCGATAGTGCGTCCAGCCCATTCCGCTTTGTACTTCAATTGACGGACGAACTCGCCCCATGAAGCATCAGCGATATGCTTTGCCAGTTTTGGATTGCGGATCATATTCTTCACAGCTAGAGATTCGACGCAAACGACTTGGTTATCGTTAATAAGTTTGCGAGACAACTTATGGAGGTTGTCTAATCGACTATCAGCAATTTTTGCATGTAGACGTGCTACTTTCTGGCGTGCCTTATTGCGGTTCTTACTGCCTTTTTGTTTCTTGGCTAGTTTACGCTGTAGGTGTGCCAGTTTCTTTTCGTAGCGTTTAGTGTGGCGAGGGTTATCGACTTTCTCACCGCTATCTGTGATGAACAGGTTATTTAAACCCAAATCAATGCCAACCGTCTTAGCGGTTACAGGCATTGGTTTAGATTCAAACTCGCAAAGCATCGACACGAAGTATCGGCCAGCTTTGTCTTTTGAAATGGTGATAGAGCTAGGTTCACTCGATAGTTCGCGTGTCCAGCGAACATCGAGTGGCTGCTTTGATTTGGCAATGAACAATTGACCATTACGATATTTAAAGGCGGTTTTGGTCAGCCTGATTGATTGGATTGCTTGTCGTGTTTGGATTTGAACTTTGGGTACTTAGCTCGTTTATCCCAAAAGTTTTTGAATGCTTCTTGCTGATCTCGTAGTGCTTGCTGAAAGATGACGCTCGATACTTCTTTAAGCCACTCAAATTCTGTTTTCAGAGGCACTAGGCGTTTTTCTAGAACTGAATGAGCAATAGACTCGCCTTTCTCGTAGTACGCATCTGTGCGGTACTTGAGAGAGTTATTCCAGACGAAACGACAGCATCCAAACGACTTTGTTAGTAGTTCGGTTTGCTGCTCATTTGGATAGAATCTTTCTTTGTATGCTCGTTTCATTCTGCAAATCCTACAGAAAGAGTTAGCTTTTGTAAAGACACCGCTTCGCGGTATGCGCTTGTATCCCCGCCCTCATCGTTATATATAGTAACTTAAAAGGTGTATATTGTGTATTAAGGCAGAGAAATCTGCCTTTTTTTTGCGTAAG
>NZ_JANEYT010000006.1 GCF_024357955.1 Photobacterium pectinilyticum
CACGGAAAAGTGAACAGCATGCAACGGTATCGCTGTAAGAATTGCTTGAAAACCTTTATGGCTACGACAGGGACACCGTTGGCTCGTCTTCATTACAAAGAACAATGGGGTCACTACATGAAATGCATGCTGGAGAGCAAAGTGCTTCGTGTCAGCGCCCGAGAGTGCGGTATTAATCTCAAGACCTCATTCCGCTGGCGACACCGATTTCTGGAATTACCTACAACCCTTAATGCATCAGGACTTGAAGGAATTATCGAAGCTGATGAAACATTGTTCGCATACTCAGAGAAAGGTTCAAGGACACTGACACGAAAACCCAGAATACGGGGCATGAAAGCATCGAAGCGTGGCCGCTCCAAAGAAGATTGGGTTCCAGTCCTCACCGTTCGTGATCGAGGTAAACATACCTTTGAAGCGCTCCTCCCTAATGTTTCAGAAGAGGCATTAGCCAACGAATTGAAGGGAAAGCTGCAAAAAGATAGTGTCCTTTGCACCGATGGCTTGCAACCGTATGTCGCCATAAGCCTACGCAATGATTTGATCCATAAAAGGCTGAATGTATCAGCAGGGATCAGGGTGATAGATAAAGTGTTTCACATTCAGAATGTTAACGCTTACCACAGCCGCCTAAAGGGTTGGATGAAACGATTCCACGGAGTAGCGACGAAATACTTAGAGCATTACCTTGGTTGGCATCGATACATGGATGTGACTGAAGAAATTAACGAAAACAGGATGTTAAGTCTTCAGCAACAGTTAAAAGGAACATAGCGTATAGGTAAGTCTTCATTAAGACTACAATTGATAAGGTTAAGAGTTAAATGCTTTGATTGGCTTGGTGACTTGTATGAATCGTAATATTTATCTTCTCATATAGTACTGCAATTGACACCTCCAAATAAAGCATTGATTTTTAACGTTTAAGCTTCGTAGTTCAATGAGATGAGCTTCAAGATCTGATGCTTGAAATGCAGAGCCTAGGCAGTAACGCCCAAGGTGAGCATGATGACATGGATGGGGCTTTAATTTTAAATACCAAACAACACAAATGGAACAAATTATAACGAGTTGGTAACTCGTAACTGTTGATCTTTGAAGCCATTTTTTGCAGCTACTTGTAGGCTATTTATATACAGTAAAGACTTTGAACTGTAATTGTTCTATCTGACAAGCCACTAACGCTGTAAAAAGGAATTCAAGTGCTGCCCAAATGGGTGGCAAAAAGCGTTTACTCTTTGTTGAGAGGTGTTTGACTTAAAATGGCTAGTCGGTACACTTCTTGCCTTGATTCACACGCTTTTGACTAGACGTCTCCATCGAAGAGAATTCAACCATAAAAAGATAACAGCCCCTAACCCCACAGAAATTTGAAGTTAGAGGCGGTATCATATGCATTTTGCACTTTTTGTTAGACATCAACTTTGGATATGTTGTGAGTAATTTGGAAATAGTAAGAGTATGAGAGTAGCTATCGCGATTGATCGGTTATCTAAAGGCGGAGCGCCGAAGGTGATGCTATCACTGGCAAATGAGTTGTTGACACTTGGTCATGAACCACATTTTCTTTTGATATCTGAGGAAAATATCTACAATCTGCCTAAAGAAATCAATGTTCATTACCTCTTTAAGAGTAATGACAAAAGGCTTAACAGATTATTCAACCTCGATAAGGTCGCTAATGAACTAAATGAAAAAATTGCGAAAATCGAATCTGAGGTCGGCCAATTTGACCTGTTTTTGTCTAACCTAGACAAAACAAATTTATTGATGTCCAGAACATCAGTTAAACCATTATTTTTTGTTATACACGCATCAGTGGAAGAAGAGCTCAAAAGACACGCAATGTTGGGGCCGTTAAAATATGTAAAAAAAATCAGGTCAAAACTAGCGCTTAATGGCCACCATTTGATCACCGTTTCAAAAGGTATTGAAGAAGAGATTAGAACTAAGGGTAGAATTAAACCAGCATCGATCACCACAATATACAACCCATTTGATATTGAGGATATTGTATCTAAGTCACTAGAACCTAACCCAGAAATTCCTAGTGGCGAGTATTGGATTCATATTGGGCGTTTTGTACAACAAAAGAGACATGACATCCTTTTTGCATCTTTATCAAAGATGGAAAACAATCTCCCTATTGTTTTGCTTTGCCATAAGCCCAAGCAAGCAAGGAAACTGGCGAGAAAATACGGTGTTGAAGATCGCTTGATTATCCCAGAATTTCAGTATAATCCCTACCCATGGATTAGAGCAGCTAAAGGAATGTTATTAAGCTCTGATTTTGAAGGACTTCCAACAGTTTTAATTGAGTCTCTGATATGTGGAACTCCCGTTGTAAGCACTGATTGCCCACATGGCCCAAAGGAGATTTTATTGGATAATTTGGCTGAATATTTGGTGCCGAGACGTGATCCAGAGAAACTGGCCCAAAAAGCCGATCTATTGTTGTCAAGAACGATAGACTTGACTGATTGTGGTATTGAAAGCAAAGTGGCATCAGAAGTGGTGGCTAAGCAATATCTGGGGTTGATGGATTAATTTTATGTCTTTTTTACCAGCCAAGAAAAAAATCGTTTTCGAAAATACCTATTTTAGTTTGTTCATTTATGTGCTTTTAGATGATGACTGGCAAAATAGTGATTATATCTTTTGGGGGAATCGATTTACGTTGAACTGCGTGAAGCGAATGGCAAACACTGTAAACGTATTAGCATGCTCCTACCATTATTTGCCTAGGGTAATACCTAAGTTGAATAAAGCGCCGATTCGGTACTTTAAGAGAAAGATTGAGCAAAAGCAGATTTTTAGAAGCTATGATATTTGTGTTGGCAATGCACGTGAAATAAACAACCCTTTGATAAACATAGACCGAGTTCAAATTGACGACGGCGTGGGAACAACTCATGTGGAACTGGCTAACGGTCCAAAGAATAAAAGCGTGTTAAATCGCTTTCTGAGTCGACTCGTTCTCAAAGAAGCCACGAAAATTTCTAAAATTGGAAAGTTTTATCTCAGCCAAGACATTGAAGTAAAAGCTGAGTTCAAAGAAAAGATCGAAGTTCTTGATCTAAATGCTTTGTGGGCAGAAAAAACTGAAGAGCAGCGAGCCCAGATACTTGAATTGTTTGATGTTGATGCGAATGAGTTTGAATGCTTCGACAATAGTTACAGTGTACTCTTCACGCAACCTTTGAATGAAGTTATTTCGGGTTATTCTGAGCAGAGTAAGGTTGATGGCTATAAGACTCTACTTAAAAACTTAGACATAGATGAGTCAAAATTGATTATCAAACCTCATCCAGCGGATCAAACGGACTATACTGTGCACTTTCCTCATGCATCGGTTCTTCGCCCAAGCTTTCCTGCGGAAATTATGTCTTTATTAGGCATGGAAGCGGATAAGGTTATAACATTAACCTCGACAGCCGTTGAGCTTTTTCGACATAGCAGTCGAGAGGTTATCTACGCTAAAGCTCCTGATTATTTTAAATTGCCTGAAAAGCGTGCAAAAGCATTCAATGCTCTTAATTTTAAAAAGTAGTATGATGCTTGCTGTTCCTTATCGCATCGCCGATGCGATAAGCCTGGCATTGCGTAGTTTTGGCCAGCAACCGGTTGCTGGCCTTTAATCATCTATTGCATCGTGCAAAGAATACAGCACCTTCGCCCCTTTCGTACCCTAATATCTTTCTTCCTTCCTCAGTGTTCTCGTTACTCTTGTTCTATGAACTAACTGCCTTGACCGCACGTAATTATATGTATTCAGTTTCGTGGGTAGCTCAATATGAAATCGGAGATGATGATTAACAAAGGTAAGCCAGGTACGGCAAGAGAATACGCAAAAGTCCCCAAAGGGCGCCTCTCTCGTTTGGGACAACTAGGTTCATTGGCAACGCGTGTTGCTGGCAGCATGGTCACCGAAGGGGTTAAACAACTCGCCCAGGGAAACCGCCCCAAAGCCAGTGAGTTATTACTTACCCCAAGCAATGCCAAGCGTGTCGCAGAGCAATTAGCTCAACTTCGGGGGGCGGCAATGAAGGTGGGGCAGCTACTTTCTATGGACGCTGGCGACCTGCTACCCCCCGAGTTGACTGAGTTGCTCGCCCGTTTGCGGGCAGAAGCTAAAGCCATGCCCATCAGCCAACTCAACGCAGTCCTGCAGGATGAATGGGAGGTTGATTGGCAAGACAGGTTCCAAACCTTCTCTTTCTACCCCGTTGCAGCAGCTTCAATTGGTCAGGTTCATTCAGCCACTAACCTCAATGGCGAAAAGATAGCGCTGAAAATCCAGTACCCAGGTATAAAAGAAAGTATCGACAGTGATGTCGATAATGTCGCGACATTACTACGGGTATCAGGTCTATTACCCAAGGATGTCGATTATAAAGATTTGCTAGAAGAGGCAAAACAGCAGCTTCATGCTGAAGCCGATTATCAACTCGAGGCCTCATTACTCAAGCAATACCAACAGCACCTTGCTAATGATTCTCGTTACCTCGTCCCCTCTGTTTTCGATCAGTTGACGACTGAAAACATCCTTGCCATGCAATTTGTCGACGGCTTGCCAGTGGAGTCACTGGCGGATCAGCCGCAGCATACCCGTGACCTAGTCGTGGAGCTTGCTTTCGAATTGCTGTTCAAAGAAATGTTTGAATTCAAACTGGTACAAACCGATCCAAATTTTGCAAATTTCCAATTCAAAGAACAGACCCAACAATTGGTTTTGTTAGATTTCGGGGCGACTCGTGCCTACCCCACCCATGTTGCAGAAGGGTACCAACAACTGCTTAGCGCCGCCCTTTATCACGACAAAACGTGTATGAGTGATGCGCTACGACAAATCGGCTTTTTCAGCCAACCAATTACCCCCTCACAGCAAAGTGCCGTGATTGATCTTTGCTTGGAAGCCTGCGAACCGATCATGACAGAAGGCGTGTTTGACTTCGGCCAAACCGACTTAGCTAAGCGTATTCGAGATGCAGGCAGCGCACTGAGCATGAAGGAGAATTACTGGCACGCCCCACCTGCGGATGCAATATTCTTCCACCGTAAATTAGGTGGGCTTTACCTTCTGGCTGCTCGACTCAAAGCAAAAGTCAATGTAAGGGAGATCTTTTCTCCGTATTTATTGGCTCCAACAAGTACATAACGCGTTTCTCTACGAAGAAGGGCTCAGGTAATGAGCCCGCCAATAGCCAGCGTCATCAAACAATTCTTCATTAATAGCAATGGCATTTTCGATCGACAAAAACAGTGCAGAATTTTCTTCACCTAACATTTTAAGCTTTTCACGTGCCCTGTACAGTTCAGCGATGTAATCCTGCTGGATTTGTACTGACGGGCTTTGAGACTGACTCTGAGCAGCATAACTTTGACTCCGACTCCCTTCACCAGCTTGCGGTCCATCTTGCTCCAGACTGACAACAAGTAACGAGCAGCCTAGAGCCATACCTAACAAACCTGTCGTTATTACACTATTCATAATCATGCAACCTCAACCCCGAACATTAATTTCATAATGACAACCAATTAAACGACGTTCAATTAATGCAGGCTGAACGAGTGAGCTTTACTCTACATTATGCATACACTCAATATTCTGCCACCCCATATATACATAGAGCTGGATTCACTTAACTACATAGGAATAGAGAGGCAAGTTGCGCCTCCTTCACATTAGGGAGCCGATTTAGCTGATGCTGTATATGTCTCCGACTTTGGTAATTTCGGTTTTCGAGTAACAAGGAACACGGCAACGGCGGCCAAAACAAACCCAGCAACACCCAACTCATCAAAACTTTCACCAAAAATCAGCCAGGCTTGGAAAGCGGTCATTGGCGGCACGAGATAAAAAGTCGAGGCGACTTTAGATGACTCACCATGCTTAACCATGTACAGCAACAGTAAAATCGCCACGACTGACAACACCAAGACTAACCAACTCAAAGCAAACACAAATGTCGGGGTCCAGTTAACTTCCATAGTCTCGGTCGTCAATGCCACCGGTAAGAACAGTAATGCAGCCGCACTGTATTGCCACACCGCGCTTCCCACCATATCTATCCCCTGGCAGAATTTTTTCTGGTATAAGGTACCAAAGGTGATCCCCACTAAAGACAAGAGTGTGAAGAGATAAGCCATCTCACGGCTACCGTCCTGGTGCCAAGCCATATTGCCTTGTAAGACAAGATTAATCCCGATAAAACCAATGACGAGTCCAACCCACTGTGATGCCCGCATACGCTCTCCGACACAACCAAACATTACCACGGCGGTCACTATCGGCTGCAACCCGACCAACAGCGAACACAGCCCTGCAGGCATACCCAAACCAATGGCAAAATAGGTTCCTCCCAAATAAAAGCCGTGGATCAGTAACCCTGCGACCATGCAGTGGGCCATTGCCTTCCCGGTGGGGACTCGGACTCTGAGAGTAACAACCAGCAACAAGAACACGGTGATATTCGCCACCATCCTCAACAGCAAGAATGTCGCCGGCTCAGCATAGGGTAAACCCAACCTTGCGCCAATAAAGCCGGAACTCCAAAGCACAACAAACAAAAATGGGATAAAACGCGTCATCATGACCCTCTCACTTTCTTTTTCCCTCAATAGCTTTTACTTTATAGGGGTACAAAAAACTTGGTAGGGACAGATTTGTGTATTTTTTAGGGTACAGATGAATGGATGACAGCCATAGCCAGTTGAAAACAAAATACCACTATGTATATCGATGGATTGCAGAGCGCATTGATAAACAAAATTTTCAACCCGGAGAGCGCTTGCCGTCTATTCGGGATCTGAGTCAACAACTGTCAGTAAGCAAAAACACGGTGATCCGTGCCTACCAGCAACTTGAGGCCAACCAGAAAATCACCGCTCTGGCTCGTTCTGGCTACCGAGTCAATACATCCGCCATAGCTTCAACCAGCCTCAAGCCAGTACCAGAACCCGGTTTTGTCGATTTAATGTCCTTGAGCAAGAAAATTATGGGGCTACCAATATCCCGTGAGGTACTGCCGATGGGCTCAGCTCATCCTGATACAGACTTCCCTGCCATCAATAGCCTGTATGCTGAGATTGGCCGTCATAGTCGCTATCAACGCCATATCCCCAGTCACTACCAGCTCCCCCCCGGCAACGATTTGTTATTGAAACAATTAGTAGGAATAAACCGAGAGCTGGGTATTACCACCTCCAAACAATCATTGCTGTTAACCCACGGTGCCCAGCAAGCAATCAGCCTGAGCTTGCAAGCTATCACCTCTACTGGTGATATTGTTTTAGTCGAATCTGCCAGTTACTTTGGTAACTTGATGTTGTTGGAATCTCTTGGCCTGAGAGTGATCGAAATTCCAGCTAGCCCAGTAACGGGGATCCACCTTGATGCCCTAGAGCAAGCTCTTAAAGAATGGTCAGTCAAAGCTATTTTGATCAACCCCAGTTTCAACAACCCCACCGGGTATGTGATGTCGACGGCTGATAGGCTTCGCTTTCTTGCTATAACCAGTGGGATCCCGATCATCGAAGATGATGTCTTTGGTGGGCTAGCCTATCAGCAACGTCCCCTGCCACTGAAAACCCTCGACCAAGATAATCGGGTGATCTATTGCAACTCTTTATCGAAAACCCTGGACTCCCGTCTTCGTATCGGCTGGGTCATTGCCGGACAATACCAAACTGTGATTGAAAAAAGACTACTGACTGACAACATGGGCAGCCCCAACCTAATCCACTCTGCCGTAGCCCAATTCCTTGAAGGGGGAAAATACCGTCAGCATCTTGGAAAAATTCGTCGCAGCTATGCTAAAAAACAAAAGCTATTTTCTCGGCAACTAACCAAAGCCTTGGATCACTATCCGCAACTACAGGGACAATATCATCTTACTCAGCCAGTTGGTGGGTTCCTATGCTGGCTCATCTTACCCGAAGAGGTAAACAGCCAAGCCATCTACCAAGAAACACTAAAACAAGGGATCAGCGTATTACCTGGCAGCATGTTCAGCACCAACAAGCGCTATGCCCATTGCCTACGCTTAAGCTTTGCCAACTTTCGCGAAGACGACACCTGGCAACGCGGGCTAAGGCAACTGGCTACGATCATTGCGAGACAAATCATCCCTCTGACCGGAGACACCTGAACCAAACTGCTACACTACTTGTACCCTAATGAATAGAGGAAGGAGCCTTCATGATTTCAGGTCATACTTTATCTGCCACGGTAAACTCTGTATTCATCACGCTGCTATGCGGTATCGGCTTAACATCGGCACCCAAGGTTATTTCGGCCCCAGCTGTTGCACTTCAAGGCAGTAGTCAAGGGATGAACTACGTCGTCGAAAAAATCGCACAAACCGATGGTGTGCCATGGGGTATGGTATTCACCCCCAACAATCAATTACTGATCACCTACCGCGACGGCACTGTTCGCCTCCTTGATCCAGCCAACGGCACAATACAAGATGTTTCTGGACAACCCGCTATCAGCCAATACGGCCAAGGTGGGCTGTTAGATGTCGCGAAACTGACGATCGTTAATGACAACAATGCTGCTCAAACTTGGTATTATTTTACCTATAGCAAGGCCAAGGGCGGAGAGGCGGCAACGACCCTCGCCCGTGCTCAACTAGAAGGTCGCCGGTTAACACAGTGGCAAGATTTATTGTTCACTCAATCACTCAGCGATGCTTCTCGTCACTTCGGTAGCCGTATCGCTTTCGATGACGAGGAACACGTCTTTTTTTCTATCGGTGATCGGGCACACCGGCCTAACGGGCAAGATCTCTCTACCCATGCCGGCAGCATCCTGAGGCTCAACCTCGATGGCTCTGTGCCTAAAGACAATCCTTTTGTCAATACCGCCAACGCCTTACCGGAAATATGGAGCTACGGCCACCGCAATCCACAGGGATTGCAGTTCGATCCGCTAACCCATCGCCTGTGGTCCAATGAACACGGACCTCGTGGCGGAGACGAAATCAATTTAATCACTGCCGGCGCAAACTATGGTTGGCCCAAGATTTCGCATGGCAAAGAATACTGGGGGCCAATTGCTGTCGGGGAAGGCACCGAGAAAGACGGCATCATCTCACCACTCAAGGTATATATCCCCTCCATCGCTCCGGGTAGCCTACTGCTATACAGAGGTACCGCATTTCCCAACTGGCAAGGTCACCTATTTAGTGGCGCACTGAAACTGCGCCATTTAAACCGGGTGAGCGTTACTGACACTGGAAAACTAGAAAATGAAGAGCGATTACTTGAAGAATTGGACGAGCGGATCAGAGCACTGGTGTTAGACGAGCAGGGCTGGCTATATTTCTCGGCCGACTCTGGTACCATTTACCGACTAAGGCCTCATCCAAGTAAATAAGCTCAACCCATTATCATCACTAAGCCGTGTTACAGTTTGTCCTGTTGAAACAAGAACATCAACCTCACAACCCAGTAAGGCTCTGGGTCAGTGCTGCATGCATATTATGCATAGTATCTTTGTTATTTTCTCATTTGTGTCATAGGTTGAATTCCACTACCATCCCCGCTCTTTTTTGCACTTGAGGCACTGATGTTTTCACAATCACTCACAGCCCAATTAATGCGTATGGTACTGCTGCTTACTCTGACCTTGATCGCGGTTCACCACTGCCAGCCATTGTTGGACTCGTTGGCTGAGCATGCCATGAGCGGCGGTTGCCATCAGCAAAACTCAAATGACCACACTTTGACTGGACTTTAACAATGAGTATTTTTCGCTTTCCACTGCTTGTGTGGATGGGCATTGGAACACTAATTATCAGCCTAGGGATCAGGCAGTCTTTTGGTATCTTCATGATGCCGATTTCTATGCATTTTGATACTGGCCGTGAGTTTTTTAGTCTGGCTATCGCAGTTCAAAATCTACTCTTTGGTGTGTTCCAGCCGTTTGTCGGCATGGCTGCCGACCGGTGGGGCGCGCAAAAAGTGATCTGGACCGGTGCCATTGCCTATGGTTTAGGTTTGTACCTCACCTCTCTTGCAGTTGAACCAAGCTGGTTATTTGTCTCCCTCGGCGCATTGGTTGGCCTTGGCTTAAGTGCGACTAGTTACGTTATCGTACTGGGTGCCGTTGCGCGTGTAGTCCCCGCTGAGCATACAGCTAAAGCCTTCGGTCTGACTACCGCAGCTGGCTCTTTCGGTATGTTCGCGGTGATCCCGGGAGCCCAATACATGCTAAGTGAATTCGATTGGCAAACCGCCCTACAAGTGTTCGCCATGCTGTGTGCGCTGATGATGGCGTTCTCATTCTTCATGAAAGCCAACAAACAAAGCACAGCCTCAACGGCACCATCAGAGCAGAAGCAAACACTGAAAGAAGCGTTAAAAGAAGCTTTTAGCCACCGTGGATACTGGCTCATTCATATGGGCTTTTTCGTGTGTGGCTTCCACGTTATGTTCATTGCGACTCACCTGCCAAGCTATCTAGCAGATAAAGGGTTACCGGGCTCCACTGCCGCCATGGCACTGGCCTATGTAGGTATTTTCAATATCTTCGGTAGCTACTTCTGGGGAGTGATGGGTGACAAATTCAACAAGCGTTATGTGATGTCTACCCTGTACATTATGCGTACCTTGGTTATTGCAGCCTTTGTTACTTTACCTGTAACAACAGATACGGCTGCGATCTTCGGAGGTGCTATTGGTTTTTGCTGGCTAGGTACCGTGCCACTAACCTCTGGCTTGGTTCGCCAGATCTTTGGCCCGCGTTACCTATCCACACTATACGGATTGGTTTTCTTCACCCACCAAGTCGGTAGTTTCCTTGGTGCATGGTTCGGTGGTCGCATCTACGATTACTACGGCAGCTATGAGCCAATCTGGTGGTCAACCGTTGCGTTTGCCCTCATTGCCGCGCTTCTGCATATTCCGATCAACGACAAGCCAATTGTTCGCCAGCCCGCTGTCGCATAACGATTGTAAAAGCCTATCAGCAAATAAAAAGCCCCCGGTCAGAAACCGGAGGCTTTTTTATCATTGAAGCAACAGTCATTGGTTGCTTTTAATTTACTTACAGGTGCTCACCACGACGCAGCGCATCAATACGCTTGTCCAATGGTGGGTGCGTCATGAACAGCTCAGAGAGTGACTTCTTACCGTTGATACCAAAAGCCATCATCGAACCTTCAAGCTGAGGCTCGTGGCTCATCTTCAGACGCTCAAGTGCAGCAATCATCTTCTCTTTACCCACTAGGTGTGCAGAACCTGCATCGGCCTTGAACTCACGGTGACGGCTGTACCACATAGTCAGGATGCTCGCCAAGAAACCGAACAGAACTTCCATGATAGAAGAGACAATGAAGTAGGTCATGTAGCTACCGCCACCACCTTCTTCGTCGCTGTTATTGACACCACTAATCGCGCCAGCCACCAAACGAGATACAAAGATAACGAAGGTGTTCACCACACCTTGCATAAGGGTCATGGTTACCATGTCACCATTTGAGATGTGGCTAACTTCATGTGCTAATACTGCTTCGGCTTCGTCACGGGTCATGTTATGCAACAAACCTGTCGACACTGCCACCAGCGAATCATCACGCTTTGCGCCAGTGGCAAAGGCGTTGATATCGGCAGAGTCGTAAACAGCGACCGTTGGCATACCGATACCTGACTGTTGTGCCTGACGGGCAACGGTTTCCATCAACCAGTGTTCAGTCTCATTACGCGGATGTTCGATAACCATCCCGCCCACAGAGCGCAGAGCCATTGACTTCGACATGAACAGTGAAATCAATGAACCACCAAAACCAAACAAGGCAGCCATCACCAATAGCCCAGAAAGGCTACCCGGTTGCATGCCTGTCACCGCATAAACGACGTTCAAGACAACGCTGAAAACCAGCATTACAGCTAGGTTAGTTGCCAAAAACAATGCAATACGCTTCATAAAATACTCTTTCTCCAGAAAAGAAGGTGCTGTTCCCCTGTTATCCCCATGATTAGGGCAACGGAGGCATCATCCATTTGTTATTGATATGTATAGTATGGTCGTTGAAACAGAAAACAAGTGAAAGTGAAAAATTGTTACGTTTCATTTTTGTTATTAAACAACCCAATACTATTAAACAATCTTCCTTATGATAATAGATTCAGCTTTAATTGGGGCTTAACATAGGAAACGTACTCATTGATCAAATGAATACACCACAACGTAATTGGCAGACCAACGGCAAAGATGAAACACAGAGAAGTGGTAAGACCAGATTAGTTTAGACTTTGGTCTTATTGTATCTAAGACTAGGATATTCTATTGTCGTATTTCGTTAGTGATGATGCATGGTATTCAATTATCAAGGAGGAATGATGGCCGATCACGAAAACTACCAGGTAGCGATTGACATCTTACGCTGTCATCTTGGTCTGTCTGCAGATGAAGCACGCAAAGAGCTGGGGCTAGACGGAAACAACAAAAAGCTTACTGATACTCAAGAAGCGCTTATTGGCCTGACTGGCAATAATTAAGCACTTCTGCTTATAACCAGATTCACCAAAAACCTCTCTGAAAAGAGAGGTTTTTTCATACATATTGAGAACCAGATCGCAAATAAACTGTTATTCAACGAGCAAGCAAACACAGGCAGTGCTTCCTTCGAGACCATATACAGCACACGGGTACGCTATACCGCCAACCACTGATTAAAACGTTCCCCTGTTCATTTTGCTTGCGCTACTGTTGGATCAATTTGCTTTAACCGTCCATTTTGATGTCCTTACGTTCCAAAATAATATTGGGGAAAATTCCTAGACGGAATTTTCGCAAGAAACCTACCGGTTCATCGTATTATTTACTATCGGTCAATACGCAAAAAAAAACCTGCCAGTTGGCAGGTTTATTATCACGCGAATACCGCAACGGTTAAAGACCAAGCGGTGACAAGTCGACGTAGCTCGACAGGTTACGCTTTTTGATGCCCGGCATATAGGGGATTTCACCCAATTTTTTACCCGGTAGGTTTTCTTCCAACATGCGGATGATGTCCGCGTAATTCTCTGTACCTGGATTAATACGGTTTGCTACCCAGCCAACCACTTCCAAGCCATCATTTTGAATCGCTTCAGCCGTTAGAATAGCGTGGCTCAAACAGCCAAGCTTCACCCCAACAACCAAGATAACAGGCAGCTTTTCCTGCTTAACCCAAGTCGACAGGTAGTCATTCCAAGAAACAGGGACACGCCAGCCACCTGCGCCTTCTACCAGCACTGCCTCGGATTTATGCTTTAGGCTATCTAGCCCTTGCGAAAGAACATCAAACTCAATAACACGCTTTTCTTGTTCAGCGGCCAAATGCGGAGAAATGGCAGCTTCAAAAGCGTATGGGTTAACTTCATCGTACTCTAACTCAACAACCGATGCGTCTTGAATATACAAGGCATCTGAATTACGCATACCACTGGCTGTCAGTGCACTTCCGGATGCGACCGGCTTATAACCCGCCATCTTGATATTCGCGCTAGCTGCAGCATGAAGAATGGCGCGAGAGGCTACAGTTTTACCGACTTCAGTATCTGTACCTGTTACAAAGAAAGCGTTAGTCATTAATAATTACTCCAAAACAGACTTGGTATGTTGCCGGCAGCTGGTTATCCTCATGTCGAAACTCATCATAAGCGCTCTCTAATGCCTTAAATGTCTTTCGACTGGCCAAGCCTGCTTTTCGCCCCTGATGAATATGTGTTGCCCCTATACCTTTCAAATCTTTCATAAGGTCAACTGCCGAACGGTAATACATGGTGATTGGCTCGAATTCTAGGTCAACCTCTGTACACCCCGCTTGCGCCAGCGCAAGTTTTATGGCCTTTTGCGAAAGAAACTGGTTTACATGTTGATATTGATCAACCTGCTCCCATGCATGAACAAGCTCGTGCAGGGAGCCTTCGGTCAAGGTGGAAAACACGATTTTCCCCCCAGGCTTTACCACGCGTCGCAGTTCACGAAGCGGTACAGACAGATCATCACACCACTGCAAGGCCAAGCTAGTGAAAGCAAAGTCAAACTGATTGTCCGGCAATGGCAAGCATTCCGCATCACCTTCTACGTAGCTAATCCCCTCACCACAGCGCAACCTGGCTTGCTCAAGCATCAGGCTAGACAGATCTGTCGCGCAAACTTGCATACCTCGCTGTTGCAATTGCTGACTGAAATAACCAGTCCCGCAACCTAGATCAAGAACTTGGCTACCCGCGACATTAAGAACGGGTAGTTTAGCCAATAAATGATGACCAACCTGACGTTGAAAAGCCGCTGATTGATCATAATGTTTCGCGGCCTTGCCAAATGCATCGGCGATGGCTTGCTTATCGGTAACAACAGCATCATTCAGAACAGGGACTGCCGTTTCTGTATTACTCTTCATGCCATACCTCATTGATAGCCTGTGCCAACAAACGAATATCTGCGTCTTGGTGGGCAGCGGTCAAAGTTACCCGCAACCTTGCGGCACTAGCAGGGACTGTCGGCGGCCGGATAGCACTGACCCACAGTCCCCGCTGTCGCAATTTTTCTGCAACGTTTACCGCTCGCTCGCTACTGCCCACCATTAAGGGTTTAATCGGCGTTTGGGTTTCGAGCATCTCTACATCAGGTGATAAGTGTTCCGACAAGGTTTCTCCAAGTGCGGTGAGTCTCTCACGGCGCCATTCGTCACGCTGAATGATATCGCACGCCTTAGATAGTGCATGAGCTTGGGCGGGTGGTATCGCGGTTGAATAAACAAAATGACGGGCAAACTGCACAAGATATTCTGCCATCGTTTGGCTACACAATATGGCAGCTCCTTGGAGACCAAAAGCCTTACCAAAGGTCACGACTAAAATATCCGGCTTGATGCCAGCGTGATCACAACTGCCACGGCCTGACTCCCCAAGTACTCCACAACCATGAGCATCATCAACCACCAGCATGCTCTGGCTTTGCTGGCAAACACTTGCGATATCACTGAGTGGCGAGAGATCCCCGTCCATACTAAATACTCCCTCAGTTACCACTAGTTTGGGAGCGTGTTCACCAAGGCGAGAGACCAAGCGAGACAAGGATGAAGGATCGTTATGGGCAAAGCGCCGCATCGTTGCTGGTGACAGCATTCCCGCCTCAATGAGAGATGCATGAGTGAGCTTGTCCTGCAGCAGGTGATCACCCTCTTGCAGCAAGGCAAACAGTAGCGCTTGGTTGGCACTGAAACCACTGCTGAACAGCAATGCATGTTCATAACCCAGCCACTCCGAGAGCTGTGCCTGTAAGTTCTGGTGGGGAGAGTGGAAGCCCGTAACCAGTGGACTCGCACCACTCCCTGCACCGAAGCGAGATAGGCCGTCTTGCCAAGCTCTAACCAGTTCAGGGTCTTGTGCTAGACCTAGATAGTCGTTGCTTGAAAAATTTAGCAACGATTGACCTTCATGCTGCACTGACATTGCCTGTCCGCGCCCTAAGCAATTCAGTTTTCGGTACAGCCCTTGTGCCTGTCGCTCTTCAAGGGCTGACGTTATCCGCTGGTTAAACCGATGCATCGTAGAACAGATCATCCTTAGTTGGTCGCGCTGCAACCCGCTGAGCAACCTGTCCCAATAGTTCCTGTGCCTGTATTTCATCAGGTTTGGCACTTTGTTCCTGGCGATTAATACCCAGCTTGGCGAACAGTTGCATGTCTTTGTCTTCACCTGGATTTGGTGTCGTTAATAATTTGCAGCCATAGAACACCGAATTAGCACCGGCCATAAAACACAGCGCCTGCATTTGCTCGTTCATGTCCTCACGGCCTGCCGATAAACGAACAGCCGACTGAGGCATAATGATACGGGCAACCGCGATGATACGAACAAAGTCGAACGGGTCAACGTCATCAACAGACTCTAGCGGCGTGCCCTTAACCTTAACCAGCATGTTGATCGGTACGCTCTCTGGGTGGGTCGGTAAATTGGCAAGCTCAACCAATAACCCCGCTCGGTCTCGGGAGCTTTCCCCCATACCGATAATCCCGCCAGAACAAATTTTCATCCCCGCTTCACGCACATGGCTTAAAGTATCAAGGCGATCTTGGTAAGTACGGGTGGTAATGATATTGCCGTAGAATTCCGGCGAGGTATCAAGGTTGTGGTTGTAGTAGTCCAAACCGGCTTCAGCCAGCTCGCTAGCTTGATCACCGGTGATCATACCGAGCGTCATACAGGTTTCGAGCCCCATCGATTTCACCCCGCGTACCATATCGAGCAGGTAAGGCATATCGCGTTCTTTCGGATTTTTCCATGCCGCCCCCATACAGAAACGCGTTGCCCCGGAAGTTTTTGCCTTTTCCGCCGCATCGAGCACCCGCTCAACTTCTAGCAGTCGCTCGCGATCAACATCGGTGCGGTAATGCGCACTTTGTGGACAGTACTTGCAATCTTCCGGGCAAGCGCCCGTCTTAATGGACAGCAGGGTACTCACCTGCACCCTATTGGGATCGTGGTAATGACGGTGTACCTGCTGCGCGGCAAACACCAAATCCATAAATGGCTGGTCAAATAGCGCTTGAACTTCCTCGACTGTCCAGTCGTGACGTACTTCCACGTGTAATCACCTCTTATTATGTGTCCAGCAACCCCTTATCGCTGCCACTGGAGTTATGCATTCATTGCTTCTTGTTACTTGGCTAGTCTACTTCGAGACGGTAGACTGTCAACCATCAACAAGGAGCAAGGTTTACAACTGTGCAAAAAGCAAACAACAAGGTCGATTTGGAATTTGACCAGCAGCATGTCTGGCACCCATACACGTCAACACTCACCCCACTGCCATGCTATCCGGTGATCAGTGCCAATGGGGTATATTTGCAACTTGAGGACGGCAGGGAAATTATTGACGGGATGTCGTCATGGTGGTCAACAATCCATGGCTATAACCACCCAACTCTGACAGAAGCAGCCAAAGCCCAGCTCGACAAGATATCACACGTTATGTTTGGTGGCATTACTCACCAGCCTGCAGTGGAGCTCTGCCGCAAACTGGTTGAGATCACACCGGAGCCTCTCCAGCATGTTTTTCTGGCTGACTCTGGTTCTGTCGCGGTGGAAGTGTCCCTAAAGATGGCGTTGCAATATTGGCATGCCAAAGGTGAACGCCGGCCGAAATTCCTCACCGTCAAGCACGGCTACCATGGTGACACCTTTGCCGCGATGTCAGTCACCGACCCTGACAACTCTATGCACAGCCTGTACAAAGGATTCTTGCCTGAGCATATTTTTGTCCAATCACCGAAATGTGGGTTTTTCGAACCATGGCAAGAATCGGATATTGACGATTTCCGCTATCAACTAGAACGACATCAGAAGGAGGTTGCTGCCGTCATTATCGAGCCTATCGTTCAGGGCGCGGGTGGGATGCGGATCTATCATCCAACCTTCCTCAAGCGGGTACGTCAATTATGCGACAAATACGGGATCTTGCTTATCGCTGACGAAATTGCGACCGGTTTTGGGCGTACAGGAAAATTATTTGCTTGTGAACATGCCGGTATCAGTCCCGACATTATGTGTGTTGGCAAGGCATTAACCGGAGGCTACATGACACTTTCCGCCACCCTCGCCAGTACCCATGTCGCAAATACGGTATGCAGCGGAGAAGCCGGGTGTTTCATGCACGGACCAACATTCATGGGTAACCCGCTGGCCTGTGCGGTCGCCAACGCCAGCTTGGATATCCTCGCCCAAGGCCATTGGCATGATCAAGTAAAAAACATTGAAAAACAATTATCTGAGTCGTTGCCAGAGATTGAAAAACTGGCCAAAGTCAAGACTGTTCGTTGGCTGGGGGCTATCGGTGTTGTTGAGCTTTATGAGCCTGTCGATATGGCCAAGATTCAGGAAACGTTTGTAGACAGTGGCGTCTGGATTCGCCCTTTTGGCACACTTGTCTACATAATGCCTCCATTTATCATTAACCAACAACAACTTAGCCAACTCACTTCGGCGATCAAGCTAGCACTTAAGTAGTATCGAAAAGCAGACAACTTCTAATGATTGTCTGCTTATACTTTTCCTGAACGTTATAGCAATCCCAACTTATGGTTGGCTCGTATTTATAATGAATAACGTCAGTAAGGCTAGAACTATGCAATTACCACTATTTCCGTTACAGATATACCTACTACCTGGTGGGATAAGTAAACTGAGGATTGTCGAACCTCGCTATACCCGGTTAGTCAAACTAGCTATGGGTGACGGCAACGGTTTCGGCCTCTGTATGAAAGATGGAGACTCTCTGTGCCATTTCGGAACCCGAGTGATCATAACGGATTTCGAAAAACTCCCTGATGGCCTACTGGGCATTACCATTAGAGGTGTGGAAAAATTCGTAATCAATAAGCATTGGCAAGAGGAAGACGGATTGCGGTTTGGCGATGTCACATCGATGTCCAACTGGACGCCAAGTCAAATTAAATTCGTTGACCGAGACATATCCAATAGCTTAAAAGCACTATTTGAAGAATACCCCGAACATGCAGAGAATTATCCGTTGCCGGATTACAATGACATGACTTGGGTGTGCCAACGCTGGCTTGAATTGTTGCCTCTGGAAACCAACCAGAAGCAGTGGTTTATGAGTCGCAATGACCACCGTGCAGCACTTTCGTTTCTGCACAATGTCATTGACGATCAACTTAAAAGAGAGTGTTAGGCAATAATAATATGCAAGCTCATGTCTGTGGATGTGAAAGTTTTACAAAGACATGATGACTTCGCGTCGAAGCCGTTAACCTTCAATCAACTTCATCAATAAGTGACCATCGTACATCGCCTGTTTGACTAAAGCCGCACCTGGCATGGTCGCCTGGGTATAAAACGAGCTTTGCTCGATAACTAAATCACGATTGTAAACTGGTAATGACTGATTACGGACGCACTCCATAATCGCCGGATAAAGAATATCTTTTGCCCGGTTGAATTCACCGCCGAGAAGGATCTTCTCCGGGTTAAACAAATTCACCATAATGGCAATGGCCTGCCCTAAATGATGCCCCAATTCAACTATCACCTGCCTTGCCAAAGTATCTCCTGCCATCGCAGCATCACAGATACGTTCAATTGTCAGAGTCTTGCCGTGCAGTGATGAAGGGTGGCCCTCACGCAAACGCTGCTCAACTTGCTCGATAACGGCCTTCAGGCTCGCTACCGTTTCCAAACAGCCATGGTTACCGCAGTAACAGCGTTTACCGTAAGGCTTAATTTGAATATGGCCAAGTTCGCCGACATTACCGATCCTTCCTTTCAATACCACATTATCAAGTACAATCCCTGCACCTACGCCGTGATGAATAGAAACCAAAATGGAATTGGCGACATCACGCGAATTACCAAACAATTTCTCAGCAAGTGCCCACGAGCGGGTGTCATTACCGATAAATACTGGTAACCCCGTCGCTTGATGTATCGCTGGCCCGAGTTCAAGGTTATGAACATCATAATGCGGCATCTGAATAATTGTACCGGTCGAAGAGTTAACCAACCCCGGTAAGGTCACCGCGATAGCAGTAATGCGATCAAGTTCACTCACATGGTTGGCGAAAAAGGTATGAATTTCAGCGATGAGCTTTTTCATTACTTCATCTTGATGAAGTACATCTATATCTTGACGCTCTTCAACCAAGATATCTCCTCCCAACTCATGTAGCGCAATAGTTAGGTAACCCCGTCCTAAACGAAGAGACATAAACTGCCAACCTTCATTGGACGGCACCAAGCCTACAGCAGGCCGGCCTCGACTGGACGACTCTTGGATCGCCGTTTCTTTGATCAGGTGAGCTTCAATCAATTCACGAGTGATTTTTGTTATACTTGCAGGCGCTAATTGGCTACGTTTGGAAAGCTCAATGCGGGAGATTGGGCCAAACAAGTCAATAAGCTTGTAAACGCTGCCGGCATTATTTCTTTTGATATGGTCAATATGACCTGGCTGAGCGACATACATGCCTAAACTCCCGATAAAATCTGTCATTGTTTAATATTACATTTTAATTTTTTTACTTTGCGAAGTAATTGTGAAGCCGATTATGTTGAGTACGTGACAATGGTCACATCGAATCATGAAAAACACCGCAATTCTTGCCCTGGCTCTCATTATACCGCAAAAATATTTCCTTTTTTTTAACTGCAAAAATTAACCTATTTAAAGACAGCCTGCTGCAATTTTGCGATAATCGCCGGTCGCAAAAATCCCCCACCATGAGGTTAACGGTGTACAAAATTAACGAAGTCTTTGAAACTATCCAAGGCGAAGGCGTATTTACTGGTGTGCCAGCCATTTTTGTCAGGCTCCAAATCTGCCCTGTCGGCTGTGCCTGGTGTGACACCAAACAAACTTGGAGCGCCGAACCTCAAGATCACGGCTCTGTCGTCGACGTCATGGCTAAGACAGGTGATTCACCTATTTGGACAGAGCTAGATGCTCAAGGCATCGTTAATTTGCTCACTGAGCAACAATACACCGCCAAGCACGTAGTTATTACTGGTGGTGAGCCTTGTATCTATGACTTACTGCCACTAACCACCGCGCTGGAACAGGTCGGCTTCCGTTGCCAGATTGAAACCAGCGGCACATCCGAAATACAGGCAACACCAAACACCTGGGTTACCGTGTCTCCAAAGATTAACATGAAGGCCAAGCTGCCAGTACTTGCGAGTGCGCTTGGGCGAGCCGATGAGATCAAGCACCCAGTCGGTACCCAAAAAGATATCGAACAACTTGATGAGTTGCTTGCCGGCAAGCAACTCAAAACCGAGGTTGAAATCGCACTGCAGCCGATTAGCCAGAAGCCAAGAGCGACAGAGTTGTGCATCGATACCTGTATCAAACGCAACTGGCGCCTATCGATCCAAACCCACAAGTATTTGGCTATTGCATAACTAACCTGACACTTCCTCGCATTTCAGCAGACCTTGAGCGGCAGTCTTATTTTCAGGACAGCCGCCCTATATCCGAGACCCATCTTCTTTCTTAACTTTGCACCTTTTTGTCCTATCTATACTCAGCAGAAAACAAATACCAACAAAAGATTCATGACCTCTTGGGGAATTTAATATGCGCAGTTATATGGGATATATCCTGCTGTTTATCAGCAGTCTGCTGCTTGCGGCCTGCGGAGGCGGCAGTGACACAACCGAGCCTGCCGCGGGTACTCCAGTGCCTGTTTCGACAACCTTCACGGTGTCTGTCGATGCTCCTGATGGTATGCTTCTTGCCAACCAACAACGTTTTTCTTTTATTCAGCCGGCTTATGCCAATGCTGTGAAAGACCTTACCGAACAGAACTTTGCCGCTGTATGGCTAGATGACAAAGGTAAAGTCTTTGAATCAATTGAAATTACCCGGCTCGAAGCAAAAGGCGACGGGATCTACGAGCTTGATGCTGGAACCCGAGCCAGAATCAATGCGGTGCTATTAGTTGACCTCGACGGTGTACCTGAGTTTACGCTCGGTGAAAATTTACCAGATGGCTTATTTATGACACCACTGGCCGCCGAACGACTCGCTGTATCCCTAGAATTATCGCTCACCTACTATGCTCTAGCTCAGCGTGTGGCTGCAGACGAAAACTGGGGAGTATTCAATGATGTATTTGAATCTGGTGCGCAAGGGGCTGTCGCCCTCGCCCTTGAAGACATCAACAAGATCGCCATTGATATTCGTGACACGCTCTTCCCTAAAATCGGCGTTCAAGGTCTATCACTCAAAGATCTTATGAGCCTCACCATAGTGCAAACCATGACCGAAGGCAGGCTGGAGCGATTCTTTACCGAACAGTCAGCAGCCATCGCCAATATACTGGCTATCTTAAATGATGGTTACTGGGAAATAAGCACAACGGAAGGTAACGACGGTAAAGGGATTTTTGCCGACAACACGTCTTATGACGGCAACGAAACCACCGTCACTGAGTACAATTGGGATAAAAGGGGCAGTGACGATATCACCCTCACCGAAATGTTCACCTACCTGAGTAATTCAACGAGCTTTGGCACCGAAGATGTCAAATCTCAAGTATTAACAGATCAAGGCTGGATGGGGCTGTTTGAGTACCTCAAGGTACAATTTGCTACCGACCGTAATGCCCTACTGACAGATGCCGCCCTTAACCTCTCTGATGAAAGAGGCGTCACCTTGGAAGCCAAGGTTTACTCACTATCTGGCAAGAAAATGCACGACTTTCTTTCCAGCAAGGACAACCATTACCTGACCCGCTATATACCCGATGACACAACCTTTACTGAAGGCTCTTCTGGCTTCTATTTCACATGGCGACCAGAAAGCGAAACTTATTTATTGTGCGATAATACCAACGATCAAGATACCTGCCGGGTTTCTCCTATCCTAACACCAGAAGCCGCCTATACCAGTTTGGAAGATATCAAAACCTCTTTGTTTGATGTTGGAATAACCATCGAACAAGTCAATGGCTTCAAACTCAGTGACAATATCGTAGCAGAATTTATCGACGATGATTTCTTCACCGTCCGCTACTGGAGCCGCATTGCTGCTAACGAATGGACAATCCAAGATACCAGTGTATGGGCGCCAACCACTATAGCTGGCAAATCTGTTATACGTTTTGATATCCCCGATATTGTTAGACAGCTCTCCGATGACTACGCCTTCAATGGTCGTAACCTATTCCTTGTTGAGGACCGAGGCTTTGTCAATATAGGTGAAGTACTTCTTGAATTAGCAGAGTTTAACTTCTCAGGATTCGACAATGACGCCAAAGCACAGATCTTTGCGGCTGCAACCCGCGATAACTTGCCACCCTTTGGCGAGTGTGCTTTCGGGAACACTGAGTTAGCCAATGAGGGGCTATTTCTCAATGCGGTTACCGAGTGTGGCGGTGATGAACGGTTCACCACTCAATCTGTTAATGATTTGGTCGATAAGACCTTGGTACAAATCAGTGATGATGGGGAAATCAGCGCCCACATTCTCCGTGGTGACAACAGCTGGGATCACTACCGCAATACCAACGAAGAATCCGGATCACGTGCATGGTCACTGACGGAAGACGGTTACTTAAAGCTTGTTGGTAACACCAACCTCGAAGACGAATTCGATTTCTGGTCTCTGACAAATTACGACTACCAGCAAAACCTACTCGCGATTAAGGTATTCAGCCAACAGGGGCAAGAAGCACAAATTTCCAGCTTGATGGCCCGTGAGTATGCACCTGATTCATTAGCGGCATGCCTTGATGGTGACTCCGGTTGGGATCCAGAAACCACGACACCAACGGTCAAGGAAAGCTTAAGCAACTACAACAACCAAGTTCAGCAATGTAAACAAATCTGGTTTGGTCGCGACCCTGTTTTCACTGAAGCGCTGTTGGTTGGCCAGACTGGTAACAACAGCGATGATAAAGCCCTGACTTTTGCTAGTGACAGTGGAGGTGATACTGGAAATCACAGTAATGAAAATACCGCTCGTTACCTAAAATTAAGCGATGACTTTGATGGTGATTTTTTCGAGGGAAGTTATGTTGATGGAAGTGGCTGTGGTTTCAACTTCGCCATTCGCTGGAAAATAGAAGACGACGGAACTCTGTACTATGAAGCCGTAGACGGCTCGATGAACGAACGGATCCAAATCACCGATACCGACGGTTTGAAATTGGCGGTCAAAGCCTTTAACCACCAGACCCGCTGGGAAACCGATGAGACTTTGAACTATGGCAGTGATGAAGGAGAGATCTGGAGTGACATCGTCACCTTGATCGATGCGAGCCAAGTGCCTGATGTTGTGCCTGTTGAGCCGCCACCGCCCACACCACCTGCTGAGGGAGAAGAGCCACCAGTAGAGGAAGAACCAGCAGGCCCTCCAGGGGGAACCATCCTTAATGATGGCCAGACTTGTGCCTATCTGGATAACCCTGAGGATACAGCTCCATAATTTAGCGATACCACGAACAAAAAGCCCGAGAAGAGAACTGACCCCCAATAGTTGGACACCAATTATTGGGGGGCTTTTTATGTCCAAAGCTCGAAATCAACGAATTTTGACAGTGGATGAATTAGAATATTCGAGAAAGAGAAAATCGGTGCGTCAATGAAAAGGTAGTGTGAATGATCACTTGGAAGCAGCCACTTAAAGGCTATGAATGGCTAATCCACCAGATCTGGTATCTAGAATTAGAACAAGATGACATTATTGAGCAACTACCACAGCTCATTCCTAATCCTAGGGCGCACCTTCTCTTTACTCCGGAGGACCAAGGCTATTGCTATCAAAAAGGTGATGAGCAGATTGCCGGTCACGGGAGCCACCTGCTTGCAGCCAGTGAACAACTACTTACGCTGGTTGATAACGCGCCGCTCAAGCGCATTGGTATTACCTTTCGCCCCGAAGGGCTCTATCTTCTGAATAAAGCGACCGAAGGGCTAATTAATCAATGTGGCTGGTTTGACTGGCTGCCCCCCATGTTTGATAGCCACTTTCAAAATGTTTTATGGCAATGCAACACGAAGCAAAACATCATCGATTGTGTTAATCACCAAATTGAAACATTGAGTTTGACCAATAATATCGATAAGCCCTTCACCGTCACACAAAAGACCATTGCACTTTTAGAGCAACAACAAAGCGGTTCGGATCACAGCAATGCTGCTCAAAACCAATTGACTGAGAACAATTTAGATATTAATCATCTAGCAAAGCAATGCGCGTGTTCTAGACGTACTCTGGAGCGTAGCTTTCGGCAAGTCACGGGGTTAAGCATCAAGAAATACCAGCTAATGATGAAGCTGGAGCAAATGATTTTAGCTCTCTACAATAAACAGGGAGATATCGATTGGACCGCATTTTCCCAACAGTTTGGCTTTAGCGACCAGTCCCACCTGATCAGACAACTAAAACAACAGCTCAAGCGTACACCTTCCCATTACCTGGAAAACCGAGATCTGACTATCGACATCTATGGTGATTTTGAATAACCCACAGCCCTTTTATACCAATCTGGATAAGTCGTTGATCAAGTATTTGCCCTGGAACAATCGTTGTTATCCAGGCAGATATTGCAGTAACTAGTCGCTCTAATTACAAAATATCTAACGCAGAGAACAGCGATTTTAACCTGCAAGACTGATCAAATATTTATGTAGGTTGGTGTTATTTATCTTTTTGTCGCAAAAATCCAATTACTACCCAATCAGGTTCGCTATTATGGCCACCTGAAAACGAGGTAATCATGTCAAATTTAAATGAAAATTCAGGATTTTATTCAAAATTAAAACAAGGCGAGTCAGTGGCGTTTCACCAGGCATTGACCATCCGGCTTATCCAGCCATCGGACTTGAGCGATATCATCACCATGCTTGGCGATGAGAAGGTAAACCAATACCTATTTTTTGCTCCCGCAGATGAGAGTTTGTACCAAGGATTCTTCACACCCATTATTGAAAATACCCAAGAAGCCATGGCCAACGGGGAATGGCCTGACAACCCGATCTTCATCATTCGCGATCAGCAGGGTCGGTACATGGGCATGGCAGCTATCACCCAAGTGATGTTCTGTGAGGGCAACTATGAAGTCGGTTACCAACTACCGGCTCACTCTTGGGGACAAGGCATCGCGACCAGTGCCTGCCAGCTAATGACGGAACTTGGCTTCACCGTATTCGGTAGCCATAAGATCAGTGCAGACTGCTACGGGGCAAATGTTGGTTCGTACAAAACGCTGGAAAAGTGTGGCTACCAACGTGAAGGGTGCCAAAAGGACTATTACAAACTCGAACAAGGGTTTGATGATAAAGTTTATTACGGTATTACAGCAGCACAATTTTTTGCTCCGGCATAACATCGACTTACAAGTCGAAGATCTCCGTGTGCTAACGAAATATTATGCAAGGCAAATCACCGCCTTGCATAATTCACGCTCAATCAACCTTATTGTGCGAAATATTTCCTCCCCGCCCCCATCAAGCCTCCAGTAATATCCAGACCATTACTGACACCCAACACGCAGAAGATACCGCTACTCATGCCCAGGCATCAAAAGCAATTAGTGTAAATATTGAACACTTAGCAGAACAATTAGAGCGATTACTGCATCAATTTACCCTTTCAAGCAATAACAAGGGTTGATGCTAAACGTAAGACAGGTAATATGGACTCCTTGGACTGTGTATTGGGGTAAAATACCCAGCAGTACACTAATAAAGTGCCTTAACGGAGAATAATTTACACATGACTTACGCGCCTGTAACAGACGTACTTAGCGGTAAGCTAGCGGTTGACAGTGAAGTCACTGTTCGCGGCTGGATCCGTTCACGTCGTGATTCCAAAGCTGGAATCTCTTTCCTTGCCATTTATGACGGCTCTTGTTTCGACCCGATTCAGGCCGTGGTCCCTAATGAGTTAAATAATTACCAGGAAGAAGTGCTTAAGCTGACAACTGGTTGCTCTGTTGAGGTCACAGGTAAGATTGTTGAATCACCAGCTAAAGGTCAAGATTTCGAACTAGCAGCAACTGAAGTAAAAGTGGTTGGCTGGGTTGAAGACGCTGAGACTTACCCAATGGCGAAAACTCGTCACTCTATCGAATACCTTCGTGAAGTGGCCCACCTTCGCCCTCGCACCAACGTAATCGGTGCGGTTGCACGTGTTCGTAACTGCCTATCTCAGGCTATCCACCGTTTTTACCACGAGCAAGGCTTCTTCTGGATGTCTGCACCACTGATCACTGCATCTGATGCAGAAGGTGCTGGTGAAATGTTCCGCGTTTCAACGCTGGATTTGGTGAACACACCAATGACAGACGCTGGTGAAGTAGACTTCGACAAAGACTTCTTTGGTAAAGAAACCTTCCTGACGGTTTCTGGCCAGTTGAACGCTGAAGCATACGCTTGTGCCCTAAGCAAGGTTTACACATTCGGCCCAACGTTCCGTGCTGAAAACTCGAACACAAGCCGTCACCTGGCTGAGTTCTGGATGGTTGAGCCGGAAGTTGCATTCGCAGATCTTGATGATGCAGCAAAGCTTGCAGAAGACATGCTGAAGTATGTATTCAAAGCTGTTCTTGAAGAGCGCCGTGATGACCTTGAGTTCTTCGCTCAACGCATCAACAAAGAAGCAATCTCTCGCCTAGAAAACTTCGTTGAGTCTGACTTCGCACAAGTTGACTACACCGACGCTATCCAGATCCTAAAAGATTCTGGCCGTGACTTCGAGTTCGACGTTGAGTGGGGCATCGACATGTCTTCTGAGCACGAACGCTACCTAGCTGAAGAACACTTCAAGGCACCGGTTGTTGTTAAGAACTACCCGAAAGACATCAAAGCGTTCTACATGCGTATGAACGAAGATGGCAAAACAGTTGCTGCAATGGACGTTCTTGCACCGGGTATCGGTGAGATCATCGGTGGTTCCCAGCGTGAAGAGCGCCTAGAGCTTCTAGACAAGCGCATGGTTGAAATGAACATCGACCCTGAGCACATGAACTGGTACCGCGATCTGCGCCGTTACGGCACTGTGCCACACGCTGGTTTCGGTCTGGGCTTCGAGCGTCTAGTCACTTACGTGACAGGTATGGCTAACATCCGTGATGTGATCCCATTCCCACGTGCACCACGCTCTGCTAACTTCTAACTTAGCGTTAGAAGAGAAGCTAAGCCTATTTCGATATAGGTAAACATACCCCACAGGGCGAGCTTTATGCTCGTCCTGTTTGTTTTCCGCCTCGTAAAATCCCACATACTCTCCCCTGCACTTTTAACAACCACCGAACATCGATACGTCGTAATACGCTATAAATAATATTCAATGGCTTGGCTGCTTTTCTCACTACAGCCGATTGGTATAATTTCAGAGCAATTTGCAGCAAGGAGTACACATGTTTAAACGGATATTTGATAGGCTCATTTTCGGTGGGCTCTTGGTAGCAACATTGCAAATCCCCATGCTGGCCGATCATTACCTGCAGTACCTTTCCGGCTTTTATGATGCTAACAAGCAGCAAGTTAGTCGCTATGAAGACAATGCTCGCCAACACGGCTTTGACAGTGCCGAGAGTCTGATCAATGCACTGTTACAGGAAAAGAGCTCTATTGTCCGGGTCGATGCAGAACAAAAGCGTAACGTTCTCCAACAGCACCAGTTACTTGAACAGGCGATGGCCACCCTTTCAAAAGGCCACTTAATCGAAAAAGCGCTTTATATGTTTAACCCATTAAGGGGCAACGAACTTCAGCGGGTATTAATCCATTTCAAGCCAGGTATTCCGGTTGATATAGAAAGTATTGCTATCTGTGTGGTCATTGCTTTTGGGCTCAACGCTGTGCTGTATTTACCCTTGATGTTATTTCAACGTCGTCGGAACAAAGCCCCTCACCCAGCTTCTTCACATACCTAATACCAATCTGGATAAGTCGTTGATCAAGTATTTGCACTGGAAAAATCGTTGTTATCAAGGCAGAGATTGCAGTAACTAGTGGCTCTAATTACAAAATATCTAACGCAGAGAACAGCGATTTTAACCTGCAAGACTGATCAACTATTTATGTAGGTTGGTATACCTGCTGGTGAAAACAGCAAATATGGGGTTAATGATACCAAGGAGGCACGAGCCAATAGACTTAGTTATTGGCTTCGCATAAGCTTATGCCAATCCGCTTGAACCTATCAAGCTACAGCCAGATACCCAATGAGCCTACTATGATCAGAGATGTCACCCTAGCCCCTGCCAACCAATGGAAAAAACCCTTCGTTTCCGAGGTGGCTGAAATTATCAACCTGCTTAAAGAGTATGGTTACGATGGCGCAACCCTTGCGCAATTAACGGGTCTACCAGAGAAAAAGCTCTCTGCTTGGATGTCTCGCTACAAGCGTGAACCTGAGAATCTGTCGGATATCCCTTACCCTTGCTGGTGTTTCCTCGCCGCTCTGGTTGGCCGACCAAATATTCAAAACAATGGTCAGCCTCTTGAAGTCGATGCCAGAAAAGTGATGCGTGCGTTCAAACCAACCGCATTTAAAAGCAAGAGCGCTTTTGAAATGCCATCGGAAAAAGAGTTCAAGCGTGTAATCGGCGACAACACCTTTACAGGGATCACAATTGAAAGCCTTTGCGACACTTTTCAATGGAAACCAGCACAGCTTTCTGAAAGTTTAGAAAAAGGGACACTGCCTTTCTTGAACTGGTGCCTGATCTTGATGCTGTGCGGCTTCAATGTTCAGAAAATGCTGCTAAATCAGCATGACGGTGATATTAGCCTAGATGAGCAAACCAGCTAACAAACATAAAAAAGGCTGCTCACTGGCAGCCTTTCTTTCATCGTTCAAAGCTTAACCAAATCAGGTTTAATCAAACTCGTCGATAGATTTAATATCAGAATTACTCTGCCGCTTCCGGGCGGAATTTATTCTGCACACCAAGCAAAAAGTTGCGCAGGATTTGATCTTTACACTCACGGTAATGCTTATTGTCCGGCTTTCTGAAGAAAGCGCTAAGTTCATGCTTGCTCAGATTGAAATCAGTACTCTCCATGATTTCAAGAATATCTTCCGCTTTGTAGTTCAGCGCAATACGCAGTTTCATGAAGATCATGTTATTGGTCAGACGCGACTCTGGCTCAGCCTGTGGGCCTTCTTTTTTGCCACGTTTTTCATTGATCAAACCATTTAGAAAGATAGCTAACTCACGATCTGTGCATTTTTTAAATGCAGGATCGTCTTCTTTTTTCAACCAATCACTAACTTGCTCACGTGTCACCTCGTGTTCCGCTGCAGCAAAAATATTGATCATCGCTGAGTCGTTGAAGTCAAAGGTGTAGCGGATACGTCGCAAGATATCGTTATTGAGCACAATAAATCCTAAAAATAATGCAGCCTTGCCAATATGGCTCGCTGCGAAGTTCTTCTATAGTCTAACAGATATTAATCGCTGAAGATTCAATCGTGCAACCCAAGCTGGTATAGTGCCATTCCCAGATCAAACCATGAAGCAGACTCAATGAACCAGCACCAACCAAACAACCCATTACACGGCCTAACCCTGCAAAACATCGTGCAAGAGCTCGTCGACCATTATGGCTGGGAAGAACTTGGAAAAATCGTCAAAATACGTTGTTTCAACAGCGACCCGAGTATCAAGTCGAGCCTGAAGTTCTTGCGTCGTACTGAATGGGCAAGGAAAGAGGTTGAGCAACTGTATCTCGATACCTTTATTATCTAGTTGCCTTCGTCGACCAGAGCAAGTAACTGCTGGCACGCTTCCTTTGGCGAGTCAGCATGGCTATACCGGACTCATTGACCAACGAGTCCAAGGACCATGGATAGAACACGCATACACACGGTTATAGTGTGTTAATTGCTTCAGTATCCTCCTAGGACAAAACATAAACACCTCCTAACCACTCCACGCCGTTCGATTAACTATAGCTCTTGATTGAGCTCTGCCTTCCCTCGTTCGATCTCACTTTTTGCGCTGTAGGTTGGCATCCCGCTGAACTTTGTCCATGATTAATTGAATCATACGACTCCTCCTACCACTCAAGGAAAGCTGAAATGGATATTCAACTTACACACAACGGGCCGATTCTGGATATTCAACTTACTCGCCCAGAGGCCAAAAATTCTCTTAATCAAGCCATGTATCACACCTTGGCAGATACCATTATACAGGGTAACAATTCCTCAGAGACTCGTGTAATTGTATTGCGAGGATTATCGGACATCTTTTGTGGAGGCAATGATATGCAGGACTTTGTGGCTATTTCACAAGGCATGGCAGACTTTCATGGCGAGCGGTTTATGAAATCACTGGTAGAGTGCGAAACACCGATCGTTGCCTCTGTTTCAGGCCCTGCAATAGGTATCGGAACCACCATGTTGCAGTTTGTCGATGTTGTGTATTGCTCACCATCCGCCGTATTCAAAACACCGTTTGTACAATTGGGACTTTGTCCAGAAATGGCTTCGAGCACCGAGTTTTCCAAACTGGTCGGCCCAAGAAAAGCCAAAGAAATGCTATTGCTGGGTGCACCGATGACCGCCGAAGAGGCGTTGACACTGGGCTTTGTCAACCAAATCAGCAACACGCCAGATGACGCCGCTCTGCAATGTGCTGAGCAAATTGCTCTACTTCCTCCCAAAGCAATGCAAATAAGTAAAAGCATGCTCGGACAACAAGATAAAGAACGCCTGCTGCGAACAATAGAAAACGAAAACGTCGAGCTAATAAAAAGGATAAGGAGTGAAGAGGCCAAGGAGGCGGTCAGTGCCTTTTTGGAAAAAAGGCCGGCTCAATTTAGCTAGCTAAGTGGCTACTGACAAATGACTCATCATATCGAAATAGAAAGGCCAGCAAGCTGCTGGCCTTTCCATCACTTCACGGTTTGAATTTAAGCAGTAACAGCTTTTTCCGATGCACCTTGCTCAACCTGGTTGGGCTCATCTTCATCTTTCACAATACAGACGACAAGCCCAGCGAATATCATTGATACCCCACCCAGAACAATCGCCATCATCGTATTACCATCAAACGCCCAGCGGGTGAAGAAGCCCAGAATACCGGCGGCCAAGATCTGTGGCAGTACAATAAAGAAGTTGAACACCCCCATATAGAAGCCCATCTTGTGCGCGGGCAATGCACCGGCAAGAATAGCATATGGCATACAAAGAATACTTGCCCAAGCTAAACCAATACCGACCATGTTAACCATCAACATTGCAGGGTTGTCGATAAGAGAGATAGACGCAAGGCTCAGGCCGCCAATGATCAGCGACAGGCTGTGAACAAACTTACGGCTGGTACGCTGTGCCAGCCAAGGCAGGGCAAAGGCAGCCAGTGCTGATATCCCATTATAGGTGGCAAAACACAAGCCGACCCAGTCAGCCCCTTCGTTATACAGGGTCGAGCTAGTATCAGTGGTCCCGAAAATTTGCGAGGTCACCGCCGAGGTGGTGTAAATCCACATAGCAAACAGCGCGAACCAAGAGAAAAACTGTACCACAGCCAGTTGCATCATGGTCTTTGGCATCGATTTGATATCAGCCGCAATCGCTTTCAGGCTGGCCTTCTCTTCTTCCGGCTCAGAGACCTCACCGTGAAATGCCGCTAGTTCTTTCGGTGAGTATTCCTTGGTTCTGAGCACCGTCCAAAGAATCGATGCCACAAATACCAAGGCACCGCACAAGAATGAGATCTTCACTGAGGGTGGCACTACCCCCGCCGGTGCCGTATTAGCCACGTTGAAAACATTGCTAAGCAAGTAAGGCATGGCGGATGCGACCACCGAGCCAACACCAATAAAGAACGTTTGGACAGCAAAGCCTTGTGTGCGCTGCTCAGAAGGCAAGTTATCTGCTACCAAGGCACGGAACGGCTCCATTGAGATATTAATGGACGCATCCAAGATCCACAGCATACCTGCGGCCACCCACAAATACGGCGAATAAGGCATGATAATCAATGCCAATGAGGACGCGATAGCCCCGCAAAGAAAATAAGGACGACGGCGGCCAAGTACCGTCCAGGTGCGGTCACTGAAGTAACCAATAATTGGCTGGACGAGCAATCCGGTTAACGGTGCTGCAATCCAAAGGATCGGGATTTGATCAATGCTTGCTCCCAGAGTTTCAAAAATTCGACTGACATTGGCATTTTGTAAGCCGAAGCCAAATTGAATTCCCATAAAGCCGAAGCTCATATTCCATATCTGCCAAAACGTAAGGCGTGGCTTTTCCATTAAGTGTTCCCCGATAATGCCTGCTACAAAACTCATTGAAACAGCAGCAGATTTACAACAATCGGACAAAACAAATGATCGTTTATATATTCAAACCCAAGTGACCTCAAAATAAGAGACTTAGAGATAACTTAGGTATATTAGTATGTTTCTGAACTAATCAAACTGAAAACAGGATTTTTCTATGTTTACATCGCTAATTCAGACCATGATCATCACATTTGACCGATTTCCATCGGGAAGCAATGCTATGACAACCCCACCCCTACCAACTGTGATCAGTTTCACATAGAATCACACTTTTGCATTGGCTTTATAATAAAATTACGTTTTTAGATAAAATTTATACAAATTACATGAGACTTGACGCACAAAAAACCAGTACTTTCTTGTTTTTTGTTGTAATTTTCTTGCAAACAACATTGATGAGACTTTGGCCATTTTGTTCTAATGTTAGTGAAAACTAGTAACAATTCACTGCTGTCACATTTTATTTGGCCAAGATGTTACAATTTCTTGTCAACCGCCGGTGATAAAAGGTATAAAGAACATATTAATCTTTTACTATTACCAGCATGGATGATTGACAATGTTTGAGAAAATTTCTGCTGCACCCGCCGATCCAATTCTTGGTTTAACTGAAGAATTTAAAAAAGACACCCGCCCTGAAAAAATCAACCTTGGTGTAGGTATCTATAAAAATGAATCAGGTAACACACCGGTTCTAGCCACCGTCAAGAAAGCGGAAGCGATTTTGCTAGAAAAAGAAACCACCAAGTCTTACCTCAGTATTCCTGGCACGGCGGAATACGGTCTGGCTGTACAGCAATTGTTGTTCGGTGCCGATTCGCCAATAATTTCATCCAAGCGTGCACAGACAGCACAAGCCCCTGGTGGTACGGGTGCTCTTCGCCTAGCCGCTGAGTTTATCAAACGCCAGCTTGGCGATGTAAAAGTTTGGATCAGTAACCCAACGTGGGCTAACCATAACGGTGTATTCACCGCTGCTGGTCTTGAGACTGTGCAGTACAGCTACTACGATGCACAAAGCAAAGACATGGACTTTGACGCAGCGCTAGCTGATCTAGCCAATGCCGCACCTGGCGATATCGTGCTACTTCATGGTTGCTGTCACAACCCAACGGGTATTGACCCGCAAGCACCACAATGGCAACAATTGGCTGATTTGTGCAAAGAGAAGCAGCTACTACCTATGTTTGACTTTGCCTACCAAGGCTTTGCCAAAGGAGTGGAAGAAGACGCTCAAGGGCTTCGTATTTTTGCAGACCTGTGTGAAGAACTTCTTATCGCCAGCTCATTCTCGAAAAACTTCGGTCTGTACAACGAACGTGTCGGTGCGTTTACTCTCGTAGCGAAAAACAGTGCTGAAGCAACGACAGCATTTAGCCAAGTTAAGAGTATTGCTCGCGTGATCTACTCCAATCCGCCAGCACACGGTGCCGCGATTGTTACCGAAATTTTGAACGATACAGCTCTACGCGCTGAGTGGGAAATTGAGGTGGCTGACATGCGCGATCGCATTCAAGAAATGCGCACGCTGTTTGTTCAGACTCTGAAAGATTTCGGTGTCGACGCTGACTTCAGCTTTATTGAACGCCAGAACGGTATGTTCTCTTTCTCTGGTCTGAATAAAGACCAAGTGAACCGCCTGAAAGACGAATTCGGTATTTATATCGTTGGCTCTGGCCGTATCAGTGTCGCCGGGATGACCAAAGCCAATATGCAGCCGTTATGTAAAGGTATTGCCGCGGTTCTTTAACCTCAGCCATTACTTCAAATGCTAAGACTATAAACGGGCGCTTTTGCGCCCGTTTTTGATACTGATATTGCGCAATATCGATTAGCCAGACTTGTCTAACGGTAGCACATTGCAGAACAGCTCTCGTTCGTATTGGTGCTCCAACTGTTCGCGCCATGGTTTGTTCGACACAGGAACCAAATAAAAAGTCTCTCGCGATGTATCAGTGACAAATGCCATACCATGTTGCATGAGTTCATAGTGGATGTCGTTGACAAATCCTAGCGAAAAACTCTGGCGGCCCGTCAGTTGGTTAATATCACCCCTTGTTAAACTCACGCCTTGCTCATCGCTAGCGAAACGAACGCGTAACCAGTCGGCGAACTCTCTAGCACTTATCATTGTCATAAACTCGCCTCCGTATAACACATCTTGAAAACCAAGACGTTACTGATAGGTGTCTATTTATAATAAGTTATAGCAGAGATGAGACATAACGACAGGATAATGCAACATGTTTATCATTGAAGGATACATTAGCGCATTATTGAGACAGAATTACAAATGTTGCAGGATGGCGGTTTGAACGGGGAAATATAACAAAGAATGAAGAGGGTTATACCCGCCCCTGACAAAATCAGGAACGGGCCTGGCTGCAATTTCAAAACAGTCAAGAGACGCCCAGCTTTAAGCAGCGCGCTTCGTCATTATGAAATTAAAGTGCTTTGTAAAGCACCTTGTTGCCTGCCAGTTGGATGCGCTCAACCAAACCTTCTTCGGTCAGTTTTTTCAGTGCACCAGTGGCCCAAGAAGCCGCTTTGGTGTCTTCTTGGCCCGCTTCAAGACCAATACCTTTCGGATTGATACCTTCAGCGTTCTTAACAACAATATCTAGCACTTGCTGCTGTTTTGGAGTCAAAGACACTTTTACAGCAACGGGTGCTGCTGCTTCAACTGGCTTCTGCTCTTCAACAACAGGTTTCGCCGCTGGAGCAGCTTTTACTGTTTCTGCAGTTGGTGCTTTTTTCACAACAGACTTAACTGCTGCTGGTTTTGCTTCAACAACAAGACCTTTAAGGCGTTTTTGTAGTTTCAGCTGAACTTTACGTTTGTGAGAGATTCTCATTAAATTTCCTACTCCGTTGCACTACTTTCAGTCACCACCATTCATCAACCTGAAAACATAACAGGCCGATACTTCCAGCGGGAAAAAGTAAGCGCGTGTTATACCAAGGATGTCAGAGAAATACCAGCAAACGGTTATTTCATCCGCAACAAAAGGTGATTTAACTCAAAAACAGGCGACAAGCTCTCATTTTTGATGTTTAGATCTGACAGGAAAAACCCCGAAATAAAAAGATGTTATCAAACTATGCAGGGATAATTCTGCATCTTCGCCAAAAATCTGGATAAAAAACCATATGCAATTAATGGTGTATTGAATAAAATCACAACTTAAGTGATCGTTTTTGCCAGTTCGGCAATACTTAAATTGATAAAAACAATTAGGTATTGTCCATGCGTGACAGTTTGAAAACACGGTATATCACCACAGGCATTACTCCCTCTCAAGCGAACCTGTTTATTGCAGGCATTGCAGGGTTCGTTGTTGCCACGCTCATAGGTCTGGTATTCCCTTCCGTAGCTCCACCAGTTGTCGCCATTTTATTGATCGGCGCATGCATTACGATGCTCATTGGGTACAAGTACTCACTAGGCCCAGAGCTGTCTTTCACCCTGACATATATGCATATCCAATTTCACAGCCCTTGCGGTGGTTGGCTGGCTCGCTGGAAAAATATCGACACTATCTCCCAAGCCAGTATTGCCAAAGACGGCTGGCACCAGCCTATTCCTTGGGTGGGCGTTAAGCTCAAAGACTATGAAGAGTTTATCGCGGCTATTTGTCCTCGGGTCGCCACCAAGCTCCTCATCGATCAACGGATCCTGTTAATCATGGCCCACAAAGGAATTGATAACCCACGCTTTGAGATCGAAGACATCCTGTTTGACGATAAACACTACCTCACCCAATCGGGTAAGGTGCTAAAGGGCTTACAAGCCATGCTGGCCAACCGAATGCATTATAACCGTGAGCTCATTGGCTATGATTTCTTTATCTCCGAAGACTTCTTAGACCGCCCTGCGGCCGACTTCGCTGGTTTGGCGAGGCGGTATCTAGCAGCAAGCTGAATTATGATGTCGTACGTTCCGTGTCGCCTGTGCTTGAGGAAAGGCAATAGCAGCAGCCCAATTAATTGGCAGGCATTGTAGGGAGACAAATAGAGCGTGGCTTGATAAGCAGGCTCAAGGCAATAACCATTTCCTAGTTCCAGCCGAAGAAAGAGAGAAACATGAAGGTAGTCGCAAAAATCACGAGGAGATAGAGGAGGACAGCCCAGATAAATCTGGGCTGTGGAATGAATGCTTTAGTACAGCGGCATTTCGTCGGCAACGAATGGGTTTGATGCACGCTCACGGCCAAAGGTCGAGATCGGACCGTGACCTGGAACAAAGGTTACCTCATTACCCAATGGCCACAGCTTACCCTTAATTGAGTCAATCAGAGTTTGGTAATCACCTTTCGGGAAGTCAGTACGGCCAATACCCCCATTGAACAGCACATCACCGACAAACGCCACGTTTGCATCATTGCTGAAAAGCACCACGTGACCAGGTGTGTGGCCTGGCGTATGCAGCACAGAGAGCGTCTGGTTACCCACTGTTACGGTGTCGCCTTCTTCCAGCCACTGATCAGGTTCAAACGCTTCGGTTAGCGGAAAGCCAAACATTTCACTTTGACGAGGTAAGCCCTGTAGCCAAAATGCGTCTTCCTTATGCGGACCAATCACCGGAATATCCAGCTCTTTCGCCAGTGGGGCTGTGCCACCAACGTGGTCAAGGTGACCATGAGTCAAGATCAGTTTGGTAACGGTCAGCCCTAATTGCTGTGCTTTTTCCTTAAGAAGGTGGATATCACCCCCCGGATCAACCATTGCTGCTTCTTTGGTTTCATCACACCAGATGATGGAGCAGTTTTGCTGAAATGGGGTGACCGGCACAATTTCAAATTGAAGACTCATTGATTTTCCCTAGCGGTTTCAGTTCTTGCCGCAGGATAGCATATACATAAGTGACTTCAAATTGCGGTATTCAGTAGAGCAAAAATGGGAGTACAGAGACAGCAAAGCCGACAACTACCAAGAGAGGGAGGCAGTGTCGGCTTTGTAATTATTCGGTTTGCTTCCAAGCGTATGCTGACAGGCTAATTACCCATTCCAGCGACGCACAGGACCCGTATCAATATGGACGAATCCGCTACGAGGATAATATCCTACACCACCGAGGCGCATTTCAAGTGCGGCATTACGGATCCGTGACAGAGAGACACCTTCCAGATTGAAGTCGATGGCCTGACCTTTCATATGATAGCTCTTTGTCGCAACACCGCCATTTTTCCGCAGCGCTTTATTGGTCGCTGGCGAACGGTAGCCTGAAATGATCCGTACCTGCCCTTTGTGGCCTAGACCAGCTTGGATTTCGGTGATCGCATCAAATAAACGGCGATCCATATGCGCAACTTCATTACGCCTGAAATCTCGACAAATATGGTTAATTTTCTGTAATTCTTCTTTGACATACAGCTTACCATTGAAGTACTCCGTTTCGAGATCTTCACTGGTATGGATATTGTGCAACGATATCTGGCGAGCACTCCCTGCTTTATACGGACTTGCTATCGCCCAACTTGGCAATAAACATGCCCCAAGCGCTACTCCACCAGCAGCCAGTAACTGACGGCGCTTGTAATCAATTTCAGACATAACTCAACAACAACTAACTTCTTGCCTTTTTCAGGCTTTGTCACGCAACCCCAACCGGGCTCCCTTAATGGAGAAGCAAGATAACGTTCAGATATTGTTCAGTCAAACCTTGGAATGACAAAAAAACGGCGACTTCTCACCCAAAGGCCGCCTAATTATTGACACGAAAGCATTTTATTCAGTGTAAATAGATGTAAATAATTCTTGGTTTTGCGACATGGCGATAAACTTGTCATAGTCGTAAACATCGTTGCGATAATTTACCAAGCCATCATTATCAACCCACGCAGTCTGATAGATCACCTGTATTTTCACCTTATTGGACAAGCCAACTGTCTTGGTTTTCGTACGTGCCTTGAGCTGATTCACTCGCTGCTCCGTCACGCCAGAATGATTGAGTAAAATCATTGCCAAGTTGCCAGCCTGCTCTACCCTGACACAGCCGGAACTGAATGCCCTGGACTCTTTGGCGAACAAGCTTTTGGCTGGGGTATCATGCAGGTAGATTGCTTGGTCGTTTGGCATGTTGAATTTAAACCGACCCAGTGCATTTCTATTACCCGGCTTTTGCCGTAACCGGTATGGGAAGGATTTAGCATTAACGATACGCCAGTCAATGGTATGGATAGGAATTTGCTCTGAGCTCTGCCAGCTTCTTATCACGGCAAAGCCATTACGGTGCAGGTACCCTCTGTCTCTTCGTGCCTTGGGCAGGATATCCTTGCGCATGATCGACATCGGCACATTCCAGTATGGATTGAACACCACAGACGAAACATTGGTAGTCATCAACGGAGTCCGGCGACTAGGTCTACCTACTATGACTTTACTGTCGAGCACATGCCTATCATTCAGCCACAGGCTTAACTCGTAATTAGGAATATTGACCACCAGCAGTGACGAAGCGTCCGAAGGCCATAACCGGGTACGCTGGGCATTAAGGGCTAGAACACGAATACGGGACTTGGGTGATATCGCCAACCATTGACGTGTTTGCGGGCCAATTGCCCCATCGACTTTCAGCCCGTGGCGGCGCTGGAAACTCTTCACTGCATTGGCTAGGTCTACGTTATAGGTTCGCACCCCTGCTGCACGGATCTGGTCAGCTTCGAAGTCACGCAAATCGCCCAACTTCTCCAATACTGTGATAAGCGATTCCGGGTTTTTCAACCGAGTGCCAAGCCGGATGATCCCCGGTTGATAGAACCCAGGCCAGTTATCATTGGCTGATGGCTCGAGAGCATCAATAGCCAATAATAAACGGGTGTAGTTTTCATCGTCTGGCTTGAGAGTATTGATATAAAAGCGCAATCGCTCGGTATCAATTGCGTTGTACAACCGGGATAAGGTCGCTTCAGATGGCATTGGTAACTGGGGATCGACCCCTGCACCAAATAACCACCCTTTACCATAAGATGGGATCCCCTCGACATAACTCATGTAGGCAAACAGAGTATCGGTAGCCAGCAAGTCATACTGGCGCCAGTCGTTTGCTTGTTTGTAATGCTGGAGAAGTGAGTAGCGGCGGTTGAAATCACTACTGATATTCGACAGCACCACCATGCGTAGCTGCTGCTCGAAATCACTGGCAGTAAAGGTATCCTGCCACAGCGGAACAAAGCCAATACTCTGGTACAGATCTGCCAGTTCATCAATATAGCGAATGGCCGCTATATCGTTAGCAACTTCATGTACCCATTGACGGGCTTTCTTCTGCTGCAGGATATCATCTGAAAACTGTTGCTCCAGCTGATCTCTTGCAGATAATGGCTGTACCGGCCAGGCCTCTTCCTCAGCATGGTTCACCTGAGAGAAGACACACATTAGGACAAGCCCCACACGACTGAGCGTTAACATTACCAACTGACTCCTCATTGCCGTTATCATAATTATGGCAAGTTTGATCTATAACGGACTAAATTTAGCCGTCATTACCAGTTGGTAATGTTTCAAATCCTGACAACTGTCAGGATATTTGACATATTTTGCTATTAATAGGGCAACAATCTACCAATTGTACTTATGCAGTTAAATTACCGCCCCTTTCATTTCAGATAATATTCCAGTGGTTATCCCATATCACCGGACTTTGCACCATGGTTACCGCCTTAGGAGGATTAATCGATAAAACTTTTCCTGCGCCCGAGCCAACTAACCATTTCCCGCCCTTGACGCCGACTCCAGAGGCATCAACCAAAGGGCGCAGCTCAATCAGCTCACGGCTGGCTTCATGCCAAATCCCATAACAATTACCGCGGGGAGACGTTACCAATAGGTAACCATCCAGACTCGCAATACTGGCAATATAGTGGTTGAAACGCAGCCACTGCTCTTCCTCGGCCAACAGAGGTTTAAGCGTTTCCCCCTCCCCTTTTCGATGGAGCGCCACGAGCGGAGCAGCCTCTTCAGGAAGACCTCGATATTGTTGCCCGCAGGCAATCCCGCCGGTATCGGTCACACTCAAATGACGAATACTTAACTGCTTATCGGCCAATACAGCCTTATCGACGATTTCCCCGGTTGTTCTATCAAGGTAGACAAGCGCGGGTTGCATGGTATCTAGATTCAGTGGTGTCCGGCCACGAGTATGAACACCACCGACGCCAATGGCCAATGTGTGGGTATCAGCCAGTACCACTTCGTGCGGCCCGATCCCGAACCCACTGAACTCTTCTACCTTTTCAAGTCGCCCCGACGCTAAACTACCCACCTCATAGACACCAATGATACCTTGACTGGTTTGACGCCCCCCTTCAGTGGCGTAGAGGTACTGACCATCAGGGGAAAACACGCCATGGCCATAAAAATGACGATTGGCAGGGGCAACGTAAAGCGGCCAAGCCCGACCTTGACGATAATCGAAGATCTGTAAATAGCTGCCCGGCCGACGACTAAATGCCGCCGCCAAGGGCCCGTTAGATTGCAATGCCACCCCATGGCCGCGATCAGGCAACGGTACTTGATAGAGCGGCGCACCATCATCACTCGCAACCACCACACTGTAGCGACCATCTGTTTGGCGGCTACAGCCGACAATTGCGGCTTTCCCATCATTGACGGAGCTTACTGCAATACCATTAGAGATCGTACGACTACACCCGCCCAAAGCACCTCCAGCCACGATGGCAGACAAAGGCCGAAGGGCGACACTGCCCAATGCACCAAGTAATAGCCGGCGCCGCGTTTTATCAGTCACCATCGGTTGCATTGAACCCCACCACGATACCCAACTCAGGAGCGACCTCGTCTTGCAGCGTTAGCTGGATATACTCCAGTCCATTAAAAATGGCGATCAGCTGACGGTAACCCTCACGACTTTTAAGCATGCTAGTCATCGACGGCTCTTTCGGCCAAGTGGCCAGCAAATTGGTAAATTGGTCAACGAGACGATCAGCTGTTTCTGCATAGCCTTTGTGACGTAACAGCTGATCCAGACCGTACCCATCAGCAAGATATAGTTGCTGCATAGCGGTTACATTGGTCTTTAGGTTCATCATCGACGTGCCAGAGCGCCATGACTCAGCCTGATAGGGCTTAGGAGTACCGGGCTTACCCATTGGCCGCTGCAGCTTCTTAATGCTGTAATCAAGCTGATTGTTCAGCGCCCCAAGGTACTCCCCTAATGCCAGCTCAGGCGTCATGGTTTGCCATGGGTTTTCTTGCCATGCGCTAACCAATGTATTCCCGCTCTGATTGACATGAGTAGTCACCGCCTCAGCTAACTGGCAGCCTTTCTCTGACTGTAATGCTTGCGGGTTGTCATACAAAAACCATTCGACAGCCCCCAGCCCCTGAACAGCAACACTTTGGCTGGTAAGATCATCAACAGTCCACACGTTATCCTGTTTCAATAACTGGCTAAGCTTACGTCCGGTGGTATTTTTCTTATCTGGCCAAAATTGAATTTGCCAACTGAGTGCCAGTGCCGCTTCACTGCCTTTCTCTCTACCTTGAAACGGCATCCAGCTCTGCATGGTGTGAGCCCAAGCCAGCTGTACTGTTTCCAACGATGCGGTACTGTCTTTCTGGCACAGTGCGGCCATCGAGGTGTTCAGCCTACTCGCCGCTGCTGAAAACTGATTGGCGGCGGCGAGGTGTTGCTGGTGAATGGTTTGACTTGTCTTGTTGGTATCGCTGTTACACCCAACCAACAGTGCTGTCGACAAGAACGCTAATGCAAAAGCACCATTATTCATACTTCTATCTCCTTATAATGAATGGAGAAAGGCGACTAATGCCTCTCGGTCAGGCTTGGAGAGTGCGACAACCTGATCACGGCTTTGCTGGGCTTCACCACCGTGCCAAAGAATCGCTTCCATCACATTGCGGGCGCGGCCATCATGCAGCAAGTTGGTATGACCGTTAACTTCCTGGGTATAACCTAACCCCCATAGCGGTGCCGTACGCCACTCTTGACCATTGGCAAGGTATTCGCCGCGGTTGTCTGCCAACCCCTCCCCCATATCATGGAGCAACAAATCGGTATAAGGGTTGATTAACTGCTCCGACAATGCAGGGGAAACGGTCGTCTTCGCTGTTTTGATTTGAGTGACATGACAGCTTTGGCACCCTACCTCGGCAAACAGCGCTTCACCTTTGATCACCTGTGGGTCATTGACATTGCGACGAGCAGGAACGGCTAAATGACGAGAGTAGAACTCAACAAATGTCAGGACATTGCGGCTCACTTCTGGCTTACCACCATTAGGCAGTTCATCACATACCGATTGCAGCAAGGAACAATTCTCGACCGGAAACAGTTCGCTTGTCAGGCCAAGATCGCCATTGAACGCCGCCGCATTTTGCTGCATCAGGCTTGGCTGTCCGGCTTTCCAACCAAAGCGTCCCGCAGCAAATGCCTGCGCTTCAACATCCCATACTCGATTGAGTTTGCCCGAAATACCTTTTGCTTCAGCTCGTTGCTCTTTGGCAATCTGCTCTAAAGTCTGCTCGGGGATAAGCTCAAGCAAACCAAGACCAATCATAGGAGGTGCCACCCGTGCTGACATCATCACCTGTGGGTGCATTGGGCCATACTGCAAATCGGTAATCGATAATTGCGGCTGACGCAAGGTAATAACCTCGCCACCAGCCATTGTTACCGGTACAGCCTGATAGGCCAGTTGAATTTGCCCTTCAGGCTTGGCGCCGGATAGTGAAAAGTCCTGTAACTGACCACCATAAATCGGATCGGGGATCACCCCATTTTTAATAATGGCCTGCTTTTGTTCGGCGGTTTGAGCTGGAATACTCAAACGAACCAGCATCGACACCGCGTTGGTATCGCCATCTTGAGGCGGATGACCTCGGCCATCTTTGATATGGCAATTCTGGCAACCATTAGTATTGAATAGTGGGCCTAAACCATCACGGGCATCGGTTGTTGCCGGCGCTTGTACCCAGGGGTTTCGAAAAAAACTGTTGCCGACACTGAAATCTAACCGCTTAGAAAGGGGCAAGTTGGCCGCTGGTAGGGAAAAAGCATTGCTACCGCTTTTTCTAACCGTCGTTTCACCGCCCGACTTCATCGCCAGAATATCTTCTGCTGACAGAGAGTTATCTTTCGTTTGGGCAAACACAGAAAAAGAAAATACGGTTGAGAGCAGCACTCCCGCTGCAAATAAATTAAAAGACAACGTCATTTTCATCGCTCAAAGTATAATTATTATGATGACGAAAGGGCTCATCCGAGCCCTTTGTCTATCGTGATATGCGTTTTCACATTAGAACTGGTGATCAGCCGTATCAGGGTTAAGGTTGCTTACCCCGATAATTGACGCTGCTTGCTCGATGCTCTCAGTCTGCTTAACCAATGCCATGATAGATTCGTTCACCAACGCGTTACCCGCCTGGTTACCTGCAGCGATAAGTTGATCAAACGCTTGGTTTTGTTTCTCTGCAGATTCAACCAAGGTGTAAACCTGACTACGGGCACGATCGAACTCAGCCTGAATAGCCTCTGCCGCGGCTTTGTCTTTATTAGCGACGAGGTCATGGATGCTCGGACCTGATACCAGGGTACCGTTCACACGCTTGTAGGTGCCGGTATAAACGTTGTAAATACCCTGCTCGTTGTAATAATGAGAGTTGTGGGTATTGTCCGAGAAGCAATCATGCTCATCTTCGGTGGAGTTTGCTTCCAGAGCCACTTTCATCCGCTCACCGGCCAATTCACCCAGCGAAAGCGAGCCCATACCAAATAGCATCTTGCGCAAGCCGTTATCCGCTGAATCAGCCAGCAACTCTGCACGGTAATTATCGTTAACTTCCGGAGACCACTGCTGGGTCATCCAGCTCAAATCATTTTGCAGCAGAACCGATGCCGCTTTGAGGTATTCTCGGCGGCGCTCACAGTTACCATTGGTACATGCATCACCGTAGGCAAAGTCAGTGAACTGACGCTGACCGGCCCCTGGGTTGGTGCCATTCAGATCTTGGCCCCACAACAAAAACTCGATCGCATGATAGCCAGTAGCCACGTTTGCTTCCGAGCCACCAATTTCGTTGAGGTCAGCCAATAACGCTGGCGTGATCTTAGCGGTATCAAGTTGTTGATTACCGACTTGAACAGACCTGCTGGCCACAATGTTAGCCTTGGCACCTTCGTTACCGAGTTCATACTGGTAATCATCAGCCACATAATCAATCAAGCCCTCATCAAGCGGCCACGCGTTAAGCTGGCCTTCCCAGTCATCAACGACAGAGTTACCAAAGCGAAACACCTCAGATTGCTGGTAAGGCACGCGAGATGCTTTCCAAGCCAATCGTGCTTTCTCGAGTGTTTGTTGTGAAGGGGAAGCAATAAACGTATCAATGGCTTTATCCAAGCCTTGTGCTGTCGTTAGCGAGTCACTGTATACACTGTGGGCAAGATCAGCATAGTGGGATACAACGTCTTGTTTGGAAACCGTCGTGGCGCTAACCATCGCTGGCGTTACCAAAAATGTAGCCATAATTAAGTTACGAGGAAATTGAGTCTTCATTATATTTTTCATCCATGTGAAAGCTGTTTTATAACCACAAACAACAATGTAAGTGATAACTATTATTATTACGGAAATAATAACCAAGTTTGTAACTGAATGTAAATTGTTTTTATTAAGCGATACATTGCATCTATATCCAATCACAAATCAGATCGAGACAACATTATGAAAAGTAAGGCTTCCAACTTTCGCCCGTTTGATGTAATTTCGCCGAGCACTAATTAGGAGAGTAAAATGGATAAGCACGAAGAGGTCTTGATTGCCCTACGACAAATCATCCGAGCGATCGATCTGCATTCCCGCAAATTGAACAAACTGGCTGGTTTAACAGGCCCACAGCTGGTGTTGATGCGTGCGATACGCGACTCCGGCGAAGTGACTATCCGTCAACTTTCCAATAACACCAATATGAGTCAAGCAACGGCAACCACTATTCTGGACCGATTGGAAAAGCGTAACTTGGTGGTCCGTGAGCGCAGCAAACTGGACAAGCGTAAAGTCCATGCCTACCTCACCGAGGAAGGAAAAGAATTGCTAGCAAAAGCACCGCAACCGCTGCAAGAAGATTTCGTTGCCCGTTTCCATCGCCTAGAAGAATGGGAACAATCATTACTGCTATCTTCTGTACAACGTATTTCATCAATGATGAATGCCGAACACCTTGATGTTGCAGCCATGCTAGAAGTTGGTAGCATTACTAAGCAAGAAACAGAACGATAAACGCGACTGTGCGGCATAGGATTTTCAATTGTTACTTGAAGGTATAGAAACGCTACTGGTACTGGCCCAAGAAGGTACCATGAGTAAGGCAGGAAGCCGTTTGTACCTAAGCCAAAGCGCCGTCAGCAAACGTATTGCCAAACTGGAAAAGCGGATCGGTAAGAAGCTTATTGAACCTGATGGGCGGCGTATAAAGCTAACGGCCGATGCCCTTCAGTTGATCACGGCTGTAGAGCCGGGTTTCAAGGCATTGAAAGGGCAGATTTTTGATCAACTCGATGTAGATGATCACACCCTTATTCACATCGCTTGCTCGGAAACTTTGGTTGCCGGTTATTTGGCCCCTTTTATGGGTAAATACATCCAACAAGATCCTTACCTTGCCATAAGCACTCACCATACCCCGGTCATTGTCGAGAAAGTACAGTCTGGGGATGCCGCTGTCGGCTTCTGCGCCGGTCACCTACCACCGCAACACGGGTTGGCTGTGACCCATTTGTTTGACGAACCATTTTCTGTTGTCAGTCACCAACCGCTTGAGCAACAGCCCAATCAGTTATTGGTTAATGACTTAAAAAATCCGGCTAATGCCAACCAAGTCAGTACATTGCAAAAAGCGGGAGTTGCTCCGCTAATGGAAATGGACTCCTATACCGCTGCCGCCCAACTTGCATTGGGCGGTGTCGCAGCCGCATTGGTGCCAATTTCAATTGTTAGAACCCTTAAAATAGCGCCTCACCACTGCCACCACTTCCCTTTTCTTGATGAATTAACCCGTCCGGCCCAGCTTTGCTATCGCCAAACGAGTTTCCAATCCACTCGGATCCGCCGACTTATTGAAACCATTGCGGATTCTGTTCGACTAGCAATTTAGCCGCCATACACATTGAGGTGATCACCACCATCGGCCTGATCAACTTACGTCCCTTAGATATGACAACTTTAGCGCCCATTCTCGCCCCGATAAAGCCACCAACGGCCATGATAATCCCGATTTCCCAAACAGGCAGACCGGCAAAAATAAAAAACAGCAAAGCTGCAAAATTCGAGGTGAAGTTCAGAATTTTAGTTCGCGCGGTCGCTTCTACCAGACCAAACTGAGCGATAGCAACAAAACAGATGGTGTACAGTGCACCCGCCCCAGGACCAAAAAAGCCATCGTAAAAGCCAATACTGGTACCCACGGTCAGAGCAAAAACATTCTCCGACAATTTCGGCGTACCGCCTCCCTGCCCGACCTGCGGTGCGAACAAAAAATACAAAGAAATACACACCAGCAAGATAGGGAGCAGTTGCGTTAATAACCCTGCATCAATGCGCTGGACTAACTCAGCGCCGACAGCTGCTCCGATGAAGGTGAACACTATCGCATTGCGCATTTCACGCAGACTAACCAACCCATTACGAACGAAGTACAGCGACGCTGAGAAACTGCCAAATGATCCCTGTAACTTATTGGTTGCCAATGCTTGTGTTGGCGGTACTCCCGCAGCGAGCAAAGCAGGTACCGTTAACAGTCCCCCCCCTCCTGCAATGGCATCAATAAAACCCGCCAGTCCTGCTACAAGAAACAGCAGACCCAATACTTCCAATGACAATTCCATTTACTCACTTCTCTTCGTTTAGCTTTGAGTGCAGGAAAGTACCACTCACATCCACTTCGGAATAGCGAAACGTCGGACGACAACCCATTCCAGTTTGGAATAGGTTGGCCTGATTCACTATGACCCGTTCATGCAGCTAACTCAGTTTCAAATCAGCATGTTGACGCAATGCTTGCCATACTTGCTCCCCAGCTGGGTGCAAACGGGCTTGGTAACGGTAAGCGTAATAGGTGATGGGAAGTCGAAGTGAGTCATCGCCAACAATAGCGACCTTCCCACTTTCAAGCTCGTGCTTTATGGCGTAATCCGGCAGCCATGCTATACCTAATCCTTGCAGTACCAATGACTTCAACAAGTCTGTCATTGATGACAGGAATACGGGTTGCAAGTTGACCTGATCCCGGACTGCCTCGACTTGACGCCCCATGTAAGAGCTCGGGCTGTACGCCAGCCAAGGCACTTCCTTATTAGTGGCAATTCTATAAAGCGGTTTGCCCGCACTATCGCAAGCACATACCGGTAGTAGTTCTGCTTGGCCAATTTGCAAAGACTGGTATGGCGGCAAACGCAGCAATTCATCATCGAACGCAAGCAATAGGTCACACCCTCCCTCTTGCAGCTCTTCTATCGCCTCATCGACATCGATCGCTTCGACACTCAACACCGGCTTATGTTTGCCTGCGAGTAGTTCCAATTGAATAGACGGAACGAGGCTGGTTGCCAATGAATGGGCAGCCGCAACACGGACATTGTTTCCCCCCAATTTTGACAAGTCTGAAAGTTGACCCACGCCGTCCATAATCTGATTGATCAAGGTTCTGGCTGTCATTCGGAACAATCGGCCACTGGGTGTAAGCGCTACCGGCGTCTTACTACGATCAATCAACTCTGCACCGACCGTTTGCTCTAGCGCTTTGATCCGGCGGCTAAATGCAGGCTGGGTTACATTACGCTTTTCTGCTGCCAGCGAGAAGTTTCTCACCTCGGCTAACGCCAAAAAATCTTCTAACCACTTACTTTCAATATTCATAACAGTTCAACCCGCTCTTCCCTAACCAGAAGCAACGGCAGTATAGCGAAACCCAGTACACACACAGAAATATTTCAAGCTATTGGGATCACAGTTTTGGCTCATAGCCATACTGATTTTGCATGACAGGCTCAGCAACGGCATTTCTCAGCGCGACAGCGCTCCCCTATAGTGAATTCAGTGAAAAATAGTGTAGGAACAATAAAATGAGCAGGAAATTAGGTATATTGGGCGGAATGGGGCCACTCGCCACTGTCGAGTTCATGCAAAAAATTATCGCGCAGACACCCGCTAGCAGTGATCAACAACATATCCCTATGCTGGTTAGTAATAATCCTCAGATCCCCGACCGTACCGCTTTTCTGCTCAGTAACGGCGACGATCCCTATCAAGTACTGAAACAAGGTATGGAACAACTCGAACAAGCAGGGGCCGAATGCATCGTCATGCCTTGTAATACCGCGCACTACTGGTATCCCCGACTGAGTAATACCAGCCGGGTACACATGATCAGCATTCTTGACAGTGTTGTTACTGAAGCCCAACAGCGTGGCTACCAAAAAGTCGGTATTCTGGCCACCACGGCGACCATGACGACCCGAATGTACCAAACCAAACTAGCGCAAAAACAAATTGCGGCCATTGCACCAGATCAAGACCAGCAACAAGCAGTGATGGCAGGGATCTATGCCGTAAAAGCCGGTGATGTCGAACAGGGTCACCGCTTAATGAAACCGGTCTTTGATGCCCTACTTGAACAAGGCGCTGATGCCGTGCTCTTGGGGTGTACTGAAATCCCGGTCGCTCTTGCAGAAACGGGCTTTCACCAGCCAGAAAAATGTCTGGACTCACTCAATATCTTGGCAAAAGCATGTATTGATTGGGCAACAGCCGACTCTGCCGAACTCGTTGCCTGATAACCTCTATATACACAACTAAACAAAAGAAATAATAGCATCGACCCATTTCGGGTTTTGCTCGACCAGCAGCTTAACGGCCATGACCATCGATACCATTACCACTAAAGGGCGGATCAACTTCCGCCCTTTGGTAACCACCACTTTCGCTCCCAACCTTGCGCCAATAAAGCCACCCAGCGCCATCACCAAGCCGATTTCCCAAATGGGTAAACCCGCAAAAATAAAAAACAGTAGCGCTGCAAAATTAGACGTAAAGTTAAGTACCTTGGTTTTTGCGGTCGCTTCAACAATCCCCAACTGAGCGATCACGACAAAACAGACAGCAAACAATGAACCGGTTCCCGGGCCAAAAAAGCCATCGTAGAAGCCGATGCCAGTCCCCACCGTCAAGGCAAACCCCGCTTGACTTAGCTTAGGGGTTCCGCCCCCGTCACCCGCGTCTGGGGCAAATAGGAAGTAGAGTGCAATCGCCACGAGAAGGCCCGGAATCACCTGAGTTAACGTTCCGGCATCCATATACTGGACAAGCAATGCCCCTGCCGCAGAGCCAACAAACGTACACACTATTGCCAAACGCATATCGTTGAGATTAACCAAGCCGTTACGGACAAAATACAAGGTGGCAGAGAAGCTGCCGAATGAACTTTGCAGTTTATTGGTTGCCAATGCTTGAGCCGGAGGGATCCCTGCAGCTAATAATGCTGGCACGGTAAGCATACCTCCACCGCCAGCGATAGCATCAATAAAGCCCGCAAGGCTAGCAACCACAAACAGGGCCCCAATAATTTCCCAAGAAAATTCCATACTATTCCCAACACCCAAGTTATAACACAGCAACTGGCAAGCACCTTTTGGCCTTCTGTCACGCCAGAGGCCCGATAGAATACGGATTTTCATTCAGTAATTAAATTTCTTTTTTCAGCCTGAAGCACTGATACCAACCTGGATAAACTGGTCCGCGCGAAGACGAACCCCTCGACGACCCGGAAGAGTTCCATTTAGTCATCGTCGATATTGGTCGCTCTCATATATTGGGATCGGAGTTCAAAGATATTCCTGCGCTGTGTTCGCTGGGCAAGGGCTCTCCCGCAACCTGACGGCCAACCGTTCCGCAGCTAGTTTTAAAAACAGACAATTAACCCCGGAGTCTTGAACATGAGCGATATCATCAACCGCGAGCACTTTCTCGATAACATCGCCGCCAAACTGGGGCGTCCACGACAAATCAAACCGGTGAAGCGCCCGTCCCTGCTCTATACGTGCCACCACGAGGTCATGGCGGGAAAAAGCAGTGATGAACTCAAACACATCCTGATCGACTACACCCGCAAGGCACTGGGAGCCCATGCTCTGGTCACCACCAAAGACGGCTTAAGCGAATCACTGCGTCAGGTGTGTGCCGATTACTGTAATGATGAAACCGCAGCCAGCCCGTCCAAAACCCCTAGCGAAACCTTGGTGTCCGCTGATCCGAGATTGCTCGAACTGTTTGATCCCGAACAACTTGATAGTGACGTTCATAGTGTCCATGTATGGAATACCCAGCTGGGTTATGGACCAAATATCAAGATAGCCGAACGGGCAAAAGTGGGGATCGTTTATGCCGAGCAAGCGCTGGCAGAATCTGGCACCATGGTGCTGTATAGCCAACCGGCACAAGGCCGGGCGATTAGTCTACTTCCTGAAGCCTCGGTCTTTGTCGTCCCCAAAAGTGCACTGGTGGCCCGCTTGACCCAAGCAACCGCTGAGCTGTACAAAAAAGCCCAGCAAGGGGAAAGGCTACCCTCATGCGTGAACTTTATCTCCGGACCCAGTTCTACCGCCGATATTGAGCTTATCAAGGTTGTCGGGGTCCATGGCCCAGTCCATGCCACCTATATCATCATTGATGATCTGTAGCAGTAAAACTTAATTGCGATTCCGGCACATTTCGGCAGGGAATGACAACTGAACCATGATATGGCGGATGAACAGTTCGTCATACCCCTGTTCGTCGAGTGCTTTTTGCATGCAATGCAACCATATTTCTTTCTCTGCGACACCAATCGCCAAATGGCGATGTGCGCCCGGTAGGTTCATCATCCCAAACTTCTCTTCATAGCGCGAAGGACCACCGAGCCAACCAACAAGGAAAGTCGTCAGCTTGTCGATGGACTCCGCTAGGTCGTCACCGTGCATCTGACGCACTTTCTTTGCCTGCGGTAACGTATCCATATGACGATAAAATGATTCAACCAGGGTCCTTATCCCTTCTTCACCGCCTGCCGCGTTGAAAGTATTCTCTGCTACCGTGTAATCGGGTGCTGTTTTTACTTGGACGGTGTAATCATTGGGTCTGTATGGCTTCATGTCTATCTACAACTTACAGCTATCTGGCATATCAATAGACTAATTATACGGAATATTTAACGATGAGTGCTGTATGACATCTCAGAAAAAAGCCACCGGTAATGGTGGCCTTCTCTTCTATTATGCCAATGCTCGATCAAGACTCAACGATCGGCCCACCGAATGCGGTAACCGGCGGTACTTCTCCTTTGAATTTTTCGATGTCCGCCACCACGGTATTAGCGCTAGTTGCCTGAGCCAGTTCGGATGAGCCCACATCCATAGTCAAGGTATTCGGATCGCCGTACGTATCAATGGCACCTAGCTTCTCATTAAGCGGCCCATACCAAGCCCCTTCATGAATACGGATCACGCCGGGTGGGTAATCAGGGGATACCACCGCACCAGCTAACAGCTGGCCGCGGTCGTTAAACACCCTGACCAAATCACCATCGCTGATCCCCCGGGCTTTAGCGTCTTCCGGACTGATATAGACCGGCTCGCGATCTTGTACCGTATAAGTTGCGCGATATTCGTCTGATTCACACATCTGTGAGTGCAACCGCTTGTCAGGGTGGCAGGACTGTAGCCAGAGAGGATGCTTATCAGATCCCGGCCCGCCGTGCGAGCGCTCAGCTTTTTCAAACCACATCGGATGCCCTTGGCAGTGTTCGTAGTTATAGCTGGCAATCTTGCGGCTGTAGATTTCAATAAACCCTGACGGTGTTCCCAACGGATTGATTTCCGGATCTTCACGAAAGTCAGCATGACGGACGAAGTTCTTACCCTCACCAAAATCAACCCAACCCGCTTGCCCGACTTCCCAGAACTGATCGAACTCCGGCATTTCAAAGTTGGCCTTGTTGGCTTCACGGCATTCATCGTAAAGCGAGCGTACCCACTCCATCTCATCCATACCGCGAGTGTATTCCTTGTTGCGGCCAAAGCGTCGGCAGAAATCAGTAAAGATATCGAAATCAGTTCGTGATTGATAAAGCGGATCCACCAGTTTGTGCATCGCCAATATACCGGTGCCCGAATACGCCCCGTACAAGTCGATATCATTGCGTTCAAACTGAGTACAGGCAGGCAGCACGATATCCGAGAAGCGGCACGTCGCCGTCCAAGCAAAATCGATAGTCACAACGGTTTGCAGCTTCTGGAACGCGGTTTTCATCCGGTTGCGATCTTGGTGGTGGTGCCAAGGGTTACAACCACTGACCACCAGCATTTTGGTATCGGGTAGGATGACCTTCGCACCGTTATAATTAATTTCCTTACCAGGTTCGAGAATCGCATCAATCCAACGGGCAACAGGAATAGTCCGGCTGTAGCCCTTGAAGTCGTTGTTATCCCATTTCGGCTTTTTACCTTCATCCACATTACGCGGGAAACCACCAGGGCCTGCAGCCCCCGTAGGTGGGATCCCCACCCCACTGTAGTGGTGAGAATAGGAAATACCACCACCCGGCAAGCCGATCTGACCCAGCATGGTAGCGATCACCGCACCCATCCAATATGGCTGCTCACCGTGTTGCTGACGCTGCACCGCCCAACCAAAGATCAACTGGGTACGGTCACTGGCCAGCAAACGGGCAAACTCACGGATATCATCGGCTTTCACACCACAGATAGGCTCCGCCCATTCCGGGGTTTTCTCTACATTGTCTTTCGATTCACCCAATACATAAGGGATAAATTCATCGAAGCCCAAGGCATAGGTGTCGATGAATTCTTTATCGTACAAGTCTTCTTTATACAAGGTGTGGGCGATAGCCAACATGAATGGCACATCGGTTTGGGGATTGACATAAAGCTGATCGCACTCAAAGTAGTTTTGGCTTTTCGACTTCACCGGATCCACCGAGATCACTTTGATCTCCCCCTTGGCAATCTTGTCTTTGAGTTGCTCGTAATACATATAGGAATCGTGGGTCTCGCACTGCCAGCCCACTTGGGTATTCTTGATTGGATCATTGGCCCATAACACGACCGTTTTACTGTTGGCCAGAATATCAGGCCAAGAAGTACCTTGGGCATAGACCTCGGTTGAACCTAGCACATAAGGCATAATGGTCTGACCGGCACCGGTCGAGTAATCCCCCACCTTAGTCATGAAGTTACCGTGCATACCCACGGCACGTTGCATATGGTTACCACAGCTATGGAACTGTCCGGTTTGACGCCAGCCAGTCATGCCGGCATGCAGCGCCCAAGGTCCGTAGTCCTTTTGGATCCGTTCTAACTCGTTGTAGAAGATATCTAGCGCTTCATCCCAAGTAACCCGAACAAAACGGTTATTACCCCGGGTATCACCGCTGTACTTGTGCTTCTTCAGCCAGTCGAGGCGGATCATAGGATAACGGACTCGGGAAGGATTATAGATAATACCTTTGACCCCATTGATCATATCAGTCGGGTACTTGTCCCGCTCTAACGGCTTGATCTCAGTAACCTTGCCGTTATAGATCTTGGCGCGAAAAGCCCCCCAATGAGACCCGGTCGTTTTCCATACCCCGTCCGCCGAATACGGTGACGACACCTCTTCGGCAGCGCGGGCAACAGAGGTGAGTAAACTTGGACCGATAACACCAACAGCACTCGTTGTTACCAGCCCTGATAAAAATTGACGTCGACTCAGAGACATGTTCTTACCTCGCTTCGCTTCTTTTAATGGCCGGCATCAGAAAAATCTGATGAGTGTTTCTGTAGGTATTTCAGCACTAGAGCTTCACTATCACGGTCCAGATTGACGAATGCCAACATACCGTTGAACATACCCGGCCATGTATTCGCATCGAAGTGATTTTCTGCTGGTTGAGTATGGCAAGTACTACAGTTGTTGTTATAGGCAGGTCTCGCTTCATCCCAAATCGGTTCCACATCATCCATCAATGACTCTTTTGGCATCCACAGTTTCACCGTTACCCGCTGCCAACCCAAGCCAGTCAAATCATCTTCTTTCTCTTCAAATTTCTCGACCAAGGTGTCACTCAGTGCCGCATCTTTACTTAATGCCGCCGTCGGGATATTCAGACCGAAATCCTCATTAATCACCCGGCCAAAGCCCTTGGTTTTACGCCAACCGGCAATTTCAACCTGAACCACATTGTCTTTGACCTGCACGACCTTCACTTCGGAAGCAGGATTAAGCTCACCGCCATCGATGGTAAGCGCTTCATCTTCGTACATAGGCAGGTAGCGAACACTGAAGTAATTTTCCCCTTCTTTAAAAGAAGTATTGCTGGCTTTCTGGACCAACTGCTGAACCATGCCACCTGAAAGATTCATATTTCCAGGTAGCTCATGGGCTATCCCTTTGTGACAGTCAATACAGCTTTGATCCCGCTCAGCCGCTTGCTGCATCTGGGTACGAGCAAGATCCGACATCTCATCCCATTTCATGCTGTCGTAGTCGTGGCAGTTTTTACATTCCAGAGACCCGTTAGATGCAAAACGCTCCCACTCGTGGTTGGCAAGTTCTAGACGCTTTTCCAAAAATTTTTCACGGGTATTGATCGTTCCGAAAATCGCACCGTATACCTCTTTACTGGCTTGCATTTTACGGGCGATTTTGTCGGTCCAATTATGAGGAACATGGCAGTCTGGGCAGGTTGCCCTCACGCCGGAGTGATTTGACCAGTGTACCGTTTGCTGCAATTCCTCATAAACATTGTCACGCATCTCATGGCAGCTAATACAAAATTTCTCCGTATTGGTCATCTCGAGGGCGGTGTTAAAGCCCCCCCAAAAAATGATCCCGGCGATAAACCCACCAAGGGTCAATACGCCCAAACTAATATGCACTGCTGGACGCCAAAATGTCGCCCACAGTTTTTTCAAAGCACTCATCATAGTGTTTACCTATATCACCCTTTGCTCATTGCCCTGGCGTTCATATCTCGGCAATCGACATTACCCGTGACCTGGAGGTCCTACGAAAAACACTTGCATCGCCCACACGATAAAGCCGTAACCACCAACAATGGCAACAGCTAATATGGGAAACAAAAAAATGGTGATAAACAAAAAAGAGCGCCATTCATATTTGGCTTTCTCTTTGTCACTGACGGGTTCAGGGTTGCTCATTGCTTTTTTCCTTCTACCATTCTTTTTATCTGTCTCTTAAGTAAGGCTATACCTAATCCTTAAGAGCTAATTTCAGTAAGTATAGTTAAGGATTGAAACTGGACCCGTGATTGGTAATGAAAATGAAGGATTAGTGATGAGGGTAAAAACAAGCACAAAAAAAAGGTGCCACTTGGCACCTTTTTTTTATTTTTGTTCTATATTTTTCAGCTTATTACAGTGAAGCGCTGTAGATAGTCTGATTTTGTTGATACAGCTTCAAACGCTGTTCGAACTTTGCATAACGCTGGCCTTCTGGCTCTTGCAGTTTACCGATTGCCGTTTGCTGGGCTTCAATCGCGCGGCGGAATTCACCGCAGGCGGCATAGGCAGCAGCAAGATTATCGTAGTCACCCGCATCACCTGTACCATTACGGCTCAATACTTGTTTGGCCAATTTCAATGCACGGTCACCGTCACGCATACGCTCATCCGAACATGTTGCATACAACCAAACTAAGTTTCGCTTTGATTCCAACGAACCACCATTTGCCGCTTCGTTAAACCACTTAATCGCATTTGCACAATCTGTTGATCCTGTTGCGCCTGACGCATAGTACATACCAAGCTCAACCATCGCAGGTACATCACCTTCATTGGCAGCTGCCGAGTACCAATGCAAAGCCTGCTCATTATCACGAGGCAACACTTCACCTTTCTTAAACAAATCGCCAATCAAGGTTTTGACTTCTGGCATATCTACTGCTGCTTTTTCCAACCAATACATGCCTTTTAGCGGGTCCGCTTTTAGACCATTGCTGCCTTCAAGGTACGCGCGCCCTAAAAATAGCTGCATATTCTTATCACCCTGCTCAGCTTCAAGCTCAACATAGTTCAGGGTTGATAGCAGGTGGTGCTCTGGAGAAGTGGTAATAGAAGCGTGGGCTGTCGTTGCACCGAACGCAACTAGGCCGAAAATGGCACCGAATACAACGTTTTTCAGGGTCTTGGTAGCTGGCATATCTCAGTCTCTTTCAAAGCGTTTGCGGTTTATGGGTAAGGAATTTAAAGAAGTAGCGGTCAAAAAACAACCACAAAAAAGAGGACTATTGAGACCAGAAAGGGTGACATACGGGGTTAATATTACTTTTGTCAGCAACTTAACGCTGACAAAAAAATATAGTCAAAAACCAAAAATGAGATATAGATCCGATTTCTATAGGCTACAAGATACGGATATAAGCTGAATAAAAGCTTGATAGCAGAATAATATGCGGGGGCTCGGGCTTTATTGCCCTATAAATGAAACAGCCAGACATTGTCTGGCTGTTATTCATATTATGCTTTTTATATAGATACTTACATCAATTACAGGTTACGATAATGCTCGTCACCGGCTTTGATGTACTGGTTTTCATATTTCGTTGATTCGCCATCAAGGTCAAGATCCAGATCGATTTGATTCGGTAAATCAAACAGCGCATCACACACCAGCACCACATCGTAGTTCCCTTCCGGCACATACTTCATTTCATAACCGTTGTCGTCACTGACCTTAGCCGTTTTTACCGGTGGATAATCCGAACCTAAATCACCATATTCAGGAGAGTCAGCGTCATAAAGATAAACATACGCATCTTTTACCGAAGTGCTACACGATGACACATCGATATCACCAAACAAGGTTCCTGCTGTGATATTGTCTACCACCTTGAAACCTTCATTCTTGAGGTAATAGGCTTGCTCAATGAGCTGAATCATACTCTTGAGGTCAAACGTCATAGTAAAAGTAGTCGGCACATCAATGTTAATATCTAAACCATCAAACGTTAGATCATCAACAATATCCATCTTCATCTTGTCGACTGGATTGCCGACATAAGAGTACGGTGTATCAAGGAAGTCACCGTAGCTACCTTGCAAGATGGAAAGAGCCATACTGGTGTACTCACCCACAGGTAACAGTTGCTCTGAAATTAAGTTGACCAGATCAATTCCCGTTACATCGTACAAGTCGATAACGATAAACTTCGGATAACCATCGTTATCAACCGGAATATCAGAATCAGCCGGGATACATTGTGTTGAATTGACCCCGTAAGGATCAGTCATACTCTTGGTCGTCCATTCCACGATAGTCCCAGCTAAATCCGTTACCTGCACCGCATCAATTGCAACACATGCCTGAAGATCATCCGCCCCCTTTGGTACTTCTGTGGGTGGTATAGAAACATCCACAGAAATTGGCACTGAAGAACCGTCATCCTGATTGGCTGCTGCGTCATTGTTTGCTGACGTTGACGCTGCCCCATCTGAATCACTACACCCGGCCACAATGAGCGTGGCGAGCACTGGTAGTATTATTTTTTTCATGTCATCACCCCTACGACAAAATAAAATCTGGCCTGTACCAAACCAATATGCTGGCCGCTTAGTGTTTGGTTATGTATTTGTGCACCATACCTGATCAAAACGAGGCAGCTAGCAAAGCCCTGTTTTAATCAAGCTGGCAAGTGGCCGAATCTGACAGTTAAAATTTTAGGCGGATATGGGAGGGCAAAAAATTTATCGTTGAGGTAATTAATTAATGAGAAAAAGTTCTTATGTTCAAGACGAAAAAAACCGGTCTAACGACCGGCTTTAGTAAATAGGAAACAGCTTGCTCGCGGTTACACCGGATCTAACTCCAGCATGGTTTGGATATTAGCGGGAGATTTCGACTCCTGACCAAAGCCACGTAGACCGACCACATGAACGTGCTCGCGATCTTTGAAGATCTTACGCACCAATTTGTAGGTGGTTCCTTTCTCTGGGCTGATATTCTCCGGTGCAGCGATCAATAACTGCATATCCAGGCGATCACACAGTTCGAACAGAGTCGCAATCGACTTGCCATCCAGTCGTGCGGCCTCATCGAGGAACAGCAAGCGACATGGAATGATATCTTTACCACGCAAGCGACGAGACTCTTCTTCCCAGCTTTGTACAACCATCAGCAAGATGGCCTGACCAGTACCAATAGCTTCACCAGTTGACAACGCACCCGACTCAGCCTGTAGCCAGCCATCCGTGCCACGGTTAACTTCAATGCTCAGCTCAAGGTAATTACGGTAATCCAGTAGTTCTTCACCCATGATCTGGGGTGAGCGCTGGCCGACATCAATATGCGGATTCAGGCGCTGGAACAACTTGGCAATCGCTTCAGAGAATGACAAGCGGTGATTGCCGAACAAGTCTTGGTGCTGGTCCTGCTGATCAGCCAGGCCTTCCAATAGCTGCTCGTGAGTATCGCGTACCTTCACGTTCAGGCGCACACCCTTGACCTGACCAAAGCCGATGTTCTGCAGGCCTTGGTTCAGCATACGGATACGGTTCTGCTCGCGCTGGATGGTCTTGCGAATAATGTTTGCTACGGAGTCTGAGCTAAGTGCCAGACGTTGTTCACGGGCCGTTAGTTCTTCACTCAGACGCGCCAGCTCAACTTCCATTTCTTCAATCGCTTCAACCGGATCGTCGGTGCGAATGATGTCGTGACGGATACGCTCGCGCAGATGCTGGTATACGGCAATGTAAAACAGTACCTTTCGCTCTGGACGAGAGACATCTTCCGATGCTCGCAGCGCATCGCGTAGGTTTTCGTTATCAGCCACCGCCAAACGAAGCGCACCCAGAGATTTATCCGATAGTGAACGCAGTTCGTCAGCCGACATATAAGCCATTTCACGACGGTGCAGTCGACGTTCAACATCGCTTTCACGAGCCAAACGCAATACGGCACACCAGCCCGCTTTTGCAGTCACTACCAGTTTACGGATCTCTTGGTATTCTTTGCCTACTTTACGCAGGCGCTTCACCAATCCTTTCATCTCCAGCTCAACAGACGTAATGCCTTTTTCCAGCTGACTACGACGGGTACGAGAAGTATGCAGACGCTCGTTCAGTTCATCTCGGCGAAGGCGTGCACGCTCTTCGGCTTCAACATCGGCACGAACACCTAGCTCCTGAAGCTCGCGCTCAAATTCCTGCACTGTTTCCAGTTTTGCCTGATGAGAACTCTTCAGCGAAGCCATTAGCTGGTTATACTGGTTAGCCTGCGAGCGAGCCTGCTTCAGGGCGTCACGGCAACGGTTACGCTCACGCTCAGCCGATGCCAGTTTGGCTTTCAGTTGCTCGTTAAGCTCGGAGCTCTTATTGAGCATATCGATTGAATCGGCGTACCCAAAGTGGTGACGTCGTTCAGCCAAATCAGCCACAGCGAAGATCTTGGCTTTTAACGCTTGCAGCTGCTTGTCAGCGTCATCATAGCTGATCTGCAATGCGCCAAACTGCTGCGGGTCTGCATCCAGGGCGGTCACCAAGGATTCCAGCTCGGCAATTGCTTTACCGTGACGGTCTAGGTAGTGGCGGGCCTCATCAAGCTGTGACAGCTGCTGCTGCACTTCATCAAAGCGAGCCTGCAAAGTATCATCTTCCAGCAGGCTAACCAGTGGGTTGATTTTCCCCAACAGGCCCAACGCTTCACGGGCAGCCGATAGCTGGCTGCGTTGCTGCTGCTCCTGTGCTTGCGAATCGGTCAGCTGGCGGCTTACCTGGTTACGCTTGTCACGCGCAACTTTCAGGCCGGCTTCCGGATCATCATCAAACGCCACGCCCATATGGGTTGCCACAAAGCTGTTGAAGCTCTGGTACAAGCGTTGCAGTTTCTGTGAATCGAATGCAACCTTGGCATGGTCTTCCACCAACTGTTCACGCTCTTCACGCAAGTGCTCAAGGCGCTGCTCACGTGCGGCACGGCCAAATAGCGGTACTTTCGGGAAGCGAGAATAACGTAGCTGGCGATCGTTAAGGTGAACACATACCGCCCCTTCCATCTCGTCGACATCAAAACCGCTGTCGTCGAAAGAGTCTGCATCCCCCTCAATGATGTACAGGTCGTCCGGGCAGTCATCCAGCGCAACCAATTTTTCTTTGATACCTTTGAGATCCGGCACCACGATAGCGTGACGCGAAGGACCATACATGGCACTGAAATAGGGAGCATCGGCCAAGGTAATATCGTCGTAGATTTCCGACAGCAGGCTGCCGCCCAAGGTATCTGCCAGTGCACGCAAACGGGAATCATCACTACCACCCGGCTGTGCTAGGCGCTCGATATCCAGTTCGATTTGTTGTTTTCGTACTGCCAGCTTATCGCGAGTCGCAGAGGCTGCGCGCTCTTTGTCCAGCGTCAGCTGCATGGCATCCATCACCGCCTGACTATCGTACAGCTCGCGCTCCGATTGCTCAGACAATTTTTCCAATGCATCGGATGCGGCGATCCACGCCGGGGCTGCGGCTTCTAGCGTCGAAATCTGGCTGGTTAGCTGCTGCTCTTGACGACGCAGATCATTGCGCTGCTCGACCAAGGTCTCCTGCTGTTGCTCAAGCTCTTCCAGTGTTGCTTCATGGCGGGCCTGCTCTTCAGCCAGCGCGAGTTCACCGTCAAGCTGGACAGCAAAACGTTTGGTATAGGTTTCTGCAAGCTCAAGAGCCTGACGTTGATTGCGCACTGAGCGCTCAAGGTCACGGTACTGGGCTTTTAGCTGATCACTACGCTCGGTGATTGCACCTAACTGGCGGGCTTTGGCTATCAGTTCACGGGCTTTGCTACCGGCTTGTGAACGCTCGATGCTACCGGCAATAGTGGTAACAATCTGTAAGCCTTTATCGAACTGTTTTGCTGCAGCCGACGACATATCCAACTTGTGCTTAAGCGCAAGCAATGCTGTAGTCTGTGTCTCTTGATCCTGCTTTAGCTGAGCAAGATAAGGCACTGCCTGATCGGCCAGCATCTGGTGCTCGCCAGTAATATCACGGGCTTTTTCCAGCGCCTGTACCGCCTGCTGGTATTGCAGGGCACGGGTTTGCTGCATATCCAGCGCCTGCTGGTAGTCAGCAAGCTGGGTTTTCAGGCTGTCGACTTCTTCTTCAGTCAGCAGGGACTGCTCTTCAGCCATGGCAAGCTGTTCAGCGGCTTCTTCAACCACCATCACTTGCTCTTCCAAGCGCTCGGTCAGCTCTTCGAGATCTTCACGGTAGCGTTCGATCTTTTCCTGCTGCCGCACGGCGGTTTGTACCAGCTGCAAGTGATCAGATGCCGCTTGGTGATCCTGCTCCAGCGCACCTTCACGCTCAGTCAGCTCATCCAGCTCTGCAGTCATGTTAGTCAGCGACGTTTGCTGATCATCCAAGTTTTTACGAGAGCCCATCAGCTCGCCACGCAGACCCAGTGTTTTCTCGAGCTTCTGGCGACGTTCGTTGGCATGGCGCATGTAATCCGCCGCCACGTAGTGAGTCGCTTCGGTGATCAGGTGTTTGAACAGATCACGGTCACTCTGGGTAAGCTTGATTGCTTCCAGTGTCATGCGGTTTTCGCGCAATGCGGCTTCCATGTCCTGGAAGGCTTTTTTGACACCGCTGTTGTGTGGCAACAAGTAGTCACGCAGCGAACGGGTAATGGCACTGGATATACCGCCGTAAAGCGAGGCTTCAATCAGGCGGTAGAACTTCGAGCGGTCGGTGCTGTTACGCAATTTCTTCGGCAACACACCAAATTCAAACATTTGAACGTGATAATCAGTGACCGAGTTGAAGGCTTTGAATACAACGCCTTCATACTCGCTAGTCACCAACTCTTTCACTTCGTTGATTTGACGCACACGGGCCTGGTTGTCTGACAACGTCTCAACCAATACTTCCGTTGGTTTAACATGCGATGGCAAGCCCTGGATGATAAACGGCTTGATATCCACCTTTTTATCACGACCAGCAACTTGCTGCAGTTTTACCGCAAAAATAATACGTTGGTTCTTCGAGTTCACCACATCCAGTGCCGAGTAACAGGTACCCGGTTTCAACTTACCGTGCAGGCCCTTGTCGCGTGAAGCATTCGAGCTCCCCGCTTCGGTAGTATTACGGAAATGAAGCAGGCTCTGATCCGGAATAAGGGAGGTAATAAATGCCGCCATGGTCGTCGACTTACCGGCACCGTTACCGCCAGATAGCGTGGTAACCAAGTTGTCGATATCAAAGGTTCGGGCAAAGAAGCCATTCCAGTTGACCATGGTCAACGATTGATACTTACCGCGTTCCATTAGGCTTCATCCTCCAAATCGGCTTTGTCTAACTCTTTATCGGATGCTTCGTCAGCATCAAGCAAGCTCGATTGGCTTGGCTCCTGCTGATGAACAACCAGCGCTTCACCATCACGAATCAAGCGGATTTGCGCTTCGCGAACATCATCACCGACACGGACATCAGCACCGAAACGGAACACCGCTTCGCTGATCCGGAATTTACCGTTTTCACCGATAGGGATAAGCATACCAAGGCGACGTAGACGACGCAGAGAGGTCTTGGTCTTGTCGAACAGCTTTTCCCGATCAAGATCAGAGCCTGTCGCACGGTGAGTCACCAACTTCATTAGCTTCTTCTCATCGGCTAACTGGATCAGTTCGTCAAATAACTCTTGGTTGCTGAAAATACCTTCGTGCGCTAAACGCTCTGGGCTGAGATAAAGGAAACACAGTACCTTGCCCACCAGCATGTCCAACTCTGTCAGTACCGAGCGGCTGATCAATGATGTCGAGCGCGGGCGCAGGTAGAAGAACCCTTCCGGCGCACGCACCAATTCGGCATTATAGCGCTTGTAAAACATGACCAACTCCTGCTCGAACTCAATCAGCAGGGCGTGGTTATCCAAATCTTCGCTGGAGATATGACGACCCGAGCGAAGGGCATTATCCAGTGCCGGGAAAAGCGGGTTGGCAATCGCCTTGGCCAGCTTTTCAGGCATAAATTCTTCAATATTTGTCAATGACATTTGCTTGTACCTTGGCTCCATAGTCATTAATAGCTTCCCAATCAGGCTGAATGGCATTGAAATCCGACTCGGAGTAACCCAGTCTTACCGCCTGATCTATCACCAAACGCGCCATATCGAAATGCTGGGCGTATGGGTGCTGAGCCAAATAATCTTTAAGAAGCAAACTCAAGTTAATTGCAGCGCCGGTTTCTTTATGGGCCTGCAACATCGCGGCAATTTGTTCAGCTAGTTGGTCGTTAACCAGATCCAGCTCCTCAAATTCCATTTCTTCCGGTACGATCCCGGTCACTTCGTCATCACGCAGAACCAGTGCCTCATCACGCATATCGAGCAAACGCTCGGCATCGGCATAAGTCAGTACCCATGGCGCATCGAAGTAATCTTTCACCGATTGGCGCAAGCGCTGGCTGAAGGCACGGTTCTTGTCCATGTCGATAGCCGTACGAATAAACTTATGAACATGACGATCATAACCAATCCACAAATCAATCGCCTGCTGACCCCAGTTAATGATGCGGTCCAGCTTGGCCTGCAAGTTGAATACCATTGCATCGACAAACTCCAGGTCCGAGTTACCCTGAATTTCTTCTTGGATAATCAACAATTGGGTTTGTAACTGGTCACCCGCGGCCTGCAAGGTGTCTTGCAGTTCACGCAGGGTACTTGAGGTTTCGTTCAGCAGCACTTCACAGCTACTGATCGCCGCTCGCCAATCTTGGTTCAGCAGCTCGGCAATATCTTGCTTAACTTGTTGCTGCTGCTCGTCCATGGTGCGTTGGTTGAGATCAATCCGGTCAAAGATCTCAGCGACTGAGTACTTCAGTACCGCATGGACATTCTGCCGCCAATGTCGTTCATCGCCTCCTTCCTGTGCTGCAGTGGCTGCCTTGTTAATTTCATCGGCAACCATGGCAAGCTGAATGGAAAGTTTCAGCGTTGAATACTCGCGGTGGCGAGCATAGTAATCGGTGATCCCAAGGGCCAGCGGGCTCAAACGGTAAATACTTGCACCGTCGTTTACCTCACTGGTAAATCGGGAAATCAGGCGTTGGCGAACCAACTCATTTATGGCGTTGTTGGCACGGAAGGCCACGGTTTCCGGTGTCTGCTCGAACAAGTCGCTCACAATGCGAAATGCATCGATCAGTTCACCTTCCCCTAATTCTTCATCAAAACGATCACCGCTCAACACAGCAATCGCCAACAGGAACGCCAGCCGCTCGGTTGGCAGGTTAAGCTCGAATTTATGCTGCTTAACCCAACTGACCAACTCGGGAACGGTCTGGGTTACTTCACTCATCCGTTGTCCTTATTGCTTTTGTATTTCTCAGCCTCTGGGCCCGCTAACGGCTTTTGGGCGTAAACATGAATATATCGGCCCAGAGACAAATAAGGTTCCTGGCGGCAAAGTTTTTGCTCCATCGCCAGCACCTGTTCAAAACTGTAATCCCCGACCATTGTTGTCTGCATATAGTCGTGGAAAGTACGTACACCGGTCTTACCCAGGATGTTAAAACCAGCCTCTTCAAGCCAGCTATATACTTCATCGGGTTTGATCCCTTGCAAAGGTTGTAGCTTGAAGCGCTTTCTATGCGGCATCCCTTCTTCGATATGGGTCAGGTTGCCACAAATCAGATTCTTAAACAGCAGGCCGTTATAGTTGTAGAACATAATAGAAATAATACCGCCCGGCCTTACCTGCTCCAAAAGATATTCCAGCGCAGCCTGTGGATCGGCCAGCCATTCCATCACAGCATGAAACAGAACCAGATCCACCTTACTATCTAAGTGTTCACCAATCTCCTGTACCGGACTGTGAACTAAACGATACTGATTAAGCAAGCCGTTTTTAGCAATATCTTGCTCCGCTAGCTTCAGCATTTCGCTAGAAAGATCACACAAAGTAACGTGATGCCCTAGCTCTGCCACTTTTTGCGACAGCTGGCCAACACCCCCACCTGCATCTAGCAGATGCAATGGTTTATCGCTCTTCAATAGGGCTAAAATTTGCTCAAGATCTTCCCAAACTACCGTTTGGCGGATCTGGCCTTTGCCAGTTCCGTAAATATTTTTTGCAAATTTTTGCGCTAAGTCGTCAAAATTTCGATCTTCGATCACGTCAGCTTTACGTTATGATAGCGGTTCTAAAAATGTGGCTTATTTTCTCACAAGCGATAAAGGAATAAAGGCTTGTGGTGCTTTTTCGAGCTCAACTGCTGATTTTTCGGACGACATTGCATGTTTGAACTAAAAAAAATTGTCTCTGCTTTACTCATGCCCCTACCAGCCATGCTTATACTCGGCTTGTTTGGGCTGTTACTACTCTGGTTTACCCGCCGCAAGGGGCTGGCAACCTTTTTCATTAGCTTTGCTTTCTTGGGGATCTTTCTCGTCTCCTTCCAGCCGATAGCAACTAGCTTACTGCGCCCGTTGGAAAAAGCCTACCCACCTTATGTGCCGTCTGGCCAGTCGGTGGGCTATGTCATGGTGCTGGGGAGTGGGCATGTAATTGATCACGCAATGCCAATCACCTCGCAACTCTCACGCACGGCTTTAATGCGTTTAAATGAAGGCGTGCGGATTCACCGTTTGTTCCCGGGGTCAAAGCTGATTCTGTCCGGTTATGGCGGCGGCACCGATATCAGCCAAGCACGCATGATGGCGAAGGTCGCTTTGGCACTTGGGGTCAATAAAAATGATATCTTGCTGCTAGAGACTGCAAAGGATACTTGGGAGGAAGCCTTCCAGGCAGCTTCTGTTGTCGGCGATGACAAATTAGTCGTTGTTACATCAGCCAGCCATATGACAAGAGCAATGGAAGAGTTTTTCCGTGTTGGGTTAACCCCAACAGCGGCCCCGACCAACTTCCTTGCCAGTAACAAAATCGAGCAACCCTGGGAGCGCTACCGCCCTCAGGCGAAATACTTAGAGCAAACTGAACGCTACTGGCATGAAACACTCGGCCGTTGGTGGCAGCAAATACGTACCCTGAGCGGTGAAGGAAGCGACCAACACACTGTTGCTCAATAGCCTTCCCTACTCCGCAGGCCCACCTTACCAGCGGTGCTAAAACTCGTACCCAAGTAACGCCAAGTTACTTGGGTATCACGTGTTTCTCCCCCCTATAGCAACGACCAAGCTTTCTCATTTCTTAATGCAAGAGCAGTTTTTCGCATAAAACAGCTATTTTGTTTATCTTTTGAACTTTATTCCTTTTGGTTTTATTAAATGCCAATTACTCATATCAAAATCAACCAAAACCGGTTCAGCTTCTGCGACTCACATCATACTATTGCTGCCAATTAGTGATTGATGACTTAGCAAAACGGAATTGCGAGTTAATAACAACGGTAGGATTAGATTCGATGTTCCAGATACTCAACTTGGCGGTCTTCGCCATTATTATTGCCCTGTTAGTTAAACAACAGAAAACAGAACAAACACTGTCAAAGCGTGTCTTTACCGCACTGGGTCTTGGTGTGCTTTTCGGTGGCGCATTGCAGCTTACCTATGGTGGCGGCAGCAAAGTCATCACAGAGACGCTGGAATACGTCAACATTGTTGGTGCGGGCTACGTCAGCCTGTTGAAGATGATCATCATGCCGTTGATCACCGTGTCTATCATTGGCGCCATCATCAAGGTTAAAGATTCTGGCTCGCTAGGTAAAATATCCGGGCTGAGTATCGGTATTCTTCTCGCGACCACAGCCGCTTCCGCGCTGATAGGTATTCTGGTTAGCAGTATGTTCGGTCTGAGTGCTGAAGGTATCGTTCAGGGCGCGCGCGAGATTGCCCGTGGTGAAATGCTGGAAACCCGTCTGACCTCAGTGGAAGCAATGTCTTTCGCTGACATGATTATCTCTTTTTTCCCAGCCAACCCATTTGCTGATCTCGCAGGCAGTCGTCCAACCTCGACCATTGCCGTGGTAATTTTCTCAGCCTTTATCGGTGTCGCTGGTCTGACGGTGATCCGCACTCAGCCTGAGCTTGGTGCCAGCTTCGAGAAGTTCATCAATGTTGCCCAAGAAGTCGTACGTACCTTGGTTCGCATGGTACTAAGCCTAACACCATATGGTGTATTGGCACTGATGACCAAAGTTGTTGCGGGATCAAACTACGACGATATCTTGAGCCTGATTAACTTTGTGGTCGCCTCTTACGTGGGTCTTGCCCTGATTCTGGTCATGCACATGGTACTAGTGGCTTTCGTTGGTATGAATCCAATCCGTTACCTGAAGAAGATCCTACCGGTGTTAACTTTCGCGTTCACCTCGCGCTCAAGTGCCGGTACCATTCCTCTTAACGTTGAGACGCAGGTGAAGAAGCTGGGTAATGGCGATGCGGTATCAAACTTCTCAGCCTCTTTCGGCGCAACCATGGGTCAAAACGGCTGTGCCGGTCTGTACCCTGCTATGCTAGCAGTGATGATTGCACCAACGGTAGGTATTAACCCGTTGGACCCAGGCTTCATGCTGACCTTGATTGCCATTGTTACCATTAGCTCATTTGGTATTGCTGGTGTGGGTGGTGGTGCAACTTTTGCAGCGCTGATTGTACTGTCAGCACTTGATATGCCTGTTGCCCTTGCTGGTCTGCTTATCTCTATTGAGCCATTGATTGATATGGGCCGTACTGCTGTTAATGTAAGCGGTGCGATGACTGCCGGCACGATTACTTCTCGAGTGTTAGGCCAAGCTGACGATACCGTATTCGAATCTGACGAAGATATCGAAGAGAAAACAGCAACAGCTTAAAGCCAGACGCGAGACAAAAAATATCAGCCACCCTCATTATTGAAGGGTGGCTTTTTTATTAAAAATCAATCAGTAAACTTTTACCTGACGTGATAAGTAAAAATACTCAGTGAATTTTCATTGGTGATCGGTAGAATACGCCCACTTGCCATACAATATGGCATAAATAATCTATCACTTAACCAATTCTGCCACTGAGTCTCAATGCGTAATCCAGTTAACCAAGCGATCGTCCTTCTCATTGCCGCCAACTTGCTGGCGTCCTTCTCGGATGTTTCCCTGAAAATCCTCAACGGTGAAGTGCCCACTTTTCAGTATGTTTTCATCCGCCAGCTACTTAGCGTTATCATGCTACTACCACTTTGGCTTGCACTGCCGAAGGCCAAACGCCAGCAAGGCTGCTGCAAGATTGCTTTTTGGCGAGCCCAACTCATTCTGATGGGCAGCGCCTGTGCTATGGTCGCCATCACTTTCTTGCCCCTAGCAACCGCCAATGCGATGTTCTATGTCGGCCCTCTACTGATGTTACCGTTATCAGTGTTTTTACTTAAGGAAACGCCACCCAGGGCGAAAGTCATTGCGACATGTATTGGTTTTGCCGGTGTGTTGGTTGTTCTGCGTCCCGAGCACTTTCACTGGGCTGCTATCGTAGGCCTAGGAAGTGCACTGGCCATGGGGCTGGGAAATATCTTGATCCGTAAATTACCGGAAGATCAGCATTTGGTATCGACCTTGTTCTGGACCGGGGTAATGACCTTACCGTTATCGCTAGCACTTGCTGTCCCGCAATGGGCGGCCATTGAGTGGCGTCATGTCGGCTGGATAATGGCGATAAACCTGTTTGTCTTGGGTTATCACGCCTTGGTGGTGATTGGCTATAAAAAGGCTGCAGCAGGGCAAATTGCTTTGGCTGAATATTCAGGTCTAGTGTTCGTTACCGCCTTTGGCGTGATGTGGTTTGATGAAATCCCAGATCTACTTACGGTAATGGGGATCTTGTTGATTGTGGTACCTATGATGCCGGTGAAATGGCAACGCTTATTTAACCGAAAAACCAATGAAGCCGTCATTGACTCATAAATGAGTCTCAAAAAAAAGCGGAAGAGCCAAGGCTCTCCCGCTTTTTTTGCTTGAACATTAACCAACCAATTGGCGCACTTTTTCCAAATCTTCCGGTGTATCAACGCCAGCAGGGGGCGCATCAATAGCAACCTCGACATGGATTTTCTCGCCATACCAAAGCACACGGAGTTGCTCCAGCGCTTCGATTCTCTCCAGCGTACTCGGCTCCCAATTGATGTAAGTATTGATAAAGCCTGCACGGTAGGCATAGATACCAATATGACGCATCAGATCCTGGTGAACTTCCTGCGGACGCTTGGCGAAGTTATCGCGGTCCCAAGGGATAGAAGCCCGACTGAAATACAGCGCATAACCATCTTTGTCTGTAACCACTTTAACCGCGTTAGGGTTGAACACTTCATCAGCATGGTCGATTTCAACCGCCAGCGTTGCCATCGGTGCATTGCTACCAGCAAGATTGGTCGCCACCTGACGGATAATGCTTTCCGGGATCAGCGGTTCGTCGCCCTGTACGTTAACCACAATATGATCATCGGCCAATTGGTATTTGGCAACCACTTCAGCGAGACGCTCAGTGCCTGATTCATGGTCATCGCGAGTCATACAAACTTCACCACCAAACGCCTTCACCGCATCGACAATACGCTGATCGTCAGTTGCAACAATGACTTGCTCGGCACCCGCTTTGCTGGCCTGCTCATAAACCCATTGAATCATTGGTTTACCAGCAATATCAGCCAACGGTTTGCCTGGTAGGCGTGATGATTGGTAACGAGCAGGTATAATCACCGTAAAAGACATTACTTCACCTCTTCCGAGCTCAGAGTACGTGCCTCTGGCTCAAGCAATACAGGGATACCATCTTTAATAGCATAAGCTAGACGATCAAACTTGCAGATCAGCTCATTTTTGTCTTTATCGAAGTTCAATTTCCCCTTACAAACTGGGCACGCAACGATTTCAAGCAGACGATGATCCATACTCTTCCTTTACCTTAATAATCCGGTTAATCAAGCTATCAGCCTGCTCGGCGGGCATCTCGGCATCAACCGGTAAATACCACCAATTAGACTGAGCGAAAGTGTGGCATTTCACCGCATCTTTCTCTGTCATGACGAGGTGCTGGCCTAGCTCGGACAGCTGTTGTAATTCTTGCTCGGCAAATGCCTGATGATCTGCAAAAGGCTGGCACTTTACCGGTGTGATGCCGAGCTGCTCTAGTGTATTAAAAAATCGGGGCGGATGGCCAATCCCCGCCATGGCGACGACATCACCTTGCAGTTTGGTCACGCCTAAGCGCTCACCGGTCTTAAGATTAACCAAATCGGACGGGACCAGTTGCATTGGGATTTCATTCTCTTCGGCATTGCCGCCGTTACAAATAAGAAAATCAACCTCTTGCAAGCGATCACAGCCTTCACGCAGTGGCCCCAGCGGGATCAACTGTTGATTGCCAAATCGGCGCTGACCGTCAATCACCACAATTTCGATATCCCTTGCCAGTGCATAGTGCTGCAAGCCATCGTCGGTAATGATCACATCAACATCCGGCTCAATCAGTTGTACTGCCTCAGCGCGCTTGGGCGATACGGCGACAGGCACACCAGTACGGCGAAATATCAGCACTGGCTCATCACCAACTTCAGCCGTGGTGCTCTGGCTATCAACCCGATACGGGTAATGCGGTGCTTTAGCACCATAACCTCGGGAGACCACACCGGGATTGAGTCCCGCCGCCTTGAGCTGTTCAACCAGCCAAATCACAACAGGCGTCTTACCATTTCCTCCTGCTGTGATATTACCTACCACCACAACCGGAACAGAAGAGCGGTATACCGCTTTCCGACCAGTTTGATATTGTAACCGACGACGCTGACTCACTGCGCCAAACAGTTTACTCAATGGCCACAGAAACGGCTTTAACACCGTTCCCGCCGGATGCCCTTCAAACCAAATTTGTTCAATAACCGAAGCCATTATTCACCAAACTGGATACGGTGTAGCTGGGCATAAGCGCCGTTTTGCGCCAAAAGTTCAGCATGTACACCACGCTCTACGATTTCACCATCGTCAACCACCAAGATTTGGTCAGCTTTTTCAATGGTCGACAAGCGATGGGCAATAACCAATACCGTCCGGTCTTTCTGCAGTTCATCCAGTGCAGACTGAATCGCACGCTCTGATTCGGTATCCAGTGCTGAGGTTGCCTCATCAAGGATAAGAATCGGTGCATTACGCAGCAAGGCACGGGCAATTGCGATACGTTGACGCTGACCGCCAGACAGGCTCACACCGTTCTCGCCAATCATGGTATCCAAGCCATTCTCCATGCCGTTGATGAAGTCCATCGCATAGGCGAGTTCGGCTGCTTTTTCGATATCCGCTCGACTGTAAGTATCACCACTTGCATAAGCAATATTGTTGGCGACGGTATCGTTAAACAGATGAACGTTCTGCGACACAACAGCAACCTGATCACGCAGATTGGACAGCTTGTAGTCACAAATATCGTGGTTATCGATGATAATACTGCCCGAGTCAATGTCGTAGAAACGGGTGAGCAAGTTGGCAATAGTACTTTTACCTGAGCCTGAACGCCCCACCAAAGCAAGCGTCTGCCCAGCAGGCAAATCAAAGCTCACATTTCTCAGTGCTGGAGTATCTTTGGTCGGGTAAGTGAAAGTAACATCTTTAATATGGATATCACCGTTCACTCGCTTGACTTCGTGTTGGCCGTTATCTTTTTCTGATTCCAGCTCCATAATGCCAAATAAGGTTTGGCAGGCTGCCATACCACGCTGAAAATGAGAAGTCACATTGGTAAGAGACTTAAGCGGAGCCATCAAGCCAAACATGGAGCCAAAAACCAAGGCAAAGGTTCCCGGTGTCAACGATTGTCGCAATGAATCAGTATTGGCTAGAATCAGAACCACAACCAGTGCCAATGAAGCAATCACCTGAATAACAGGGTTAGCTATGGCTTGTGCCGAAACCAACTTCATGCTTTGTTGACGCATGCGGTTACTCACCTGTTCAAAGCGCTCCTTCTCTACTTGCTGGCCGCCGTAGCTCAACACCACTTTGTGGCCTTTCAACATTTGCTCTGCGGAGGATGTCACCGAGCCCATCGCATCTTGCATATTTTTGGAAATACGACGGAACCGCTTTGATACAACCCGAACACAAATAGCCACAACAGGAGCAATCACCAGCAAAATAGCTGACAGCTGCCAACTGTTGTAAAACATAATTACCATCAAGGCGATTATTTTTGCACCTTCACGTACCAGATTCACAAGAGCATGGCTCGTTGCAGACGCTACCTGCTCAGAATCATAGGTAATTCTAGAAAGAAGCTTGCCCGTGGACTCTTTATCAAAAAAGCTAACTGGCATTTTCATAAAGTGGTTGAACATTTGCCTACGCATACTCATAACCACATTGCCAGAAACCCAAGAAAGGCAGTAGGTAGAGATAAAGCCACTGATGCCGCGTAAGATAATCAGACCCAGCAAATAAAATGGCATCATTGCCAGAAAATTCGATTCAATACCATCAATCCCGCCAAAACTTTCATCTAGCAGCGGCTTAATCATAGAAATCATTAAGGCATCACTTGAAGCATTAATAATCAAAGCAACAACAGCAACAGAAAGACCAGCTTTATAAAGCCCAACTAAAGGCCAAAGTCGCTTAAACGTCTCCCAAGTGGTTTGATCGTTCGAAGTAGTCATGGAAACCATTTTTTCTTAAAGACAATTTTCCCATTCTACTCGCATAAATGCCGGAGACCAAATAAGTTCATTGAACAAGGCACAATACTGCTTGATTTTCAAACAATCAGTCATATTGGGAAGAAAGGTTTCCTTGCTACTCTTGTGAAGTGGCAGGCCTGAACCAAGCCGCTTTCCGGTCTTGGCGGTACCGAACGACGTCGACCTCTTCACCATTAATATGCAGCGAAACCTGACCTAATTCAGCCGTAGATAACCAGTTAACGCCTCTGTCTAAGTAACGCTGCTGCACATCGCTTGATGGTAAACCCCAAGGGTTAAACCTTGCAACCGAGACCAGTGCATACTTAGGATCCATCCGGTCGAACCAGCCCATTTGATCAAGCCAAGTTACCGTTGACGAACTGCGACTGCCATGATGCGGTACCAAGAGAATGTCCGGTGACAAGTTAGGCTCAAGCCTTGCCAACAACAGCTCAGATATCGCATCGATATCCCCGGTCAGTAGCAAAGAGGTGTCGTTTGCCATACTGCCACCCACACCTTGCTTCACCTCAACAACACAAGAATGTGGGTTAGCTGCTCTCGCCACCTGTTTTGGTGGCCACAGCACACGGAAGCGCAAGCTGTACCACTGCCATTTTTCACCACGTACGCAAGCTTGGTAGCCCTCACGGAAGTCACTACTACGCTTCCAATCCGGGTCAAAAACCTCCACCAAATAGTCGGCACCAGCGGCATGATCGCTATCGGCGTGGCTCAGGATTAAACCATCCAGTGACGTTTGTCCTCGCTGCTTTAATACCGGCTCGATGACTGAATGCGCAATAGAGCCTTCAGGCCAGCGGTTACCGGTATCGTAAAGTACACTGCGATTCTGGGTCGATATCAATACCGCCAAGCCATGCCCGACATCGAGTAAATCAATCTGCCATGGCTCTCGATTTTTAATTGAGACAAAGGGATCATGAGACGTTGGCTTATCATCTGTTTCTGCCATTTGTGTGCCTTGAATGACAGCTGGTTGATTCCACAGCATAACCACCATTGAAAGCACGGTTAACAAAGCCGCAAAGCGCCTTAGCGGCAGTAACCAGAGCAAAACCGACATCGCCGATGCCGCCAAGACCCAACGCCCAGCGCTATCTGCTAACACCCACCAGCCGCCACGAGCCCATTCAGCTATCCACAGTACCGGTGATAATGTCATGTTAGCCATCTGCCAGCACACCATAGCCAATTGCTCAACGGAAGAAAACACGATAGCTGCCAGTACCAACGGTGCCCAAGGTGAAAAACCACCAAACCATAGCCACTGAACCGGCAGCATCAACACCAGCAATGATAACTGGAGCAACAGCAGCGCCCGCCATTTACCCAGCCACCTCTGGTGAAGTTTCATCTCTGAGCTTTCCTCGAATCTTACGCCGCCGACATGTGCCATAGCGATAACCGCGACCGCGGCAAATGAAAGCCAAAATCCAGCGTTGTATGAGGCGAGCGGATCCAACGCCAGACTAACCGTAAAAACCAATAACAACACTTGCCAACTCGGCCAAACTACTCGAAACCGAAGTAACAGCAGTACGACCGAGCTCATCAACAAGGCTCGTTGCGTCGGCAGGGTAAATCCTGCAAGCCAAGCGTATACCCCTCCAGTGGTCAACCCCACCCATAACGGTAGCCATATTGCATGTGGCCAATCACCAAACAGATTTCGCAAAACGCCACCGCCCCACCACCCCAGCATTATGGCAAGGCCAATATGCAAGCCGGAAATCGCCATCAGGTGAGCAAGACCGCTGTCACGCAGTAGTCCCCAATCTTGTGCCTCTAATGCCCCGCGAAAACCAAAACCCAGCGCCAACAGATACCCTTGATGGTTGAGTTCATCGGTATATTCTAGAGCGCGGTCAAAAGCCATTTGACGAAGGCCAGCTAACGAATGTTGGCCACTGGCCAAGCGAACACCACCGGTCACGACACCTACCCCGTGGATTCCCTTACCAACAAACTGCCGTTCACGATCATAACCGGCGCTGTTAACGCGACCATGTGGTGGCCTTAGCCTCACTTGCAACTGCCAGCGCTCTCCCTGCTTCATCACCGGCATATTGGTTTGATTTTGCCAACTCAACCTTAAACGCAGCTTTTTACTCAGCCTAAAATCTGGCTGACGTAATTCTGACGTTACAAAATCAAACAAAGTATCTAATTTCTTACGATTTAATAGGCTGCTAACTTCCCCAACTATGGTAATATTCCTCGGCTCAATAAAAGTCAGTTGGACGTTTTTTAGATAGGATGTTGCGGCGAGATTTGCCAAACAAGCGCCGATGGCGATATAGATCAATAATCGCCATTTGGAATAGAAACACACTACACTGCCTATCATTAAGGCTGTAATAAATCCATGGTAGGTTGGTAATGCCAACCATAAGTGAAGCGATAGCAGTCCAATTGCAACCCCGGCAGCGCTTGTGTTCATTTCAAACCTGCCTGTGAACAAAAGAATTACAATGCCAAGACAAGTAATTAAACGAATGATGCCAAGCCATGATGTCATCAAACGCCAAAAAGCGTTGAAGATATTCGGCAATGTGCTTTATAACCCAAATTTGTGGTGTCTCAACCGCCGCTCGGCGTCGGGTGCATTTGCAGTCGGTTTGTTTATGGCGTTCGTCCCCCTTCCCAGTCAGATGATCATGGCTGCCGGCGCCGCCATATTTTTCAGCGTCAACTTGCCACTTTCGATCTGTCTGGTTTGGATCAGCAATCCAATCACCATGCCTGTCATGTTTTATGGTGCATACAAAGTCGGTGCCTGGCTGATGAATACACCGCACCAAGCCTTCCACTTTGAACTGTCTTGGGCGTTTTTGCTGCACCAAATGAATCAGATTGGTCCACCTTTTCTATTGGGCTGTGCCGTCTGTGCCGTGTTCTTTTCAACTCTCGGCTACTTTGGCATCCGCGGACTTTGGCGCTACTCAGTGGTCAGAAGCTGGCAAAAACGTCGATTCCGCATGCTGAAATAGTTCTGTGCAAATATAATTTTCGGCAGCTAAAACAAAAAACCTCGCAGATGCGAGGTTTTTTTAGCTCTATAATAAGGCAGTCTCAAATAGCACTATCGAATTAGCGAGGCGGTCTGCAGAAAACTGAAAACTGCCATATCTCATTCATCAAAAAGTCGACCTTTCCCCCAAAGCGCCATTTCAGCAGCAGCCCTTAAGACTCACCAAGAGGGAAGCCAACGCTTTATTTGATGCCCGGACTGTCTATTTTGCACTCAATACCATTGCGGGCTGAAGTGCACCGGCTCGCTTAGCGGGATACCATGTAGCCAAGAAACTCAAGATCACCGCTGTTGTTGTCACCAGCAATACATCTTGCATAGACAGTAGCGTCGGAAGAAAATCGACAAAATAGATATCGCCAGACAAGAACTGATGGCCAATTAGGGTTTCCAGCCCCCTAATGAGAGTGGTGAGATTGACAGCGACCAAAGAGCCCAGCAACGAGCCTACCAAGCTACCAACAACACCTGACAACACACCGTGCCATACGAAAATGGATCGGATCAACTTATCAGTCGCCCCCATAGTACGCAATATCGCAATGTCCGCCGCCCTGTCTTTTACAGCCATCATCAACGTAGACACGATATTAAAACTCGCGACCCCGATCACCAGCACCATCACCAGATACATAATGGTACGAACCATTTGGATATCACGGTACAAGTAGCCATACTTTTGGTTCCAGCTTTTTAGGTATACGTAAACAGGCAGAGTAAAACCGACTTCTCGCACGATGCTTTGGGCATCCAACACCTTGTCAACATTAAGCTCGATTCCGGTTACCCCCTCGCCCATCGATAGGTACGATTGAGCATCTTTGAGAGGCACTAATGCAAAGTTGTGATCAATCTGTCCAGCCAGCGCAAGTAAGCCAGAGACTTGAAGTCGGATACGATGCGGTGCCTTAAGCTTCAAGCTCGGATCTGGGTTAGGGATCATTGCCGTGATCCAATCTCCCACGTCGATACCCAGCTTGTCGGCCACGCCTTGCCCCAAAATAACCTGTTGCTTACCCGCTTCAAAGCTATCCCAAGCATTATCCTTGACAAATTGCGGCAACACACTGACGTCACGTTGCTTTTCTGGGTTCACGCCACGCACTTCCACCGCCTTGAGGCTGTTACCTTTCTCAAGCAAGGCAGTAAAGTTGATATAAGGGGCCGCCGCAGTCACCCTTGGGTGCTGCTCGACCAAATCGAGAACGGGTTGCCAATCTTCAAAAGGCGGTGTCACCGCCTCCAGTTCGCCATGGGGGATCACCGATAGGACCCGGTTTTGCAACTCACGCTCAAAACCATTCATCGCCGAAAGACCAATAATGATCACGGCAACACCTACCGCAATACCCAGCGTCGATGAAATCGAAATAAACGATACCATCCGGTTTCTTTGCTTGGCGCGGCTGAAGCGGCTGCCGATGTATAGAGAAAGCGGTCGGAACATCAAGCCACCTCTACTAGCTGCAACTCGCCGTCTTGCATGTGCATGCAGCGATCCAGTTTGCCAGCTAACTCATTATCATGGGTTACCACCAAGAAGGCGGTACCCGACTCCTTGTTGAGCTTGCGCATCAAATCATAGATTTCCAGTGCGGTTTTATGATCCAGGTTACCCGTTGGTTCATCGGCCAAAACCAAAGACGGTTTGTTAACCAGTGCTCTTGCAATAGCGACCCGTTGACGCTCACCGCCACTGAGCTCGGAAGGACGGTGCTCCAGCCTGTGACCAAGTCCAACCAGATCCAAGATACTGTGGGCCTGCGCGCGTGCTTTATTCGCGGCAACACCGCCAATCAGCAATGGCATAGCCACATTTTCCAACGCACTGAAATCAGCCAACAAGTGGTGGAACTGATAGACAAAGCCAATCTCCTGATTACGCAGCTTAGCCTGCTTATTGGCACTCATTGCATTGAGTTTTTGCCCCTTGAAAAACACTTCGCCTTCGGTAGGCTCATCCAATGCTCCAAGTAAATGCAGCAGCGTACTCTTGCCCGAACCTGACGCACCGACAATACCGATAAGCTCACCAGCATCAAGGTGGAAACCCACCCCTTTTAGCACCTCTGTTTCAAGTTGGGCTTCTTGATAAACTTTTCTCAGGCCCTGGCAAACCAATAATGCATTACTCATAACGAAGTGCCTCTGCTGGACGAACAGATGCCGCCCGGTAGGAAGGAAAAACAGTTGCCAGCAAACTCAAAACAATCGCGCCGACAATAACTAAAGCAATCTGTAGTGGTGATATTACAATCGGTAGCTGACCGCCAGCGGTGATCAAGTTCACGCCAATAACAGTGAGGAAAGAATTCAAGTTCAGTGCCAATAAGGTGCCTAATACTCCACCTATGATAGCGCCGATCACACCACTACTGGCGCCTTGTACCATGAACACCAATAAGACCTGGCGGCTGCTCATGCCCTGTGTTTTCAAAATGGCCACTTCGGCTTGTTTCTCCATCACCACCATGATCAATGCCGATATAATATTGAAAGCTGCGACACCGATAATCAGTCCCAACATCAAGCCCATCATGTTCTTTTCCATTTTCACTGCTTGGAATAGCTCACCGCGTTGTTCTCGCCAATCTGACCAAGTCATTCCATCGGGTAAAGGCCGGTTAGCCAGGTCGGCGACCACGAACGGATCATCGACAAACAAGCGCCATCCTGTTATCTCACCGGGTTTCAGGCGTAACAATCGTCCAGCATCCTCGATATGAGTCAGTATAATCTGGCCGTCAACATCCGACCCGGTATTGTATAAGCCCGCGACTTCAAAGTTTCGCTGGCTAGGAATTCGACCGAGCGGGGTATACTGGCTGGCGCTAGTGACCATCAAGCGTACCTTGTCACCAACTTTGACGCCCAGTTGATTGGCCAGGCTTTGGCCCAGGATAACTTTATAGCTGCCCGCTTCCAAATCCTTGATATCGCCATGGTTAATGTAATAGCCGACCGGCTCAAAGGCGTCAGGATCGACACCCAGCAGCATCCCCGCCGCTAACGATTTAGCACTTTGCAAAATCGCCTCGCTACGAGTAAGCGGTGACACCATATCGACTTTTAGGATCCCCTTAAGAAATTCTGGCGGTTGCTCTGTACGAGATAAGTGACCATCGGGAGTCGAGATAACAGCTTGAGGCATCACCCCAAGGATCCGCTCCTTGAGTTGCTGCTCAAAACCATTCATCACTGACAAGACCGTAACTAAGGATAATACCCCAACGGTAATACCCGCGGTCGACATATAAGAAACAAAACGGCTGAACCTATCACCAGAACGTCCTCTGAGATAACGCAGGCCGATAAAAAATGAGACGGGATGAAACATAGATAAGAAAGATACCATCCTTATAAAAACTGTTCGAAAGCATACCCGTTGCCGCGTCTGATTACCATTAAGCACAGTAAAACTAATGTAAAAACAGCGGGTAAAAACCCCACTCTGCGACCACTTTACTTGTCCCAAAGCAATAGGTGGGTGATAATCGAAGAATAGTTAATTTATATCGAGTGCGACATGAATCAGGACGAGTATTTTTCAGTCCATGCCGGATTGACCATCAATGTAGAACCACTCCAACCCGGTGAAAATATTCCCGAGATGCTGGCTTTCCAGCAAGAAATCCCGCCCCTGTTTCGTATCGCCAGTGAATGCAGCAGCTTAGATGACGGTTTAGAGCATTCATTATCCCAACTAAAAAAAGACGAATTCAAAGCACTTTCGAATTACCTTACCGTGCAAAACAACAAGATAAATTTATTATTATCTTTCGTGCTAGCCCAACAAGATGATGCCGAGCTTCGCTTTACCACGCACACTTTCGGCGCTAGTCAACTGTCCTACTTTTCAACAGAGGCGTTAATCGAAAGCGGCAAGGTAAGGCTCAAGCTGTTTCTTGATAACCCCGCGGCGGCCGTTTACGCTTATGCTGAAGTAACCCAATGCCAACCTCAACAAGACGGCAGCTACGAAATTGCCTTGAAGTACGTACGCTTAATGGAAGATGACAGGGATCTGCTGATCCGAGCCGCCCTGTATTTCCAGCAAAAAATTCTGCGCCAACGCGCCCAACAGCGATCAGATAATAAAAGTTAACCATGAAAGCACAGTCTATTCTCTCTCTTCCATTACCGTCCAAGCCGGGTGACAGCCGATTCGTCGGTAATGTATCCGGTGCTGCGCTGGCGCTCTCTGTTGCAGAAGTAGCCCACGATCATCAAGGCCCTATTTTGGCTGTGGTGCCAGACACCCAGACCGCATTACGCCTACAACCCGAAGTCAGTCAGTTTACCTCATTAGAAGTCAGTGTCTTCCCAGACTGGGAAACCTTGCCGTATGATAACTTTTCGCCGCACCAAGATATCATTTCAGATAGGCTGACTCGCTTATATAACCTCCCCCAGCAAGCTAACGGGGTGGTGCTAGTACCAATCAGCACCCTGCTGCAGCGCATGACACCAAGGGCTTTCATCCACCAGCATGCGCTGATGGTTCGTAATGGTGATAGATTATCGCTGGATAAACTACGCCTACAACTCGAAGCCTCAGGTTACCGTCACGTTGATCAGGTTATCGAACACGGTGAATATGCCAGTCGTGGTTCACTGATTGACCTGTTCCCAATGGGCAGTAACCAACCGTACCGCATTGACTTCTTTGATGATGAAGTCGATTCTATTCGCCAGTTCGACCCCGAAAACCAGCGCTCTACCGGTGAGATTGAACAAATCCGCCTATTGCCAGCCCACGAATTCCCAACCGATGAAATTGCCATCGAGAATTTTCGTATGCGCTGGCGTGAGCGCTTCGAGGCCCGCCGTGAGCCAGAATCTATCTACCAACAGGTCAGCAAGCGTACTTGGCCTGCCGGTATCGAATATTGGCAACCCTTGTTCTTCGAGCACACCGAAACACTTTTCGATTACTTGCCGCAAAATAGCCTGCTGCTCACCATCGGGGCACTTGAGTCCGCCGTTGACCAATTTTTAACCGATGCCGAGTACCGCTACGACCAGCGCAGAGTCGATCCTCTTCGCCCACTGCTCGAACCTAACGAGCTATGGTTGACCAAAGAGGAAATGTTCACTCATTTCAAAACGCTGCCTCAAGTGCGTATCCGCCAAGAAAGCGAGCCCGACAAAGCTGGCCGCTACAACCTGCCAGTTAAAGCGGTTCCTGAGCTAACCATCAACCACCAGCTCAAAGAGCCATTGGCTGAACTTCGACGTTATTCGGAAAGCTATCAGGGCAAAATTGTCTTCTCGGTCGCCTCTGAAGGCCGCCGCGAAGCATTGCTTGACCTGCTAGCCCGAATCAAGCTGCGCCCGGTAGTAGCACCGACCCTGACAGAAGCCTTGGCGACACCGGGCAAATTTAGCCTAGTTATTGGCTCGGCTGAACAAGGCTTTTTGCTCGAACAGCCAGAAGTCGCCCTGATTTGTGAAAGTGACTTACTGGGTGAACGCGTGGTTCAGCGCCGTCGCCGGGATGAAAAAAAATCGGTCAATGCCGATACCATTATCCGCAACCTTGCTGAACTCAAGGTCGACCAGCCGGTGGTCCACCTAGATCATGGTATCGGTCGCTTTCAGGGCTTGCAGACACTTGAAGCTGGCGGAATGAAAACCGAATACGTCACCTTGGAATACCAAGGTGGTGCCAAGCTTTACGTCCCGGTAGCCTCACTGCACTTGATCAGCCGTTACTCGGGCGGTGCGGAAGATTCCGCTCCGATCCACAAACTAGGCGGTGAAACGTGGGTGAAAGCTCGAAACAAGGCGGCTGAAAAAGTCCGTGATGTTGCCGCCGAGCTGCTCGATGTCTACGCCAAGCGAGAAATGAAACCGGGCCACAAATTCACACTTGATCGCGAAGCCTATGCCGACTTCAGTACCGGTTTCCCGTTCGAAGAAACTCATGATCAGGCACTGGCTATTAATGCTGTCCTATCTGATATGTGCCAAGCCAAAGCCATGGATCGCCTAGTCTGTGGTGATGTCGGCTTTGGTAAAACAGAAGTCGCCATGCGCGCAGCCTTTGTTGCCGTCGATAACAGCAAGCAGGTCACCGTACTGGTGCCGACGACCCTGCTTGCTCAACAACACTTTGAGAATTTCCGCGACCGTTTTGCCAACACCCCGGTTAGGGTTGAAGTCCTTTCACGCTTCAAAACCGCCAAAGAGCAAAAACAAATCTTGGCCGACATGGCCGAAGGCAAAATCGATATCCTGATCGGGACACACAAGCTGCTCAATGCCTCGGTGAAGTACCATGATCTTGGTTTATTGATTGTCGATGAGGAGCACCGCTTTGGGGTTCGCCAGAAAGAAAAGCTCAAGGCGATCCGTGCCGATGTCGATATCCTGACCCTGACCGCAACGCCAATACCGCGCACGCTGAATATGGCGATGAGCGGCATGCGCGATCTCTCGATCATTGCTACGCCACCGGCCCGCCGTTTGGCCATCAAGACCTTCGTTCGCGAGTCAGATGATGCCCTAGTCAGAGAAGCTGTTTTACGCGAGGTGATGCGTGGCGGTCAGATCTACTTCCTGCATAACGATGTCGACTCAATCGAGAAGATGGCAGAAGATCTCGCCAAGCTGATCCCAGAAGCACGAGTCACCTTTGCTCATGGCCAGATGCGCGAACGTGAGCTTGAGAAAATCATGAGTGACTTCTACCACCAGCGTTTTAACCTGTTGGTATGTACCACTATAATCGAAACCGGTATTGACGTTCCCACTGCCAATACCATCATTATCAACCGTGCAGATCACCTTGGTCTGGCCCAGCTTCACCAGCTACGAGGTCGCGTCGGACGTTCGCACCACCAAGCCTACGCATACATGCTGACGCCGCACCCTAAGCGAATGACCAAAGATGCGGTGAAGAGACTTGAGGCCATTTCCTCACTGGAAGATTTGGGTGCAGGCTTTACACTTGCAACGCACGATCTTGAAATTCGAGGGGCTGGTGAGCTACTCGGTGACGAGCAAAGTGGCCAAATCCAATCAGTCGGTTTCACCTTGTACATGGAGATGCTCGAGCAAGCTGTCGAAGCACTGAAAGAAGGTAAAGAGCCTTCGCTAGATGACCTGCTACGCCAGCAAACCGAGGTGGAACTTCGCCTACCGGCATTGCTACCCGAAGAGTTTATTCCGGATATCAATACCCGCTTGTCGTTGTACAAACGCATCGCCAGCGCAAACAGTGAAAAAGCACTGGATGAGCTCAAAGTTGAACTCATCGACCGCTTTGGACTATTGCCAGATCCAACACGTAACTTGCTAGTGCTCAATAAGATCAAGCTTAAAGCTGCAAATATTGGTGTACGCAAGATTGAAGCGAGTGAAAAAGGCGGATTTATCGAGTTTAATCCGAATGCCAATATCGACCCGAGTCTCATCGTCGGTTTACTTCAGTCACAGCCACAACATTTCCGGATGGAAGGGCCAACCAAGTTGAAAGTCATGGCCCCGATGAGTGACAGAAAAGACAGAATAAAGTATGTTGACGGTCTTCTAACAAAGTTGGCCGAAAACGCTCTATAATAGATAGCACTTAAGTGCGGAGTATTATCTTGAAAAATCTCATTTATTTGCTGCTGTTCGCCATTAGCTGGCCAAGCCTTGCAGCGCGACAGTTCGATATTGAAGTGATCTTGTTCAAGCGTAACATCGCACCAGAGCAAGTGAGCGAATCTTGGCCGGACAACCCGAAGCCTGTCAACCTAAAAGGTTCAATAGACTTTGGTGATACCGCTCGCCTTCAAGCACGAGGGCTCACTCCGATGCCATCGTCCCAGTTCGAGCTCAATAGCCAGTATAGCAAGCTAAAGCAACATGCAGGTTTCACCCCTCTCGCCCACTTTGGCTGGCGCCAGGGTGATCTGAGCCGTGCGGCAGCGCCGCGCATTCACTTTACTGCAGGTAAAGACTTTTCCGCTCAGTTCTTAGCAGATGGTACACTGAAGTCAGCCCAAGCCGATGAGCAAAAGGACATTCCTTCAGACCAAGGGTTTACCGAAGAATCACTGGATACTGCGTCTGATGAAGCCGAGGAGCAAGCAAGTGCATTACGTGAGCTTGACGGCACATTGCGTGTCTATGTTCAGCACTTCTTGTTTACTGAAGCCAATTTTGCTCTGCGCGAACCAAGCCGGCGCGAAGTCATCATCGGAGCTGAGCCACTTGACCCAATGGAAAGTGCATTAGAGCCGGAAGGTAACGTCCAAATCGGCCATCTGCAGGAAGTCAAAAAACAGGTGAAAGTGGAAGAATTCCTCAAATCCTACCCATTCCAGCAACAGCGTAAGATGCGCAGTGGCGAAACCCACTACCTTGACCATCCACTGATGGGTATGGTAATTCAAATCCGTCGCATCGACGGTTAACCCGCTCACTATCTAGATAAAGGGCTGTAAACGCAGCCCTTTTCACATTTTAAGCACCAATTCCAACAACACCCACGACTTTCACTCTACCCCGGTTTATGCTAGGAAAGTATTTCGACGGAGACTGTTGACAGGATGAAAGCAGACTACCAATTAACAAGCGAACGCTTGCTACTTCGCCCCTATAAGAATGTTGATCTATTGGATTTGCTCGATGCGATCCACCGCTCACAACAAAGCCTTTCTCCTTGGCTGCCTTGGTGCCACCCTCAATACAACCAACACGACGCCCATGAGTGGATTCATGCCAGCCAGCAGAACTGGGTGTATGACATCAGCTATGAATTTGCCATCTTTGAGCGCACTACCGATATATTTCTTGGCAGTACATCCTTGAGCAATGTATCCGAGCTCACTAATTCGGCTGAATTGGGGTACTGGATCCGCTCCAGCGCACAACGAAAAGGCTATGCCACAGAAGCTTGCCAGGCGATTGCTCAGTTTGCTTTTGATACCGTCGGCCTGACACGCATTGAAATTGTTAGCCACCCCGGCAACCTGGCTAGCCAGCGCACCGCCCTTGCCACTAAGGCCCATTTCGAATGCACAGCACGAAACCGCATTGTCACCCAAGACGGGCCCGTCGATGGTCTGCTGTTTTCGCTGATCCCCAGTGACATTACCAATTCCACGCCGCCCAGACTATGACTACGCCTAACGAGTTATAACCTTAGCTTAAGTACCCGTTAACCTACCTTTCACCTGTAGGTCAGCTCTGCTACTATCGTCGAGTATATTCAGCTTTATATTACAAAATAAGGAACTTACGTGTTTAAAATTATTCTTGGTATCGCCCTTATTGCGCTGGTTATCTTCTTTATGCAACGCTCGCAAGGTAATAAGCAGGCTGCAGCCGAAAACATCACAGCTGGTGAAACGTTCCTTGCCGAAAATAAGGAAAAGGAAGGAGTACAAACAACGGCATCAGGCCTACAGTACTTAGTTCTTCAAGACGGAACAGGTTCGGTACACCCTAAAGCAAGTGATAAAGTGACCGTCCATTACCATGGCACACTGCTCAATGGCACGGTATTCGATAGCTCAGTAGAGCGTGGGGAAACCATCCAGTTTGGCCTAAATCAGGTTATCAAGGGCTGGACAGAAGGTGTGCAGTTGATGGTTGAGGGTGAGAAGACACGTTTCTTCGTCCCGGCCGACCTAGCCTATGGCAACCGCGCTATTGGATCTATCCCACCAGGCTCCGTGCTGATTTTTGATGTTGAGCTGTTTAAAATCAACTAATCGCAGTTCTCAAATATTTATAGGTTGGTATAACACCGCATTAAAAATAAAAAACGCCTGATTGGCGTTTTTTTGACTAACGAAGTGTTTACTTGTAAGAGATACGATAGCCGCTATCTTCCAGAAATAGCTTCACCATTTACGAAACAACCCGCCAGTATTGACGGGTTGTTATCACTACACTTACCAGCTTAATCGCTTAGTCTAAAGATTATGGTGCTAGGTTAGGAGCAACGTAGGTGTAATCTTCACCAACACCAACGATATCATTCAAGCCATTACCGGTTACATCACCAACCAACCAGAAGTGGCTGCTTTTTTTCCAATCAGCTCTCATTACAAACTGATTGTTTTCATCAGCAACTTCTGCGATCCGGTCACGAGTAGAATAGTTATTGACATCAATCATTTCAAAACGACTGCCGGTAGAGTCTCCAACAAAAATACCATATTCAAGCATGCCAAGCATGTCGCCACGACCGTTACCTGTCATATCTACGATATCTGAAAAGAACATATCATTAGGACCATGAATAAAATCACGTCCTTCTGTTCCCGTAATATGACCTTCACCATCATCGTTGATCAGCCATGGTTTAGCTTCACCAAAGTTACCGTTTCCATCGTTAAGAGAAACCAGCATATCGAACTGAGCATGAACCACAATATCTGGATACCCGTCACCATCAACATCAACAATTGTCCTAATGACGCGATCGTCTTGAATTCGGTCTTCATCAAACGTGACATCAGAATCGGGGTGGTATGGCTGATCGGCACCAAAGTTATCATGTACTTTAATAATACTAGAAAACTTGTCTTCTTCAGAATAGGCTACGTAAACACCGTCATCACCGAAAGCAACGAGATCTGCCATGCCATTATTATTCATATCAACTAACTGGAATTGATGTTTACGGGCATCCCACGCATCATCAGTGTGTGGCGTATGCTCAGAGCCTAATGTTTTAAACTCGTCACTCCATTGAGCAAAAAAATCACCAAAGTGCTGGCCATTGCCAAAGTTGACATAAACGCCACTATTCGTTATGGATACTAGATCGACAAACCCATTACCATTTACATCGCCAAGTAGCCGGGTCATCGTATCAGACCACATTGCTGCCTGAGGAGGTAAATGGTTTTGTAGCCATGCCTCACCTTGCATAAACTGAGTTCCGTCAGAGGGAGCAACGAATATTTCACTATCTCTGATAGCAACTAAGTCGTCAAGACCGTTATTGGTTACATCAGCTAATACAAATTTCGTATTAGTGGGAGTCCACCCATTACTAGTAGAGAACTCATCACTCCACTCCTCATCGGCGCCAAACGCACTAGATGCATGGCTATTTTCAAAATTAAACGCATCATGACCAAATGCATTGTTAAAAATAAGCATTGCAGAGGAGTCAACACCGGTATTGCGTCCACGATAAAGGTGGGCATGGCTCGAAACCAGCTGAAGAGACGAAAATTCAGCACCAAGACTTTCTTTCTCATCTACAAACTGCTTCGCGGCGGCAGCTCTATCCGCAGTCCAAATTGACTCGGCATCCATAACAATACGGTCAGGTGAAACTTTATAGTTGGTGATTAACCAATCTTGCATAATTTCCGCTTCAGAGGTATCAAAGCAGCTTACACTTGTTTCGTTATTGCCTTTTCCTGTTACAAAATATACAGGGTTAGCCATTTCGCTTGCAACAGAGTGGGCAAGGGATACTCTGTGTTCAAACTTTGCACGTGGCGTACAATTTTCGACACTCAACTCCATACCTGGAACAATGACTAAATCTACAGGCTTATCAAATGGTGCCGATAAGTTAGAACTACCATCACTATCACTGCTTGAACTGTTACAGCCAGCCAATGTGCCAACTAAAGCTAATGAAACTGCCAAAGCTACTTTATTTTTCATCAAAAAACTCTTATATCTTCAAATATACGGAAATGCCGAGTAGCACATCACAGGTGGCTACTCGGTAAAGAACAATGCTTATTTACTTACGATCGCAAACTTACCTTCGAAATCGACTTTCGCCCAGAACGTGTTGTCTTTTAAGCCCATAACGAGATCTTGGCTACAACCGTTACTCGCGATGTCGTTAGGGAGGACGCTCAAGAATTCTGAAGAGTAACTCTCTTTGCTCAAGCACTGATCGCTATCAAGTAACGGTACCCACTTGTTATCAATGCTTAAATGCGCAAGTGTCACATCTTGTGCATCAAGACCAGCAGGAATGCTGAATTCAAACACGTAGTCATCGGCGCGTAGGAAACCATTACGCATATCATGGTCAAGTTCCCACTCATGGCCTGTCTTAGTGCGATTAGGTGACTTTTCATTTAGCAAAGTCGGATCAAGTAATGGCTTATTGGTCACATCCATATATTGTGGGTCACCACCGTCAACAACGGTTGTACCGTGACGAGCACGATCTTGAGTAATATCTAGTGCATAACCAGAAGAGTTAGCAAAGCTACCTGTTTGACCCTGAATACCACTGATGGTTAGTACTTCACTCACGGTATTGGTTTGTTGTGCCGACCAGCTAAGCTGAACTAGCTTTTTCATATCATGAGTTTGAGAGATCATGTAAAGATCATTCAAGTCCTGGCCTGTAGTCATTAGTTCTGTAAATTTTGGATGGCCTGTATTGAATGGCTTAGTTACATCAACTTGGTAGTGCTTTCCTGAATTATTGTTGCTTCCAATTGGGATTTCGGCATCATAAACCATCCAGTCATACCAGTTTTCTATCCACGTATCGCCCTTGTTGCCAGACTGATTACGAGCGTATGCGAGCATACTGTTAATGCGACTATAGACCTCATTACTACCATCAATGAGCCTGGCTTTAGTGCCTTCTGGTGACCAGCAATCTTCAGTCGTGTAGCGGAAGTCATAGTACCCTTGCTCCGCTACGGTTTCTCCAATGTGGCTAGGGTGAACCAGTTTTTCACAACGTTCACCGCCCACGGTGAAGCGATCTAGCATTTTCCACGTCACACCCATATCTTGCCATGTGTGAGACTGTTCAAAATCATCGTAATAAGCTTCAAAACTTAGTTCGTCATTAGTGATCGTAAACCAGGATGCGTTAACCTGTTGCTGAGTAGGTTTCAAACCTTCCTGAGCGAAGATATCAGCATCCCAGTCATCTCTCATATCACCGCCGATTCCCCAACCATTAATCAATAGGTTACGGGCCATCATAGTACTTTGCAGACGCTCTTGCTGTTTTTCATAAACATAAGCTTTATCAGATGCACTACCAGCGACGATTTCCGTGAAATAGTCACCCTGACCGATGTTAAGTCCTTGCTCTGCCGCGCCTTCAGTCCAAATAGCCGAACGGCTGTAAATATGGTCATGTCCGGTCACAAGTGTTACGTTGTTCTGGGCAAACAACTGGCGCCAGTTATCGAAGTTCTCTGCGATACCGCCACCATTTAGCGCACTCCATGCCATACCTCCACGGTTGCCACCAAGGAATGTTTCATGAGAGCCGACAAACACATGCTGAATATGTTCCGGACGATTCTCAATTTGAGTTTTAACCCACTCAAAAGCGCCCGTGAAATCACCCCAAGATAGGTTAATTACCATGGCATTACCGAAGGTTGCTGCATAAGAGTAATACGGCTGTTCATCATCGTAATGCACTAGTGTTCCGCCATCAGCTACGACATCATCAATAAATGGCTTCATGTAGTGCGTAAAACGTTCTTTTGGCGTCATATCCCCCGCACTACCACCATTTTGCTCATGGTTACCTGCGAGAGATAGGAATTTCATTCCCGAATCCTTTGCTAATCGTATCCAATCTTCATATTCATTTATTGAACCCCAATCGGTCAAGTCACCAACCGCAATAACATGAGTAACGCCATTATCCTTATATAATTGCAGAACTTCTGTCAGCTGGGCAATGGCAGTACCGTGGCCATTAGTGGATGTGAATCCTTGGGTATCAGCCAATAATCCAATTTTCATATCTGGAGTGATAGGATCTCCATCACGAATGACGGTATTGGTTGACGAGTCAGAGCTAGAATTACACCCAGCAAGAAGCGCAACAGTTAATACTGCGATGGTTGACAATTGAAACTTCATTATATTCCCTAAATGATTACAACTTATGCGTGATATTGCGGGATGTAATCGTATACAAAAATAGTTTCAGTTTTACTTCATTTATAATACAGATAAATCTATGATGTTAAAAATATACAACCGCCGAAACAATACGAGCATAATTACGAGCATAATTACGAGCATAAAATCAAACCAACAAACAGTTACCGACACAATTAATATTGTCGATAAATATAGTAAAACTTAATTAATCGTAATATTTCCTTCACAATAGATAACTAACATGCGCTTCTCACATTTCATTTGAATTAATTATGTTTGACCGACGTATACGAACTTCGCTGATTGCTATTGGAACAGACCTATTCCTAACAATCCTACGTTTAGGATTAGCGGTGATCACAACGAGTGCTGCATTATGGGCTGATGCAATACATTCTGGAGGTGACCTTTTCGTCTCTATTGTACTACTGGCGGGGCTTCTCTACCGGACTTACTTGCACTCCAAGTGCCGTGATAGAGCAGATCAACGAGCTGATAAGCTAGAATCTTTATTGTCTATGGGTGTTGCAATATTATTGCTATCAGCACCTTTTTATTTATGGGGACAATTAAGAGCAGGTTTAGGCGAACAGATCACTAATCCCGCTATTGGTATAGTTGGCACCATCGTCGTTATTATTGCTTTATTATTAATATCAAAATTCAAGTGGTATGTAGGACAACAAACAGGCTCTTTAGCGCTAGAGGCCGATGCTCATCACAGTCATATGGACTTACTGACCTCTGTTGCAGTGCTACTTTCCTTAATCGGTGAAATGGTCAGCCTTAACATAGACAAATACGTTGCCTCTGTTATTTTATTGCTAATAACACTTTCTGGATTGAAATTATTATACTCATCGTTACATTCTTTTTTCGGATTGGGATTACATAGGTTTCATTCTTTAAGATCTAAATACAGGCTGCAATTTCGTAGAGTAAAGAATAGATATTTATTAGCGAAAAAACATATACAAGAACACTCAAAACATATTTACATTACAAGTATCAGTATTTATTTATGTTCAGGCTTCTCCCTAGTAAACCTTGGTGAGACCGGTGTGTCATATTTCTTATCAAAACCAATCAATGAGTACCTAGAGCCGGGACTGCAATATAATTTGCCATACCCACTAGGTGTATTACAAAAATGGGAAGATGGCTCAGTACTATCGATTCAAGTCGGTTCGGTCATAGGCAATGGAGCGCGAGCGCCTGGTGAAAACCTGTGGCTACAGACTCAAAACCAAGCCAATAGCAGCGATGGAACCGATTACCTATTAACCGGTGACGAATCGCTGATGTTCGTACAGGTTGAAGTGCAATACCGTATCAGTGATGTTATTAGCGTAGAACGAAATGTGGCTGGTGTTGAGTCACTAATAAAAATGACTGCGAGCAATGCACTGTGGCAGTCAGTAGCCATCGAAAGGCAATCACACTTCGTTGGTCAACGTTATTCTGATTTCAACACGAAAGTCGCAAATAAAATTCAGCAGAACCTAGCTAACCTAGCGCTACCCATTGAAATTATAAGTGTGACCATCAATCGCTTACAGCCCCCAGCAGGATTGGCCGATGTGTATAGAGATGTTCACAATGCATTTCATGAAAGCAGAGATATGGTTAACCAAGCCGTTGCCTCGCGATTACACGACATACCGATTGCTCGATCTGAACTCGTTCTGCAACAAAAGCGCAACCAAGCCATTGCCGCTGAAAGGATTTATCAGGCAGATGGAGAGATTGCCAAACTTAAGCCTCTCGGCGACATCCAGCGTGCTAAACCTGATGCCTTCGCATTTAACTTGCTTGCAGATACGCTAGAGAATAGCTTTGAAGACGCCTTTATCACCCTCTTACATCCAGATGTCGACAAGTGGGACTTACGTACGCCATTGTCATTACCGGAAACAGAATAACCATGAACAAGTACCTTACTATTGCGATTCTATTTTTACTGACAGGCATCGCAGTAATATCGAGCATCATTCAAGTCAAAGAGTCTGAGATAGTCATCGTTAGTCAATTTGGTCGGCCTAATTCGGTTATCTCTAGCGCTGGTCCCGCCTTAAAATGGCCTGATCCGATTGAAACGACAGTACGCCTTGATAAGCGATTACAAACATTGTCACTTCCATCGACGGAATACGGTACTCGTGACCGTAGAAATGTGGTGATGGGTGCTTATCTCGTCTGGCGTATCGAAGATCCCATTCATTTTCTAACAAGTGCTCGTAGTATTGAAGTTGCACAACTGCGCTTAGAAACACTGGCCAATGGTGAAATTGGCTCTGAGATAGCATCGGTTCCAATCTCAGGCATATTCAGTGCCGATGCAACAGATAACCAGATCGATGCACTGTTCGAGCGTGTCACTGAATCCGTCACGACCAAAGCAATGCGCGAACTTGGCATTGAGGTTGTATCTGTGGCGCCTTATCAGTTCGGTTATCCAATCCAAAACTTGCAAGCTATCTACGAGCGTATGGCATCAGAATGGGATCGTCTCGCAAGGCAATATCGTGCAGAAGGAATGGAAACCGCCTCGAAGATTCAGGCGGAAACAGAGCTTGAAATACGAGAGATGAGAGCGAAAGCCTACCGTGATGATCAGCATTTATTGGGTGAAGCCGAATCGCAAGCGGCCGAATTATTTACGGATGTATTTGAGAGTAATCCAGAACTATACCGACTTATCCGCTCTATGGAAGCCTATCAATCTATGTTTGGCGAAGGAAGCCGCATAGTGTTACCTGCAGATCTGGAAATGTTTGAACCACTCTTCAATCGCCCATCTGGAGGTACAGATGAACCTGCGTCATGATATCGTTCACACATTTCAATCGGCTCGGCGTTGGTTGATGATTATAACGACCGCCTTTCCGGTCATATATCTGTTAAGCGGTTTTTATTTGATTGATGCCGAACAACGAGGCGTGGTGACACGTCTCGGAAAAGTAATCAATGACAATGTATTGCCAGGTATGCATTACCGTATACCCTACCCGATTGATGACGTTGAATTAATCTCGGTGACTGAACTGCGATCACTCGTTATCGACTTTTCTAGAGAGTATCAAGCCGCCTATTTGCAATCGGAGTTGACCACCCGTGGGGGAGATTTAGTCAACATGCGCTTGGAAATACAGTACACCGTCGCAGAGCCTGCACTCTTTTATTACGCTGCAGATGATGTTGAGAACTTGCTTAAGCAAGTCACCATGTCAAAGACTATCTACTACACGACCAAACAAGATTTTGAAACCTTGTTGACAACGGGCCGCTCTCAGTTGCAATCAGAACTGCGTGATAATGTGCAATTTATGGCTGATGACTTAAAGATGGGGTTACGAGTTAACTCGATTACCATTCGCCGGTTGGAGCCCCCTAGCTCTGCCAAACGCGCTTTTGATAGAGTCCAGGCCGCACCCGCTGAAAAAATGCAGCGGATAGAACAAGCCCTGGCAAACAGGGAAACAGCACAAGTCGCGGCACGAAGCGCCATTAATCAAATAGAACTACAAAGTAAAGCCAAGTACCAAGAGATTGTTCAATCTGCACAAGGTGATGCATCTCGATATCAATCAATTATGTCAGGCCTAGAAACGCCAGTCGCATTAGAACGTTATTACTATGAATCATTAGAAGCAATTACATCCAAGGTAGAGCTTCAAGTAACGGATGGACGATAATCATCGTCCCCAATTAAGCGACTGTGTATTTGATGAGGTATAAAACATCACCGGAGCAGCCGCTCCGGTTCTGATGTAATTGCGATTAATGTAACTTTATATCGATTAATGCAATTTGAGGTTAGGCCTAAGAACCCTGTTAATACGACCAACCAGCATCATCAGGCTGGTTTTCACCACACCGTGCAACGCGATTTGGTGCATGCGGTAAAGGGAAATATACACCACGCGAGCAATGCGTCCCTCAACCATCATCGAGCCTTTGGTCAGGTTCCCCATCAAGCTACCAACCGTTGAGAAGCGGCTCAACGAAACCAACGAGCCATGATCACTGTAGGTATATGGCTTCTGTTCACGGTCTGTCATTTTTGCCACAATGTTAGAGAAACAACGGCTTGCCATCTGGTGAGCGGCCTGAGCTCGTGGTGGGACAAAGCTACCGTCTTCCTGTGCACAGGAAGCCAAATCACCAATCACGTAGATATCGTCATCGCGCGTTGTCTGCAGGGTCGGCTTAACCACTAACTGGTTGATACGGTTAGTCTCAAGACCGGCGATATCCTTGATAAAATCAGGCGCCTTGATACCTGCCGCCCATACCATGATTTGGGCAGGGATATGCTCGCCATCTTTGGTTGTCAGGCCAGTTTCATCAGCCTTGGTTACCATAGTCGCAGTACGAACATTTACACCAAGCTTGGTTAGCTCACTGTGGGCAGCTGAAGAAATACGCGGTGGTAGTGCAGGCAAGATACGCTCACCAGCTTCAACCAAGTTAACATTCAAGCGTGAGCTGTCCAGATCACCAAAACCATAGTTTTTAAGTTCTTGCACTGCATTATGAAGTTCAGCAGAGAGCTCAACACCGGTTGCACCGGCACCGACAATTGCGATATCAACCGTTTTTTGCTCTTTGTTTGCATGCAGTTTCAAGAACTGGTTGTTCATTTTTGTACGGAAACGGTGCGCCTGCTCTGGACTGTCCAAGAAAATACAGCTCTCACGCACGCCAGGAGTATTGAAGTCGTTAGAAGTAGACCCGATAGCCAGCACAAGGATATCGTACTCTAGCTCACGCTCAGGCATCAGCAATTCATTTTGTTTGTCATGCAATGGAGCAAGTGTGATCACTTTACGTTCACGGTCGATATCTTTCAGGCTACCCATTTGGAAATCAAACGAGTGGTTTTTCGCATGTGCACGATAGCTAAGCGCATCAACACCTGCGTCCATAGAGCCTGTTGCGACTTCGTGCAACAGTGGTTTCCACAAATGGCTCCCCTTACGGTCGACCAACGTCACTTTAGCACGGCCTTTACGGCCCAAGGTACGACCCAGCTTAGTTGCTAGCTCCAAACCACCAGCACCACCACCGACAACAATAATACGTGTCATCACTACTTCCTTTCACAAATTTAAAAACTTACAAATTCAAGCTGACCCGAACTAAATCCAGTCAGTATAATTCTTTACTATCAATAATTTAAGTTCAGGTACACTCAGGATGCTTACTGCACCTTCTTTATTTGGTTATCTTAACTTTTTTTGATTAATCTCAAAAAAAGTTAAGATTTTCATTATAAGCAAATATTATTTCAAGGCAAGAAATAATTGATTAAGATCAAAACTAGCAGCACAATCGGGTTCGCCATGCTCCCCAGAGCATAGTATGGCGTACTGAGGCACGGCAAATAACACCCATGCTAATTTGTTGACGAAAGAAGCGAGCAGTAGATGCCACAATTGACATAGATAGGACAGGCATAAAGCAGACGGACACATACCGTCTGCTTACAAATAGAAGTTAGGAGGCTTCTTTGAATGCTTTTATTGTTTGCAGGTGCTGAGAAATTTTCTTGAATTTATGCGTTTCGTTCTCGTCCCAAATAATCTGATAAAAGTCACCTAGCGCATCTTTAGTGAGATTGTTGTCTAAGACTTCATCATTTGTGGACAGTATGCACAGGCAGTTACCTGCGTTTTTGCTACGAAAATCTGTTACGCACTTGGTGGAAATATCAGCATACTCTTCAGGGCGGTCGATGCGACCTTCCATATTGCGTTCTGGGGACAGGTTTGGGTTGAAAATAACCTGCTTCATGCCACAAAGAAAGCCAACGCGCTCAGACCAATATCCGCCAAGTCCCACGCCACAAATCAGCGGTTGCTTATCAGCAGACTCTTCCTTTAGCTTGAGCACTTCTTTGAGTAAGTGCTGCATATCATGCTTGGGGTGCAGGGTACTGTAATTCACAAAACGTACGTCAGGATCAATGAATTGAAGCTGCAATACCTTTTCATGGTTCCCCGGGCTTGTTGAGTCAAAGCCATGCAGATAAATAATCATTATTCTTCCCTATTGTGATTATCAGTAAAATCAATCTACCACGTTTTGTAGGGTTTGTTGACACTACTTTCACAGTAAATATCCGTTATTGATTGATCAGCAATGCAACATCCTTCCGTAGGTCGACCAGCTTACGGTTCAGGTAAGATTGCTGTGACGGCGACATGGTATGGTTGAGGCGTCGCATTAGCTCAAAGCGGCGATTGAGGTAGAAGCGGATCTCACTTTGATACTGTGGACTGTTCAGCGCCATCATGTCTCGTGCCAGCTTAGTCAGTTGTATCTTGAACTCAGGTTGGGTACGGTTTTTCATCAATTGCTGCCAACGTTCAAAATAGCCGTTGCGCATTGAGCGAAAGATTGGCGCCATTTCCAATTGGTAGCCTGCCAATTCTGTCAGTAACTCTTTTTGCCTGCTAGTCAGTGATCCTACCCAGTCTTGGGTAAAATCTTGTAGCCGATCTACGCGTTTGGCTAATTTTTGAGAGTCACTTAATTTACTGCGTTCTTGATCAAATTTAGCAAAACGCTGGCGCAAACTCGCTTCAACTTGCGCAACTTGAGTGTTGCTAAACTGGGAGAATACATCCGCTAAAGGCTCGGCCAGAATTGCTGCCGAGTCCTGCCCCAATTGGGTAAACACTGTGTAGTATTCCTGCACCTGACCGTATGTCATGGGAGAAAGCAGATCAGCCTGCAGACGATCAATCGCACGGTGGATTTTGGGTAGCTCCTGCCGTCGGTGGAGTGCTAGAGCACGATCCAATCCACGGTCAAATGTCGAGTCTTGGGAAGAATTAAGCGTCACATATGAAGAAAGACGGTAGCTTAACCATACATCGAGGTTGTTATAGGCCAAGCGAGTGGTACACCCCGCAACCATTACCACACTCAAGGTGAACGCTGCCCATTTTGGGATCTTCGTACTCATCACATTCCCCTCATCGAACCTTGATGCTTAGTACCCACTTAGCGAAATGACGCAGCTGAACGTCATATAGAATCATTACTACAGTATACAAGCCCTATGGACACAAATTACTTACCGTTTCTGATTGTAGACGAAGGAAAGTTAAAAGTATCAACTAATCAGATAATTGCAGATCGTTCCACAGCTTTTCTTGTAATAATCGAGCTTGCGAAAGATAGCCTTCATCGGGTTGCTCTTGGTCAGAAAAATATTGTGATCCAACGTAAAACCATAGCATAGCCAAATAATCACACCATGGCTGCCAATACGTAACGGCCGACAACCACCGCGCCTGCTCGGTAGCATCGGTAATGCCCATACACTGACAATAGCGAGAGATAGCCTCTGATATTTCAAGCTGATTGGCTGCAATAGTCAGCGCTAAATCCAATGACGGGTCGCCTGCGGCCGCATACTCCCAATCAATCACTTGGTGCTGACCGTTTGGTGCAACAATCACGTTATACCACCCCAAGTCATGATGACAGCACGTGTCAGCAAACCATGTCTTAATAGGCAGAGATTGGAAATAAGCATGGATACGGCAAAGTTGAGACTCCTCCACTGCACCACCGACATACTGCCAATAATGTGCACCCCGGAGCTGACAGTCCAGCCGCCACGAAGGAGAAGGAAGTTGGTGTATAGTCCCTAATAAGTCCATGACGGTTTTAACAGGGAGATCTGGTGTAGCGGTTTGACCGTCGGCCCACTCAACGAATAGCCCCTCAGCGAGAAGGGCAAAGGGGCGCGGTGCTATATCATGTTTGCCATAAGGGGAAATGGCCTGGAGTACATCATGCTCTTGCTGGCGTGATACTCCAAAAGCCTTTGATGACGCAGAGCAAGGCCGCCATACAAGGGTTTGGCACCGCCCGGTCTGACAGTGCGTAATAACGACCTGCCAGCAGCGGTTGCTGAGACCGCCGCTGAGAGGTTTGGCTCTGTCTAAATGGTACTCCGGCATCCTAGCTCCAAGCAGAGCCTGTAAGTTTTCGATACTCATGTCACCGGAAGGCCTATGTTACCAGCCCAGAAGGCTCTTCGACTCCTGCTTACGGATCTCGGTTTCGTCAGCCCATTCAATCAGGCCAGTTTCCAAGTCCATCAAGCGCATGGTCATTTTGTAGTAAACATCTTTGTCACTACCCGCTGACTTCACAATGCTCGACAGGTTACCGTAAAGCATGTATTCCGCACCGACCATTTTACCAAACTGAATAGCTGTGCTCTGGTTAACCAGCTCATCGTTATTCTGGAAGTTAAGCTGTTTGCGTACATCTTCGACACGAGTCATGTCCACAAAACGGAATTTACCCGAGTTTAGCAAACGCGTACTGACCGAGTCGGTTACCGACTCGGTATCAATATGCTCGCTGGTTTTATTCTTGATGCTATCAACAACAATGATTGGGCGCTGGCCATTACCGGTAATGTAAGCAACCGAGCCAGATGTCAGCATGCTGTCTGTCATTTCTTCAGCAATCTTTTGTAAATCTGTCGAACCAAACTCAATAGTGGTTGTTTCAGCCTGCTGAGCATCACCATAGCTCACCTTCTGGGCACAGCCGCCCATCAGTGCAGCCACACCCATTAATGCGATTACGCTTTTTTTCATTGTCTTACCTTTATCAGTCAAACAGCACTTACTACGGTGCTAATCCCAAAATTAATAGTCTGCTTTTCGGATATAAATCCGGTATTGCGTTGCCTGAGGATGTCTGGCAACCGCTTGTAATGTCATTGTATCTTTACCGTGCAGCACAACCTGGCGCCATGGAGTATCGCTACCGCTAACCTCAAGGCCCTGAGCGTCATACCAATAAAAGCGGTATTGCAGGTTGAGATCAGAATCAATCTGGCTGGTCACCGGCACCCCTGCCTTCATCAGTCCGTTGACGTCAGAAATCCTGGCTTGTTCAATCGATAGGCGACTGGCCAAGTGAGAGTTGCCAATCACCACGCTTTGGTTACTGCTTTCAATGCTGATCCCGGAGGTTGTCGTGGAACAAGCGGCTAAGCCCAAAACCATCCCTAATACAAGTAATATTCTCATTAGTTATTCCCCAATAAGACTGACCAACCGGTCAGCTGATTTCCCTGGCGTGACACCCAAACCATGGTTGTTCTGCCTGCTTTTACATCAACATCTATCTGATGGCCATTCCAAGCAAGAGCATACTGCCCTGCCGCGATATCTTGCTGAGCAATTGCTACCGAGGCCGGCAAACTTTGCCAACTTCTAGTATCTGGCTGTTCAGTTAGGGTATTGAAAATATTGGTCAACACGTTGCCGATATCATCCCCTTTCCTCGCCGCAGTTTTGCGCACTTCGTTCTTGGCTGCGACTCGCAAAGCCTGTCGGAGCACAATCACGGGTAGATCTTCCTGTAAGCTGTAACGTGCCATCCCATCGACATTGGCGACGGTGCTGTCAACCAGCGGTTTGCCGTTGAGTTGCAATGGCGAATAAACTTTTTTGGACGGGTTTCCATAATAAGGCAACGCCAGATTGTAAATGACACCATCACCTCGGCTGTCTGTCAGCCAAATAGGCAAACGCCAGCCGTCTTTTGCCGATACCACACCTTGTTCGTCAAACACGACCACCCTGCCAGTACTGGCAGAAGGTGCTTGATATATGCCATATCGCGCTTGCAAAGATGGTAGGTCCTGATCCATACGCATACGTGTTGCCAAACGCAGTACTGTTTCGGCAACAAACGGGTTGTTTGGTGCCACGGCCAGTGCCCGCTTATAGTCGATGTATGCACTGTTCAGATCACCGTCGGCTTCGTACAACACCCCTGAGAGAAAAAACAAGTAGCCGTTCTGAATGTTGCCTAACTGACTACCAACATCCGGGTACCGAGCCAAAACGGCTCCAAGGTTTTGCTCCATCCCTTTGCGGCGTGCTTCTTTCGCTGCTTTGTTGAGTTCAGCTTCCCGCAGTCTTTTGGCAGCTTCTTGTACCTGATTAGCCCGTCGTACTTCGACCAAAGCACCACCAAGATCACGTTGTTGCAGGTAATTAAGCGCCAAATATAAATGCAAAAAACCCAGCTCATAGTCCGCAGGCTGGTAGGTGATCATATTGTCGTTGGTCAGTAACGAGCCAACCTGATTGAACCCTTCCGATATCTGGATACTGGCCTGGCGTTGCTGCTCTTTTACCGCATTGTCAGCAGACTGAAGTGCACCATAGCTTTGCGGATACTGGCCAGCGACAAAACCGACCCGCCCTTTTTCCATTCCATCAAGGATTTCACCTGCAGGCGCATCAGGCAATACGTCCAACGCTTGCTGGTACAAGCCCTGCTGCATTGCCTGATGGGTCTTGCTGTTTGCCGCACTATAATGACTAAATAAGCTCTGGGTCGACAGGTTCGCACAAGCGACCAACCCCAAAGACAGTACCGCAACAACGGCATGTTTCAACATCTTATAACTAACCCTAATAAAAAGCCTGAGTGCCCTTACCACCGGCAAAATCGCCGTAATACCAATCTGGATAAGTCGTTGATCAAGTATTTGCACTGGAAAAATCGTTGTTATCAAGGCAGATATTGCAGTCACTAGTGGCTCTAATTACAAAATATCTAACGCAGAGAACAGCGATTTTAACCAGCAAGACTGATCAAATATGTATGTGGGTTGGTATAAATACACGCACTCAGACTTCAACTTGGAACAGAAGTTCACGCGTCCTCAGTTAGCCCGCTGGCTAACCAAGTCTTGTGTTAACCCACAAGCATTGGCCCTAGCGGGCGACCGCCCAACAGGTGCATATGAATATGGTAAACCTCTTGGCCGCCATGTGGATTACAGTTCATGATCAAACGGTAACCGTCTTCAGCAATACCTTCCTGCTCTGCCAATTTACGGGCAACGGTAAACAGGCGCCCCATCATCAACTCGTCTTCTGCTTCCACATCATTGACGGTCGGTAGCAATTTATTAGGGATGATCAGTATGTGGCTTGGTGCACGCGGGTTAATATCGCGAAAAGCTGTCACTAAATCGTCCTGATACACAACATCAGCTGGGATTTCCTTGCGAATAATCTTACTGAAAATGGTCTCTTCAGCCATGTCTTGCTCCATATATCGTTATCGAATCTACACTTGCAGTATGCTCGACTAGATAAACAAGAGCAATATTGAACGTTGTTTTTAATCTTTTTTCCAGTGATTTTTTTCTATCCGTCACATTCACTTACTCCAAACACCTTTCGTCGTCCATCGAACGTAGCCTTGAACAAATACCAACAGGCTAGATAACAAAGTTATTTTTTGATGCAGCGGTCAAAGAATGTAAGAAGCGAAATCATTTACTATTTGGCACGAACATCAAGAACCATATCAAGGATTTATTACTCAACAGAGTCAATTTTGACGCATTTTAGGCTGCTTTTTTGCTTCCGAAAATTTAAGCGTCACATTTTGTACGAAGACCAAAACCATAACTCTAACTTCGTATTACATTGCCATAAGTAAGATCGGCTGTCGCTTGCTTGTATTTTTTTAGGGATATTATGAAGACAACGAAACAGACCTCCGTCATTCGACGTATGTATACCGGTATCGCCGTCATGGTCATGCTTTTTGCTGCCACACTGGTAATGATGCTCGACGGCACCAGTCGGATCCATCAACAACTCCAAATCGTCACCAACCAATCTTTACCCTTGGTATCATTGTCAAACCAAGTCAGTGTCAGGCTTTTAGCTGCCGATAAAATCTACAAGGATTATCTCACCAGCCAAGATCTGGCGCGAATGGATACTTATGCAAACCAATTCGGCCACGCTCACCAACAATTTCTCGATGCCTTTGAACAGCTCGAAAGTGCCGCGCAGGATAATATGGCTCTCAGCAGCCAGCTTGAAGCACTTATCGCGCTGGAAAATCGTTACTTTCGCGAAGCTCATACTGCGATGGACAATTACCGGACCCAACTGATTGCCCAAGCAGAGCGCCAGCAATCAGCCCGACGCTTCCAGCAGCTGCACGGTAGTCTCAATAGCAGGATGAAAGATTATGTTGACGATCAAGAAAGCATTTCGGTCAAAATGATCGCCAAGAACTATTTTGTCAAACTGCAGGAAACCGAAGTCGTCACTTCAGATGCACTGGCAACAGAAGATATAGATATCATTGATAAAGCGATGAAAAGTAACAGGCGTAATATCAATCACCTCAATAATGCCTACCGCTCACTGCTGGCAATGATGCCTGAGCTCAAACCGATATTTGATAAGCCAATAACTCAGTACACCCAGGATATTGGCCAATCCGGCGGTGTGCTTGATACACACTTCCAGTATATCGAAGCACGCAACCGCCTCTATGAGAATATTGCCATCCTTGCGAATGAAATAGACCAAGCGATGGAGTTGCTTGGTAGTTTCAGTGCTCAGGCGAGTACCCAAATGGATACCGCTATCACCAATGCAGACAGGACCTACAGTCAAGGTTACCGCAATGCGACCTTACTTGGGGTTGGTACCACCCTGTTTGCCCTGTTCATCGGATGGTATCTCGCACAAAGCGTTCGCAAACCGCTGAATGCAACATTATCGACCCTTGAAGCATTAGCAAAAGGTGATATGACCAAACGCAGCCAAGTGAACCAATTCGTTGAGTTCAGCAAACTGGGTAACTACATCAATACACTTGCCGACAACCTGCAAGAGATCCTCGGCAAGCTCAGCCAGGCTTCCAGTGATCTCACGGCTGTCGCTGAAGAAAACCAATCTACAACCACCAAGGCCAAGAATCGACTGCTTGAGCAACGCCAGCAGACGGCCTCTGTCGCCACTGCGATGACCGAGATGGAGCAGTCTGTCGCTGACGTTTCCCACAGCGCGCAGATCACCATGGAGCGCGTCCACGAGGTTGAGAAAGCATCAAGCACCGGCCGCGAAGTCATGAGCCGCAATATCAACACAACCCACCAGCTCTCTACGCGTTTGGATAAATCGGTTCACGCCGTCTCAGATCTACAGGTGATGAGCAGCAATATCGGCTCGATCCTCGATGTGATCCGTAATATCGCCGATCAAACCAATCTGCTAGCACTCAATGCCGCCATTGAAGCGGCACGAGCTGGTGAGCAAGGTCGAGGTTTTGCCGTGGTCGCTGACGAGGTGCGGGTACTGGCCAAGCGGACAACCGACTCAACATCAGAAATCGAGCAGATGATCCAGCGTCTACAGTCCAGCTCGGGACAAGCTGTCGAAGTCATGCAGAGCTGTGTCAGTGAAATGGATAACAGCATTACCCAAGCGTCAGATGCCAATAGCGCGATGGAAGAGATCCAAGCGATTATTCTCGAAATCAGCCAGATGAGCACCCAAATCGCCCAAGCAGCTGAAGAGCAGCACAGTACGACAGGGTCTATTGCCCGCTCATTGGAAGATATCAGCCATATAGCCGATTCAAACTACCGCTCCATGGAGGATGTTGCTGAAGCCAGTGGCAAGCTTGATCACCTAGCTCACCAGCAAAATGACCTAGTTCACCGTTTCAAGCTCTAGCATTTGCTTCTTAACTCAATAAAAAGCCCCCAATAATGGTTGTCCAACTATTGGGGGGCAGTTCAATCCCGCTGGCTTTTGATTCATCTGTATAGTCAAAAAAAACCGTTGAATTAACTATAGTAAGCAATCGTTTGCTCTTTTCTGCGTCAATTAATTCAATAGTTTGAAGATGCCGCTTTACAAGCTCCAGCTGAGGTTTTAGAATCGGTCGATTTTTTTTGGGAGGGAAGCAACAATGACGACTATTACGATTACACGTCCTGATGACTGGCACCTACATTTGCGGGATGGCGACGTGCTTAATGACACTGTTCGCGATACCAGCCGCTATATGGGTCGAGCCATCATCATGCCAAACTTGGTTCCGCCGGTAACCGATACTGAAGCAGCTCTTGCTTACCGAGATCGTATCCTTGCCGAAAAGCCTCAAGGCAATTTCTCTCCTCTCATGACCCTCTACCTCACCGACAACACCACGCCAGACGAAATTCGCAAAGCCAAAGCAACCGGACATATCTATGCCGCCAAGCTTTACCCTGCAGGTGCAACCACTAACTCCGATTCGGGTGTCACATCCATCGACAAATTAATACCGACGCTCGAAGCAATGCAGGAAGAAGGCATGCTTCTGCTGATCCACGGTGAAGTAACCACTCACGATGTCGATATCTTCGACCGCGAGAAGCAATTCCTCGATACAGTGCTGGGCCCTATCGTTAAACAGATGCCAAACCTAAAAATCGTGGTTGAACATATCACCACCAAAGATGCGGTAGAGTTTGTTAACAATGCAGGCCCTAATGTGGCTGCCACCATCACGGCACACCACCTGATGTTCAACCGTAACCATATGCTAGTCGGCGGGATCCGCCCGCACTTTTACTGCCTACCAATCCTTAAGCGCAATATCCATCAGCAGGCGCTGGTAGAAGCAGCCACTAGCGGTAGCCCGAAGTTCTTCCTAGGTACTGACTCGGCACCACACGCCCAAGAGCGCAAAGAATCGGCTTGTGGCTGTGCTGGCTCTTACACGGCGCATGCTGCCATCGAGTTATACACCGAAGTCTTCGAACAAGCAGGCGCATTAGACAAGCTGGAAGCATTTGCCAGCTTCAACGGTCCGGATTTCTATGGTCTTCCTCGCAACGCCGATACCATCACACTGACCAAAGAAAACTGGGCTGTACCTGAGACCATGTCTTTTGGTAACGATGTCGTGGTACCGATTCGCGCTGGCGAAGAAATGACGTGGACAGTAACGGCTTAACCTGCAGTCAGACAAAATAAGACAAGCAGGCTGTCGAAGACTCTTCAGCAAACAATCTGCTAAACAACAAAGGGGCGCATATTGCGCCCCTTTTGTTCATTCAACCTAGCTAAATCCTAATTGGATTTAGCTAGGTACTGGCTCCGGCGCTGCAGGGCTGGTACCCGGCAACGGCAAATGGTGGAACAGGCGATAAAGCACAGGCACCACGATTAGCGTCAGTACCGTAGCAAAGCCCAAGCCGAACATAATGGTCACCGCCATTGGTTTGAAAAACACATCCGGTAGCAATGGCACCATACCCAAAACGGTGGTAATGGCCGCCATGCACACCGGTCTGACACGACTCACAGCCGCATCTACAACCGCTCGGTATTTTTCCTTACCACTGGCTATCTCGATTTCGATTTGATCCAACAAGACGATTCCGTTTTTCACCAACATGCCTGATAAACTGAGGAAACCGAGCAAGGCCATAAAACCAAATGGTGTATTGAGCAACAGCAAGCCTGTCGTTACCCCAATGACTGCCAACGGTACTGTCGCCCAGACAATCAGGGCTTCCTTGACCTTGTTGAACAAGAAAATCGTGATCAAGAACATCACCAAATAGCCCATTGGCATGGTTTGGAACAGAGAGGCTTTCGCATCAGCCGATGACTCATACTCACCGCCCCACTCCAACGAATAACCTGGAGGATAATCCAACCCTTCAATCTTCGACTGGATGCGAGCCTGCACGGTTGCAGCAGTTTCGTCACCTAATGGATCAGGGTCAGCCATCACTGTAAGCATTCGCTTACGGTCTTTTCGTGCAATTAATGGGTCTTCCCAAATCACATTTGTGCCATTAATCACCTGCTGAAGAGGGATATATCCTTCCGTTGCCGGGCTCCAAATCTTCATCCCTTCAATAGTGCTGATATCCACTCGCTCTTCGTCAGGCAAACGAGCGACAATCGGCATCAAGTTCGTCCCGTCTCGGTAGATTCCGACAGTTAAACCAGAGAAGGACATCTGCAACAAATCATCGACATCTTTTTTGGTGATCCCGTAGCGACGGGCCTGACTTTCGTTAAAGATAGGTTCAATAACCTTATTACGCTCACGCCAGTCATGGCGGATATTAAATGCACCAGGATCAGCATTGAGAATATCCACAACCTGTTTGGCAAGGGTCCGTAGTACGGTAGGATCAGGTCCAACCAAGCGTGCCTCGATTTTCGAACCGGATGATGGGCCCAGCATGATCTGCTTGAGCTTATATTCAAGCTCAGGATGTTTCGTATCCAGCGTCTCCCCGATAGTCGCCATTACCGGCAACACATCTTCGAAGCTCTTAACCCGAATAACCAGCTCACCATAAGAAGAATAGCTCTTCTCTGGCGTATAAGTCAGCATGAAACGCTGTGAGCCCTTACCAGCACTGGTACTGACGTAATCGACCCGCTCATCCTGCGCCACAAAACCTTCCAGCTCTTTCAACGTCGCATTGGTAGCACGGATGTCAGTGCCTTCCGGTAACCAAACATCCACCATAAACATAGGTGTCGTCGATGACGGGAAAAAAGACTGCTTAAGCAAGGTAAAGCCATACAAACTCGCCCCTAGCATGGCAATCAGTACTATCACGGTCATCCACGCCCGGCGCATACAGAACTCAAGGAAGGTCTTATACCAAACAAAAAGCTTGCCGGCGTAAGGGTCGGCATCAGGGTCATCATTACCGGTCTTAACACTTTTGAAGAACAGGTCACTGAAAAACGGCGTCAGTGAGATTGCCGTAAACCAGCTCAGCATGAGTGAAACCAGCAAGACGGTAAACAACGTTCGACAGTACTCACCGGTTGAATCCTGAGATAAGCCAATCGGTGCAAACGCCATCACGGCAATCACCGTCGCGCCAAGCAGCGGCCATTTGGTTTGGGTCACTATATCTGAAGCCGCCTGCATCCGGGTTCGCCCCTTCTGCATGCCGATCAGCACCCCTTCGACCACCACTATCGCATTATCCACCAGCATACCCAGCGCAATAACCAGTGCCCCCAATGAGATCCGCTGCAAATCGATCGCCAGCCAACTCATAAAGACAAATGTGCCTAACACGGTCAGCAACAAGATCAAGCCAATCAACAGGCCAGAACGCAACCCCATAAAGAACAACAAGACAATGATTACAATCGCAACGGCTTGACCTAGGCTGATGACGAAGCCGCTGACCGATTTGTCGACCTCTGTCGGTTGACTGTACACCACCCCGATATCGATACCGACGGGCTGCTGCTCTTTGAGTTCACGTAGCCGTTGTTCAACCCGTTTTCCGACTTCAACAACATTGACCCCTTCAACAGCGGAAATCCCAACATGGAGTGCCTGCCGCCCGTTATAATTGATCAAGTTACTCGGGACATCTTGGAAATCCCGCTTTATTTCGGCGACATCTTTAAGGTAAATCAATCCTTCGGCGCCGCTATCTGTAATGATCAAATCACCCAGTTCATCGACATTCTGAAACTCACCGGTTGGATGGACGCGGATATATTCAGACCCGATACGCACCGCCCCTGCACTGGTGACAAGGTTCTGGGTCTCGAGCGTGCTGTAGATTGTTTGCGGCGAAATCCCCAAACTACTCAAGCGCTGCATCGATATTTCAATGAACACCTGTTCTTGCTGGGTACCGGTAACCGATACCTTACCGACACCATCCACCAGTTCAACTTCACGACGCAGATAATCAACATAATCGCTCAGCTCTTTGTAACTGTAGCCCTGACCTGTAACGGCCAGCAGCATACCGAACACATCGCCAAAATCATCCACCACCGAGGGCTCTTGCACGCCCGGCGGCAATGAAGGCTTGAGATCGTTGACCTTACGCCGCATTTCATCCCAGATTTGCGGAAGATCATCCGGTCCATAATTGTTTTTCATGGTGACGGTGATTTGAGAAAGCCCGCGGCTGGAAACCGAATTGACTTCATCAACATAGATCAGCTGCTGGATCTCCTTTTCTATCGGATAAGTCACCTCTTCTTCAACCTGCAGAGGTGTCGCCCCTGGGTAAGCTGTGATCACCATAGCATCTTTAATCGTAAATGCCGGGTCTTCCAAACGCCCCAGCCCGAAGAAGGCCATGGTCCCGCCAATCAGGAAAATCAGTGTCAGCATCCAGCTGATCACTTTGTTGCGAATAAAATAAGCTGCAATATCCTGTTTCATAATCAGCCTGCCTCCTTGTCTACTATGGTGACCGACTGGCCTTCACGTAATCTGTTTGCCCCTTCGACAACAATATGCTCGCCTGTCTCTAGTCCCTCCAACAGGCGAACACCTTCTGGCACCACCTTATCAGTAACAACTTTGCGTTTGGTCACTGTGTTATCGTCGTTAACAACCCAGACGAATTTATTGTCCATCGCCAAATCATCACCATCCTCATTAAAGATGGCTTCAAGCGGTATGACCGCTTCTCCCTTAGGGTAAACTTTTAACTTTTGGGCATCCGCTTTCACCTCAACAGCCATTCCATCAAGAATAAAGCGATCTTTAGGCATCGGCATAGATAACGTAACAAGGAATGAGCCCAAATCAGGATCAGGCTCGGTGGTGAACTCTTTCAAATAGGCTTTAAATTCAGAGCCATCTTCAAGCAAGATTGTCGCTCCCGGTTGAGACTCCTGAACTTCCACCGCCGTGCTTTGCGAATAAATCAGATCTGGTGCCTGAATGATGATATCGACCTTGTCAGCAAGGTGCAGGTTCATCACTAACTGGCCTATCTGTACACTCTCAAACTGTTCAACGGGCACCCGTGAGATCACTCCTGAAAAAGGCGCTTTAAGTTCAGTAAAACCGAGGTTGAGCTTGGCATAATCCAAATTGGCTTTGGCGATCCGGCGCTGTGCTTTTAACTCATCAAATTGCGATTGCGGCAAAAAGCCTTGCTTGACCAGTTTGGCCGAACGACGGTATTGGCTATCAGACACATTGAACTTGGCTTGGGCATCATCTACTTCTAGCTTGTAATCTGTCGGGTCAATGCGGGCCAATAACTGGCCTTTTTTAACCTGATCGCCGGGGCGTACCCCGATAAAGCTCACTTCGCCTTGTACCCTAAATGACAAGCTCGATTTATCTGCTGCTGCCGCTACTGCCGGAAAGATCAACTGAGGCGCCGACTGCGCCATGTGCACTTCAGCAATGGCTACGGGTGCAACAACGGTGCGAGGCTCTACGGCTGCCTTTTCACAACCAGTAACGAGTGTCACTCCCAGCACTAAAGGTATTAGCGTTAACATCTTCATCCTACAGTCCCCGCTCCTTGACCCACTTACGCACTTTTTGTCCCTCTTGCAGCTCCTGTACGCCAGATGTCGCAATCAAGTCACCGTCGTTCAAGCCACTTAAAACCCTTCTTCTATCATCAAGCTGGACTGGCACCTTAGAGACAATCCCTTGGTCATCAACATGCCAAACAAACGTGCTTTCGCCTTCGGTCAAAATCGCTCGAGAAGGAATTGAACCACTGGCATTTAGCGGAATAATCACACGTACATGCCCAGCCATACCGGGTAGCAAGTTGAAGCCTTGTGGACGTTCCATAAATAGGGTGACTTTATAACTTGAGGTTTTCTCATCGGCTTCGGTATCGATTTCCTTAAACTCTGCCGAAAAAGTCTGGTCGGGAATAGTATCGAAGGTTACGGTGGGATCCCGCTCAAAGTCAGAATGGTGCTGGAAACGGGCAAGCAACTGATCCGGTAACTGGAAAGTCACGTTAATCAAACCGGCACTTTGAATGTGCATCACTGGTTGCTTAGCCGTAATATATTCGTAGTTTTCCACCAAAGAAAGTGACAACGTTCCATCATATGGCGCAACCAAGCTAGCATAATTGAGATTGGCTTTGGCTTTGTCTAAATCGGCCTTAGCCTGATTTAATTCAGCTTCCGAGCGGTCGAAGTCCAGTTCCGATACCACATTGGTTTTGAGTAACTCTTTGTCTCGTTTGTATTGTACATAGGCCAATTCATAATCGGCCATTGCCTGTTCAAGCTTAAGGCTTAGTTCATCGGTATTAAGATGAGCGAGGACCTGTCCCCGCTTGACAACATCACCAGGCTTGCCGTTGACCTTGTCTAATTGTCCGGATACTCGAAAAGCCAGTACGGCTTTATCTCCCGCTTCTACAACCGCGGGGAATGTCCGAAAACTTTCAGTATTGCCTACTGATACAGCCTCAAGCTTGACAGGCCTAGAGTCGGGTTCAGGAATGACGACTTCTTTGTCCCCACATCCTTGTACCAATAATGCTAGCAAGGCCGGGGCCCACATCACGCGTCCCATAAAATCCTCTGTATTTCTTCATTATTGTTGTATTTATTTATGATGCTAATCACGCAAAGCGCTACCACATAACACCAAAATGCTTGTTAATACTATAGCCCACATATCGCTACAAAAATTAAACAAACATCAGAAAAACAACAAAAAAACAGCTTATTAAACAAAGCAACGAAACTAACAGAGCGTTAGACGACAACGAGAGGCAAAAAACGAAATCAGCAGAAGTCAGAAAAAATCAGGTTAAGAAATCTAAATACAAACGATTCGTTGATTTTTTGAAGCAGGCTTAATACCAATCTGGATAAGTAGTTGAACAGTATTTATGTCTGTTGGTATAGCTATTCATGTATGACTCAATAGTGGACGTCATACGAACCAATAACACGGATAACAAAAAAGGAGCCTTTCGGCTCCTTATTAAATAGATGAAAATACGTGTACTAACCTTCTAGGGTTAAACTATTAACTTTCAAACTCTGCAATTTTCACTTTCCAGGTATCTGGACCAGTTTGGTGAGCATTTACCCCTTCAGCATCAACCGCAACCGTGACAGGCATATCTACGACGTCAAATTCGTAAATCGCTTCCATACCCAAATCTTCAAATGCGACCACGCGCGCCTGTTTGATTGCTTTAGCCACTAGGTAAGCAGCACCACCAACAGCCATCAGGTAAACCGCCTTGTGCTTCTTGATCGATTCGATTGCAGCAGGACCACGCTCAGCTTTACCGATCATGCCGGTAAGACCGGCTTGCTCAAGCATCATATCGGTAAACTTATCCATACGTGTCGATGTCGTAGGACCAGCAGGGCCGACAACCTCATCACCAACTGCATCAACAGGACCGACGTAGTAGATAAAGCGATTGTTGAAATCAACCGGGAAATCTTCACCCTTGGCCAACATATCCTGGATGCGCTTGTGTGCCGCATCACGGCCGGTCAGGATTTTTCCTGATAGCAGTACGGTCTCGCCAGAGCGCCAATCTTGCACGTCTGCTTTAGTAATTTCATCAAGGTTAACACGGCGAACGTTGTCACCGACTTCCCATGTCACTTCAGGCCAATCTTCCAGCTTAGGTGGAGACAAATCAGCAGGACCCGTTCCATCTAACGTGAAGTGTACATGGCGAGTCGCCGCACAGTTAGGGATCATACAAACAGGTTTAGAGGCTGCATGTGTTGGCGCTGTTTTGATTTTGACATCCAACACAGTTGTTAGACCGCCAAGGCCCTGTGCACCAATACCCAGCTTATTCACTCGGTTGTAAATATCCAGACGCAGCTCTTCCTCTGCATTATGCGCACCACGCTCTTGCAGTTCGTGGATATCGATTGACTCCATTAGGGATTCTTTCGCCAATACCGCTGCTTTCTCAGCAGTACCACCGATACCAATACCCAGCATACCCGGAGGACACCAACCAGCTCCCATTAGAGGAACTGTTTTTTCAACCCACTCAGCCACATCATCTGACGGGTTTAACATCACCATCTTGGTTTTGTTTTCAGAGCCGCCCCCTTTGGCCGCGACTTGAATTTCAACTTTGTCGCCCGGAACCATATCAATATGCACAACAGCAGGCGCATTGTCTTTGGTGTTTTTTCGGCTACCGGCTGGATCGGCTACGACAGAGGCTCGTAGCGGATTTTCCGGATTGGTATACGCTTGGCGTACACCTTCATCAATCATTTCTTGTACAGTTAGATCGCTATCCCATTGTACATTCATACCAATTTTAACGAAGCAGGTCACAATACCGGTATCTTGACAGATTGGTCGGCGACCTTCAGCTGACATACGCGAGTTGATAAGGATCTGAGCAATCGCATCTTTCGCAGCTTGGCTCTGCTCTTTGTTATAAGCTTTTTCCAAAGCTTGAACAAAGTCGAGCGGATGGTAGTAAGAAATGTACTGCAGCGCATCGGCCACACTACTAATTACATCTTGTTTATGGATGACGGTCATATCTGCCCTCGTTGATTTTTTATCATTCCCTGGCGCCCGATTTTCTGCTTCCAGTGTAGGTTGTGATTCACATTCTCAGTAATGAAATGCAACCACACGGCCATGATCCTCATGGCATTTCTCCATTCAGCTTATTTAAGTGCTACTCACTAAAAATAATGCTTTCAGGACGTCCTTGGGCGTCGGATTAAATTCTGTGTTTATGATACTCTTGCGAATAATTTCGCGCCATGCGCCAGACGTACACCTGTCACAAAAAAGAAAATGATTTGTAAATCACATCCAGAACTGAGTATTGAACAACTCGAGTACCACAAAGACGCCTCGCTAACGTGGTTTGAATCGTTTGCGGGACTGCCGTGGGCTATGATATTACGCTCAGCAGCTTCGGATCATCCTGATAATCGATTCGACATATTAGTTGCTGATCCTTTGGCCACTTTAGAGACATATGGTGAAACAACCCGTATTACTTTTTCAAATGGTGATGAAAAAACGAGCAACGACGACCCATTCACTCTAATCCAAGCGATACAATCACAGTTAGCTCCATCGACAACCCCTTTGAAAGATGTCCCTTTTATCGGCGGTGCCATTGGCTTGTTCAGCTATGATTTAGGACGGCGGGTCGAAAAAATAGCAACCACAGCCCAGCATGATATTGCCACCGCTGACATGGCTGTGGGCATTTACGACTGGGCGCTTATTGCCGATCATCAAACCGAGCAGCTTTACCTCGTCTGTCCGGAAGGCAGTGATCGCATGCAATGGCTGCAACAGCACCGCTTATCTGTAGAGCAAACAACCGCTGCGACGAATTCGCAACAGCCTGCTGCTTTTGCATTAACATCGCCATGGCAAGCCAACATGGATAAAGACGAATATTGCAACAAATTCGACCGTATCCAGCAGTATTTGCTGTCAGGGGATTGTTACCAAATCAATTTAACCCAGCGCTTTTCCGCCAGTTATCAGGGTGATGAATGGCAGGCGTATCGGTTACTGGAAGAGCGCAACGGAGCACCTTTTTCAGGTTTTCTCCGCACCAGTGACAGCGCCATCCTTTCTGTATCACCGGAAAGATTCCTTCAGCATCGAGATGGTTATATTGAAACCAAGCCGATCAAAGGAACCCGACCACGGAACACAGACCCATCTGTTGATGAAGCTTTGGCAGACGACCTACGCTCTGCGGAAAAAGATCGCTCTGAAAACCTGATGATCGTCGATTTGCTGCGAAACGATATCGGCCGTGTTGCCAAACCAGGCTCAGTGAAAGTCCCGTCACTCTTCGATATCGAAAGCTTTCCTGCTGTTCACCACTTGGTAAGCACGGTGACTGGCAAGCTTGATCAGCAATATACAGCTACCGATCTGCTGCGAGCCTGCTTCCCAGGAGGTTCGATTACCGGGGCACCGAAAGTCAGGGCCATGGAGATCATTGAAGAGCTAGAACCAAATCGTCGAAGTGCTTACTGTGGCAGTATTGGCTATATCAGCCGTTGCGGACAGATGGATACCAGCATCACAATCCGCACCTTGGTTGCTAATGACCAGTTACTCCATGTCTGGGCTGGTGGTGGCATTGTTGCCGACAGCCAGGTCGATAGCGAGTACCAGGAAACACTCGACAAACTGAGCCGCATCCTGCCTGTACTCGAAAACTAGTCTGAGCAAAAAACACCGACTAAGAACAAAATAAAGACCAAGAAAAACACTGTGTTTGTCTTGGTCTTTTCGTTTTGGTTATCGGTGGGTTTGTTTGTATTTGCACATTTTTATCTATAGTCTTGCTTATCCAAAGCTGCATGGATCCGCAGCGCTGAAACAACAATGAGTCAAAAGAAATTCGCTAAGTGGCTGTTGCAACATCTATAGTTATTAGTATGCCGTAATAGCGACACCACGGAAGGTTTATGAATTTTCAACAACAGATCATCACCCGCTTCTTATTGGCCCCGCAAGCCAACTACGATAAAAGCCACACGCTTCGTGTTCGCCAGTACAACCTTGAAAACCGTCCGTTAAAACCTGCTGCTGTTTTGATCCCTCTGGTTCCCCGCCACGGCTCTTTCAGTATGATTTTCACCCGTAGGGCTGACCACCTAAAACACCACCCGGGACAAGTTTCATTTCCTGGCGGTAGATATGAGCCACAAGATATTGATTTAATTGATACTGCGTTACGGGAAACAGAAGAAGAGATTGGCATTTTATGCAACCGTGACAGTATTATTGGACAGCTACCAAGCTTACCAACAATCAGCGGTTATATCGTCACACCATACTTATCGGTGATTTCACCAGATTACAGGCCACAGCTGGATCCTAACGAGGTTGATGAGTTGTTCGAAGCACCTATTGAGCACGTATTAAACCCGATGAATATACGGATACAAAAAGTTACTTTCAGAGGCAATAATCACAATATTTATTCAATTCCATTCAGCAAGTATTCAATCTGGGGGGCTACAGCCCAAATGCTCAAAGTACTGTCAGATCAGCTTTGGTATGAGAAAATCTAATCTGACACGTTAATCGCCCTAATTTTACCCCGCCACTCAATGTGACCCAAGTCACACTAAATTGTATTGCAATTTAGCCCCGTTACAGAACGAGATCTCGATCAAAGTTTTCCTGCAATAAATCACGAAAATGCGCTCCGTTCCTAATTTCCGTTCCGTAATTAACTTTGGATATATAATCATGCAAACATCTACAAGCACCGCAGCGACTACTGCTGCAAAAGCAGGATGGACGTATCAAGACGTAACATGGGCGCTATCACTTTTCGGTACTGCTGTTGGCGCGGGTGTACTGTTCCTGCCTATCAAAGCAGGTGCGGGTGGTTTCTGGCCTCTTGTTATTCTTGCTCTGCTTGCTCTGCCAATGACATGGTTTGCTCACAAGAGCTTGGCGCGTTTCGTTCTTTCTGCGAAAAACCCTGAAGCTGATATCACTGATACTGTTGAAGAACACTTCGGTAAAGCTGGCGCTAACATCATCACTTTTGCTTACTTCTTCGCCATCTACCCAATCGTTCTTATCTACGGTGTTGGTATTACCAATACTGTTGACTCTTTCATGGTTAACCAACTAGAAATGGAATCTCTACCACGCTGGATCCTGTCTGGTGGCTTGATCATGGCAATGACTGCGGGTGTTGTATTTGGTAAAGAACTAATGCTGAAAGCAACTTCAGCGATGGTTTACCCACTAGTACTTGTTCTACTAGCGCTATCTGTATACCTAATCCCTGATTGGAACTCTTCAATGGTTTCTGTTAGCCCAGACTGGAGCGCAATGCCTTCAATCATCTGGCTAGCCATCCCAATCATCGTATTCTCGTTCAACCACAGCCCAATCATCTCTCAGTTCTCTAAAGAGCAACGTCGCGTATACGGTGACAACGCCGTTCAGAAAACAGACATGATCACTGGTGGCGCAGCAATGATGCTGATGGGCTTCGTGATGTTCTTCGTATTCTCTGTTGTGCTATCTCTATCTCCAGAGCAGCTAGCTGACGCACAAGCACAAAACATCTCAGTACTGTCATACCTAGCAAACATCCACGAGTCTCCAATGATTTCCCTAATGGGCCCAATGGTTGCTTTCGCTGCGATTACTTCTAGCTACTTCGGCCACTTCCTAGGTGCTCACGAAGGTCTAGTTGGTCTGGTTAAATCAAGCTCTAAAATGCCAAAGAGCAAGATCGAGAAAATATCTCTAGGCTTCATCGTAGTAACAACTTGGGTTGTTGCAGTCGTTAACCCAAGCATCTTGGGCATGATCGAAACAATGGGCGCACCAATGATTGCGGGCATCTTGTTCCTAATGCCAATCTTTGCAATGCAGAAAGTACCAGCAATGGCTAAGTACAAGACTTCTGTTCCTGCTCAGGTTTTCACAGCACTATGTGGTATTGCGGCGATTACTTCTGTAATCTACGGTGCACTGTAAGGTTAATTATCATCAACTTAATGATAATTAACCAGTATGAATTGAATTAGTAAGAAAATGTGCTACAACGCATAGTCTTCTGACTCAGATTCCGTACAATAGAGGCACTAAAGAGCAGGACGCATTAGCCCCTGCTCTTTTGTTTTAATTATCTCGCCAAGGAAGGGGCGGGAATGATAAAAACTATTACAGTCTAACGGTAACTAGATAGCTACCCTGACTGAGGTATTAGCAATGATCAGTGTTTTTGATATCTACAAAATCGGTGTGGGTCCTTCCAGTTCACACACTGTCGGCCCAATGAAAGCAGGCAAAGAGTTTATCGATGACCTGCGTACCATGGGCAAACTTCGTGACGTGACTAAAATTACCGTGGATGTTTACGGTTCGCTTTCTCTTACCGGTAAAGGTCACCACACTGATATCGCAATCATTATGGGTCTGGCTGGTAACAGCCCTGAACATGTTGACATCGACAGCATCCCTGGCTTTATCGCGCGCGTTGAAGAAACAGAGCGTCTTCCTGTTGGCATGCACTGCCACACGGTAGACTTCCCGCGTGAAGGCGGGATGAATTTCCATACTACCAATCTTCCTCTTCACGAAAATGGCATGACTATCAACGCCTTCATCGGCGAAGAAAATGCCTACACCAAGACTTATTACTCTATCGGTGGTGGTTTCATTGTTGACGAAGAAAACTTCGGCAAAGCATCAGAATCATCGTTAAAAGTACCTTACATGTTTACTACAGCCGAAGAGCTGGTAAACCAGTGTAAGGAACACGGCCTGTCAGTCAGCTCAATGGTTATGTCTAACGAGCGTGCAATGAACGCCGAAGACGAGATCAACACTTACTTTGCCAACATCTGGCGTACCATGCGTGAGTGTATGGATCGCGGTATGAGTGAAGAAGGGATCCTGCCTGGCCCTCTACGTGTACCTCGCCGTGCTGCCGCCCTACGTCAGCAGCTCATGACAACTGAAAAGCTAAGCAACGATCCAATGACAGTTGTTGACTGGGTTAACATGTATGCGTTTGCGGTTAACGAAGAAAACGCAGCAGGTGGCCGCGTAGTAACAGCACCGACAAACGGTGCGTGCGGTATCATCCCTGCAGTTTTGGCTTACTACGACAAATTCATCCAGGCTGTTGGCCCGAAAGAGTACACGCGCTACTTTGCCGCATCCGGTGCTATCGGTGGTCTATACAAACGTAATGCTTCTATCTCTGGCGCTGAAGTAGGCTGTCAGGGTGAAGTGGGTGTAGCTTGCTCAATGGCCGCAGCTGGCCTTGCAGAGCTAATGGGTGGTAGCCCTGAGCAAGTTTGTATGGCAGCTGAAATCGCAATGGAACATAACCTTGGCCTAACATGTGACCCTGTTGCTGGTCAGGTTCAGGTTCCATGTATCGAGCGCAACGGTATCGCAGCCGTTAAAGCGATCAACGCTTCACGTATGGCACTACGCCGCTCTTCTGAGCCTCGCGTATCACTGGATAAAGTTATCGAAACGATGCTTGAAACCGGTAAAGACATGAACGCGAAATACCGTGAAACGTCTCAGGGTGGTCTAGCAATCAAGGTTGTTTGCTAATTTTCACCACTCACTGTAAAAATTGAAAAGCTACCCCTGTGGGTAGCTTTTTTTGTATCTGAGGTTGGTATAAAACCGAATAGCTCATCGAACGACTCGGCCTAGAACGCCCCACCAGCATTGTGGAGCAACTGCTCAATATCTTCCGCCAATGCTTCGCCGCATTGCAACGTCGTGACCCATGAGATAGGGATCCCCTGACTGTCGCCAAAACCATAGCAGGCTCCGGCTATAGCACCGACCAATATCCCGCGGCCACAGCTATCACCACCGACGGCAATATTTTTGAGTACCGCCTCGGTATAACTCGAACTGTTTTGCAACACCCAAGCAGCCACTGGCAGACTGTCTGCAAGGTGACAAGCACTGTTGGCAATGGACAAAACGTGCGAGAGATCGTTCACATCGCCGTTGAGCAGCCGTACCTGCTCGATCTTTTCCTGTACCACTTCTGGGCATTTTACTTTCAGGACATTAAGTACAGGCTCCATCCGCCTTGAGCGTAATGCTTCATTGAGGGCGCTGGCAAATGCCTTGGCGCAGGCGAGTGCCAGTTCATTTTGATGGGTGACACCGACAATACGGTCTATTTCGCTTTCCAGCCTCTCAGACGGCATCTTCAAGGCAACCAAGACGGGAACCGCACATAACGCAGGGTTCTGATCATCATCGCTCCCGGAGTCTTCCGGCCAATCCTCCGGTGGAAGGGAAAACAGCGACAGTAACAAAGCCTTGGTCGGACTATCGACATAGCCAATAAACTCCCCGCCAGGGCCGAAGTAATCGACAATTTCCTGCTGCAAACGATGGGTTTCAATACCAGGCTCACTGAGCAGGCGAATATACAGTGCCAGCCACTCGCCGTAAATCGTCAGCTCGCCAGCGGTGAGCTTATCATGGGCATAGTAACCATCTACCCCTTCATAATGGTGGGCATCGGGTTCAATAAAAGGAAAGTGCGGTAAGGACTGGAGGGTGCGGATACGTTCCGGTGAATAGATCCAATGGGTACCCATGCTGGCAGCATCTGCGACCAGTGCTCCCATCAAGGCTGCATAACGTTGTGCCATATTCTAATCCTTTCATGAGCTACACGCGATGCAATAAGCTTATACCAAACTGAACAATATTCTGGCTGAGTAACAACAAATAAAAAACCCGCCGTAAAGGCGGGTTATATACCAAAGCTACTTCAAGATGTAGGTTCAGCGAGAATTTTAACAATCGGCGATTAGCTAAATATTACGCAGCAGCTTTAAGTGCTTTGTCTTTTTTCAGCTCACCAATAGGCAAGATAGTACGGCCATATTCGTTGTTCAGTACCTGCGCCATTGCGAAGTAAATCGCACTTGCACCACAGATGATACCTTCAAAGCCCGCAATAGTACCGATTAGCGTGCTGCCAGTGAAATCACGTGCAGCTAATAGGAAGAACAATACGGTTAGCGAACCAAATACAAATTGCTTAGCTCGTGGGTAGCACAGTGAACCGATGAACATGAAACCAGTGAAGATACCCCATAGAAGTAGGTACCAACCCATGAAACTCTCAGGGCTAGCAGGCAGCCCCATGTACGGCATAACAATCAGACCAACCAGTGTCAGCCAGAACAGACCGTAAGAAGTGAATGCTGTGGTACCAAACGTATCTCCACGCTTGAAGCACATCATGCCTACGATAACTTGGCTCAAGCCACCGTAAAAAATACCCATAGCTAGGATCATCGAGTCAATTGGGAAAAAGCCCGCATTGTGGATGTTTAGAAGGATGGTAGTCATACCAAAGCCCATAAGACCTAGTGGTGCTGGGTTAGCTAGTTTCGTAGACATGTTTTCCTCAAATAGGAGTGATTCAACAAAAATGATAAAAATTAAAATTTGAATGCATCAATCAATGCGCGGCGAATTCTAAAGGACGAAGACGGGCAAATCAAGACACAACCCGGACAAAACTTAACCAAACTCAAAAAAAGTTGTAATTTACCACCCCCATGTAAAGCATTTTTTGGTTTTCAAGCACGGATAAATGTTAGGGAATGTAATTAAATATTGGGTGACAAACAAATACACAAACCAAAAAACGCATTAAAAACAACAGACTAAGTCAATACTAAAAATTACACCTTGTCATAATTTGTCATAGAACCACGCTATTTATGCATTACAGCACCAATTCGAAAAAGTTTGAACTATAGGCGTAAAAAAAGCAGCATAAATGCTGCTTTTTCAGGCGAATCATTTTCAAATAAAAGATGAAAGGCAATTAAATCTCTTCACCCTCGCCCTCTTCGTTCACTGTCGCGGAAACAGCACTGCTATTATTCTCTACCTCATCAGTATCAACGATTTGCTTGTCAACATTGAGCTGCGTTGGTAGCGCTTCAGCAATATCTGAGTGTTGCAGCGTTGTTGCTTGCTGCTCATTTGACGGAACCGACACCGTTGGCACTGTCGCCGTTGCCAACAGCTGCGCTTGCAGCTTGGCGATTTGTTGATTCTGCTTCTCAATTAACCCCTTCAGGGTGTCAAGCTGAAGCTGTTGCTGATTGGGTTGTGTCTTACGTTTTACCAGCTCATATTGCTTACGCGTATCTGCTGCATTCGTACTTAATCGCTGAGCTTGTTCGACTAAAGAGTGATCACGCAAGTCAGAGTCATTAAGTGCTTTAGAAATGCTGAGCAATTTCCCTTCAATGGCAAGAATATAGTCCTCATATTCATCACGATTGCGATCACGAAGGTATTTAACCTCTTCGGCGATATGCGTGGCATGGGCAAGTTCAAACTCTATCGCAGAAACGACTTGATTGATGGCATCAAAGGCCCGGGGATAATTATCAATTAAATCCTTACCGGCTTTAATTTCCTCTTCTACCTTGGCATAGCTGAGCGGAGCATAATAGCGAACATCTTCACGGCGCAGCTGACGCAGCGCTTCTTCTTGCGGAGTGATATAGATGCGCTTTATCACCCTCACTTCCAAGCTCTGGGCGCGTGACAGAAATTCAGTCTGCTCTTCGCGAGCCCGATTGAGATTACCTCGGGCCACAAAGGCAAATAAATTACTGTAAAAACGGTTGAGCCGGACAAACTCGCTGCGGTAGTGAGCATTCGCATCAATCGAATTCAGGTAGGCTAATTGAGTCATCGCCGGTTCCAAGACTTTATCGGCAATTTTTTTAAGATCTACCAATTCGGTATGGTTGCTCTTTACCGCCTCAATCTCATTATAAAAGCGTTCAAGGTATGTCATTGACGAGAACAGTGAATAACTTTGATTGGCCAGTTCTGGCGAAGATTGAATCTCTTTGAATAAGTTATCGGCACGCTGCCAACTCTCTATCATTGTGGCATATCGTTCAGGCGCATAAGGCATTAACCCCTCTGCTTCGACGAGAGTATTTCGCCAATGGCGGTGAATTTTATCAGCAGACTGAAGTACGCTTTCAACATTCACTTCCGTTGATAATCTGTTGTCATTGTCTGGTGTGCTTGCACAACCAGCGAGCAAAGCAGCCAATAATGCCATGCTGGCTACTTTCCCAACATACTTCATAGATATGTGTTCCGATTCTTTTTCCAGACTGGATAAATGTTCAGGCTGGTTATTATTGTCTTTTCTATCGATATTCTATCCGACTCACAGTTTTATAAAAAGTTCATTGAATCATTTTGTCGATTTTCAGATGAAACTTGACATAAGGTCAATTTTTTCGAGTATTTTAAGAACAGTTTTACTTTAGACTAAAACCCTGCCCTTCAATAAACTGCTTCATAAATGGGCGAGCTTCTTTATTCAGTGTCCCTGAAATTTGCTCGCTCCAAGACATATTTTTACTGCCGCCGGTGCGGTTTCGGTAATATTCTCGTATATGTTGATCATAACTGGCGAGTTTCTCTCTATCTAACGGAGCATAACTATTTTCATGCACGATAAGAGAGCGAGGAAGGCGAGGCTTAACGTCTGGCGATTGTGCCGGATAACCAAGGCACAGGCCAAATAATGGCAGCACATGTTTAGGCAAAGACAGCAAAGAAGCGACTTTATCTGGATTATTTCTCAAACCACCAATATATACGCCTCCCAACCCCAGAGACTCCGCCGCCAAGAGGCCGTTTTGAGCCATCAAAGCCGCATCGACAGCACCAATTAAGGTTTGCTCAGCGAAGCCTAGTTTCGCTTCAGGGCAGATTTGTTGATGACGATTAAAATCAACGCAAAAAACAAAAAACTCAGCCGCACTGGCCACATATTCCTGCCCGCCAGCATATTCCGCTAACAATACCCGCTTGTCATGCTCTGTGACCCGGATAATGCTAACGCATTGGATGAACGTTGATGAAGACGCCGCAATAGCACAATCCAAAATAGTATTACGCAGCTGTTCACTCATTGGTTCGGCTGTAAACTTGCGAATAGAGCGGTGCTGCAGAATAGTTTCAATCGTCTGGTTCATATATAACCTTATAACAGTGAGCCTTACGGGGAACGATAAACTCTATCATACCCCCCCCCGTATTGACCCACTATTATACCCAAATGCTTCACGTCGCAGGGTTCAGAGCATCAGGTATAAACCATTTAATTTTCCTGACTGTAGAGGTCGTCTGTCGAGGTGGTATCAGCCACCTGACACTGACAAATTTGATTGAGAATACTCAATAACCGCTCTTTATTAAGCGGCAATGGATTCCCCTTAATGGAATTGGAAAGCAAGGCATCTTCTGCTACCTCATCAAACATTACATTGCAGAAGCCATAATCAACCACAGAGGGCAAATTCAATCGCTTGAGCGTCCGTCTCGTCCAATTAATGCCATCAATGATTTCGGCATTCATTCTACCAGTCAGGATACAAGCCAGCTGGCGATAGCGGTTAAGAACATCGGCCCTGCCAGCCTCACGCGCAGCCAAGACATTTTCCTGCATGACATAAGGTGCCAATTGAGCGGTGATCAAGCCATGTGGCGCTTGGAGCCGGCCCCCCAATGAAGAGGCTAAGCCATGGGCAGCGCCCAGTTTGGCATTTGCTAGCGCCATCCCTCCCAGCATAGCTGCAAAGGCCATATCGGAACGGGCACGGGGATCGTCATCTTCACAGGCTGCCAGAATAGCACCTGACAAGCGCCTTAATCCTTCTTCACACACCATATCGGTTAACGGGTTGGGATCACCGCAAACATAGGATTCCATCAAGTGGGTAAAGGCATCCATTCCGCAACACCCTGACATGATCGGATCCATGCCGTATGTCAAAGTGGGATCAACAATCGCCAAATCCGGAAGCATATCGGCGCTACGCAGCCCCACCTTGACATTTTCCTGCGCCGAGCGGAGCACCGCGCTCTTACTGACTTCCGAACCTGTACCTGCCGTTGTAGGTACAGCAATAAACGGAATGGGCTTAGCTTGCAGCGGTACATTACGTCCAACAACCTCAACATAATCGTAGACACTGCCTTGGTTGGGAATTAACGCGGCAAGCGCCTTACCGGCATCAAGTACGCTGCCCCCACCAATCGCCAACACCATATCGGGCCGAAATTTCCGTCCCATCGCCGCCATCTCTTCCACCATTGCAATCAAAGGTTCACCATGCACCGCCACTTGCTGATAGCGCATTCCCTGTTGCTTGAAGTAACTGATCAATGACTCAGCCCGGACACTGTCCCGCCCCGTCACAAGCAGTACACTGTAGCCGAACTGATTTAAAGTCGACAGCGAGTTATTCAGTGCACCTTCTCCGAATATAATCCGGGTGGCCGTCATAAACTGAAACATAGGCACTCCATTACATATTTTTATTTAATTATTATCGAGTGTGCCCCTATGCATATTCCTGTTTTTGATTCTGAGCAACTTTTTACCATTGAATATCAGTATCGTGACCATAACCTGCTAGCTGTCACATTTCATCCCAAGCTGCAAAATGGTCCCGTTTTAGACTGAGCGCCCCGCTACTACCAGTGCATTTCTCTTCAATCGGTTTTGTCTATGACAGCAAGAGATAAATCCCTCTTTCTCATCCCAGCCAGTCACGTTATAGTAACTCCATCAAATTTAAGGAGAGACGTTATGTTCGTTGTTATTTTTGGCCGCCCTGGTTGCCCATTCTGTGTTCGTGCAAAAGATCTGGCTGATAAGCTGAAAGAAGAACGCGAAGGTTTTAACTACCGTTACGTTGATATCCACGCTGAAGGCATCAGCAAAGCTGATCTAGAAAAAACCGTTGGTAAGCCAGTAGAAACAGTGCCTCAAATCTTCGTTGACCAAGAGCACATCGGTGGCTGTACTGAATTCGAAGCATACGCGAAAGAAAACCTAAATTTGTTCCAGTAAGCGCTAAGCAACAGGTTTGGTAACATTTTCTTAAAAAGGCTGAGATATCAGCCTTTTTAATTATCTTATGCTTTATTTACCAGCAAATTATTTCGCGATTTTTCTGTTAATAACGATCATTTTCGGTATGCCAGCAACCTAAAATCAGCTAGAATTTCATCACTTTTGTTGCTAGTCCCTCGTCCCGGAAAAAACTGTAGTGAACATCGACGTTGCCGCCCTTCTCCATCAGAATGATATTCTGTTGCTCTTTGTTGTACTTGCTGTTGGCCTATCGGCCGGAAAAATTCGCATAGCGAATATGCAATTAGGGAACTCTATCGGGGTCCTCATTACTGCCCTCCTTTTTGGTAACGCCGGTTTTACCTTTGATTCCGAAGCGCTAAATATCGGCTTTATGCTGTTTATATTCTGTGTCGGTATTGAAGCCGGGCCTAACTTTTTCGGTATCTTTTTCCGTGATGGTAAACATTATTTAATGCTGGCGCTGGTGGTGATACTTTCAGCGATTGTTATTACGGTTACCATGAGTAACTACCTAGGACTCGGTCTGGGCCTAAGTACCGGTTTAATGGCGGGTTCACTGACAGCAACACCTATATTGGTTGGGGCAAAAGATGCCTTGGCCAGCGGGTTGTCCAACATCTCCGACCCTAACAATATTCAGCAGATCATCGACAGTATCAGTGTCGGCTATGCCATGTCTTATTTGGTTGGTTTGGTCAGTGTCATTGTGCTAGCCAAACTGATGCCAAAGCTGCAAAAGCAGAATCTGGCCGAATCATCACAGCAGATTGCCCGTGAACGCGGTATCGGTGAAAGTGCGCAGCGCAAGGTCTACCTGCCAATTATCCGCGCCTACCGGGTTGGACCAGAGCTGATCAACTGGATTGATGGCCGTAACTTGCGCGAGCTAGGTATTTACCGTCAAACCGGTTGCTACATAGAGCGTATACGACGAAACGGCATCTTAGCTAACCCTGACGGTGACGCTATCTTGCAGGAAGGGGATGAGATCGCGCTGGTGGGTTACCCAGATAGCCATGCTCGTTTGGATCCCAGCTTCCGTAACGGCAAAGAAGTCTTCGACCGTGACTTACTCGACTTGCGTATTGTTGAAGAAGAAATCGTGGTGAAAAACGACAGTATTGCAGGCAAGCGCCTATCGGAGCTAAACCTCTCCGAGTACGGTTGCTTCCTCAACCGCGTAGTCCGGGCCCAGATTGAAATGCCAATGGATCACAACATCCTGTTGAGCAAAGGAGATATCCTTCAGGTCAGTGGCGAGAAAAGTCGTGTTCTTGGGCTTGCCGAGCGGATTGGTTTCATCTCGGTACATAGCCAGATTGCCGACCTGTTGGCATTCTGCTGTTTCTTCATCATTGGCTTGCTGATCGGTACCATCACTATGACCTTCGGCCAGATCGCCTTCGGCCTGGGTAATGCAGCCGGTTTGCTAGTGGCCGGTATTACCCTTGGGTTCCTACGGGCCAACCACCCGACTTTCGGTTACGTGCCTCAGGGCGCACTGAATATGACCAAAGATCTCGGCCTGATGGTCTTCATGGTCGGCATCGGTTTGAGTGCCGGGTCCAACTTGTTCGACTCGCTGTCGCAGGTCGGTTTGGCAGTGTTCTCAGCAAGCCTGATGGTAAGCGTGATCCCAGTCGTACTGGCTTACCTGTTTGGCGCCTATGTGCTCAAGATGAACCGCGCCTTACTGTTTGGCGCTATTATTGGTGCCCGCACCTGTGCACCGGCCATGGATATGATTAATGAACATGCCCGCAGCACCATTCCGGCACTTGGCTATGCCGGCACCTATGCCATTGCCAATGTCCTACTGACCATTGCAGGTACTTTGTTTGTGATCCTCAGTTAAGACTTAAGGCATGAGAACCTATGGTTTTACAGCCTTATACAGACAAAACGAAAAGCGATGCCCCCAGCAGGCCCACTGCCGGGGGCATTTTTTTGCTTACCATACAGGCTATGAGTCAGCACAGATTCAGTCCCTTTCATCTAAGCTATAAAGAGATAAAATTCTCCGTATATCCCTGATTAGCACAACAAATTGCTAGGAAATATTCGCCACCTCATGCTCTATTCAGTATATTGTATGAATAGAATGAAAAACTATTGGTAATCAAAACTATGCGCATCCTTATTGTTGAAGACGATCCGATTCTGAGCCACCACTTGAAATCCCAACTGAGTGAAATGGGGCACCAGGTCCAGTGTGCTGGAACCGCCGAAGAAGGCCTATTCTTTGCCCAAGATTACCCAAACGATGTGGCTATCGTTGATATCGGTCTTCCCGATCGTGATGGTATCAGCCTGATCAAAGATATGCGTGAAAAAGGACTACGCCTACCGATTCTGATTTTAACTGCCCGCTCAAACTGGCAGGACAAAGTCACTGGGCTTGAGGCCGGTGCCGATGACTATCTGGTGAAACCATTCCAGAAAGAAGAAATGGTCGCACGTCTCAGTGCCCTAGTCCGCCGCAGCGCTGGCTTTGTCAAACCAGAAATGACCGCCGGTGATATCCGTGTCGACCTGCTGGCCAAGCAAGTCTTTATCCAAGAGAACCTGCTTGAACTCACCGCATTTGAGTATGACCTGCTGGAATACTTGATGCGCCACAGCCGACAGGTAGTATCCAAGCAACGACTGCTTGATGTACTTTACGAAGATCAGGAGGGTGATCCAAACACCATTGAGGTGATGATCAGCCGCCTGCGCAAGAAATTTACCAATAACGGTCAAGAAAACCCAATTTCTACTATCCGTGGCCAAGGCTATATTTTCGAGCTTCAAGCGCAATAATGAAGAGGATTATCCAACCGAGGCTCCGCCGCCGGGTCCTTGTCACCTCGGTGGCTATTATCGTTTTGATTACCTCAGCACTCGCAGGGGTGATTAATCAGCTTTATAGCCAAAGTTATATGGCCGCTTACTCGTCTGAGCTTGTTGCCCAAATGCCCATGGTTGTCGCCCAACTAAACCGGGCGGGCCTGATCAAAGATGTTGATAAATGGATTGACTCGGTTGACCCATCCGACACTGATTATATGTCTGTCGTTTGTGACAAATCCGATCACACCATTTGGCTTTCCGATGAAGCTAAAGAGGCCAATATCGGTAATATTTGTAGCGAACTCCCTGACAGCATCCCGGTACCAACCTTGGTCGAAACGCCGGAAGGCGAAAGCTACATTGCCTACAACATGAGCCAAGAGCGAGAAGGCGGCAATATCTACCAACTTGTGGTGCTGCGCCCCGGCGATTCCTATGTGTCATCACTCAACCAACTACACAAACGTACAACATTCTACTTAGGGCTTTTTGTCCTTATCGCTATCGCATTCTTGATTGCGGCTTTCCACTGGAGCTTCCAACCACTGCGAAAAATGGCATCACAGCTTGATCAGATGACCGACTCCAAGCGCGACAAGCTTGATGATGATTTCCCAATGGAATTACAGGACATCACTTTAGCACTCAACCGCCTGATTGAGATCAGTAACGCCCAAAAAGGACGTTACCGCCATGCAATGGATGACTTGGCACATAGCCTAAAAACCCGTTTGGCTGCTACCAATGCCCTACTGGATGATAAAGACATAGCGCGCTTTGAGCTTAACCAACGGGTAATGGAACAGATCAGCCAAATGGATGAACTGGTGCAGTACCAGTTGAAGCGAGCCATGATGGGCCAGCAAGGGCTGCAAAAAGACAAGACCGAATTAAAACCACTAATAGATAGCTTCAGCCGTTTACTTAGCAAGGTGTATAACGAGAAAAACGTCTCGTTGCGCTGTTTCTTCAATGACAAGTTGACGTTACCCGTCAACCGTAGTGATTTAATGGAACTACTTGGTAACTTGCTGGAAAATGCCTACCGCTTCTGTATTAGCGAGGTTCGGATTACAGTAAAGGAAAAGCCTGATCGGTTTATCATCGTTATTGAAGACGACGGTCCCGGTGTGCAGGAAGACGTACGAGAAGCTATTTTCCAGCGCGGTGTTCGAGCTGATCAGCTCAACCCCGGACAAGGTATCGGCCTGTCAGTTTGCCACGAGATAGTCATGAGTTATAAGGGCACAATTCATGTTGAATCCGCATCAATTGAAGGTGCCGCCTTTGTGGTTGAGTTACCTAAAAACTAAGCGCCTCAGTTCTTTAGCTGCTTAGATAAATGAAAACCGCCAAATTGGCGGTTTTTTTATTTAAATCATTTAGTAGCAGGTATTTATACCAATCTGGATAAGTAGTTGATCAAGTATTTATGTAGGTTGGTATCAATCATGAGGTGATTAACTGCAACTGCTCAAAGTACATACGCTTGGCCAACGTGATTAACTCAGGGTCTAACCCCATTTCTAGCGATGCCAATAGCCCGTTGAAAATCAATTCAGCCCGAGTTGCTTTTTCTTTAGCCTGCTTAATGTCGTTAGCCAGTAAGAGCTCGGTAACCAAACGAATACGCTCTTGTTTATACGAGATACAAACGCCTGCAATATCTTCATCTTCATGACGGAACTCATTGAATGCCTGCTGATAGATACAACCATGAAATTCACTGGCTTCAACCAACCCTTCCAATGTCGAAAATCGAGCTGTTAACTTATCTTCAAGCGTCAAATCTGGGTCATTAAACAGTTGTGCTAACTGAGACAGTGTCTGCTGACTATGCAGTGCTAAGGCTTCCGCAATCAACACCTCTTTCGAGCCAAAGTGTCGGTAAATCGTCGCCTTAGACATCCCTGTCGCCGCGGTAATCGTATCCATACTGGTACCGTGATAGCTATGCTTCACACACAACGCCAATGTCGCTTCAATCGCACGACGTTTATTTTCTTCCTGACGGTTCATCACCTTCCCCTCAATCAACAACACAAAATAAAACGAAACTAATTAGTTTTATACTCTTGACAGGGGTAAATTACAAGGCTATTGTTTAATCAACAAAACGAAACAGTTTAGTTTCGATAGAGAATAACAATTCAGCTAATAAGAAGGAACTCAACATGCTTAAATCAATTGCACTATCAACATTACTTATCGCGTCTGCTTCTGCCTCTGCTGTCGAATTACAACTACGCGATACCCAGAATGGCATCTATGTAAAAGCAACAGAGCAATCTGAACCCGCATCAGGACTAACCGTTAATGTTGCTAATGTTCCTCAACTCAATGACGCTTCATTCACAACCGATGAACGTGGCAGAGTCTTTATCCCTCTTACCTTAAATAGCAGTCGTTCAGTTAAAGTCGAAGCATCTGATATGGGACAGTCTGTCGCTTCTACAACCATCTTCCA
>NZ_JANEYT010000070.1 GCF_024357955.1 Photobacterium pectinilyticum
TTGAGGCTATCCATAGCGATGTGACTGTCTGAAAGAGTAACCTCAATTAGATCATATTTTTACTTAGATTGGTATAAGACCTACCACTATGTAGTGGTGAACCATACTGCTTGTTCGTACGTTAAATGCTTGGATATAACCACAACGAGGCTGCAGCAATGAATCACATACTCCGTACATTTAACCGCTCTTTGGTCGTAATTGCGTTGTTCTTTTCAGGTCTTGCCTTAGCAGGCCACCACGAAAAAAGCGAAATGGAAAAGAATCTTGTCCAGGTCGCCGCCAATAACGATGATTTTCAAACCTTGGTCATGGCAATTAAAGCCGCTGATTTGGTCGAGACACTGGAAGGGAAAGGGCCGTTTACCGTGCTGGCGCCCACAGATGATGCGTTTGCCAAGCTTCCCGAAGGCGCACTTGCCGAACTGCTGAAACCGGAGAACAAAGAAAAATTACAAGCGATACTGACTTACCATGTATTGCCCGGAGCGCTTTCTTCAGAGGAAGTCATGAAACTTAAGCTGCCAGAAACGGTTCAGGGCGGCACGGTTGCCATTGAAACCGATGACGATGGCAAGGTAACCATCAACGGTGCAAACGTCATTTTGGCAGATGTGCCAGCCAGCAATGGGGTGATCCATGTCATCGACACGGTGCTGATCCCCACAGAGAAGGCAGAAGAATAATTAACGGCTAACAATGCCAGCTAAAAAGCACAGCGCTTCACCACTGGTGAAGCGCTGTCAGCTAGAGATAATCACACAGGTAAGCGGTAGGCTCAGACACCTTTACCTCAAACGAGGAATCACCAGGGACTTCAAAGTCGTCACCGGCATAATAGGTTTCCCATTCAATATGGCCAGGCAGCTTGACCGTCAGGGCTCCCTTGACCACGGTCATCTTCTCAGGCGCTGCCGTACCGAAGGTATATTCCCCTGGCGCCATCACGCCCACGCTGGCGCGCTCGCCAGAAGTTTCAAACCCCAGGGACTTAACCTGGCCATCAAAATACTCATTTACTTTCAACATGATTTTCCTTATCAATAACAAGGCGATGTTTCGACGCTACCACAACTTGACGGCCTACCCAATATAATTGATCGATTCACTGTTGATTTAAAACTAGCGGCCAGTGCAAGCATCACGCCCGCTGCAGCAGCGCCCTTCACTGGATTGCGCATTTTCAACACCGTCATCGCTCAGCGCTTCAAGGATCGAACAGTGGCTGGCATCATCATCCGCATGACCACAGCAAGCATCATTGATTTTCTGAAGAGCATTACGGATCCTTGCCAACTCAGCCATCTTGCGATCGACGTCATCCAACTTGGCCAGAGTGATTGCTTTTACTTCAGCACAGCTATGTTGGCTGGCTTCCAGCCGGATATCCAGCAGCTCCCTAATTTCATCCAAGCTAAGGCCGATAGCCTTGGCGCGGAGAATAAAATGGATCCGTGACAAATCACCTTCGCTATAAAGCCGGTAACCACTCTTGCTACGGCCGGCAGGTAGCAGCAAGCCATTTTTTTCGTAAAATCGCAACGTGTCGCTGCTGACACCACAATGTTTAGCCAGCTGGCCAATCAAGTACATACCGCCCTACCTTCAGTGATCCACAAACAACGAAAAGCAAACGTTTGCGTAGTGGTGGATTTAATGTAAAATATGCCACGTTGATCACAACAACGACAGCACAGTTTGTATCTTCGATTCTAGCCGAGGGTATTTACCAAAATCCAGCCCACTGGCTTTTGGCAAATAGTCCTCCATGTTTATAAAGAGATGGTAGCAATGGAAAACGCTCGTCCTATCCGCCGTGCGCTAATTAGCGTGTCAGACAAAACTGGTATTGTTGAGTTCGCCCAGGCGCTTGCCGATCGTGGTGTCGACATCCTCTCCACAGGTGGCACTGCCCGCCTTCTTGCCGAGCAGGGTATCAAGGTCACTGAAGTATCCGATCACACAGGCTTCCCTGAAATGATGGACGGTCGCGTTAAGACCCTACACCCAAAAATTCATGGTGGTGTACTGGGTCGTCGCGGCACTGACGATGCTGTGATGAACGACCATGGCATTGCCCCTATCGATATGGTGGTGGTAAACCTATACCCATTCGCAGCAACAGTGGCTAACCCAGACTGCACATTGGAAGATGCTGTTGAGAACATCGATATCGGTGGCCCGACAATGGTCCGTTCTGCAGCGAAGAACCACAAAGACGTGACCATTATCGTTAATGCCCACGACTACGACCGCGTGCTGACCGAAATGGCGACCAACGACGGTTCACTGAGCCATGCCACCCGTTTCGATCTGGCTATCGCAGCCTTCGAACACACTGCTGCCTACGACGGCATGATCGCCAACTACTTCGGTACTATGGTGCCATCTTACGGCGACAATAAAGAAGGCGATGAGCCTTCTCCTGAAAACAAGAGCAAATTCCCACGCACCTTCAACCAGCAGTTCGAGAAGAAGCAGGACATGCGCTACGGTGAAAACAGCCACCAAGCCGCCGCTTTCTACGTTGAAGCTACCCCTGAAGAAGCGTCAGTTTCTACGGCTCGCCAAATCCAAGGCAAAGCCCTGTCTTACAACAACATCGCAGATACAGACGCAGCACTTGAGTGTGTGAAAGAGTTCGACCAGCCAGCGTGTGTGATCGTTAAGCATGCTAACCCATGTGGTGTTGCACTAGGTGCAGACATCCTAGAGGCCTACGACCGCGCTTTCAAAACAGACCCAACATCGGCCTTCGGTGGCATCATCGCATTCAACCGCGAACTAGACGCAGCAACAGCAACAGCGATTACTGAACGTCAATTCGTTGAAGTTATCATTGCACCGTCTGTTTCTGCTGAAGCGGTAGAAATTGTAGCGGCTAAGAAAAACCTTCGCCTGCTGGAATGTGGCGAGTGGAGCAGCAAGACTACGGGTTTTGACGTTAAGCGTGTTAACGGCGGCCTGCTGGTTCAAGACCGCGACCAAGGCATGGTTTCTGCTGATGACCTGAAAGTCGTTTCTAAGCGCCAACCAACAGAAGAAGAACTGAAAGATGCACTGTTCTGCTGGAAAGTCGCTAAGTACGTAAAATCAAATGCGATTGTTTACTCGAAAGGTGACATGACTATCGGCGTGGGCGCCGGCCAGATGAGCCGCGTTTACTCAGCGAAAATCGCCGGTATCAAAGCCGCCGACGAAGGCCTTCAGGTTGAAGGTTGCGTCATGGCATCGGATGCCTTCTTCCCGTTCCGCGATGGCATTGATGCTGCCGCTGAAGCCGGCATTAAATGTGTTATCCAGCCAGGCGGCTCGATGCGCGACCAGGAAGTGATTGACGCTGCCGACGAGCACGGCATGGCGATGATCTTTACTGGCATGCGCCACTTCCGCCACTAATCACATAAGCCTAGGGGCAACTCTAGGCTTAATCATATTTAGATTTAGCCTTTATTCATCACACTATATGACTAGAGGCTTTAATAATTTTAATGCAAAGCTATTTTTCAGAGGTCAAGGAAAGCACGCCCTATTTTATAGGAGCTCATATAGGTATAAATGAGCATGCTTGACACAGAGACCTGAAAAATGGCGCAGCAATAAGGGATTAAAGATGAATGTATTGATTATTGGTGCCGGCGGCCGTGAACACGCACTGGGCTGGAAAGCGGCACAAAACCCAAACGTTGAAACCGTTTTCGTCGCTCCGGGTAACGCCGGTACCGCACTTGAGCCTAAACTTGAGAACGTAAACATCGGCGTTGAAGACATCGCTGGCTTAGTGGCGTTTGCTCAAGAGAAAAAAATCGAGCTAACCATCGTTGGCCCTGAAGCACCACTTGTTATTGGTGTGGTTGACGCATTCCGCGAAGTGGGTCTTCCTATCTTTGGTCCAACTCAAGCAGCGGCACAGCTTGAAGGCTCTAAAGCATTCACTAAAGACTTCTTGGCTCGTCACCAGATCCCAACAGGCTCTTACGCTAACTTCACTGACATCGAGCCAGCACTGGCTTACGTACGTGAACAAGGCGCGCCAATTGTCGTTAAGGCTGACGGCCTAGCTGCCGGTAAAGGCGTTATTGTTGCGATGACCCTTGAAGAAGCCGAAGACGCCATCAAAGACATGCTAGCGGGTAACGCATTTGGCGAAGCCGGCAGCCGCGTGGTTATTGAAGAGTTCCTTGAAGGCGAAGAAGCAAGCTTCATCGTGATGGTTGACGGTTCTAGCGTGCTGCCTATGGCCACCAGCCAAGACCACAAACGTGTTGGCGACAAAGACACTGGCCCTAATACCGGTGGTATGGGAGCTTACTCACCAGCCCCTGTGGTTACCCCTGAGATCCACAACCGTATCCTTGAAGAAGTGATTTACCCAACGGTACGTGGTATGGATGCCGAAGGCGCACCGTACACAGGTTTCCTTTACGCTGGCCTAATGATCGATGCAGACGGTACGCCGAAGGTTATCGAATACAACTGCCGCTTTGGCGATCCAGAAACGCAACCTATCATGATGCGTATGGAATCGGATCTTGTTGAGCTTTGCCTGATGGCTATCGACGAGAAGCTAGATGAAGCAGAATCTAAGTGGGATCCGCGCGCTTCTATCGGTGTTGTTCTAGCCGCTGGCGGGTACCCTGCTGACTACGCAAAAGGTGATGTTATTTCGCTACCAACGAGCGAAGTTGAGGGTCAGAAGATCTTCCACGCTGGGACGGCAAATAACGAAGCCGGCGATGTGGTCACTAACGGTGGCCGTGTTCTTTGTGCAACAGCACTTGGCAATACAGTTTCTGAAGCTCAGGAGCGTGCTTACGCACTGACGAAACAAGTTAGCTGGAACGGTATGTTCCACCGCAATGACATCGGCTACCGTGCCATTGAGCGCGAGCAGCAAGACGCCTAATTCACAGCAGCGCCACCAGTACACCATCAAAAAACGCGCCCAAGGGCGCGTTTTTTTATTTATGCCGCTCAACCATACCAGCATACTCTCAGCTTGGTTGGCGGTATCAGTTCGTCAGCAGCACAGGCGCTGTCAGGCAAGCTGATTGGCTTTCAGTCAGCATCAGTAAAATCTTCGCAGTCAGGGTACCGCGACGAACTTCGCCGATCACTGCCATATAACCGGATTGCTGGCGCTCCAGCAGCTGCTGCTGCGCATAATCAGGCAATTCAGGGGAGAAGTTCACTTTAAGCTGGCGCTCGTCTCCGCAGCGGTAGAACACCCCCTGCTGCCAGAGGCCTTGTACCAAGGATTGATCATCCTTGCGCTGCTGCTTGACCACGTCCGTGCCATGTTCGGCTTCTTGGACCAATTGCTGCAATTGTACTTCGCCCAACGGGATCAGCTCATCGCCCAGGGTGTAACGCTGGAAAACCGCATTGCCCAAGGTATCGTAGCGAACATGCAAGGAGAAAGGTTTGATTTGCTGTTCATCAAGCAGGGTCCCTTCACGTTTGATTTCACGAAGTTTGCCATCCCGCCAGCGGTAGTCGGTCCGGTATTCACCGTAATCACCGGACATCACCCGATCGGCAAGGCTAACAGGGCGGTTTTGCTGTGAAGTAAACCAATAAATTGACGTGCTATCACCGAGGCTCTGGCCACCGGTATGGGTCAACACTGGCGTAATATTATTTTCAGGGACTGTTGGATTGGAGGCACATCCCGCTAATAGCGAGAGGGTAAGAAAAGTCAGTAGTCGCTTCATGGAAAAACTCCGCCAGATAGATACCTGGCGGAGTATAGATTATTTCACTGCGTCTTTCAGTGCTTTACCTGCAACGAAAGCAGGTACGTTTGCTGCAGCGATCTGGATTTCCTGACCCGTTTGTGGGTTACGGCCAGTACGCGCGGCACGGTGGTTCACTTTGAAAGTACCAAAGCCGATTAGTTGAACCTGGTCACCTTCTTTCAGCGCGTCAGTAATACCGTCTAGAGTTGATTCTAGGGCAACTTTAGCTTGAGCTTTAGAAAGATCTGCTTTTTCAGCGATCAGGTCAATCAGTTGGGTCTTGTTCATTAGGTTTCCCTTCTAAGGTTTTTTCTTAAGACGCATCAACTCTAATTCAAAAGAAGCCTATGTGGCAAAGGTTTGTCAGCCTTCATATGGTTAGGTGCGGGCTCTTTAACCACAAACTGAGCGCAAGTTCACAAAATGTTACCAACATGCTAGCTGAAATAGTTGTATTTATTCGCTTCAACACCGATTAATATAGGCGTTATCCCGTTAATTGTTACTAAGGTAAGCATGATACTCCTTACGATTTACATCGCTATCGCGATTGGTGTTTCGTTTATTTGTTCAGTACTGGAAGCTGTTCTCCTCAGCATCTCCCCGAGTTATATTGGTACCCTGCGCCAGCAAGGTCACCCAGCGGCCGATCGCCTCGCGGCCCTAAAAGACAATATCGACCGCCCACTGGCTTCGATCCTGACCCTCAATACCATTGCTCACACCATCGGTGCGGCAACGGCCGGTGCTCAGGCAGCCGTGGTATTCGGTAGCCAATGGCTAGGAGTCTTCTCCGGCGTACTGACAATTGGTATTTTGCTATTCTCCGAAATCATTCCGAAAACGATCGGTGCAACCTACTGGCGCCAGCTAGCCCCTGCTTCGGCATCGACCCTACGCTGGATGGTCTGGGCCCTGACGCCGTTTGTTTGGGTCTCAGAGCAAATCACCCGACGCCTATCCCGTGGCCACCAAGCACCAAAACTCCGTGACGAGCTATCGGCAATGGCAATGCTGGCGATCGAATCCGGCGAACTGGCTGAAGGCGAATCAAAAATCATGACTAACCTGCTCCAGTTCCGCGATGTCAGCGTCACCAAGATCATGACACCACGTCCGGTGTTATTCCGGATTGATGCCGAACAACCGATCAACGAGTTCCTGTCTCAGCATAAAGACAGTCCGTTCTCGCGCCCGCTGGTCTATAGCGAGCAGAAAGACAACATCCTGGGCTTTGTTCACCGCCTTGAGCTGTTTGCCGAAAGTCAGGCTGGCCGAGGCCAGAAAGAGCTAGGAACCCTGATGCGCCCGCTGCCGGTCATCATGAACAATTCCAGCGTACCAAAAGCCTTCGAGCAGCTGATGAAAGAGCGCTCCCAGTTGGTCTTGGTGGTGGATGAATATGGCACCGTCCAAGGTTTGGTGACCATGGAAGACATCTTCGAGCACCTCGTCGGTGAAGAGATTGTCGATGAAGCCGACAAGAATACCGACATGCAGCAGTTAGCCTACCAGCGCTGGGAAAAATGGAAGAAAACCCACGGGGTTATCGAAAGCAAAGACGACGAGTAATCACGCTGTCGACAGTAAGAGGGGCCTGGTGGCCCCTTTTTTATTTCATTGACTCACCCACCCGGCAAGATCGCCCTGTCCTTGATTATTGTGCGCCAATAACCACTTGATCGTCAGGCACAAAAAAGGCCCTAGCGGGCCCTTCGTCATCAAGTTAGATTGACTTACAGCTCGATACCGATATTGCTAACCGGCTCGTCACGCAACTCTTGGCGTAGGTCTTTGATCAATTCGATGTCGCGGCGCTCTGCTTCTTTCAGGGCGCGGAAAATCGCCCACTGCATGTCCCACTCGGCACATACCGCTTCGTTTTCTTTTTGGTTCTCGTTGGTGATTTCGATACCCGTCTGGGCAAACTCAAGATCTGCAACCGTTTCTGCTGACAGAGAACTCAGCTTGGCCAGTGTTTCAAGCATCAAGTCACGATCTAGCATAGCATGAAGCAGATCAGCCAGTGCGGCACAGGCATCAATCGCAGGGCTTACAGCATACAGATCAAAGTCTTCAGCGTTTGGTACCAACTCTTCAAGCTTCTCTAGCTGCTTTTCGAAGTTAATCTTGGCTGTTTTTACTGTCAAGATTTCCCAGATGCTGTCCAGAATCGAACGGTATTTCTGCTCATCCGCGAACTCCGTTTGCTGACAGAAGAACGCATAGTTTGGGTACATTCGTTCACACAGTGACACCATAAAGGTAATGTGTTGCCATGGTTCTAATTTTTCTAAACGGAGCTGAACTGGATTCTTTAGCATGGGATAATCCGCATTTGTGATTTGACCCGGATCTTACTTGTATCCCCCTGCTACTGCAATACATGGACGGCGGATAACACTGTGCTACCACAAAGGAGCTAACATGCATAAACTGATGATTGTTTCCCGCCAACAACAAGCCTATGAAGCTATGTTGGCCGAACAACCACTGCCGGGTATAACTCTCACCCAGCAACCGGACGAGGCAACGATTTTGCTGGCCGATCCCCCGAAGGTGGCCCCGCAGCTAAAGCAGTTCCCAGCCCTTGAGTGGATTCAATCAACTTTTGCTGGTATCGATGCCCTGACACAACCGAATTTGCGCCAAGACTACCTCCTCACCAATATACGCGGTTGTTTCGGCCAGCTGATCAGTGAATACGTACTTGGCCTGACTATCGCCCACCAGCGCCATTTCACCACCTATCAAACCCAACAGCACACCAATCACTGGCAACCTCACCCTTATCACACCGTCGCCGGCAAAACGATGGTGATATTGGGTACCGGTAGTATCGGTAGCCATCTCGCCCGATCGGCCAAGGCGCTGGGATTCCACACCATCGGGGTCAACCGATCCAGTCAGGCCGAAGAGCAAGCTTTCGACGCTGTTTTTCCGTTAGCCAAGCTACACGACGCACTCACGCAGGCTGATGTATTAGTCTCAACCTTACCTGCCACAGCGAGCACCGATAATTTGCTCAATGTCGATAGCTTAGGCTACTGCCGCCAAGCCCTACTCTTCAATGTCGGCCGAGGTAATGCCATTTGTGAGCAAGGCTTGCTCAAAGCGATTGAAGCCGGTGCCATCGGGCACGCTTTCCTCGATGTATTCAAGCAAGAGCCACTGCCAAATAACCACCCTTTCTGGCTGCACCCGAAGATCACCGTCACCCCGCATGTTGCCGCAGAAAGCTTTCCTCATCAGGTCATGGCTATCTTTCGCAACAATGCTCAGCTTTGGCTCACACAGCAGCCACTGCGCTATACCATAGATTTTCAGCGGGGGTATTAAATCCATTAACGGAATCAGGTAGCCAATATGAGTCCAAAACCAGACCAGAAACATCTTGATAACTTGCTAGATCAGATCAACCGATGCAGGATCTGCCAGGATCATCTCCCGCTAGGGCCACGACCTGTGATCCAGGCTGCCAGCAGTGCCCGTTTGATGATTATCGGCCAAGCGCCGGGTACCAAGGTCCATGAAACCGGGATCCCATGGAACGATCCGAGTGGTGATCGCCTCCGGCGTTGGTTGGAACTTGATCGTGATACCTTTTACAACCCAGAGCACATCGCCATCATGCCGATGGGGCTGTGCTACCCCGGCCGTGGCAAGTCGGGCGATCTACCGCCCCGCCCCGAATGTGCGCCACAGTGGCACCCGCAGGTATGGCCGTTGCTACCCAATATCGGAATGACCCTGCTGGTCGGTCAATACGCCCAGCAACGCTACCTAAAGGGCAAGCCGAAGACGCTCACCGAAACAGTAAAAACGTGGCGTAACTGGGCACCTGAATTCATCCCGATGCCTCACCCCTCACCGAGGAACACTCTATGGTTGAAGAAGAACCCGTGGTTTGAAGAAGAAGTGGTACCGTATATCCGTGACTACGTCCACCGGCACCTCGCGAAGCAAAAGACGAGATTTTAGGACCCAATAAAAAAACCCATACAGCTAACTGTATGGGTCTTACAAACTTTCGATGTAACTATGAGAAGCAGTAAAGTGTTGTCGTATTACTTGTGATACGGCGTTGACAGTTCATGCACCGCTTCAACAAACACACCGGCATTTTCTGGCGGCACATCTAGATGGATACCGTGGCCGAGATTGAATACATGGCCAGTACCGCCATCACCAAATCCTTCCAAGATAGTCGCGACTTCCTGACGGATACGCTCTGGCTGAGCGTATAGCATGGATGGGTCCATATTGCCTTGCAGGGCGACTTTGTCACCAATACGCTTTTTGGCATCGGCAATATTGATGGTCCAATCCAGACCGACCGCATCACAGCCTGTTGCTGCGATTTGCTCAAGCCACATACCACCGTTTTTGGTAAACAGGGTAACCGGCACACGGCGACCTTCGTTTTCACGGATCAAACCATCGACAATTTTGTGCATGTAGCGCAGTGAGAACTCGTTGTAATCACGTGGTGTCAGTACGCCACCCCATGTATCGAATACCATGACCGACTGGGCACCCGCTTTGATCTGCGCGTTCAGGTACTCAATCACACTGTCTGCCAGCTTATCCAGCAACAGATGCAGTGTTTGCGGCTCGGCGTACATCATCTTTTTGATCTTAGTAAACGCTTTTGAGCTGCCGCCTTCAACCATGTAGGTCGCCAATGTCCATGGACTACCAGAAAAACCGATTAGCGGAACTTCACCTTGCAGATCTTTGCGAATCTGGCGTACCGCATTCATAACGTACTGCAGCTCACCTTCCGGGTCCGGCAGGCCGATTTTGTCGACATCGGCTTTGCAAGTAATTGGGCGTTCAAATTTTGGCCCTTCACCCGCTTCAAAGTAAAGTCCCAAGCCCATCGCATCAGGGATCGTCAGAATATCAGAGAACAAGATCGCTGCATCAAGCGGGAAGCGGCGCAGAGGCTGTAGTGTTACCTCACTAGCAAGCTCAGCATTTTTACATAGCGACATGAAGTCACCAGCTACGCTTCGAGTTGCACGATATTCTGGTAGATAGCGCCCAGCCTGACGCATCATCCATACTGGGGTGCAATCGACTGGCTGCTTCAATAAAGCGCGAAGGTAGCGGTCATTCTTTAGTTCGCTCATTTGGGACTCCATGGTTTTATTATGCGGGCATTGTACCACTCCCGGCTGTCAACAAAAGAGGCCGATTGTTAACCAGATCAAGTTTATAGTAACAATCTGGTCACCAGATTTGCGACTCTGTGGCTCTCGTGGTACAAAATCTGCGCGCTAGCAATAATAACAATGACTTTGCTCGTAGAAGGCAAAATAACTGCACCTTACCCCTCCTCACGGAGGGTTTTTTTATTCTAATTTTGGCGGCTCTTGGCCATCAATATCAATGTCTCGTCTATCAGCGATCTGGCAATCGTACCCGGCGGGGCCAAGTCCGGCAGTTCGTTTTGTGTTGCCCAGATTGCATCGCTCAACTCAGCGTAATCAGGCTTCAGTTTCCCGCTTTGGTGGTCGGCCAGAAACCCCATCATCAGATTAGACGGAAACGCCCAGGGCTGACTGCCGAAATAACGGATATTAGTCACATTTATACCGGTTTCTTCCAACACTTCTCTTGCCACACACTGCTCTAGCGTCTCACCAGCCTCAACAAAACCGGCAATCACGGTATACATCCCGGTTTTATGCCTCGGATGCTGCGCCAACAAGATTTTATCTTTTTTTCTGACTGCGACGATGACACAAGGCGATAGCCTTGGGTAATGGTGGCTGTGACAGCCCTGACAGACCATAGCAAGCTCTGCTTTAATGAATTGGCACTCAGTACCACACTGCGGGCAAAAACGCTGAGAGTGCAGCATATGCGATAGTTGGATAGCACGGCTGGCTAAATAAAATAGTTCACTATCAATGGTCAATAAGGCCCGTAAGCTACCGAACCTCGATTCATCTGCCTGTTCTGGCGCTTCTAGCCAGTAAACGGGAATGCCTTGGTATCGGCCAACTTCTACGACGCTTTCAAGATCAAACCCTACTTCACTCGACTCTTTGAGGGGAAGTTGTTGATCTTCTAGGTAGAGCTGGCGATTTTTGACTATGCACCAATAGCCTTTTTCTTGTTTTTTTAACATCAACGTCACATCCATCCTTGCAGGGTATCGTTTTTACTGGCAATCTAAAGTTAATACGGAAAAGGATCCGTAATTCAAGGTTCTCTTTTTTAAGAGATTTACAGGTATTGTTTCCAGTACCCTGTCTCGGTACTGTAGATCATGAGGGCATGATCATGTTAAGTAAATTCGAGCAAGTACAAAAACAATGGGGTGGCACGAGTGACGTCATCGATCACTGGCTGATGTCTAGGCAACAGCTGCTAATCGATTACTGCAAGCTAGCCGGACTCCCACCGTTCGAGAGTAATAACCGCCAGCTTCCTACCGCTTCCCAGCTCCAACTTTTCAGCCAGCAACTGGTCGATTATATCTCCGAAGGACACTTCAAAATCTACGATATGGTCATGGCTCGTTGGAATTCGACAGGGTATTCACCCACCGAAGAGATTTCTCAGCTATACGCACAAATCACCCAGACGACGGATCCTTTGCTGAACTTCAGTGATAAATATACCGATATGGATGAAAGTGACGAACTGCCAGGCTTCGACACCGACCTGTCAACCACCGGCGAGCTGATAGAAATCCGCTTTGCCCTTGAGGATAAGCTGATCGAATTGATCAGTGAGAGTCTGGCCTGCCCTCCGGGCGCCTAGGCAACTCGAACCTGTCCTCACCTGCTACAAGCCTGATGGCCTCATCGGGCTGGTCATACTTTTATACGCTTTTATCCCGTGGTCTGTAAAGGCTGTACCGACCAACGTCCCTACCTTCTGCCTCATTAGCCACGCCGATTATCCGTTGCAGAAGTGTCATTTGTGAGCATCTCCCCTGACAACAGGCAATAAAAAAGGGCACCCGAAGGTACCCTTTTATTCAATGCGTTAGCTAACGATTAGTCGTCGCTTAGGCCGGCATTCAGTAGTGCAGCAAGATCTTGCGATGCCTGCTCTGCATCTACTTGAGGTGCAACTGGCTCTAGCTCTGCATCACGCTGACGCTGACGGTTCTGGTGGTACGCAAAACCGGTACCAGCAGGGATCAGACGACCAACGATTACGTTCTCTTTCAGGCCACGTAGCTCATCACGCTTACCAGAAACCGCAGCTTCTGTTAGTACGCGAGTCGTTTCCTGGAACGATGCCGCTGAGATGAACGACTCAGTTGCAAGCGATGCTTTGGTGATACCCAGTAGATCACGCTCAAACGTTGCGATTAGCTTACCTTCAGCTTCAAGCTTACGGTTAGTAATCGTTACGCGAGAGAACTCAACCTGCTCACCAGGTAGGAACTCAGAGTCACCTGAAGACACGATAGTAACTTTACGCAGCATCTGACGAATGATTGTCTCGATGTGCTTATCGTTAATCTTAACGCCCTGTAGTCGGTAAACTTCCTGAACCTCGTTAACGATGTATTCTGCAACTGCGTGTACACCACGTAGACGTAGAATATCGTGCGGAGCCTCTGGACCATCGGCGATTACATCACCCTTCTCAACCTTCTCACCTTCGAATACGTTCAGCTGGCGCCACTTAGGTACCATTTCTTCGTATGCGTTGCCTTCAGAAGGTGTGATGATTAGGCGACGTTTGCCTTTAGTTTCTTTACCGAACGAAACCATACCCGTGATTTCAGCAAGAATTGCTGGCTCTTTCGGCTTACGTGCTTCGAACAGGTCAGCAACTCGTGGTAGACCACCGGTGATATCTTTCGTACCGCCAGATGCCTGCGGGATACGTGCTAGCGTATCACCGATACCAACCATTGCGCCATCTTCTAGCTGGATGATTGCTTTACCCGGCAGGAAGTATTGAGCTGGTACTTCAGTACCGGCGATCATTACATCATGGCCGTTTTCATCAACTAGCTTAACCGTTGGACGCATGTCTTTACCTGCACCGGTACGCTCTGCAGCGTCAAGTACAGTGATCATAGACAGACCCGTTAGCTCATCAGTTTGACGAGAAACAGTTACACCATCAATCAGGTCAACAAACTGGATACGACCTGCCACTTCAGTGATGATTGGCATTGTGTGCGGGTCCCAGTTAGCGATAACTTCGCCAGCTTTAACTTCCGCAGCATCACCTTTAGTTAGGTGTGAACCGTATGGCAGTTTGTAGTTCTCTTTGGTACGACCAAACTCATCGATAACGCTCATTTCTGACGCACGAGAAGTGATAACTAGCTTGCCTTCGTTGTTAGTAACAAACTTGGCATTATGCAGTTTCATCGAACCGTTGTTCTTAACCTGGATGCTGTTTTCAGCAGCGGCTGCAGATGCTGCACCACCAATGTGGAACGTACGCATCGTAAGCTGTGTACCTGGCTCACCGATTGACTGAGCAGCAACAACACCTACTGCTTCACCAGTGTTCACCAAGTGACCACGTGCTAGGTCACGACCGTAACAGAACTTACAACAACCGAAGTCATTCTCACAGGTTACAACAGAGCGCACTTTAACCTGGTCAACAGAGTTCTCTTCCAGGATGTCACACCACTTCTCATCAAGAAGCGTGTTACGTGGAGCAAGAACTTCTTCTGTACCCGGCTTGATAACGTCTTCAGCAACAACACGACCAAGAACTCGGTCACCTAGCTGCTCTTTAACATCACCACCTTCGACTAGAGGCATCATGGTGATACCTGCATGCGTACCACAGTCATCAGCTGTGATTACAACATCCTGCGCAACGTCAACTAGACGACGCGTTAGGTAACCGGAGTTAGCTGTCTTCAGTGCGGTATCGGCAAGACCCTTACGAGCACCGTGAGTAGAGATGAAGTACTGTAGTACGTTCAGACCTTCACGGAAGTTCGCTGTGATCGGTGTTTCGATGATTGAGCCATCCGGCTTAGCCATCAGACCACGCATACCCGCCAACTGACGAATCTGTGCGGCAGAACCACGAGCACCTGAGTCGGCCATCATGTAAACGCTGTTGAACGATTTCTGCTGCTCTTCTTCACCGTCACGGTTAATGACAGTATCGAAAGACAGGTTATCCATCATCGCTTTAGCAACTTGCTCATTCGCTGTTGCCCAGATATCGATAACTTTGTTGTAACGTTCACCGGCGGTTACAAGACCAGATTGGAACTGCTCTTGGATTTCAGCAACTTCTGCTTCTGCTTCTGCGATCTTGGTGTATTTCGCTTCTGGTACAACCATATCGTCGATACCAACAGACACACCAGAAAGTGCAGCGTAAGCAAAACCTGTGTACATGATCTGGTCAGCAAAGATAACAGTATCTTTCATGCCCAGTTCACGGTAACAAGTGTTAAGCAGTTTAGAGATCTGCTTCTTACCCAACGCTTCGGTATTCACAAGGCTAAATGGCAGACCTTTCGGTACGATAGTCCATAGCATTGCACGACCAACAGTCGTATCAATCAATTGAGTATCTTCAACCAAGCCACCCTGCTCGCTTTTCACGAACTGAGTAATACGAACTTTAACGCGAGCATGCAGCTCAGCATTACCTGTACGGTATGCTTTTTCAGCTTCAGCAGGACCTGCAAGGTACATGCCTTCGCCTTTAGCGTTAATCTTCTCACGAGTCATGTAGTAAAGACCCAATACAACGTCCTGAGAAGGTACGATGATCGGATCACCAGATGCTGGCGAAAGGATGTTGTTCGTTGACATCATCAGCGCACGAGCTTCAAGCTGTGCTTCCAGTGTTAGGGGTACGTGTACCGCCATCTGGTCACCATCGAAGTCGGCGTTGTATGCCGCACACACTAGTGGGTGAAGCTGAATCGCTTTACCTTCGATTAGTACTGGTTCAAATGCCTGAATACCCAAACGGTGCAGTGTTGGTGCACGGTTAAGCATGACTGGGTGTTCGCGGATCACTTCGTCTAGGATATCCCAAACAACCGCTTCTTCGCGCTCAACCATCTTCTTAGCAGCTTTGATCGTTGTCGCAAGACCACGAGTCTCTAGCTTGCCGTAGATAAATGGCTTAAATAGCTCAAGTGCCATCTTCTTAGGAAGACCACACTGATGCAGGCGTAGGTATGGACCTACGGTGATAACAGAACGACCAGAGTAGTCTACACGCTTACCAAGTAGGTTCTGACGGAAACGACCCTGCTTACCTTTGATCATGTCAGCCAAAGATTTCAGAGGACGCTTGTTCGAACCTGTGATAGCGCGGCCACGGCGACCGTTATCTAGCAATGCATCAACAGACTCCTGAAGCATACGTTTTTCGTTACGTACGATAATGTCAGGGGCTGCTAGGTCCAGTAGACGCTTAAGACGGTTGTTACGGTTGATTACGCGACGGTACAGATCATTCAGATCAGACGTTGCGAAACGGCCACCATCTAGCGGTACCAGCGGACGTAGATCCGGCGGTAGTACTGGCAGTACAGACAGGATCATCCACTCTGGGTTGTTACCTGACTGTAGGAATGCTTCTACCAGCTTAAGACGCTTAGTTAGCTTCTTACGCTTGGTTTCAGAGTTAGTTTCTTCTAGCTCTTCGCGCATCAGCTCGATTTCAGCATTCAGGTCCATATTGGCCAGAAGTGCCTGAACGGCTTCAGCACCCATCTTCGCGTCGAACTCGTCGCCCCACTCTTCAAGTGCATCCAGGTACTGTTCTTCTGACAGCAGCTGGCTACGCTCAAGGTTGGTCATACCCGGTTCGATTACCACGTAAGATTCAAAGTAAAGTACACGCTCGATATCACGTAGCGGCATGTCCATTAACAGACCGATACGAGATGGCAGTGACTTAAGGAACCAGATGTGGGCAACTGGAGAAGCTAGCTCAATGTGACCCATACGTTCACGACGTACTTTAGTCTGAGTTACTTCTACGCCACATTTTTCACAGATAACACCACGGTGCTTCAGGCGCTTGTACTTGCCACAAAGACACTCGTAGTCTTTTACTGGGCCAAAGATACGTGCACAGAAAAGACCGTCACGCTCAGGCTTAAAAGTACGGTAGTTGATGGTTTCTGGTTTTTTCACTTCACCGAAAGACCATGAACGGATCATGTCTGGTGAAGCAAGACCGATTTTGATCGCGTCAAATTCTTCAGTCTTGTGTTGTGCTTTCAGAAACTTAAGTAAGTCTTTCACATTCGGCTCCTGTGAGGAGTTGACCCATAAAGGCGCCAGTCTACTGGCGCCTTCATATTTATACCGGAGTAACTAATAAATCTTGGTATGAACCGAGGTTTATTCGTCTTCCAGCTCGATGTTGATACCCAACGAGCGGATTTCTTTCAACAATACGTTGAACGATTCCGGCATACCAGGTTCCATACGATGGTCGCCATCGACGATGTTCTTATACATCTTCGTACGGCCGTTAACGTCATCCGACTTAACAGTTAGCATTTCCTGTAGGGTGTATGCTGCGCCATATGCTTCTAGCGCCCACACTTCCATCTCACCGAAACGCTGACCACCGAACTGAGCTTTACCACCCAGCGGCTGCTGAGTAACTAGGCTGTAAGAACCGGTAGAACGGGCATGCATCTTGTCATCAACCAAGTGGTTAAGTTTCAGCATGTACATGTAACCAACAGTTACAGGACGCTCAAACATATCACCGGTACGACCGTCAAACAGTTTCAGCTGACCAGATTCTGGCAAGTCACCCAATTTCAGAAGCTCTTTAATAGAACTTTCTGGCGCACCGTCGAAGACAGGTGTCGCGATAGGTAGACCATTACGCAGGTTCTTGATCAACGTATGTACTTCGTCGTCGCTTAGGGCGGCAATGTCTACATCCTGGCGCGTGTCGCCCAGGTCGTACACTTTCTGCAGGAAGTTACGGAACTGATGTAGTTCCTGCTGCTGCTTAAGCATCTCGTTCAGTTTGTCACCGATACCTTTCGCTGCAAGACCCAAGTGAGTCTCCAGGATCTGACCGATGTTCATACGAGACGGTACACCCAGCGGGTTCAGTACGATATCAACTGTCTGACCTTTTTCATCGTACGGCATATCTTCAACAGGACAAATCTTAGAGATTACACCCTTGTTACCGTGACGACCCGCCATCTTATCACCAGGCTGGATACGACGCTTAACAGCTAGGTATACCTTAACAATCTTAAGGACACCCGGCGCTAGGTCATCACCCTGAGTGATCTTACGGCGCTTGGTTTCAAATTTCTTATCGAACTCTGATTTCAGCTCGTCGTACTGCTCGGCTAGCTGCTCAAGTTGGTTCTGCTGTGATTCATCATCAAGAGTCTGACCAAACAGCTTCTCGCGGTCCATTGTAGACAGTTTGTCTTCGCTGTAACCGGCTGCAAGAAGAAGAGTACGAACACGTGCAAGAAGACCACCCTCAAGGATCTGGAATTCTTCAGTGATGTCTTTCTTAGCTTCTTTCAGCTGCATCTCTTCGATTTCTAGCGCACGCTTGTCTTTCTCAACGCCGTCACGGGTAAATACCTGAACGTCGATGATAGTACCAGACACTGAATTCGGTACACGTAGAGAAGAGTCTTTCACGTCAGACGCTTTCTCACCGAAGATAGCACGTAGTAGCTTCTCTTCAGGAGTCAGCTGAGTTTCACCCTTAGGTGTCACCTTACCAACTAGGATGTCACCACCCTTAACTTCAGCACCGATGTAAACGATGCCTGATTCATCCAGCTTAGATAGCGCTGCTTCACCCACATTAGGGATATCGGCAGTAATTTCTTCCGCACCTAGCTTAGTATCACGCGCCACACAAGATAGTTCTTGAATGTGGATAGTTGTCAGGCGGTCTTCCTGTACAACACGCTCAGATACAAGGATGGAATCCTCGAAGTTGTAACCGTTCCAAGGCATAAATGCGATACGCATGTTCTGGCCAAGGGCTAGTTCACCAAGGTCGGTAGATGGACCATCGGCAAGCACGTCACCACGAGCCACAGGCTCACCCGGCATCACAGTTGGACGCTGGTTGATACATGTGTTCTGGTTAGAACGGGTGTACTTGGTCAAGTTGTAGATGTCGATACCCGCTTCGCCTGGTACCAACTCGTCTTCGTTAACTTTGATAACGATACGAGAAGCATCTACTGACTGAACCATACCGCCACGTTTAGCTACGGCTGTTACACCGGAGTCAACCGCTACGTTACGTTCGATACCTGTACCTACTAGCGGCTTATCAGCACGTAGAGTAGGAACAGCCTGACGCTGCATGTTCGCACCCATAAGGGCACGGTTTGCATCATCGTGCTCTAGGAATGGGATCAGAGATGCCGCCACCGATACAACCTGGTTGGTTGCAACGTCCATGTACTGAACATGGTCACGTGGGTGCAGACCTGATTCACCTTTCTGGCGAGCAGTGATCAATTCGTCAGCGAATGAACCGTCTTCATTAAGCGCGGCGTTCGCCTGAGCGATAACGTAATGACCTTCTTCGATTGCAGATAGGTAATCGATTTCCTCGGTTACCTTGCCGTCGATAACTTTACGGTATGGCGTTTCTAAGAAACCGTAAGGGTTACATTGCGCAAAAGCAGACAGTGAGTTGATCAGACCGATGTTTGGACCTTCCGGCGTTTCGATCGGACATAGACGACCGTAGTGGGTCGCGTGAACATCTCGAACCTCAAAGCCAGCACGCTCACGAGTCAGACCACCTGGACCAAGCGCCGAGATACGACGTTTGTGAGTAACTTCTGACAGCGGGTTGTTCTGATCCATAAACTGAGACAGCTGAGAAGAGCCGAAGAACTCTTTAACTGCCGCAGAAATTGGCTTGGCATTGATAAGGTCTTGAGGCATTACTGCATCAAGGTCACCAAGGCTTAGGCGCTCTTTAACTGCACGTTCAACACGTACCAAACCAACACGGAATTGGTTTTCAGCCATCTCACCTACAGAACGGATGCGGCGGTTGCCAAGGTGGTCGATATCATCAACTTCACCTTTACCGTTACGGATATCGATTAGACGACGCATTACATCGATGATGTCAGCGTGATCTAGGGTCCCCGGACCTGTAGTTTCTTCACGAACTAGCGAGCTGTTGAACTTCATACGACCAACAGCAGATAGGTCGTAACGCTCTTCGCTGAAGAACAAGCTTTCGAATAGCTGCTCCGCGGCTTCGCGCGTTGGCGGCTCACCAGGACGCATCATGCGGTAGATTTCTACCAGTGCGCTTAGGCGGTCGGTCGTGCTGTCGACACGGATGGTGTCAGACATGTACGGACCGAAGTCCAGATCGTTCGTAAATAGAACTTCTAGAGACTTGTAGCCAGATTGAGATAGCAGTGCTAGCGTTTCCAGGCTAAGTTCCTGGTTAGCAGCTGCAATCAATTCGCCGGTTTCCTCGTTCACGTAATCACGTGACGCGATTTTACCCACGATGTATTCAACAGGTACTTCGATGTGGTCAACACCGTCTTTACCAAGCTGGCGGATATGGCGAGCGGTAATGCGACGGCCTTGTTCAACGTAAACCTTGCCATTGGCTTCGATATCAAAGCTGGCAGTTTCACCACGCAGGCGCTCAGGTACCAATTCCATAACCAGAGACTTGCCCTGAACTTCGAAGTTTACTTTTTCGAAGAACATGTCAAGGATCTGCTCGGTAGTGTAGCCTAGTGCGCGCAGGATGATTGAAGCTGGTAGTTTACGACGACGGTCGATACGTACGAATACGTTATCCTTAGGATCAAATTCGAAATCCAACCATGAACCACGGTATGGGATTACGCGTGCGTTATAAAGCACTTTACCTGAGGAGTGGGTCTTACCCTTATCGCTGTCGAAGAAAACACCCGGGCTACGGTGTAGCTGGGATACGATAACCCTCTCGGTACCGTTAATAACGAAAGTACCGTTATCTGTCATGAGCGGAATTTCGCCCATGTAAACTTCTTGTTCTTTAATGTCTTTGACTGTGCCAGCTGGCGCGTCTTTATCGTACATGACAAGACGAAGCTTCACACGAAGTGGTGCAGAATATGTTACGCCACGAATCTGACATTCTTTAACATCGAAGACCGGCTCACCGAGACGATAGCTAACGTATTGCAGCTCGGAATTGCCGTTATAGCTCTGAATTGGAAAAACAGAACGAAAGGCAGCTTCTAGACCGTAATGCCCTTCTGGATCCTGCTCGATGAACTTTTTAAAAGACTCAAGCTGGATCGACAGCAAGTATGGAACATCCAAAACTTGTGGACGCTTACCAAAATCCTTACGGATACGCTTTTTCTCGGTATAAGAGTAAACCATAGGTTCCTCAGATCGCTGATAAGTGATCCAAACTGCTCAAAACGAGGAGCAGTGACTAATGACACTGTTTATAGTTGGAACAATCCTGGAAAACAGAACTGCTTTTTGCATGAATAGTGATTGCAAAACAATGTGAAAACACCACTACCCTACAGCGCAAAAAGGCCGGTGGCATTGTAGCCACCAGCCATTAGCCAATTAAGGCTATGAAGCTAAGTAATTATTACTTAATTTCAACAGAAGCACCAGCTTCTTCTAGCTGAGCTTTAAGAGCGTCAGCTTCTGCTTTGTCAACGCCTTCTTTAAGTGCAGAAGGTGCGCCGTCAACTAGAGCTTTAGCTTCTTTAAGACCTAGGCCAGTTGCGCCACGTACAGCTTTGATAACCTGTACTTTCTGTGAGCCAGCAGCTGTTAGGATTACGTCAAACTCAGTTTGCTCTTCAGCTGCTTCTGCAGCTGCGCCGCCCGCTACTACTGCTGCTGCAGCTGTAACGCCGAATTTTTCTTCCATAGCTTCGATTAGCTCAACAACTTGCATTACAGACATTTCTGCAACTGCGTCTAGGATTTGCTCGTTAGTGATAGACATAACAATTCTCTTTGAAATCAACAATTAATTTAATATAGCGTTCAGATAAAGCAAAGGCGATTACGCCGCAGCTTCTTCTTTCTGATCGCGTACAGCTGCGATAGTACGTACCAGCTTGCCAGCTGAAGCTTCTTTCATGCACATCATTAGGCGTGCAATTGCTTCGTCGTAAGTTGGTAGTGTCGCAAGAATTTCTGCGTCAGCAACAGCGCCTTCGAATGCGGCTGCTTTGATCTCGAAATCTTTGTTCTCTTTAGCGAAGTCTTTGAAAAGACGCGCTGCAGCACCTGGGTGCTCATTAGAGAAACCGATCAGTGTAGGACCAACGAAAGTGTCTTGTAGACACTCAAAGTCAGTACCTTCAACTGCGCGACGTGCTAGTGTGTTACGAACAACTTTCAGGTAAACGCCGTTTTCACGAGCTTGTTTACGTAGAGAAGTCATCGCATCAACTGCAACGCCACGTGAGTCAGCAACAACTGCAGACAGGGCACCATTGGCAGCTTCGTTGACTTCAGCAACAATTGCTTTTTTGTCTTGAAGATTTAATGCCATTGGATATAGCTCCTGGATTTTGCTGGGTTACCCCAGTCATTACACCACTCACTGCCACTATGGCAGGAGAGTCTTACGGCGCAGATCCAAGATAGATTTACATCAATCATGTTCTGGCACCGTCTACGTAGGTAATATTAAGTTTGCTCAAAAGAACGAAACGCCTACGGTCTTTGACGAAGGTCAATTGCCAAGCAATCGACCTTAGCCATGAATTTGTGAACGCTGGATTATACACTAATTCAGCGTTACTGCAAATTACTGTGCGTTAGTTTCCAGAGTATTCTGGTCTAGCGCTACACCTGCACCCATAGTGGTGGAGATGCTTACTTTCTTGATGAAAGTACCTTTAGCTGAAGAAGGCTTAGCTTTCTTCAGGGCAACTAGAAGAGACTCTAGGTTCTCTTTTAGTTGTTCAGCATCGAAGTCCACTTTACCGATAGTAGTGTGGATGATGCCGTTCTTGTCGTTACGGTAACGAACCTGACCCGCTTTAGCGTTCTTAACCGCTTGAGCAACGTTAGGAGTTACAGTACCAACTTTAGGGTTTGGCATTAGGCCGCGTGGACCAAGAATAGTACCAAGCTGACCTACAACGCGCATTGCATCTGGAGATGCGATAACTACGTCGAAGTTCATCTCGCCTTTCTTAACCTGAGCAGCAAGTTCTTCCATGCCTACTAGATCAGCGCCAGCTTCTTTAGCAGCTTCAGCGTTTGCACCCTGAGTGAATACCGCTACGCGGATTTCACGGCCAGTACCGTGTGGTAGCACAGTTGCGCCACGAACGTTCTGGTCAGATTTACGTGCATCGATACCAAGGTTAACGGCAACGTCAACGCTTTCAGTAAATTTAGCAGTAGCTAGTTCTTTAAGAAGAGCAACAGCTTCATTGATGTCGTACTCACGTGCAACGTCAACTTTTTCGCGGATTACGCGCATACGCTTAGTTAGTTTTGCCATTGTCTTAACCCTCTACCACTAGACCCATTGAACGAGCAGTACCAGCAATCGAACGCTTCATAGCTTCGATGTCAGCACCAGTCATGTCCGCAGCTTTAGTTTCTGCGATCTCTTGGATCTGAGCGTCAGTTACAGTACCAACTTTCTCAGTGTTCGGACGGCCAGAACCAGACTTAACGCCAGCAGCTTTCTTAAGAAGAACAGCAGCAGGTGGAGTCTTAGTGATGAACGTGAATGAACGGTCGTTGTATACTGTGATAACAACTGGAGTCGGTAGACCTTTCTCAACTGAGTCAGTCTTAGCGTTGAACGCTTTACAGAATTCCATGATGTTCACACCGTGCTGACCTAGTGCAGGACCAACCGGTGGACTTGGGTTTGCCATACCAGCTGCAACTTGCAGCTTGATGTAAGCTTCTACTTTTTTAGCCATTGCTATTTACCTTAATTTGGGTTCGAACGTCTATTTTCGAGAAATAGACTCCCCGTCTAACGAAAGGGCGCGAAATTATAGTCCAATTTCACGCCCCTGACAACTAAAACTGATTACTTAATGATCAGCTTTTTTCCACCTGACCAAACTCCAGTTCTACAGGAGTCGCACGGCCGAAGATGGATACAGATACCTTCACACGGCTCTTGTCGTAGTCAACTTCTTCTACAACACCGTTAAAGTCTGCGAACGGGCCATCCGTAACACGGACAACTTCACCCGGTTCAAAGACAGTCTTGTGAACAGGCGATTCACTCGCTTTCTCAAGACGGTTAAGAATAGCATCTGCCTCTTTATCAGAGATCGGAGCCGGACGGTCAGATGTACCGCCGATGAACCCCATTACACGAGGGATACTACGTACCAGATGCCATGTCTCATCGTTCATCACCATCTGTACAAGCACATAACCAGGGAAGAACTTACGCTCGCTCTTCCGGCGCTGGCCCGCACGGACTTCCACAACTTCTTCTGTTGGGACAAGTACTTCTTCGAAGTGCTCTTCCATGCCGTGCATTTTGATATGCTCACGTAGTGACTGTGCAACACGACCTTCAAAACCAGAGAAGGCCTGTACTACATACCATCGTTTTTTTGGAGCTTCGCTCATGAACTCTTACCTCACACACCGGTAACTAGGCGGACTAGACGGACCATGATGCCGTCGATGCCCCACAAGGCTAACGCCATAATGACAGTGACAGCTAAAACGATAAAGGTTGTCTGCGTAGCTTCCTGACGAGTAGGCCATACTACCTTGCGGACTTCCATGCGCGATTCGCGGGCAAACGAGATCGCGGTTTTACCTTTTGCTGTAAGTGCGGCAATACCACCAGCTGCAGCCACAAGGACAACAACAGCAGCAGCACGTAGCACTACAGAAACATCACTGTACAGGTAATTACCAACCACAGCGGCAGCTAGCAAGGCAAATACAGCGACCCACTTAAGGCCATCCATACCACCAGAGCTGCTTTGGTTTTCGGCATTCGCTTTCATACAACCAACCTGTAACTAGTCTCAATATAGACGAAAATAACCCCGCATAAGCGAGGCTCTAATGAAGGAAAGCTCTAAAGCCTTAATTACAAACAAAAAACTTCATCATAGTAAATTTTTCTTCCTGCATGCTTGAGCAAAAAATATGCAAAACCAAGCAACAGCGCAGAAAAAGGGCATCAAATGATGCCCTTTTTAGTACCGTGTCGTCAAATATTATTCAACGATAGTTGCAACAACACCAGCACCAACAGTACGGCCACCTTCACGGATAGCAAAACGTAGACCTTCGTCCATCGCGATAGGTGCGATTAGAGTAACAGTCATAGA
>NZ_JANEYT010000071.1 GCF_024357955.1 Photobacterium pectinilyticum
TGGAGCATAAAAATTCCCTCCAGTTGCTGCCTACTTTAAGTGTAGCAACAACTTAAGGGAACATAGCGTTTTGATTTCATTAATTAATTGATCAGAAAGCGCAAGTGCTGCCTGCTGTTTTTCGCTGAGGTTATCACCGCCACGTAAACCACTGGCAATTTCGCCATCCAGAACAGGTATTGGCTGAGTTGCTAAGTCACGCTCTATAACGGCTGTGGTGTTCAATGAATTAACAAGGTGATCGATAAGACCGTTGGATTGCGAGTAGTCACCGAGAATGCTTGATTTTAGTACTAGAACGTTTGACATCGTTTGCTCCTTGAAATGCATTGCCGTTTGGCTTGGAACTAACTATACGAAGGGAGGCGTTTTGAAGATAGCGGAAAAAACCGGTTAAGTTATTCGAAAAAATCGAATAGGGTTTATGCGTTTTAAGTTGCTGTTTTTAAATTGGTACCCTCCCTATGGCTCAAGGTTATTGCAAGTAACCACATAGGGTATGAACGAAAAAATTAATGCTTGTACCAATGCGACTGGGAAGTATGAAGACAAAAAATAGCCCGAAACGACTCCTGTTTCGGGCTTAGGGGAATGGCTCGTGAGAGCCTTGCGCTAACTGGTTAGTAAATGGAGATCAATTACACTATCAATGTTAGTTCAAGCAGTATGATTTGCCAGTTTTACCACTAAGAATGTTATTCATCTCTGATACTTAACAAAAATGTCCTGTTAATTGAGCAAATCTGTTGCAGTAACTTAATGCTAGTTGTTTCAGTGACAATTTACTTGCTCAAAAAGTGGAATTAGATGTCAAATAAATTGGTATCTCTCACCAGTTCACGAGGCAAGCCATTTTTGATGCGATTGCTCACCCATTTGCCAATGCCAATAGGGTAGTCACGGTAAGTGACAATAATTTCGCCTTTTCCTGATAAGTTATCAGGACGGATATCCCGACCCATAAACCATTCTTTCGCTTGTGCCGCATTAAGTGCAACGGCTGTCTTTTCCTGGCCCGTGGCAATGGTCATGATCGCCTCATGCTGCCAGCGGTAACCTTTCTTGTGTTGTTCCGCCAGCTTAATACCAATACGCTGGAAACGAATTTCACTCAGGAGATCACGCAGCTGTGACGGGAACAACCATACTTCTTTATCACGAAGCCAAATTTCACCACCTGCGGGGATACTTAAGTCCAAGTCTTGCTTAAATGCTTGGGTAATGGCTTGAGTGTCTTTGCTGCTAGCAGGACTGAATGGGAATTTGCCTTTGCGCTTCTTCACTTCTGGTGACTCGACCGCTGTAAGCTTGCGGATACGAGCAACAAAAAAACCTTCACTGTCGAAGATTTGCGGGTAGACGTGCAGGAACCCTTCTTCGGTCAGGGCTTTCTCTGCACCATCGAACAAGTCAGCGAGAGGTTCAAACTCTACCGCATCACCGAAGGTCTCTTTCAGGTGATTACAGACTTGTTGGTTTTCGCTTAAGTTTAGCGTGCAAGTTGAGTAAACCATTACGCCACCTGGCTTGAGTGCTTGGAAACCGCTGATGATGAGATTACGTTGTACTGCTGCAATGTCTTCAACTGACTGCAAGCTCCAGTTTGCCATTGCATCGTCGTCTTTACGTATGGCTCCTTCACCTGAACAGGGGGCATCAAGCAAGATTGAGTCGAATGACTCAGGTGCCCAACTACCGAAGACACAACCATCAAAGTGGGTAAGTGCTGCGTTGAAGACGCCACAGCGCTGCAAATTAGAGTGCAGCACCTTAATACGGCTTGCGGCCAGTTCATTGGCCACCAAAGCGCCGTGATTATTCATGGCACAGGCAATTTGGGTTGTCTTCGAGCCCGGTGCAGAGGCCATGTCCAGTACGCAATCAAGTTTGTCGTTATCTTTTAATAGCGCAACAACGGGCATCATTGAACTGGCTTCTTGAATGTAAAAAAGACCGGCCATGTGCTCTGCGGTATTGCCTAAAGAGACAGACTCTTCATCTTCTCGCTCAATCCAGAATCCGGTATCGCACCAAGGTACCGGTGTGAGTGTCCAGCCTTTATCAGCGGCACGTTCAAGAAAACTTTCCACACTGATTTTTAAGGTGTTAACACGGATGCTGCGACGCAGGGGAGTTTTACAAATAGCAATGAATTCATCCATGCTCAGGTGTTCAGGCATGATCTGACGAATTTGCTCAATGAATGCGTCTGGGATATGGATATTAGGATGCAAGGGAATGTCTCGATTATCTAGCAGTGAGGCGGAAGTTTATCATTTGTCGATAGCTACGTAAAAAGAAAGGCGAACAGGCAAAAGAAAAGGAGCATTTCTGCTCCTTTTCTCGATTCATTGGCTTTAACTTAAAGTAAGTCTAGTGCTTCGGAATTGCCGTGCGCCATGTTTTCCATTCCGGCTTGGCAGTATCGTGCAGCAGGAAGTGGCTGTCACTCTCGGCAATTGGCGAGAGTGGTTGGGTCTCTGGAGTCGCAAAGGCAATACCGCCGCGAATAAGGCTGTCCACTGTACCACTTTGTACTGAGGCTCCTGTCAGACCGATAGTGACATCAATACCCGAGACATTCCAAAAAACGCTATCAGTACGAACAAGGTGACTGAAGCTCTGTTCGACTTGGGCTTCGATAATCACTCTGTCTGCCAGCTCCCCAAGGCTGACTTTAACTACTTCGCCAACTTGGATATCGCGATACAGCAGCGGTGTTCCTTCACTGATTGAGTTACGCTCTTCAGTCTCCAAAACGACGCTTAACCCTTTATTCTGCAACTGGGCATTGCCCAAAGTGAAGCTTTGAGAATAGTGGCCTTTGCCTGGTGTCACGGCAATATAGCTGCTGAGTAGGGTATCAAGATTTTTGGCACCGGTGATGCTGATTTTTGGGCTGACAATCCAAAACTGGCTGTCGGCCTTTGCCAGTAGCTCGGCATATTTAGGGAATAGGCGGGCTTTAACAATGACGTTACCAGTATTGAAATCAGGCTCGGTTTCAATCACTTTACCTACGTTCACGCCTTGGTAGCGGATATCGGTGTGTACCTTTATCGTTTTAGCATCAGCGGCAATCATGGTCACCAGCAAACCGTAGTCTTTGGCTTCTTTGTAACTGTTGTAGAGCTTATAGCGGTTGCCGCTGCGGTTGGTAACGCCTTCAAGCTCATCGAACGCTATGCCACCTTTGATAAGAGTACTGATTGGATCGGCTTTGATTTGAACACCGCCTAGGCCTGCCTCTACTTCGACGCCTGAGCGATTCCAGAATACGGTGTTAGCGGTGATCAAATGGCGGTACTTATTGTCAACTTTCAACTTGATAGTGACACCGTCACGAGAAAGGTCATAACTGGTCACTTCACCCACCGCCATATTGCGGTATAGCACCGGACTACCTTCTGAGATTGGAGGTAGTTCATCGGCATACAGGTGAATAGAAGCAAAGCCTTGGGCTTTTTCTGCCGCCAGTGTGGCTAATTGCCTACTTTTATAAAGCGGGTATTGGCTTAACACTCGGCTATTGCCACTGCTTGTAAAACTAATGCTTTGGCTGATTAATTGATCAGCAGGCGGTACAGAAACATCGAGTCCTTGGCTGTTCAAATTGGCTTGAATGCCGCCATCGATAAAGAAACGACTGCCCGAGCGCACTAGCTTGGTGTACTCCGGGCGCACAATGACACTAAAGCGGACTTGATTACCATCCAGTTTTACCGATTTAACTCGACCGACTTCCAGACCTCGGTGCTTGAGTTTGGTGCCACGTTTGATACCGTAACTATCATCTGCGTACAGTGAGAAAGAGGCCACCCCGGGTTGCTGCTCTTGCAGTTCGTCTTGGTTGATGGCAACAAATTGGCGACTGGTCTCACCGGCGCCAGGGATCAAGGTCAGGAAGTTACCACGAAGCAGGTTACCAATGTTTTTCACACCATTTAACGATAGCTCGGCTTCTTCCAGAAGCATCTTAGAACCTGTGTTCAGTAAGTCGCTCATCATTGGCTCGATAGCAGCATGGGCAACAATGGTTCCGCGCTCTTTATCAAGGCGAATATCGGAAATCTGACCGATTTGTAAGCCCCGATACACAATGGGTGCGCCACTCGCGCTAATGTTACTGTTCTCTGGCAAGTCGATAGTGATGGCAATACCGCGACCCGCAGTATTCAGATCTGGGTAGAGCCGGAAGAGGTGATCAGGTTCAATTGGTAGCCCTTTATCCGGCGAGTCGAACGCGATGGCGCCACTAATCATGGCCGACAAGCTCTCGAACTGTACGTCGACACCATTGAAACCAATATTGGCACTCATACCGCTGACGTTCCAGAATCGACTCTTGTTGGTGACCAGATTGGCATATTGCGGTTTGATTAACACATCAATGATCACTTGTTTGTTGTTCTGGCTCAGAGTGTGGTTGTACACCTCACCGACCGGTATCTTCTTATACAGCAGCTGCGAGCCAATATTGATTGAACCTAAATGTGGGGCACGCAGTTGGATCTTCAGGCCTTCTCCGACAGGGGTATCGGCGGGTTGGCCGTCAAGTGCATCGAACTCGTTGGCAAATTTGCCTTCGCCCGGTTGCAAAGCGATATAATTGCCCGAGACGAGGGCATCCAGACCAGAAATACCGGTAATAGAGGCTTTAGGTTTTACCAACCAGAATCGGGTACCTGAGCGCAGAGTTTGCACGGCTTCTGGGTAAATGTCGGCTTCAACATAAATGCTTTTCAAATCGTGTGATAGGTTGACGTCACGAACAATACCCACCTCAAGACCCTGGTAACGAATAGTCGTTCTTCCGGCGACCAAGCCCGCAGCGTCATTGAAGTGGATTTTTATCCGTTCTCCGGCCTCATTGACGGCTTTGAAGACAAGCCACCCTGCGAGAATCAAGGCAAGCACGGGCAGGATCCAGAGGGGGGATACTCCGCGATCGCGCTTTATATAGACCGGTTTAGGTTGTTGGTTATTAGGTCCGTTGTTCATAGTTGTCCCATATCAGACGAGAATCCAAACTTTCTGCGGCAAGCATTGTCAGCACCACTACGACACCAAAGGCAATCGCGCCTGGTCCGGGGGTGAAATTGAGTAATTGATCACGGTCTATCAAGGCGACCATGATTGAAATAACGAATAAATCCATCATTGACCACTTGCCAATCCACTGAATGAATCGATAAAGCTTCATGTGTTGCAGGTGATTCACACTGCGTTTGAATTGGATGGTCAACAAGAGAAAGGCCAGACCAAGAATTTTGGCCACTGGTACGACAATACTGGCGACAAAAATAATGATGGCAATGCCTAGCATATCGGAATTCACCAACGAGGCGACACCCGAGAAGATAGTATCTTCGACACGTTTACCATTATTTAGAAAGATAGAAATCGGATATAGGTTAGCAGGAAAGATAAAGACAGTTGCTGCTATTAGGTATGCCCAGGTTTTCTGGATGGAGTGAGGCATACGCTTGTGAAGCAGGCTGTTACAACGTATGCATTCCTCGTGGTCATCTTGTGTCATGTGGCAGTGATGACAGTGACGGGCGTGGCTATATTTCTTATGAGCAGTCTCAGGCTGCCAGGCTTCCCAGTACCGGTTAATGCTGATACGGGTAAGCAGAAGCGCCATTAGCAGTTGTAGCATCACCAGGGAATATAATCCTGGGCCGACGAAAATATCGGCATAGTCTTGTACTTTGAAACAAGAAATCCCAAGGCTTACCAGGAACACATCAAACATTGCCCAATGCTTGAGGTGTTCAATAATCCATAGCGAACGGCGGAAAAGCTTTATACGCCGGAACTTCAACCCAGCCTGTGCACCCAAAATAGAGCCACAAACCAATAATGGTGCGATAGAGCTACAAAACAGAATAAGGGCAGCAACCACCGGAAATGTCGGTGCTAATGAGACCGTGCCAGAAGTTATGGTTGCCGGGATCATGACACCAAACAAGCGAATGGTGATCATCGGAAAAAGATGTGCCGGAATGAAGAGGATTAAGCAGGCTAGGGCAATAGCCAGTTCACTGGAAAAACGAAAATAACCACCACGGTACAAGCGGGTGTTGCAGCGTGGGCAGTACGCACTTTGTCCCTGTTCAGCGACCTGCGGCAGCAGAGGTAAATCGCAGCCGGGGCATAGTCTCGCTGTGGTCATTAACGTTTAATCCTTTAAAAATGGCTTTAAATGAACATGATATTATTATTTCAGGTTCACTCTGGCTACTGGTACTTGTGCTAATGCATCATTTTGATTTTCGGCTGATTGTACAGAACCATAAAGCGTTTGGTACAGGCCTTCCTCGTTCACCAGTTCGTAATGGGTACCGCTTTGGCTTACCTGCCCATCTTCAAGTACGTAGATTACATCAGCTTGTTTAACCGCTGATAAACGGTGAGCAACAATTAGCGTGGTACGGTTGGCCAAAAACTGGTTAAGCGCATGATGCAATGCCGCCTCTGTCGCGGTATCGAGTGCCGATGTTGCTTCATCCAGAATAACGAACTCGGGGTTGGTCAGAACCATACGGGCAATAGCGAGTCGTTGACGCTGACCACCTGATAATTTAATTCCTTGACGGCCTATCTCGGTATCCAACCCTTCCGTCAGGCGCTGGGTAACATCAGTCATTTGCGCAATCTCAAGCGCTTGCCAAAGTTGCTCATCACTGTACTCACCCCCTAATGTCAGGTTGTGGCGCATAGTATCATTAAATAATACAGGGTGTTGTAAGACCACTGCCATTTTGTTACGGAGTGCTTCATAACTGACATCTTCAATCGGATAGCCATTGATTAAGATGTCACCGGCGTCTTTTTGGTAGATACCCAGCAGTAATTGGATCAGTGTTGATTTTCCACCACCAGAAGAACCGACTAACGCCACTCGCTTGCCCGCAGGAATACTAAGGCTCATACCGCGTAGCACTTCTTTATCTTCATCGTATGCAAAATGGATGTTATTGACTTCAATGTCGAGATGATGGTCATCAGTAAACGGGTTCACCTTTTGTACTGGACGAACTTCTTCTTCAATGGCAATGAGGCTATTTAAGCGCTGCATGGCAGCCGATGCACTGTACCAAGCAAATTGGATCCCCAGTAGTTCCTGTACCGGACCAAGCATAAACCATAAGTAGCCAAAAACAGCGAACATCTGGCCGATGCTCAAGTCGGTAAACAGCACCATAATCATTGCCATAGCACGGAACAACTCAAAACCGACCAAGAACAGCAAGAAAGATATGCGCCCAGCGGCTTCTGATTGCCATGCGTATTTATCGGCATCACGTCGAATATCATTGGCATTGGACTTTAACTGGCTAAGAAATTCCCGCTCGCGGTTAGCTGCACGCAATTGGTAAATGCCGTCGAGGGTTTCCACCAAGCGCTGTTGAAAGCGTTCGAACGCCTGGTTTTCTTTCTTCTTAAGAGTCTTTACCCGGTTTCCCATTAATTTAGAGGCATAAACCACAATAGGGTTGACCAATAGAATAAAGAGCCCCAGCTGCCAGTTGAGCCATAGCAAAATGGCAGCAGTACCAATAACGGTTAGAAAACCAATAAGGAAACGGCTGAGGGTATCACCCACAAATTTATCGATGGTTTCAACGTCGGTAATGAGGTGGGAAGTGATCCCACCGCTACCGCGCTCTTCATATTGACGCATGCTAATACGACCAAGCTTGTCGATAAGATGCTGTCGCATGTTGTAGGTAATATCTTTGGCCACCAAGGTAAATTGGCGACTTTGCAGGATGTTAAGTGCTTGGCTGCCCACGCGCATTAAAACGACAAATAGCAGAACCAGTAGGATATAAGCGGTTGGTTGGTGCAGGGAGTCCGGTAAAAAATGATTAAGGAAGGCAATACCACCAGCTGGCTTGTCGAGTAGGATCTCATCAACCATCAAAGGCATTAACAGTGGAATTGGGACACTGATAAGGGTTGCGATAAGCGCGATAAAATTCGCGGTAATCAAGCGGGGGCGGTGATGTTTAGCTTGCTTTAATAGCCAAGACCAGTTAATCATTTGGTTTGAACTGTTTTTCACAATGATAATGATTCCCATTATTAATAAAGAAGCCATTCTAACGGCTATAAAAGGAGTAAGCCATGGAAATTAGATCTGTGAACTATCAAACGCTGACGAAACAAGCGGTCGCGTTGATTGAAGATGAGCCAGATCTCATTGCTAATATGTCTAATATTAGTGCGTTACTGGCTATGGAGTTAGAAGAGATTAACTGGGTGGGTTTTTATTTGCTTAAAGGTGACCAGTTGGTGTTGGGGCCATTTCAAGGCAAGCCCGCTTGTGTGAGGATTCCTGTAGGTCGCGGTGTATGCGGTACATCGATAGCTGAAAACAGTGTTCAACGGGTTGAAGATGTCCACCAATTCGAAGGGCATATCGCCTGTGATGCGGCCAGTAATTCAGAAATAGTGGTTCCGTTTTCTGTAAATGGTGAATTGTACGGTGTACTGGATATTGATAGTCCAATCTTATCAAGATTTAGTCAATTTGACGAAGATGGACTGACTTCTTTGATGAATGAGGTACAAAAAAGACTTTAATTGAATGCTTTCGGTGGTTTTTCAGCGTTAGGTAACTATAATAGCGGAACAATTTCTTTTTGATTAAAGTACTAACGGCGAGGAAACTCGCTTTTGTCAGGAAAGTCCATGGAAAACTCTGAAAAGCTAACGAACAGTAAAGAAGTCATTGCCTACATTGCTGAGCGTTTCCCAAAATGTTTTACTGTTGAAGGTGAAGCGAAGCCTCTAAAGATCGGTATCTTCCAAGATCTAGCAGAGCGTCTAACTGATGACCCGAAAGTAAGTAAAACTCAGTTGCGTACCGCTCTGCGTCAATACACTTCTTCCTGGCGTTATCTTCACGGTGTGAAAGCGGGTGCAAACCGCGTTGACCTTGATGGCAACGATTGTGGCGTGTTAGAACAAGAACACGTAGATCACGCTAAGCAAGCGCTTGAAGAAAGCAAGGCTAAAGTCCGTGCTCGTCGTAAAGAACAAGCAGAAGCTAAAGCAGCTGCTAGCAAGGATGGTGAAGCAAAAGCGAAAAAAATTCGTCCAAAAACTGCTAAACCTAAGAACACACAACAAAAAACGACTAAGCTAAATAAAAAGCCTGCAGAAACGACCCGTGCACTGACTGCTGATGAAGTCGTCGTTGGCAAGAACGTTAGTGTTAACTTGGGCAACGGAAACATGCCGGCAACTATCGTTGAAATTAATAAGGACGATGTGCGTGTTCGCCTATCAAATGGTTTGACCATGGTAGTTAAAGCGGAGCACCTGCGTTCGTAAAGGAGAATGCTCGACGCATGAAAGGTCGATTCCGTTTCTCACTGATCGCTGCTGGCATGATGCTAGCAGCGTCAGCGCAAGCCCTTGAGGCGACATACACGTTAAGTGATCTTCCGCAGCTGGTTCCAGAAAAACAGCATGCGACTGCCAGTAAGCGAGTAGCTTCGCGCTTTACTCGTTCACATTACAAGCAGTTTTCACTTGATGACGAATTTTCTTCCAGTGTCTTTACTCGATATATCGAGATGCTGGACTTCAACAAAAGCTTCCTTACGGCTTCCGATATTCGGCAATTTGAAAAATGGGAAGAGCAGCTAGATGATCAGCTCAAAAGGGGTGATACATCAGCAGCTTTCGATATTTTCAATACTCTGCTGAAGCGTCGATATGACCGCTATCAATACGCACTGACTTTGCTTGATCATGAAATCACCTTTGATGCTGATGAAGATATAGTGTTAGACCGTTCCGAAATGGAGTGGGCTAAAGATCGCAATGAACTCAATGAAATTTGGCGCAAACGCGTAAAATACGATGCGCTTAATTTAGATCTTGCGGGCAAAAACTGGGATGAAACTAAAGAGACACTCGGTAAGCGTTATAACAACGCCCTTAAGCGTCTTACTCAAACTCATAGCGAAGATGTATTCCAAATTTACATGAATGCTTTTGCGCGTGAGGTTGATCCTCATACTAGCTATTTGTCACCACGTAACGCCGAACAGTTTCAGTCTGAAATGAACCTTTCATTAGAAGGTATTGGTGCTGTTCTACAAGTGGTTGATGACTATACCGTAATCCGTTCTTTGGTCGCGGGTGGTCCGGCTTCTTCCTCGAAGAAATTGGCTGCTGGTGACAGAATCATCGGTGTCGCGCAAGACGGCAAAGACATGATCGATGTGATTGGATGGCGTCTTGATGATGTTGTTCAGCTCATTAAAGGACCAAAGGGCAGTAAAGTTGTTCTGGAAATCCTTCCTGAGGGGAATAACGCAAAAAGTTACGATGTCACTATTGTTCGTGACAAAATCCGCCTAGAAGATCGCGCAGCAAAATCTTCGGTAGAGATGTCAAACGGCAAGAAAATTGGGGTGATTGAAATTCCAAGTTTCTATGTCGGTTTGTCGGAAGATACCAAGAAAGAACTGGCGAAGTTGAACGACCAGCAGGTTGATGGCGTGGTTATCGATTTGCGCAACAACGGTGGTGGTGCACTGACTGAAGCAACAGCCTTGACCGGGCTGTTTATCAACAGTGGACCCGTTGTTCAAGTTCGTGATAGCTACGGACGCGTCAAAGTGAATGGCGATTCAGATGATCGCGTTTACTTTGACGGAGCGCTCACTGTTTTAGTTAACCGCTACAGTGCGTCAGCGTCTGAGATTTTTGCGGCTGCTATGCAGGACTACGGACGTGCTGTCATTCTTGGCGAGCAATCATTTGGTAAAGGAACGGTACAGCAACACCGTTCACTGAACCATATTTATGATTTGTTCGATAAGCCATTGGGCCATGTTCAGTACACTATTCAAAAGTTCTACCGCATCAATGGTGGTAGTACCCAGAATCTAGGTGTTGTACCTGACTTGGCATTCCCAACGGCTGTTGACCCATCTGAAACCGGTGAAAGTGTTGAGGATAATGCATTGCCTTGGGATAGTATCAAGGCGGCGGACTATCAGAAACTCTACAACTTTTCGGCGGTTCTGCCTTCATTGAAAGCGAAGCATGATCAGCGGATAAGTAAGGACATGGAATTTGGCTTTATCCAAGATGACATTGCTAAGTACCGTGATGAGAAAGATATCAACACGATTTCTCTGAACAAGAACAAGCGCATTGCAGAGCAAGACAAAGATGATGCAGACCGTCTAGCGCGATTGAATCAGCGCCAGAAAGCGGATGGTAAGAAAGCGTTTGCCACATTAGATGATGTGCCAAAGGATTATGAAGCACCTGATGCTTATCTAGATGAAGCGGTTGCTATCACGTCTGATTTGTCGAGATCGCAAAGTTAACCTGTGATAATAGGCCTGACCCCAATAAACGGCACCTTTTAAGGTGCCGTTTTTTTATGGATAAAATCAGTTAGCTAGAGAGGAAAAGCGGTGTGTCAGCCCTGAGACAACTGAGAGATAAACACTGCTAAGTCTCAACTTTTACCCTCTAGGGGGTAATTGCCGACTAGGGTTAAATGTAGGTAATTAATTCTGGTGTTAGGGGAATACTATGCTGAAACATGTAATTCTTGCTGTAACGCTGTTATTTTCGACATTTGCTATCAGCGCGCGGTCAACAGATTTGACTGAATTTGATTACCCATTACTTCTGGGAGATTGGTATTGGTTTAGTAATACTGATACAGGTGTTGAAAGTGAAGGTGCAAACTACCGTGCAATGAACATCAAATTTAAATCAAATTATCGTTTCGTCATTCGGCTTCTTCAGATAGATGGCAACGTAGAAGAGTGGGATGGGACATATGATATCGATGAAAGCACGGTTACTTTTCTTTCTCATGGTCAACCCGAGCAGCAGCATAGCTACATGTTAAGCTACAACCAGTTTTTGCTCGATGGTGCTCGTTTCACTAAGTTGGCACCAGAAAACCTGCCGGGTAACTGGCGTTCTTCACAAATTACGGGGAACGATGTTGGTGATGGTGTCTCGGAAATTGCTTTATCCCTTCGTCCAGACTTCTTATTTTCGGCCGAGGTGTCAGGTAAAAACGGAAAGAAAAAAGAGCACAAGGGGATTTACTTTATTGAAGATGATCGCATTGTGTTGATTTATGAAGATGGGCAACAAGATAGCCAGTACAGTTTAGGCAGTAATACCCTGACGCTCAGTAATCAACAATTTGGTATGCAAGCGGTAATGAGAAGGGAGTAGTGCGTAATAGCCTCATTCTCTTACTTGACCCCACTAACACGGTTAACAAAAAAGCGAGGTGAATACCTCGCTTTTTTGTTATCTGTCGATTGATGTGTGCGATTAGCTAACGACTTTAAAGGCTTGTCGAAGTTGCGTCAGGTAATTCTTATCTCGGCAGATACTCTTACCTGGCTCGTCTGAAATCTTCGCAACAGGGCGGCCTTCACATTCCGTCAGTTTCAAAACCACATTCAATGTTTTCACACCAGGCAGATCGCAAGTCAGCTGAGTACCAATACCAAAGCTGGTATTTATACGATGGGCAAAGTGCTTATAGATGTTTAGCGCTTTATCCAACGTCAGGCTATCGGAGAAAATCAAAGATTTGGTTCTTGGATCAATACCCAATGACTGGTAGTGCGCAATAGCTTTTTCACCCCAGGCAATCGGGTCACCGCTATCATGACGTAGGCCGATGAAGCGTTCTGATAAACGAAGGTCAAAGTCACGCAGGAAAGCATCCATATTGATGCAATCGGTAAGAGCGATACCCAACGAATCAGGGTACTCTTGAAGCCAACGGTTTAACGCAAGTTGCTGCGAGTCGGCCAGTTCACCGGACAATTGTTGGTGCGCTTGGAACCACTCATGGGCTTGGGTGCCAAAAGGGGTCAAGTTTTGGGTGCGGGCCAAGTGGTAGTTCGAGGTACCTTTGAACTCTGGCATATTGTTCTTCAGGTAGTTAACAACCTTGTGTTGAACATCGCGGGAGAAGCGGCGGCGCGTACCGAAGTCAACCAGCGAGAACGCGTCCAGATTGATACCTTCATCATTGGCTTTTTGATAAAAGGCAGCCATCTTTTGCTTGAGTGAGCTCAGAGCGTCATCCGTTGAAGATGCAGGGTAGCAATGCTTGCATCGAATTTCACAGATGATTGCCAATAATGGCACTTCCCAAAGGATAATATCGATCCACTTGCCCGTAATGCTAATCGCTAGTTGATCACCCGACGTGTCGATCTTAACTTGCTTGCTATCAAGTTGGAACGATGCGAGGTACTCAAGGTAATCAGCCTTGAAGAAGCTAAGAGTCGACAGGTAGTCTATCTCTTCCTGAGTGAAAGAGAGTCCACCCAGCCGATTGATATGCGCTTGAATCTCTTGGCTATATGGACGGAGATCTTCGTCGCTCCGGCAGTGAAACTCGGCAATAGCTTCAACATTGGGGTATTGATGAAATATGGCTTGCTGCATGTGCAACTTGTATGCATCAGTATCAAGCAGGGAGTCGATAATCCCAGTGTGTCCAAAATGATTCATAACTAATTTGGTTGTATTTTGCAATCCGGTAATTTTACCCTATTTTTAGGCTTGGTTGTCTCAAAATGTTTCAGATTGAGGAAAAAAATAGGGGCAGCAAGATACGCACAAATGCTGTTAACGACAAGCCTGTAGAGGTTTATTGCCAATACACTGTTTAATACTTTGTTTGTACGGTGATCTTGCTGTAAAGCTGAATTTGGGTAACCATTACTGCTTGTAAGCTAAGTATAGTAAAGATGATAAGCTAGCCTTCAAAGCACAACCAGCGAAATCATTGGCTGGATGTGCGTTAATTGACCGGGTGAGTGGACAATTGAGAAACATATCGCCAAATCAGGGTAATAAGCTTGTCTGCACCGGTTTAACGCAGAATAATGGATACATACCGCGACACTAACAGGCGGAAATAAAAGGAATAAACATGGCCGAACAACCAACTATCCAGCCAACGGCAAAGTACCGTTCAGATTACCAAGCACCAGAATTTACAATTTCCGATCTTTCGCTAGAGTTTGATTTGCATGATACAGCAACCCGTGTGGTCGCGATCAGCAAGGTTGAGCAGCAAGTGGAAGGCGCGACATCAATGGAGCTTGATGGTGATGCGTTAACTTTAGTTCGCCTTGAAATCAATGGTGAAAGCTGGACAGATTATGCAGAAAGCGAAGGTAAGCTGACAGTTAACGGGCTACCTGCATCGTTCGAAATGCTGATTGAAACTGAAATCAATCCAGAAGCAAATACGTTGCTTGAAGGCTTGTATAAATCAGGCGGTGCATACTGTACTCAGTGTGAAGCCGAAGGCTTCCGTCGTATTACCTATTACCTAGACCGCCCTGATGTATTGGCTCGCTTCACCACTAAGGTGATTGCAGACAAAGCACAGTACCCATATCTAATGAGTAATGGTAACCGAGTTGACGAAGGCGATTTGGATAATGGTCGTCACTGGGTACAGTGGCAAGACCCATTTCCGAAACCAAGTTACCTGTTTGCATTGGTTGCCGGTGATTTTGATGTTCTGAGAGATAAATATACCACTGTTAGTGGCCGTGATGTTGCACTTGAAATTTTTGTCGACAAGGGCAATCTTGATCGCGCTGAATATGCCATGACTTCATTGATTAACTCTATGAAGTGGGATGAAGAGCGCTTTGGCCTAGAGTACGATCTCGACATTTACATGATCGTAGCGGTAGATTTCTTCAACATGGGGGCAATGGAAAACAAAGGGCTTAATGTCTTTAATTCCAAATACGTACTGGCCAATGCGAAAACGGCGACAGATACCGACTACCAAGGTATTGAAGCGGTGATCGGCCACGAATATTTCCATAACTGGACAGGTAACCGAGTCACTTGTCGTGATTGGTTTCAGCTAAGCCTGAAAGAAGGCTTGACTGTTTTCCGTGATCAAGAGTTCTCTTCAGACCTAGGATCGCGGCCGGTAAACCGTATTAATAACGTACGTATCATGCGTGGCCCACAGTTCTCTGAAGATCGCGGACCGATGTCACACCCAATTCGCCCAGATAAAGTGATAGAAATGAATAACTTCTATACTTTGACTGTGTACGAAAAGGGCAGTGAAGTTATTCGCATGATGCACACCTTACTTGGTGAGGATAAATTCCAAGCCGGTATGAAACTGTACTTCGAACGCCATGATGGCACCGCGGCAACCTGCGATGATTTTGTTCAGGCGATGGAAGATGCATCTGGGATTAGCCTAGAGAAATTCCGCCGTTGGTACAGCCAGTCAGGAACACCGGTTGTACATGTTGAGACAGAATATCTTGAACAAGAAAGCCGTTACCGTGTCACGGTTAAGCAGCATACTGCGCCAACACCAGGTCAGCAAGAGAAGCAGCCGCTACATATACCGTTTGATGTCGAGCTGTATGGTGCACAGGGCAATGTCATTCCGTTACAGTGTAATGGCCCGTTGGTCCACAATGTGCTGGATGTCACAGAAGCAGAGCAAGAGTTCATCTTTGACGGCATTGAAGAGCAACCCGTCATTTCCATGCTGCGTGAATTCTCAGCACCGGTGATCTTGGAGTATGATTATTCAGATGCAGAATTGACCTTCTTGATGGTTCATGCGCGTAACGAGTTTGCCCGTTGGGATGCAGGTCAAATTTTGTTGGCTAAATACATCAAGCAGAATGTCATTCGCTGCCAGAATGGTGAGTCTTTTGAGTTGCCTGAGCAGGTGGTAGACGCGTTCCGTGGTGTGTTGCTTGATGAAAAGCTAGACCCTGCATTTATTGCCGAAATGCTAACACTGCCAAGCGAAAATGAAGTGGCGGGTTGGTATAAAACCGTTGATGTTGATGCGATCAATACCGTTATGGCTGAGCTTGAAAAAGTCTTAGCTGTTGCGATGGAAGATGAGTTCAGTGCTATTTACCACTCGCTAACACAAGCGGCGTATACCATTGAGCATGAAGCGATGGCAAAGCGTTCACTTCGTAATACGTGTTTGGCTTACCTTGCGCTTACAGAGCAAGGAAATAGTCTAGTGGCTAAGCAGTATCAAGCATCAGACAATATGACAGATACGATGGCGGCAATGGCTGCAGCAAATGCCGCAGAACTGGCTTGCCGTGCAAGTCAAATGGCTGACTTCAGTGACAAGTGGACTCAAGACGGCTTGGTGATGGACAAGTGGTTTATTTTGCAGGGTAAGAACCCTGCGGAAAATGCATTGGAAAATGTGCGTGAAACCATGAAGCACAAAGCGTTTGATCTGAAAAACCCGAATCGTACTCGCAGCTTGGTGGCCAGCTTCTGCGGTAATAACCCAGTACGCTTCCACGCAAAAGATGGTTCTGGTTATCAGTTCTTGACAGAAATCCTGACTGTCTTGAATACCAGCAATCCACAGGTCGCTTCTCGTCTGATTGAACCATTCCTGAAGTACCGTCAGTACGATGAGCTACGTCAGAGCTTGATGCGCGCCGAGCTAGAAAAGCTGTCTCAGTTAGATAATCTAGCTAAAGACCTGTTTGAGAAAGTTCAAAAAGCACTTGAGCAGTAAACAGTAATTACACTATAAAGGGGTAAGGTATCTTGCCCCTTATTTATAATTTCATTTATATACCCACTAACACTATCTGAATCTTGTCCCATGAAAGCCTATACCTTTTCTATGCACATTACTTATCAGCAATTTCTCCAACACTATTCAGGCGCAGCCAGTCATGTATTAGTCATGACTGAGAACGGTTTGCGTCTGCAGTTACCCGCTGCGCGGTTACGACCATTTCTAACTCAGCTGGGGATCCGTGGGCGATTTAGAGTCATGGTTTCAGAGGCAAATAAACTGCAAGCCATTGAACAGATTTTGTAATGGAATGTTGATGTGTTTTTAACATTTAGCCAAGGTCACCACAATGGGTACTCGCATCTTTACTTTACTCTTCGTACTAATTCGGTGAGAGGGACATAAGAAATAGTCATCGCTAGGGCTAGGAAAAATAACCATAAAATAAATGGTTATACCAGTTTTTACGTGTTACATCGTATCCTAGTGTTAATTTCACCAGCCTTAGAAAAACCCTCCAGTCAAAATCTCTACCTTAGTCACATATTCGATTTTTTCCGGCTTAACCAGAGTAATTAGCGTAACCATCTCGCAACAAAACCCCCTACAATAGCAGTCACGCAGGAGAGCGTATTCCGGCGGTATGTTCCCAACACCCAACCGTTGGATACTTTATAAAAACTCTATACTTGATTGATAATATATAATGATGGAGCATTGCTATGACCGCACCTGACCCTATTGTGCCGGTACTGCTTGAGAAAGTGTATGACTTAATCCAGGATAAGATTGAGACACCCCAGCAGTCATTAGTAGAAGTGTTTGCTCAGCAGTTGTTAGGACAACTGGCAGATGATGATCTGCTTCAAAGGAATGAATCTGACCTTTATGGTGCTGTACTGAGTTTATGGCATCACCTTGTAAAAAATAAGCCTGACCAAATATCTGTTCGTGTCTATAACCCGACACTTAGCCGCTATGGCTGGCAGTCACCTCATACCGTCGTTGAAATTGTCACTCCAGACCGTCCTTTCTTGGTTGATTCTGTTCGTATGACCTTGACCCGTTTGGGGATTACTAGTCACATGATGCTTAATGGCCCGTATTTCTTTAAACGAAATGCAGAGGGCACAATTACTGAAGCATGTGGTAAGGACGGTAACCTACAAACACTTTTCCATATTGAGGTTGATCGCCTTAACGATAAGAAAGAGCTTGAAGCATTAAAACAAGAGCTAACACAAGTCCTTCAAGATGTCGATTTGGTGGTTAATGATTGGCAATCGCTGCAAACAAAAATGCAGGCGATTGTGAAAGAACTCAAGAAAGCCGACCTACCTGTTAATAAAGAGCACCGTGAAGAGGCCATTGCCTTCTTGGACTGGGTGACACATCACAACTTTACCTTCATGGGATATCACAAGTATGATCTTGTACCGATAGAAGGTGACTATGAATTGCGTCCTTGTGATGAACAAGGGTTAGGGCTGCTAAGCGATACCAGTAAAGTTAGAACTCTTCGCCTGTCACAACTTCCCGAGTCCGCCCGAATTGAAGCTCGCAAACCTGACTTGTTAATCCTCACAAAAAGCAATGGCAAGTCGAAAATTCACCGTCCAGCCTATACCGATTACATTGGCATAAAGCGTTTTGATAAAGAGGGCAATGTCATTGGTGAGCACCGCTTTACTGGCTTGTATGCTTCTACCGCTTACCATCAATCGACAATGAACATTCCGCTGATCAGTAACAAGGTTACGCGTATTTTAGAAGATAGTCGTTATCCGGCTGGCTCACATTCGTGGAAGGCACTGAATAACTTACTCGAAACGTACCCGCGTGATGAGCTGATCCAAGCCAATGAAAAAGAGATGTTGGATGTCGGTTGTGGTGTGGTTCGTATGCAGGATAGGGATCTATTACGCTTGTTTGTTCGCCGTGATCCTTTTGGCCGCTTCTTCTCTTGCATGGTGTATGTAACGAAAGAACGTTATAACACCGAGTTACGACGTAAGACACAAGAAGTCCTGAAAGACTACTTTGCCTCAAAACAGGATGTGGAGTTCACGACTTTCTTTTCGGAAAGTCCGCTGGCAAGAACGCATTATATCGTGCGAGTCGAAAATAATAATTTCGATGTCGATATCAAAGCCATAGAACATAACCTGGTTGAAGCTGCTGCATCTTGGGATGATCGTTTAAGCGCATCGCTTATCGCGAATTTTGGTGAAAGTAGTGGTACATCATTGGCAAAAAATTATGGTAGTGCCTTCCCGCGCTCTTATAAAGAGCAGATGCTACCGGGTTCAGCCGTTGCCGATATCGAGCAACTAGAAAGCCTTAGCGAAGATAATAAACTCGGTATGCTGTTCTACCGCCCACAGGAAGAGGCGAGTGACTCCCGTTTTGTAAAACTGAAACTGTTCCACCGTGACGAGCCTATCCACCTTTCGGATGTTATGCCGATGCTGGAGAACTTGGGTTTGCGTGTGATTGGTGAGTCGCCGTATCAGGTGGTCACCAAGCGCGGAACGGTTTATTGGATCCTTGATTTCGCGATGCTACACAATGCCTGTAACGGAATCGATTTGAGTGAGGCGCGTGATCGCTTCCAAGAGGCTTTCTCGGCCATTTGGCATGGTGAACTTGAAAGTGATGGATTTAACCGATTGGTATTGTGCGCAAGATTAACCGGGCGTGAAATTACAATTTTGCGTAGTTTTGCTCGTTACATGCGACAGGTCGGTTTCCCATTTAGTCAGCACTACATTGAAGAAACGCTTTCAGGTCATAGTGATCTTGCAAGATCCTTGGTTGAGTTGTTCTCGTTGCGTTTCGATCCGAGCCGTAAATATTCGAAAAAAGCTGAAAGTACACTTATTGCTAAGCTCAATGAAAAGCTAGAGCACGTAGAAAGCTTGGATGATGATCGGATCATTCGCCGTTACATGGAGATGATCCTTGCAACGCAGCGTACCAACTATTATCAGCTTGATACCAACGGCCAACCAAAGCCATGGCTGTCTCTGAAACTTCGTCCATCGGAGATCCCAGAAATCCCGGCTCCGGTTCCTTTTTTTGAGATCTTTGTCTACGCACCAGATATTGAAGGTGTGCATCTGCGAGGCGGTAAAGTTGCCCGAGGTGGGTTGCGCTGGTCAGATCGCCAGGAAGATTTCCGTACTGAGATCTTGGGCCTTGTGAAAGCGCAGCAGGTGAAAAACACCGTTATTGTTCCGGTTGGGGCAAAAGGTGGTTTTGTTTGTAAGCGTCAGCCTCAGCTATCTACCCGTGAAGAAATCTGGGCTGAAGGACAGCGTTGTTATAAGCGCTTTATCCGTGCTTTGCTGGATGTCACAGATAACATCATCGACGGAGAACTGAATCCCCCTGTAAACGTGGTTCGCCATGATGAAAATGACCCGTATTTAGTTGTTGCCGCTGACAAAGGGACGGCAACCTTCTCTGATTTGGCTAACTCGGTATCTGAAGACTACAAATTCTGGCTGGGTGACGCGTTTGCTTCTGGCGGCTCGAATGGCTACGACCATAAGCAAATGGGGATCACCGCGAAAGGTGGTTGGGAGTCTGTGAAGCGTCACTTCCGCGAGTTGGGTATTAACTGCCAGACAACGGACTTCACTTGTGCCGGTATCGGTGATATGGCTGGAGACGTGTTTGGTAACGGCATGCTGCTATCAAAGCATATTCGCTTGGTCGCTGCCTTTAACCATATGCACATCTTCCTGGATCCAAACCCGGATGCTGCAAGTGGCTGGAAAGAGCGTGATCGCTTGTTTAATCTGCCTCGTTCCAGCTGGGAAGATTATGATTCAACGCTGATTTCGGAAGGTGGCGGTATTTTCTCCCGCCGTAGTAAGTCGATTAAACTTACCCCGCAGATCCAGAAACTACTGGGAACACGCAAGCAGAGCCTGCCACCAAACGAAGTGATCAAGTTGATCCTGAAAATGGAAGTGGATCTGTTGTGGAATGGGGGGATTGGTACCTACGTGAAATCAGAGTCTGAAACCCATACCGATGTCGGTGATCGTGCTAATGATGCATTGCGTATCAACGGCAGTGAGCTTCGTGCCCGCGTTGTGGGTGAAGGTGGCAACCTTGGTTTGACCCAGCTAGGTCGAGTAGAGATTTCGAAAAAAGGCGGGTTGGTCAATACTGACTTTATCGATAATGTTGGTGGGGTTGATTGTTCAGATAACGAAGTAAACATCAAGATCTTGCTGAACTCACTGGTTGCTAGCGGAGACCTAACGTACAAGCAGCGTAATGAACTGCTTGAGCGTATGGAAGATGAAGTCGGTGATATCGTTCTTGATGATGCTTATTGTCAAAGCGAATCGATTTCTGTGACCCAGCAGCAGCAAGTTCAGTTGCTTAAAGAGCAGATCCGTTTTATTCACCATCTTGAGAAAGAAGGCAAGTTGGATCGTGCGCTGGAATACTTGCCGGATGACGATACGCTGGCAGAGCGTGAGAAGTCAGGCGTGGGGCTCACCCGTCCGGAGCTCGCTGTGCTCGTGGCATACGGTAAAATGGTATTGAAAGAAGAGTTGGTGACGGAAGAAATCGCTAATGACCCTTATCATGCTCGTTTGTTACCGGCATATTTTCCGAAAGAGTTGAAAGATAAATACCGCAGCCATATGGAAAACCATCCGCTTCGCAAAGAGTTAATTGCGACCTCGCTAGCAAACCAGATGTCTAACGAAATGGGGTGTAATTTCGTCACCCGCCTTCAGGAAGAAACGGGAGCCACGATTGCAGAAATCTCCTCGGCTTATTCCGTTGGCCGAGAAGTGTTTAATTTTCAGCAGTACTTTGATCAGGTCCGGTCACTCGATAATGTGATCCCTGCGGAAGTGCAGTACGAAGTGCTTTATCGTTGCCGCAGAATGTTGCGTCGTGCGACCCGATGGATCCTCCGCAATCGTGATAGAAAGCTGGGCATCGAACAAATGATTGCGTTCTACCAACCGATTGTAAACAAGCTTCGCGAAAACCTAGAGCGTTACCTTGTCACGGAAGAGGTTCAAGAGCATAACGAGCAAGCTGATGTGATGATGAAGCAGGGGATCCCTGAAGATCTTGCGCATAATATTGCACGCTTGAGTAGTTTATACTCGGCAATGGATATTGCTCAAATTGCCGCCAACTCAGAAAAAGATCTTGATTTCATCTCTCGTGTTTATTTTGTTGTCGGGGCTGATTTGTCATTACACTGGTTCCTCAAGCAAGTCCACAATCAGCCTGTAGAAAACCATTGGCAGGCTCTGGCGCGTGCCTCATTCCGCGAAGATCTCGATTGGCAGCAGCGTCAGTTGACGCTGGCGGTAATCAGTAGTGGGTTAGAGGCTCCTGATGCAGAAAGCTTAATTGACAACTGGATGGGTGAGCATAAGTCCGCAATTCAACGTTGGAATACTGTACTCGCAGAGTTCAAAGTGGGTACAACGCATGAATTTGCTAAATTTTCAGTAGCACTTCGTGAGCTTATGTTGTTGAATTTAAACTGTAAAACAGTAGCATAGTGATATAAATAAGCTCTTTGGTTTTATATTTAACTGAAGCTTATAAATTTGAAGTAATCACTGTTCGAAAAGCCACCGTGATGTCTTTGGTGGCTTTTTTTCGATTGAAAGCCGGAGATATAAACGTTTGCTTTTCTCTTGAAAAAATAAAAGTATCCTTTTCAAGAGTCTAACCGAATATTTTATGGGCTAGCCCATTTTTTTCGGTATAAACATAAATTAGTCATTGAATTTAGGTACCAAAGTGTGAATAATGTTCTCCCGTTTACACGGGGCTTTTATTAGGAGGTACAATGATTTACCGCCTCGCTCGATCCGCTATTTTCAAGCTTGATGCAGAAAAAGCGCATGATCTAGCTATTCAGAACTTTTCTCGCTTTACCGGCACTCCTCTTGATCTTTTCTATCGTCAACACGTTCCTGATCGTCCTGTTGAAGTGATGGGTATCAAATTCAAAAATCCTGTTGGTCTGGCTGCTGGCCTTGATAAAAACGGCGAGTGTATTGAAGCATTTGGCGCAATGGGTTTTGGCTTTGTCGAAGTTGGAACCGTTACTCCACGTCCGCAGTCGGGTAACGATAAGCCTCGTTTGTTCCGTGTCATTCCTGCTGAAGGTATTATCAACCGCTTTGGGTTTAACAACCTTGGTGTTGATAACCTGATTGAGAATGTGAAGAAAGCCAAGTATGACGGTGTTATCGGCATCAACATTGGTAAGAACAAAGATACGCCGATTGAAAAGGGCGCAGAAGATTACCTAATCTGCATGGAAAAGGTGTATCAGCATGCTGGTTATATCACGGTAAATATCTCGTCACCGAATACTCCTGGCCTACGTACACTTCAGTACGGTGAAATGCTTGACGATCTGCTTGCTCAATTGAAAGAGAAGCAGAAGGAGTTGGCTGAAAAGCACGGTAAATATATCCCTCTAACGCTTAAGATCGCGCCGGATCTAGAAGATCATGAGATTAAGCAGATAGCTGAATCTTTGATCAAAAATAAGATCGACGGTGTCATCGCAACCAACACAACACTGGATCGCTCATTGGTCAAAGACATGCCGCATTGCGATGAGGCTGGTGGTCTAAGTGGTCGTCCACTTCAGAACCGCAGTACTGAAGTGATCCGTATGTTGGCGGAAGAACTTGATGGTGCGCTACCTATTATTGGTGTCGGTGGCATTGATTCAGCAGTATCTGCTCGTGAGAAAATGGCAGCGGGTGCGAGTCTGGTACAGATTTACTCTGGTTTTATCTACCACGGCCCTAAATTGGTTAAAGATATCGTCACAAATATCTAATTATCAGTACAGTAAATGATCTCGAGAGAGAATCAGACATAAGGTACCTGCAAGAGAAATTTTGCAGGTACTTTTTTTATGCCGATTTCCTGTTTATCACCTTATCAATGGGGATTTTGTCAAACATACAACGTTTGTTATGTTTTTTTTTGAGTTTTCTTCCTCTTTTTATTTGCCTGTAGGGCAGTAGAATTTGCTCTAAAGTTTTGTTTGTTGTAGTGGATAAGCTTTGTAATAGATACGGATATGGAGCGGTGCTTATGTTAAAACCCAATAATTCATGGATGTGGTATTACGATCAGAAGTACGATGCTCTCATGTTGGATCTTGGTGATAACATGATTTTCCGCGTGGCTATTCCTACCAAAAACTTAGTTCCTTGTGCTTTTGCACGTACAACCTTTACGGTTGACGATGCATCTGTCTACCAAACCTTCCTCGAAGGAATGTCTATCCTGGACCTATCTGAACCGCGTAAAGTAGAGCTTGCATTAAATGCTGTAGCGGCAAGTCGTTTCCATAAGCCTCTTATGCCAAAAAGCTGGTTTTTTCATCAGCGCTCAAAAGGGCAGCAGCCTCAGCAGGGAGATATTGTCACTCTTTCAACCGAGCTCAGTGAAGGGCAATTCCTTATTATTGAAAACAGTGGCTCTGCAAGCTTATGTATGATGGCTGATACAAACGCATTAGCGCTTAATCCCGCAAAAGAAATGGCCTTCTGTGAGACGATAAAGGTCATGAATGACCGTATGACGGCCTACCATGGGGCTGTAGAAGTGCCAATAACGCTTGCTTTGGTCGGATAATAGAGACTATTAATCCGATGTCGTGAGTCATTCCAGGTTTTACGGCGTATCTAACGTGGTCCACACACAGAAAACGACTCTGCCATCCTAGCTATCCCATGGCATTTATCTTGGTCGTTAATTCGAACTTTGAACTTCGAACGACAAAACCGTCGTGTAAAACTCCCCTCAAAATTGATTCTTCACTTATTTTGTCTGTTGCAGCCTAATCCTAATTCCTCCGTCTTTATTGCCTATGTCCCATTTAAAACCGAATAAAGCGACTTTAACCTCTCGAAGCTAATCTATTCTGCTTTTGTCTTGTCATTGCTGTATGTCACACGCTCTCTTAATCCAGCTGAGTTATGAGCGGTTGGAATGAAGTGGCATAGTTAATTTGGCCACCTGATTAGAGGTGATATCATCACCTCGGAAGTTAACAGGTGACACAATGAC
>NZ_JANEYT010000072.1 GCF_024357955.1 Photobacterium pectinilyticum
AACTGCCAATTACATTAAACTAATGATTTTAAACAGTAAAGTAGGCGATTCAGCAACAAAACGCGTTAAGTCAACTAATTGTATGGCATGTTGTAGGTAAAGCCAGACTCTTAAGGCTTGAAAGTTAGCTACATGATCATGGGTATTTCACCGTGATAAATGATGAAATTACTTAAGAGGAATATTTGGCAACAAAGGGCCAAAATCACAAAAAAGGTAGGTTGAATAGCCATACCTCAGATAATTCATGCTTTACTAATTTAGCGAAATCACTGTCACAGTTTTGTCCAGCTGCGTGCTGACGGGATAGATCATCGTAACGCAGAGCTGCCCCAAAATTACGTTTTCACCATGATTCACTTCCGCATGGTGAATTGTCGTGAACTCTGATCTTATAGCTCGCTAGAGAGCATTGATAGCCAATAGAAAAACAATGAATCACCAGGTAAGACGTGAAGCTGTAATTTTTGTTTATCACAAAAACTGAGGTATCCAATAAGCTGTACTTTTTGTTTATCACAAAAACTGAGGTATCCAATAAGCTGTACTTTTTGTTTATCACAAAAACTGAGGTATCCATTAAGCTGTACTTTTTGTTTTTTTATACCCAACTATCGCCCAGAACATGCCTGTCAGGACTGACCCTAGCAAAGAACATTCTGGGTGGATGGCTAAACCATGCCACTCTGTGTGTGAACTCTATTGTACGTGTTGCTGGTTCATTGATGTTATGAAGTGTTTCAACGAAAGGGCGTAACACGCCTTTGTCCACAAGAGAGTTGCGTGTGAGTTTGTCTACCTTGTGATCACCATAACGCAGGCATGCCCCTCTTCGAGTCAGCCTATTTTCGGTAAGCATCTGCTGCTCATTTCTATGCGTATAATATTTAGTAGTCACACAATTGCTCATGGCGTACTGATTTAAATGTTCTGGATAGTCATATTACTCATAATCGCGATATGCGTCTTTCTGCCGGGCCTGTGGGTCAAGCATGTAATGGAAAAGTACAGACAGCCGGCTGATCGCTACCGCAAGCAGGGAAGTGGTGGTGAACTTGCTCGCCACCTGCTGGACAGCTTCGGCTTGGGTAACGTCGAGGTAGAGGAGACCTCTGCCGGTGATCACTATGATCCGGTCTCTAAGGCTGTGCGTCTGACGCCGGACAACTACTCAGGATACTCGCTGACGGCAGTGACTGTGGCCGCCCATGAAGTGGGGCATGCAATTCAAGATTCACGTGGAGAGTCCTTGTTCTTGGCGCGGCAGAAACTCGTAAAGACTGCCATGGTCGGCGAGCGTATTGCCGGTATGATGTTAGTAGCTGCACCGCTTGTCCTAATGCTAACCCGCATGCCGCAAGCGGGAGCGATAACGATAATGATTGGTATTGTTTCAATGGCACTAAGTACTATGGTGCACCTGTTGACTCTTCCGGTTGAGTTCGATGCCAGTTATGGCAAAGCTCTGCCGATCCTGCAGAAAGGCGGCTACCTGCATGATGGTGATCTGGAGCATGCGGAGAAAATTCTCAAGGCGGCGGCGCTGACCTATGTCGCTGCCTCGCTGACCAGCTTGTTAAACTTGGGGCGATGGGTCGCGGTGCTCCGTCGGTAATGGCTGCTTGATGCCAGAGGTTTAGCAAGTGCTATGTCATTGACCAGGCGTGGTATCAACTCGGCGCCTGAGTTATCCCCTCCATACAGCCGTTTATCACCAACCCTGACTTTGTCTACCGGATACAAGCACGATATACCACAGACTCCGGTGAATTATGGCGCGCATAAAACCTTTTATGGCCGTGGAGCTGAAGGCTCAACGGCACTAACCGCCGATTGATATATGGCCGCAAAATATCAGCACGGAATTGCCCCAAACCGTTTTAGAGTCTGCTTACTTTTAGATAAGAAAGAGTAATGCTCTTGGTTGCAATCCAATTGGGCAACAGCTTGTTTCGTAAATTACATATGCCCCAGAACGTACCAGCAGCAGGTAATAGTTGCTTCTATGTTGACATGTTTGGTGTGCAAAATGCATCCAGTACAGACCATCCTCGACGTAGACGCTCTAGTGATGTTTTGGTGCCAACTACATTTCCGTAGTATTCAGTAAGGCGCCACGCCTCTATTTCTCGGCCGTGCTCAACAGAAAATACATATCGAGTGCGACTAGTATTCAGCTGTTGTTCCGATTTATATACCCACCTACAGTTCTCTGCAGAATAGGACATTTGATTGTTTATACGGTCTAGTTGATGGTGCGGAGATGGTCTCGACCCGACATCCAGTATAAATTTGTCATACGATTTCCACTCTGGCGGATATTTAATACCTCTGGCTCCATAGTATTTGTATGACGGATGATTTGGGTTATCACACCTTTGTTTCAATGACTTAAGAACGGCTTTAGCATCGGTTCGAATCTTTTTCTCACGCAGTGGTTCCTGAGCTGCACGTTCAATGGACCAACCGCATTCACGAATTCGACGCCTGATTATGCTTGGCGGGACGCCATTGATCTGAGCTAATTCTCTAGCACACAAAACTATACCTTTATAATTGAATTTCACAGTCCCCCTCTTGTTATTCGCTTGATCTACAGAATTTGCCCATCGACAATTACAGGGTTCGTAATTACCATCGACATTAATCCGCTCCAGTGAACTGCTGGAATCTGGTCGTTCACCCATGTCCTGCAAAAATTGTTCGAACCCGTGATCTTCCCTCCATTCGGGATGGACAGTGATCCCCCTGCCACCATAATCGTCATATGAGTGATTCCTCGGGTTTTCACATCGGTCCCGCATGCTGTAGTAGGCTTTATATTCTGCCGAATTACTCATTCCATGCGTAGTAAACCGGTCACTAACCATCTTCCTATGCAGGCACCCACAACTAGTAGTTTTCCCAGAGTCTAAGCTATCGTTCAAAACATCAATGATTGTACTGCATTCACACCTACATCGTGATGTAGGCCGAGAGTGAGAACGATCATTCCGAGGAACAGAAATCCCATCACCGATAACAGTCAATCGGCCATAAACTCTCCCTATACGGTTGATTTTATTCGGCGGAGGTAAGTGATTATTGCAACCACATGATCGTTGTCTGCCTGATGGAGATGCAACATCTGCTGCAGCGGCTATGCAGGTATTCCCACAATCACATTGCCATTTCCAGTATGTGCGGGAACTATTCTGCACTGAATTGGGGGGGGGAACACGCATTATACCGACTAATTTTCCATAACGACGGCCGTTATGGTCTACTGCTCTAGACATAATACAGAGCTCCTGATTGTTTGTGATGTGTTAAGAGTAGACCACTGTTGAGGAACCGCCAGATTTGCAGGTATCTAATTAGGAGTAGTCAACTAGCCCTGTCAGCTCTGTTGGTGTGACTAAATCTGACCGATTGCTGTAAAACGGAATTGTCCAGCTCCGTGCCAGAACTCATCCTGGCAAACTTCTGCCCCAAACCGTTTCAGAGCGCGTCGCTTTGTCAATAGAACTAGCTAATGTGCAAAATATGCACATTGCTCATTAAGCAACTACCGAGGAATCTCAGTAGATATAGATTTTGCAACAACTCCTACATGGCCCAATTGTCAACAGCCTGTTGGACAACACTCTAGTATCCAATTTTGCAAGAACCTTGCACAATTGCGAAACAGCTTGGAGCATACAGTAAAAACTATGTCCACCAACGTTTCAGCTCTTCCTGACCCTACTAATTGCCCAAGGTTTACTTATGACTTTATGAAGTATGGAGTCATTTAAGACTTACTTCACATATGTCGATTTAAGTGTTTACAGTGCACATTATTTCCTGCATTAATGTCACGCTTCATGATTGTTTAGAAAGGAAAAGCTATGTTTAATGGGGATTTAAAGAAAGAAGCACTTGCTGACTTACAACGTGCAAGCGATAAGAATGAAGCCGCAACAGAAGAGGTCATGGGCGCATCGACAAAATTATATGATTTACGTTCTATATGCTGTGTCGATCTGATTTCGAAAGTAGAAAACTATATAAACACTCTCGCAAATAGTCCAAAAGAATTAGACAAAAGCTTTTCTGAATATCAAACAGAAACAACTTCGTTCAATGAGAGTGTGAGCAAACTTGAGCTTGAGGCTCAAAAATCAAGTACAACAGCAGCTGGTGGTGCAGCAGCAGGCGTTGCAGCAGGCGTTGGCACAGCAGCACTTGCTCCAACTGCTGCAATGGCTATAGCTACAACCTTCGGCACTGCATCTACGGGTACAGCGATTTCAGCGCTATCGGGAGCAGCTGCTACCAATGCTGCTTTGGCATGGATTGGTGGCGGAGCACTAACCGCCGGAGGCGGTGGTATGGTTGCAGGTAAAGGGCTATTAGCGCTCGCTGGTCCAGTTGGTTGGGCTATCGGAGGGGTAGCACTTGCTGGTGCAGGAATGTACTCACGTAAGAAGAATAAAGAAATCGCAGAAAAAGCTAATAGTGAGCGCAGAGAGATTGAGGCTAACATACGAACACTGGATCTCATGCTTAAAAGCACAACTGAACTATATACTCTTACTAAAGAGCATAGCGATGGTGTTTATGATGTGCTTATATCACTTAAAGCAACAGCTCCAAATGATTACAAGAGCTTCACGACGAAACATAAGGAAATGCTAGGAGCACTTGTTAACCATATCCATAGCTTATCAAAAGTGATTAATAAACAGGTTGATATCGGCTAATGATTGAGCATGCAGAAGAGGATAGAGGCTCTGTTAAAACGCAAGTTAATGCCGCTGTTGTTGGAGAGTTAAACAATGTCAGATATGAAAATGAGCTAGCAGAGCTTTCAGCACAGGATTTACGGTTTAACGCAGCATTAGATGAGTATTCTAATGTTAGAAAATTCTTAGGATCCCCAGAAAACATTTTGGGTTCTGAGAAAACTAAACATGGAGAGATTGCTGAACAAGTTGAAGTAGGAGTAAGAAACGCTAAATCAATTCTTCATAACGAATCAGCCACCGCAACGTTTGAGTCGGTTGGACGAACTGCACCTGAAGATTATATTATTGATGGCATTAAAGTTCAGTCAAAGTTTATTAATGGAACTCGCGCAAATTTAGACCATGTTCTTGATCATATGGATAAATATCAAGAGTTCGGCCGTGATGGTTCTTATTACCATATCCCTAAAGATCATTTCGATATTATTACTAAGGTACGTAATGGTCAAGATGTTGATGGTCTGTCAGATAGGGCTGTTAATACATTACTTAAAAAAGTCGCATTGGTAGAAGAGAAGACTGGGCTTTCATTTGAGGACGTTGTAAAACCAGGTGTCTCGGATTATGCAGAAATTCAACAAGGCACTGTTGAAGGTACATTAGAGCTGCATGAAGACGCTCTTGAGTCAGAAAATGATGCGATAAAAGATGAAATATCTAAAGACCATCAAGCATCACTTCAAGATGGCTTAAAAACTGCAGCAATTGCTGGAGCGATTTCTGGTGGGATTAGCCTTGCTACTGCTATCTACAGTAAAAACAAAGAAGGAAAAAAACTTCTCCAAGGTGATTATACTGCTGAAGATTGGAAGGATATTGGTGTAATTACTGCAAAAGGGGCTGCTTCAGGAGCTGTCACTGGTGCTGCGATTTATGGTTTAACCAATTGTGGAGGCATGGCGGCACCATTTGCAGGTGCAGTGGTAGGGAGCATTAAGGGGATTGGGAGTCTGTTGATTGAATTCGACAATGGTAATATGTCACTTGATGAACTCTATGATGAAGGTTTAGCTTTGTGCTCAGAGTCGGCCATGGTAGGTGTGGCAAGTTTTGCTGGTCAAGTATTAATACCAATCCCTGTGTTAGGTGCTGTCGTCGGGTCAATCGCGGGTAAGTTATTATGTGAAAACATAGGGTCACACAGCAAAGAATTGGCAAAAAAGCTTAATGAGGAAACCAATAAGTATATTGAGAAACTCGACGCTATTCACGCTGAAGCCTTTTACAAACTAACGCAGCATTTTAGTCACCTACATTCATTAACTGAGGCTGCATTTAAAGTGGAGAACAATACAAAACTTTTTGAACTGAGTGTTGAACTGGCAGAAGAACATGGAGTATGTGAGTCAAAAATCGTAAAAGATATTGATGCCTTGGATGCTTTCATGTTGGATTAACGCCCCAACCAACCTAAACCTTGACCAAAATCCAACCCTTCCCGCACACGAGCTATTCAATCGGGAGGGGATAGTGTAGTGGACCAATAAAGTTGGCCACTGCTCGGTAGTCTGAACGAGTATTTTGCCTTAGCTCAAATTATCTGAAATACTCCCCCTTCTTCAGAAATCGTAGCAAGCTTTGTCCAGCTCCGTGCCAGAACTCATCCTGGCAAACTTCTGCCCCTTTTCTTGCCAGCGGCGCTCAACCTCGCAAATCATAATGAGGTGATTTGACCTACTTTTTCTTATCTGTGTAATGTTGAGTAAGTTGGGGCGTACCACCTCTAATCAGGTGGCCAAATTCACCGTACCACTACATGTCAAATCCGATTAAGGCTTAATGAGCATGGGATTTACGATTTGTGGTATAAGAATGAGGCAATATCCGGATCGTCTCCAGCCATATCCAAGTAGTCATCGAAGGATGGGGAGTGATACTCGTTTTGCTTACAGAGTAACGCTTCATTAACCGCGTGATATGGGCTAGAGTTCGGTGCCGCTAAGTCTCTCCAATCATGAATGTGAATTGTCTGCTTACCTGTTATCGGAGATTTGATCTGTGACCAGGTTAAATATAAGCGTCTGTGCTCCATATCTAATTCATTAAGATCAATCACATTATCTAAAATTTTTGTTAAACAGATTTTCTTACCAAAGTATGGGCCAGATTCTACAACTCTCCCATGCCCCAGATAACAGACAATATTAGTGGTTTCTTTACGCCAGCCTTTATCCCAAATAAGTAAAGGGGTTCCAATTGAATATTCACTCTGAATGCTCTTGGCGTTGTAGTATCTCTGCGGCGGGATCCTAAACTGTTGGTGCTCTGGCAATGTTTCTCGCAGCTCTTTTAGACGCTCATCTGCAGTATCGAAGTTAGCCGTTATGTATCCTGCAGGACAGTTCTGTAACATGGCGGTCAGTGGTTCGAAAACTGATTCAATGGTTAAGTGCTTTGAAAGCAAATGGCCTTGTGGTAGGGATAAAGCCAGCTCCAGATCCCCTACTCTCAAGTGACTGTAATTTGTGCTGAAGTATAGATCTAAGACACTATTCAATTGATTTTGAGTGAGCAGGTGTCGGTTGCGTTCTAGTAGACGGAGGTTGCTAATAATGGAGCTTTGATTGTCATTTGGTTTTATAGCTCCAAGGAGGAAAACATTCCAATTGCGGTAGCCGTAGGACTTGGCCAGAAGCTCTCTAGCCTTCGTTTTTGATAAAGGTGAGCCAGATTCTTTGGATTTTTTTACAAGGCGATTAACGTTAGTTTTGATTTGTGATAATGAGATGCGCTTCATAGATATACCATTCTTCAGTGCAATGCCAGCAATCCGCACAAATAATGAAATCTATAAAGATCATAAACAAATTTTGAAATCCCTGACGATAATCTCATCTTGCGCTGGCGACGTATACGGGAACGGTACGGACGCAATTATATCCACTTTAACTGAGAGAGTAAACTCGTATTGAGTATTTTACGGAATACGAGGTGTCTTATTCAAACTGAGAAATGTTCATCTGCTAATGCTGAAAATTAATTTACTCTTTTGCATGTCCTGATGATGTATAGCCCCTTCCATAAACAGTACAAAATACCGTAACGAAAAATATTTCGATGCATTTTTTTACGCTTGCTTTTTTTAAATTCCACCTACGAACACCGACAAATCAACTTATGATAAAAGTGTTACGGTGTCATGCCAAGATGGAATGAATGGGACTTAATGCCAGTTTGGCGTGACGCGGTCACTCAACTGGTATTGTCGCTACTTTCTTATTGTAATAATTTAATGTAATATAATAATTATTACGCAATATTATTATAGGCTGGGTATGGATAACAAGTTAGTCACCAAGGAACGTGTTTTTGAAATTTGTGACCAATTGGCAGCGGTTGGCGAGAAAGTGACTAATGTTGCGGTACGCACAGAACTTGGTGGTGGTAGCATGAGCGAGATTGCGCCACTGCTTAAAGAGTGGAAAGGCATCGTTAAGTCCAGTGCACTTGCACAATCCGATATTGATATCCCCCCCCTACCGACAGATGAGCTGGCCGAGTATCTCGCACCTTGGTGGCGGCAAATGTGGAAAACCATCTATTTCCAAGCAAATACCAAAATTGCCGAGGTAAAAAACCAAGCAGAAGAAGAAGTGGCTTTAGGTAACGCGAAGATTGCTGAGCAAGCTGAAGAGATCAATCAGCAACAAGGCCTTATCGATAACCTTACTGTAGAATTGCATGACTACCACCAGCAACAGAGTGAGTTTGATCAGATAGTCAAAGAGAACCATGGCCTCAAACATGATCTGCAAGCTTCTGGGTACCAAGCTGATCTTATACAGCAAAGACTCGAAGCTCGAGAGCAAGATATCAAACGACTAAACGATGAACTTCATGATGCTTTAGCTTCTCTTCAATCATTACGTACGGCTAGTAACGATGAGCTTAACGAGCTCCGTAAAGCTCACCGAGACGATGTTCAGGAAATCCATAAACAGGTTAATTTCGATAAGAAAGAAGCCAGCTCCCAAATCGAACAGCTACAGCAAGATATTAATCAAGCACAGCTTAAGATCGGCCAGCTTCAAGCTGACAATACTAATATGTCTTCACAAGTTGCTTCGCTTCTTCCGCTGGATGGTAAAAACCGTATCTTAGCTGAAGAAAAAAACACATTACTTCTTAAATTAGAAGAGGTTGAGCGTGCCCTTGATAGTGAAAGCAAGCTTAACGTTTCGTTGAAACAAAAGCTGGATGCTATTCAGAGTGATCTATCTTCAGCCGACAGGAACCTTGCCCGGGCTGAAACAGAACTTGAACAAACTCAGTTACAAGCAGAAAACCTAAAAGAACACTGCAAAGAGCTAGAACAACTATTACGTAGCGAGTCTGCAACCGTTAACCGGTTCAATGCCATCATCGAACATGATGCTGATACCATTACCGAGCTACGTAATGAAAACTCCCGCCTTACTAAGCGGGTTGATCAGTTGATTGACACCGTCGCCAACGTCAGTTCTAAATAAGGTTTTCGCTGAATGAATGAACTCATCCAACAAAATACTGGTTTAACATCTCCCGCTGATGTCGATTCAATGGCTGAGGCAATACGGCCTGAGCAATTGCAGGAGCTACTCAACGACCCCCGGGTCCAGCTCAATCAAGACATTGTGCGAGAATTAGCCCGAAAACATGTAGATGAATTCATTGAAACAACCGGCTTGCGAGCAACATCCAGAGCTCGGTTACTGTCTTTATGGGGACAGTTCGTTAACTATTGCATATCGATCAACATTGAGTCATTACCTGCTTCGTATCAGTCAGTCGTGTCTTATGTTCAGTTAAGAGCTGAAGCTCTTCATCGGAACACACTCGCTGGTGACGTGTGGGCTATTTCAACCATGCATGATGCAGCTGGATTGAAAAACCCAACAAAAGACCGATCTGTTAAAGATATCGTCAAACGGCTCAATGATGAAAAAGCGGCAAATAGTGAATGGATACAACAGGCAACTCCACTTCGGTTTGATGATATAAAGAAATTGATTGGTTTATGGCGCCAGTCTGACCGGTTAATTGAGCGACGGGATTTGGCACTTGTCGTTGTTGCCTATACCGGATTACTACGCTCCAACGAGGTCCGCAATATCAAGCTATCGCATCTCAATAAAAGGCATATAACGATACCTATCACGAAAACAAACCATAGTGGTGTCCCGGATCATGTACAATTGACTGAGTTGGCATATGAGATTTTCGAAGAGTATATCGACAAGGCCAAAATTCGTCGATTTGCAGATGATGGCTACATATTCACGGCCGTTAGCCACAATAACCAACTTATCAGAGCTCGCCGTAAAATGTCTAGCTCAGCTATAGACATAATTTACAAGCGTGTTTTTGATACCTTGCACCCAGGTATTAACGACGTTCGAGCCTATTCAACGCACAGTTGCCGCGTCGGTTCGGCACAGGACCTGTGGCAAGGGGGGGTTCAGATAGAAACAATAATGAAGCTCGGAAGGTGGAGTTCCGGCGAGATGGTATACCGCTATTCACGTGGTCACACGACAGAAGTTAACCCATTAGACAGTATAATGACATTGTGATGTAGTGTTCTACCCACGCCAGATCAGCTAGAACCTAGCTGGCAATAATTAGCTCAGCAATGACCTTCGCTAAAGGAAGACCACAATCCGGAGGGATAACCAACGAGTTTTTATCGATGTACTCGATAACCGTTTGATGATCAAGATCCGAACCATGATTTTCTTTGGCCATATTGGAAACAGCCATTGCAAATTCAATGTTTTTCATTCCGCTACTCCTTTTTCTGTCCGAGGGTTTTGAGTACTCTTTCAAAAAAATGCGCGGGTAGAACAATAATAATTTATCTGACCTAAAAGTTAAAAACAACTTATTTGATAACTAAACACCTCGGTTTCTGTCTCAGGCCTGCCCCGTTCCTTTTTTAGTTAAATCAATTAGTAACATGAGGAAGTCTTATGACGAGGTATATATTCTCATCATAAGGCAGTCGGATAAAGCCACTCAAACCCTAGAGCTTTGGTGCGTTCAGAGGCATTCAAAGCATGATCACCGCAACAGTAACCACTCCAATAATGGTGGCAATAATGACGCCTATCTCAACCCAATTTATGTACTTAAAAAAGTCACCCATGATGCTATACTCCTTGATGCAGGCGAGCGGCAACTCCCTATATTATAGTTCCTTCTCACGAAACGAAATTAAACAAGGTGGCTGCTAAAGATGTTATTATAGTTTTTTTAGAGACTGATATGTCTCTGGTATTTCATCGATTAATCTGAGTGCTTTGTTGGCGAGCCCTGTAGGGTTCCTACGGCCTAACTCCCAAGATTTGATTGTTTCAGCGCTTGTGTTTAGAGCTACACCTAATTCTGCCCTAGTTACCTCTAGCTTCTTGCGGATGGCTGCGACATCTGCAACATATATATTCGATACTCTGCTTGGTTCAACTTCACCTTTTTCGAAAGCTACGACTTGCTCCATGCCTTTGATTAGTAACTTTGCAAAATCGAAGTTTTCTTCCGTTAGGTTTTCTAAATCTATGGTTTTATTTGTCATCACTTGATTCATCACTTATCGTCAAATAATCGTGTACAATGTACACGCGCAGGTGTTAAATGCAAGGCTTTTAAAACTAGTTATTCATTAGTATTACGTAATACTGTTGAAGATATTGTGACAGCTGAACAGCGTAAAACGTCGCTGTCCAGAACAGTGCTGACTGGAGATATAGCACTAATTTGCCCCGAAATGAGTTTCGCCAAGTTCCAGTCGACGGGGCAACGTCACAAGTTTGCACCAGCTTTTGTAATCTGAAAGTGGCTACCGCTATCAGGCCTTACCAGATGTCACCAAGCAGCACATTCATCAGTAAGTATCGAGAAGAACTTTGCTTTATGCAGACACTTTAGTAAGTAGTTCTCCCGATAACGCCGGTGGCGAGTAGAGATGTGTTTGTAAGTGTGACTTTGCCGCGTGACTGGGTGGTTTTACGCTGAATATACGTAATGTTATCATTAATTTATTGCGGATAGCACAAAGTCACTAAGAGGTCTTGTTGGACATTAGGTATGAGAAAACTTAGTCGGTCAACCATCATTATTGTTATAGCCATCGTCGGTTCATCAGCTTGGTTGCAACACACTGTCGCGACTGGCAATGCACAGATGGCGTTATTGTGGGCGGAGCAAAACGAGAACTGGCAACGGGATATTGAGTGCATACTTAGGCAGAGTGAGGCGATGTTGGCAACGATAGGAACCGATCAATTCGAACATTACCTCAAAACTGACTTCACTTTGGACTGCACCAGTGTCATCGATAGGAAATAACGGAAGACTGATCTGCACCTGCACCTGCACCTGCAAAACGGGACACTTCACTAAGCGACTTTTCCCGTAGTGAAATGCTCTCGGGGTCGAAGACACCCGAGCATCTTGTAGTTAAGATGCCAATGCGAACGACGCAGTGCTTATCGTTCGCTGAGCTTTGAGCGAGAATGGCGCTAACCTTTTTCTCACACTACGAGAGGGGTAATTCCCCTCAAGGCCTATCCACACGGCTGATTCAAATTGTCGAAGAAAGTTTAACCCACTTTGCCAATCCCTCGGATAGGTAAATCCGCATTCTGGACAGGTAAATAATCGCACTGCAGGTGAAACTCCCCCCTTGTGAATATAGCTACACTGAGAGCATGTTCTTGTGCTTCCCTGTTCGTCAAATTCTTTCATGCTCACGCCATGCCTCAGTTGACCTTTGTAACTGAGTATATTGACCAACATTTTTAATGGGTTGTTGTTTTGAACGGCTCTGTTGATTCGTTTGTTTACGAAGGAAATACCTGTATCAGCCAAAGTCTCCTGCTTTTTCCAGTCCCCTATATGAATCTCGCTAAGATTCGGGTGACTGGCAAATATTCGGTTAGCCAGTGTATGCAGATAGGCTTTGGTTCGGTATTTCACTTTTCGCCATAGTTTGGCGACCCGTTTATTTAAACGTCGCCATTGCCAGCTGTTTTTCCGTTTTTTATCCCTGCGACTGGTCAGTTCGTCAATGAACTTATAGGAGCTCATATTCAGTTGTCGGAGCGGGTTTATATCGTATTCGTAAATTTGACCGTTACTGCCAATGCCTGTCAGCGTAGTCTTGCAGCCCGGGTCAAAATACAAGCGTAAACCTTCAGTTTTCGGCCTCACCTCGACTTCTTCTCTGTGCAAGCAAACAAAGAATTGCTTAAGTAAGTCATCAAAACACAGTCTTACGGTTTTGACATTGGAATAGTCATGATCCCGAAGTGGAATTGTTAGCCATTCTTTCCGGTTTTTACCAAACGCCAGTGTTAACATACTACCTTCAATTTCGAAGCTGTTATAGCGTTGTGGATAGTGCATAGAAAAGAAGCACCTGGTACTTCGGAAAGAGGGTGGTCGACAGTCAGTATCACCGTTATTGCGTTTTTTGAAAAATGACTTCCACGCACCATGAAATTCTTTAACAACTTCCTGTAGCTGTTGGGATGAAGGTTGCTTTAAGCGGATATCATCCTTTTTCCAGCCGGGTAACAGTTTCTTCTGTGTGGCATAGCCAGAAGGCTCTTTTTGTTTCTTGGCTGCCTCTCTGTGTTCAACAAGGCGGTTCCAAACACGCACTGAGCAACGACTGGCGAACCAGAGCGTTGATGCAACAGAGGGATCAATATCAACGTACTGCTTCTCGGTGAGGATCATGATTTCTGATCCTCAATATACTTTTTAACAGTTTGCTCTGAAATATGCCCTATGGTTTCAACAAAGGTAGAAGGGTTCCAGAGTTTTCCACCCCAAAGATAGTGACGCAAATGTGGATAATGCTTGAATAATAGTTTGCCTGATATGCCTTTCATCGCTTTGTATAGTTTCGATGGTGCATGTTGGGGATGCGAAGTCACGAACACGTGAACATGGTCAGGCATTATCTCCAAATACTTGATCTGAAAATCGTAGCGTTTGGCTATTTTAGGTAAAAGATTTTTAAGTCCACGCTCAACCCAACCAGTTAATACAGGTCTGCGGTATTTAGTCGACCACACCATATGATAACCAATATTACATACGATGCTTCGGTGATGAGCATACTCCATTTCTCAATAATACTGTACAAATCAACAGTGTCAACAAGTTGCTTTGCAACTTGCGCTTACATCCCTGAGTCAGAGACATCAGGGGATTACGCGCGAGATCCTAAAAGTTATCCGTATCTTTCCTAATTTAAGTAATTAGTCTAAGAAGGTTTAGTCCAGGGGTGTGCTAGAGCCGAGCATGGCAAAGCGGGGCGTCCGCGTTGATCACTCAACTATCAACCGGTGGGTCATCAAATATGCGCTACTGTTGGAGCATCGTGCTCGCGGAAGAAAGAAGCCTGTCGCCTCTTCGTGGCGGATGGACGAGACTTACATTAACTTCAAAGGTCAGTGGAAGTATTATTACCGAGCCGTAGATACATACGGTGATGTGATTGATTTGCTAGTGCGTGATACGCGAGATGAAAAGGCAGCGAGAGCCTTTTTCCAAAAGGCCATCGGCCAACATGGATTACCCGAAAAGGTGGTGATTGACGGCAGCCATTCCAACGCGTTAGCACTGCACCATATCAATGTTGAGCTTTGGCAAAATGGCCTGATGCCCAACCTCATTGAAGTCCTTCAAGTGAAATACCTGAACAATATTGTTGAGCAAAGCCACCGCAGAGTAAAAGGGAAAATGAACCAGGCACTGGGTTGGAAAACAGACGAAGGTGCAAAGGCGACTTTAGCCGGAATAGAGCTGTGGGCGATGATTAAAAATGGACAGCTCGACAACCCTGATGGTTTATCCGTTTGGGATGAACTCTACGCGCTTGCAGCCTAATTGCATCTGGAAATCAGTACGCTTGTGCGTCAGCATAACTTTGCGACAAAACCAGTTGGTGTCTTCCTGAGTTCGCTCGCTTTCAAGCCGCATAGGCTGCGGTACACGCTTGGTACTGGCCTCACCCGCACTCGGTACTCTTTCAAGCCGCATAGGCTGCGGTACACCCCTCGGTCAGCAGAACCTTGTAACGTTCTTCCTTTCAAGCCGCATAGGCTGCGGTACACTACTTCCGCAGGGGTTCCGTCTGAGACCAGTTCTTTCAAGCCGCATAGGCTGCGGTACACCAATCGAAAGCACTCATTTCACTGGCGGCTACCTTTCAAGCCGCATAGGCTGCGGTACACTCTGTAAAACTTGCATGGCCGTGCTTGGAGAACTTTCAAGCCGCATAGGCTGCGGTACACCAGAGTCTCTAGTAACAAGCTCATCCGTGACACTTTCAAGCCGCATAGGCTGCGGTACACCCTCTGCTGTTGCAGACTACCGCCGTACTTACCTTTCAAGCCGCATAGGCTGCGGTACACAAAATCATTGAATGTGTCGGTGACTTATCTGACTTTCAAGCCGCATAGGCTGCGGTACACACTTTAACCCGGCGCTAGTTGGGGCTGAGTATCTTTCAAGCCGCATAGGCTGCGGTACACAATGATTACCGCCGCAAAGGTTTTGCTGTGCTCTTTCAAGCCGCATAGGCTGCGGTACACGTATCAATGTTACGCTGACTGCAATCGTAGCTCTTTCAAGCCGCATAGGCTGCGGTACACTGAAGTTAGCATTCCATTAATATGAAACTTTTCAATATTATAGCTGCAAATCATGTTATCACCCCCTTTTTTTGAGCACTAATACCCCCCCATATATATCAACCGCTTACATGTAGACTCAAAAAAAGGGTTAGAGGATTATCGGAAGTGCTAAGGGTTTTTTCCTTGAACTAAGCCCATAGTTGTTGGGGTTACAAACAACTTTATCAGAGCATTGAACGGCGTTGATATAAATATAGAAATGCCCCTCTCCCGGGCTGCTAGCGCTGTTCATAGCGACTCGAAGAGGTTTGGCCTCACTCTCCAGCCGACTAGCAAGCATTTTGTCCCTTCGGTTTAATACGTCATCAGCATTCTTTAACCGGACGTTTACTCCCATCATTGCCCTTCGTATTGCACGATCTTCACTTCTAGCCACGTATCCCTTTGTTTGGCGTTCGTGGTGGCGATTGCGAACAAATACGTAAAACCCATGCTCCGTGCTGGGTGGTACCTGACGTACAGAGCTGACAGAACACCCATGTAGACCCTGGATTTGTGCAAAATCTCGGTTATTAATGAGTTGCTCTAATGCATTGAGGCTACCGAATAATTGAAACCTGTTTCCAAGAACGCCGTTCAAGGCAAACTCTGGTAGACTAATAGCTACATTTTCTGTGTGAGCTTTCGAAGCATTAAGATGATGCACTTCCCTTAACAAGCGTTCTGCCAATTGATAATTGGTGTACTTGCATTTTTTTTCATGTGTAATGTCGATGTAGTATGCGATGTCCATTGGTTGTCCTTATCCGATAATCCAGGTCGGGTGTTTAGAGCTGGTTGGTGGTGTCGTCATTTCAATCCTAACGTATCTCGTGAGAGCCCTTCTTACCCTGCGTTTAATAGTGTTCTGGTTAATAGACAAGTTCCATTCGAGTATTGATCGCCTTTTTTCATGGTCATCAAGTTCTGGGTTTAGCAGAAAGTTCAGATTAATATGTTGGTGCCAATCTAGGTCATGAATACTCGAGTAACCTTCGCCTTCGCCGGAGGCAATACAGATACTCAAGAACCGTCCAAGCACAAAGTCACCATATAAGCCTTTGGTGTGATGGTAAGCACGCACGTGGTAACGCCTCCTTGCATAGACGATGGTATGTGGTGAAAGCAAAATATCTGCCCTTTCACCCTTCGTGCTTTCGTATGTGCACCTAATCTGCTTTCGTCCATTTATCGCGTCAATCAAGGTATTGACTACGTGATCATCCAGAGTTGACGTGACGAGGTCTTCGATATCTTCTACTGGAAACCTGTTTTCGAATTCTTCCTGAAGTAGAGGCTGGAGCATTTTCTCCCCCCGACAATAGCGAAGATACAGTTCAGGATCTTCACTGATTGATGCCTTACCAAGTTCGGCTTCAAGCTGATAACGTCTTGTCTTAGCGTTATATTTTATCCTGCCATCATCCTGCCTTGCCAACTCATTCATGAAGCGTTGAATACTACGAACGCTGGTACCACACCTGTACGCAAGTTGGGTGCGGTCGATACCTCCTTCCCAAAGGAGTGCCATTTCCAACTGTTGTTTAATCCTAATATTCATATTTATACCTATCAAACATTATGATGTGTCAATTGGCACACTAAAAAATTTAGCAGGTAATGTTATGTAGTGTTAATGTGAAATTATTGCGATTGATTGGTAATGGCTATGGTCGACAAACATAATCAAGCGATACAAATTTGCACCAGCAAAGTTATGGCCGTTCTGCTTGAATCGGTTGTGTCTGGTGCCCTAATGAAAGATAGAACTGGAGGACTGTCGGATGAGGCTCTAACCCAGATATCTCAGAACAAACGCATAGATATCAGGCCACCACTCTGGTCAGCCTGTTCAGGTAAGGGGGGGATTGGCTATGAAAATAACTATCGTAATGTATCACTTCTTGACCATTGCATATCCGTAGCAACGGGAGCTATAACCTTTTCAGCATCAAAGATGGTCAGTGATGGTTGGGAGGTTGGAGAGAAACTGGAACGCTACCTGTTTATGGTAGGATTGGTAGCCCTGCTTCATGATGTCAATAAACTATTAGACGGTAGCCCGTCGCTTTCTGATAAAAAGGTTGATTCCTTAATGTCAGACCTCTACCAGCGGTGGGATCTGGAAAATGTGGTTAGCCAGTACGGGCTAGACCTCGATGCAAAAGCACTATTTCGATTGATCAATTTGGTCGAGGCCGGCACGGCGCTAACTGGGGCTGAAGGTGGAGTTGAAGATCGTTTACTACGGGTGTTAGTGCGTAAGTATGTTCGCCTGGCCGATCAGCTGGACAGCACTTTTGCGAAGTTAGGTTCCGATGGCGGGATCAACGGCGTATTAAAGCTGATTGCTACTTGCAATAATATCCTACCTGACAACTTATTACATTGGCGACACATTTCACTTTTTGACCCAGCTCATCCATACCTCTTAGATAAACTACTTGCCCACCTCTCTGTTCAATGCAGGCAAATCTCAGGTCTCCCCCCTCTTTTGGCAATTCATCATGATGGTCAGTTAGATATTTTGCTACCTGAAGTATTAGCTAGCGAAATTGCAGATGCAGCATTAAGCCGGTTTAACAGGAGCTTACAACCGGAGTTATCTATCGATATTTCCACGGCTCAATTACCAACTATTTTAAACGGTAAGCCTACTTGGAGTCAGTTGTCAGCAGCGTACTTAGAGCAAGAGGTTGAGGTCAACAACACAAGGTTGTTATCGGTAGGTAGGATTGATGCAGACTACTTCATAAATTATGTGGCTGACGGCCGTTTTGGCTTGAGTTTCTCACAGAAAAGCCTAAATCAAAAAGGGGCGACTTTATCTCCAGAGCCCTTCGAATCAGGTGATGTTAATGAAGAGCACTTCTTTCTTATCTCAGGTCTTATCATACTGGTATTGTCGCATCCATCGAAATCTAAACGTGTGAAGTTGCCTTCATATTTGGATCGGATAGGGCTGATTGAGAAGGCTTTGCTAGAGCAGGATTACAAAATAACAATTCCTGATGAACTGCGGCACCAACTTTCACAAAGGGCATGGTTTGGGATGGAAGTTGCTGCGCTCGCTATCAGTAATCCGAATATTTATGAATTACTGATAGGTAGCTCAGGTATTCTGCAACAAATTTATCACGGGAGGCATGATAGTAAAGGAAAAGAAATATCGGGAATTATCCATGGGTTGGAGGGGAATAAGAATAGTCCGAAAATCGATTTGACTATTGCACGGATAAAGACATTACTCTCTGGCAAACCAATTATCGATGGCCTGAAAGGACGAATAGATGGCTACCAAGCGTGTTTAGTGACGGGGCAACCAGGTGAAGGTAAAATTCTTAGTAGTGACGGTTTGTTAGGTATCAAAGTGAGTCACTTCAGCAACCGAAGAGGTCGCCCTGCGGAACTTGGAAAAGCAGTGGGTCATACATTTGTGTGCCCCATGTCGAGCATTGAGTATATTGAGCGTGGTCATCGCCATGGTTCCAAAAAAGTGAAAACACCTGCCTCAATTTGCTCTCCGGCGGTAACGGGGTTGTTTGGTGAAGCGCGAATGGATGATGAGCGTGAGGCTGATCGTTCAGACTACCTTGACTTGTTCGATCTGTCGCGAGCAAAGTTGGGTGACAAGAAAGTCCTTATAGGTCCAGAGCTATTCACGCGTCGCGCATACCTCGCTAGACAGGAGTCCATCCCGGCAAAAATAAAAGATCAATTGGAGTGGATTTTACGATTAATACGCGCGGTTCAACGAACGGGTCGACCGTTTCATGTATTTGCAGGATTACCTCATCAACGCCCGGAGATTCTTTATATCGATTGTCTGCCACCAGCACTGCGAAGGTTAGCGCAGGACAGAAACGGGTTTAGGTTGGAAGAGCTGAATGAGCTTCGTGATAAGTTTGAACTGGCCAGCTCCTTGCTGAATGTACACGGGAGCGTATCACTCATCAATGCTCTTTCTAGTCCAACACAACAATACAGCGCCTTATGTAAATCACTGATGCTCCTAGAAGACCGGGTTGAGGACCTGCGTAAAAAAAACAATCTCAAAGAGATCCCTTCCCTGCATCGCGTCGCGCTGCTGGTAACTGAACGATTATTCACATTGCGAGGTACGAATGTAATGAGTAAGCAGGAAAGTTCAATAATTTTACTCGCACAGAAGGCTGCTGGTTTACAGCGCGCGTTTGGAACCGGCGCCTCCCGAGGAAAACAACAATTAATTTTTCGTCTGATATTGGATGAAATCCGCCAAAGCGTCAGAAATAAAAAAACGTCTGATCATGAGCTAAGAAATGCGATTGCAGGAAAGCTTGAAACCAAGTTCAAGGGGAGCGACATGTATTTGGGTGCAGCTAAACACCGCCGAGATCTATCGACATTTGACGCATGTGTAGAGATTGCAGACTTCTTTATCAATGAGATATGGCACCAGTTGCTTAATGCCCGTATGCCCTCTCAGAAGCTCATTTCGCAACTTATGGAGATCTACCGGGTAGAGATGTTACTCATTTACAAAAACCGCAAAGACATTAACGAAGATGAGACGGCTGAACTAAAGGACTGATAATTATGAGCGCAAAATCTATTTCAAATACACCTCTTCATAAACACCTTTCTTCAAAGAGTGCTCTGACCGAAACATTTAGTGATACCAAGGGGATCGATTACGTCACAGCTCAACGAAAAGGGCTTGGGGTCGTTTGTATTGCACTCGTGAGGGAAATCATTGCCCCTGCTAGCTTTCGGCAATCAGATCCCGAACCGCTAACAAAAGAATTAAATGGTGAGCAATATATCTGCGCATTGCCGAACAAGACTAAGTACCCCGAACGGGCGCGTGCGTTACAAATACTGCGTAAACTTGAAATAGGTGGAGCTCTTCCTCAAAACCGGCAATTAATTCCTAAAGGCAAAAGTGCAGGGGATTACCTAGACATGGCTAGCTTTTTGTTTGGTGACTCAGCCAAAACTGATGGCCGTACTTATTCTTGCGCAGCAGCAGTAAAATATTCAGATGCCATTAGTTTACAGCCGGAAGCATTCATTACTGATTCCACTTTTCATGTCCGCGGTAATGAATCGGGTACTCTCTATGACGAGGTGAAAAAAAAGAACTCTGACAACCTTTTTGAGCGTGTATTTATCTTACCTGGAGCCCTTATGATTCAGATTCTTACTTTTACAGGAAAGGTTGCCCCTCCTGAGGTGGTTGAGCTCCTACTTGCTTGCTTAGCTTCGCCTATCGCAGCTGGAGGGCAGACATCAGTGACGGGCGCCAATATCCGCACACATGTTGCCGGCATTTATGGAGGCGACTTTGAGAGTGAGTTGAACTCCCCCTATATCTTACATAGAAAGTTACTAGCTGAGCTCGAAGAGTCAGAAAAGGAAGTTAGTGATAAAAAATCGGCTGATCTCGAAGATTATATAAAAGTTGTCATGAAGGCCATGGACAAGCTGTTTAATGCCGAGTATGAGACCTCAGTTGACTGTGAAAAAGTTAAAGATATTCAATCTGCACTCATTGAAGCGATTTCTAATGGTGAACATAGTGAGTGGAAAGAAGCGTCAGAGAAGGTATCGACATATTTTACAAAGTACTTTGCTTGAACAGGCTAACTATGAAATTGAAAGATGAGGTTGTTGGTGTCAAAGCCGAGGTTATAGCACCGTTTTTTTATCACAGTGTGCCAACTGAGAGTGGCAGTGCCACAATAACAGAGTGTATATCTGATACTGCGTTTAATTTTGCTATCGCGTCGACGTTGGGAATGTTAAATGGCCCCTGTTTACCAGAGACCGTAAATTATCACCGTGACATTGTTTCTATGCCTTTCAGGAGCTCTGTGTTGCTATCTGATGATGCGACATTGTCCCCGATACAAGTACGTCGGTTAAACCTCGATGCCGAAGCTGGGATTGACCGTAAGATTAATGATGGAAAGAGCAAAGGTAATTATAAGGATTATTACTCGATCCAACAGGTATCATTGGGTGCGACTTACGAGGGTGCTATCTTCGGCCTTAATCCGTTTAAACATGCTGGACGTGATAAGTTGGTGGTTCGAGTTGGGGGGCATCGCCAGGGTATGTTGTTGCTTACACCGACCGACGTGCCTGATAACATTTATCTCAATGCTTACACTGCTGGGGTATTTGAACGAGAAATAGCAGTAAGCCGCTACCTACTACATACAATCCAGTTGTCTCAACCGTTCACTTGCCGAGAAGGGCTGGAGGAGGTTCGCCTTTGGCGATAGAGTTCACCATAAAACGACATGCGGTAGATGCATCATTCAATGGCCTCTCGTGCTTTCAGCATCAGCTGCTTACCCTATCGGAGTTTATAAGGGTAGCTTGCGCCCCAGCCGGTTGCGGGAAATCATATGCGTTTTTGCGAGCAGTGCTTGATCGTGACCGGGTGTTATTCGTTGTTCCTACAAAGCGACTGGCCAACAACCTAATCGCAAGCTTGCACAACGATATACGCGAGCACAAAAAGGATTGTCCAGCTGAAGCAGTCGATAAAAAGATTGCATTGTGGTCCAGTGACGGCACTGCTTTGTTGAAGGGTGCAGGAGTCACCAACGTTACACAGGTACGGTTAAACCAGATATCTTCGCTTTCGACGCTAGAAGGTGGAGAAATCGTCGTTACGACCCCAGAATCACTGGCTTGGCTTATCTTAAATCCAGATCGCTTTCCGGTGAAGCACGTCAGCGATCGCAGCATTCTCGATCTGATTTTTGATTTTAATCACGTGGTATTTGATGAGTACCACACGATAGAACCCCGGGGAATGAGCCTCTCCATGATCATTAGCTGGTTGTGTGTACATATCCCATCGAGCCAGGTAAAGTTAACCTACTTGTCAGCGACCCCGATAGACTTAAGCAGAGCTTATTCTGAATTTGGATTTGACCAGGATGCATTAACCTATCTTTCTGAGCGTGTTGAAGATGTCTCTAGCATAGAGCCTTTGGATGGAAGGCGCGTAATTCACGGGGATGTAAAAGTACAACTGCATGAAGGCCTTCCCTTGTCTTCTTTACTTATCAATTATAAATCACAGGTAATCAACGAAGTTGAAGATGGAAGACAAGTTGTTTTGATCTTTGACCGGCTTTACAGCAATGGCTTGTCTCATACACTGCCTGAGTTACGTAATAGTCTGTTATATATCGGAGTTGCCCCAGAACAAGTACTCTTAATCTCATCAGTTGACGATGGCCAAAAGGGCTCTGACTCATACTTAGGTTTCGCTGTCGGCGCAGATAAAAATCCAGCTGATTACGCAATGCTAATTGCTACATCCAGTATTGAAGTCGGCGTGACTTTTAATACACGCCTGATCTTTATGGAGCCGGGGCATAACTCCACCAGCGTGATTCAGCGTATTGGTCGAGCCTCTCGCGGTGATTTTAAAGGGAATGTACACATTACTTACACAAGAGAAGATCAAGCGCGACACGTCTGGTTAAAGCGATTACTTTACTGGGCCCATAAACACAATGGCGATATGGTTTCGATTGGTGAAGTGATAGCAGTAGTGACCGATGCCGTGTCTTCAAGCAGCCCTAATGCCACACCAGTCAATATAAATAAAGAGTCGGTTCATGGTGAAATGTCGACAAAAGCAGCCGCTATCGCAGGGCTGGCCTGGAGGGCTTTACTTCAGCACAGCTCGATCAAGAATGCCCGAGCCAAAATATTGTTGAAACATACTCCTCGTAAAGCAAGGCAGATGGAATCGTTACTCTTCCCCGTTCGCTCTCTGTGTAGTGACGATCTTTACGGGGCTCATGCCAAAAAATGGCTGAAAGGCTTTGAAAATGAGGTTCAAGAACTCCGAACCATTAAATCTACAATAACAATCATTAATGCAAATGGTACTCATTGGAATATGCCGTGGTGGGCAGTGGAACAATCGACCGATTTACTGACCCGATATATTCCGACGAAGAGCCCCAAAGGCGAATGGCAATTACACATCGATGAAACTCATTGGCGTGAAGCTTTAACAGAGCTTGATGCTAAGTATCAGGAAGTCAGCTTGGTGTTGCCCCATAGTAGACATTTGATTGTTTCACCTCGCCGAACAGCAATGAAAACCTTCATAAAAATACTTAAACAGGAGATAAAAGGAGGACTACTGCCGCTACACGTTGAGGGCGCTTTAGAGGCAGTGATTGATCTCACCCAAAAAACCGGCTTACTTATCGAGCATGAAATTTAAACGAGCGGTATGCTGATCACATTAGCTACTATTCACTACTCGAAGAGTGAGGGCTTGCATCGCCTGTAAACGGTTGTGTCGCAAGCGGTGGTGCTGAGTTAAGATCTCTGCCAGTACTCATTACCTTTAGCATTAGGCGTTGTTGATCAAATCATTGTTCAAGACGCATTCATACCAAGGCATCCCCACCGTTATTCAGCGGGCTGATGAGCTGGCATACCCAATCTTATGGCTTTGTTCATCGCTTTCACTCCGGCCAGTACTTCGCCTACCTGTGCATCATAATCACGTAAGCTTAGCTTTGAATTTATAAGTTGCTTATAACGATACATTGCCGTTTCTGACAAAGAACGCTGGTGATAACCGTTGTCCTTTTTCCATTGATTTAAAATATCGTTTTTTAGCGCAAAAACTGCGTCATTACGTGGATGACCTTCTTCCCAATAACCAGCATTAGCTCGAGGCTGGATACTAGGTTTTGCTCCCTTCTTACGAAGTAGTCTATAGCATTCCCTGATGTCATACGCTCCATCGGCTGACCAGAACAATGGAGACATTTGCAGCCTCTACTCGGGCGTTGGTCAGTTTGTACTTTGCGTAGTTACAGATACCAACTTGTCTTTCTAACAATGCATAGACTCTTATTGCTCTCGAGTAGATCATCGAACCTGTCGGACTGTCTATTGTCCAGTTTGACGGCGTTTTTCAGTAGGAGGAAGAGGGTACTCTTGAGCATCTTCTTTTCCTCATGAGAGCCGTTCCTAAAAGCTTTGGCTCTCTCTTTCTTAATCAAAATACAGTAATTCTGCATCACATGGAATCGGTCAAAAACAATATCGGCATTGGGTAACATCTTCCTAACTGCCGATTGGTAGGCCTGTCCCATATCCATTGATACTGCTTTGATCCCTTCCCGTGTCATCACCGGTAACTGCTCGAAGAATGAAAT
>NZ_JANEYT010000073.1 GCF_024357955.1 Photobacterium pectinilyticum
ATGGACAACGTATCACCATTTCCAGGAGGCGGTCATGGAGTTATCAAAATGTAGCACTATTAGGATCAGCTATTTAGATGTTAAACCATAATGTATAAACAGCTTTTGGATACCAACCATCTATTGCTGTTTAATCATGATGTGCCCTTCTAACTGTTTCAAATTAAAAACATCGACCTCGTCTTATCTTTAAAGCCAGTACGAGATTTATTTGTGAAATTGATCAAAAATCCAAACATCCAGACTGTAACCGGTTACCGTAACCGGTTACAGTCATTGCATAGATTAGAGCTTATAATTACAGAAAGGAGACTGAATCAATGAGTACACAAGCAGCTAGTTTGCAAAGTACGATGATGGATAGAGTAAATAGATTCCTACCCACTATATTAAAATTTGTTAACTCAAAGCCAATTACAGCAATCAAAGAAGGCTTCATGTTAACCATGCCTTTGACAATAATTGGCTCTTTTTTCCTTCTAATTGCATTCGTACCAATTGATGGTTACAACGAATTCATGGCTGGAATATTTGGCGAACAATGGGCAACACCTTTATTTCAGGTTGTCGGTTCTACATTTGATATCTTAGCGTTAATTGGTGTCTTTGGCATAGCATTCACCTATGTTAAATATGAAGGACATAATGGTATTAATGCTGGCGTTCTTGCAATAGTTTCAATGCTTATTGTGATTAATGCCTTTATTGTTGCTCCTGATGGAACAGAAATTGGCGGTGTAATACCAAAAGCCTTTTTAGGTGGTAAAGGTATGATCGCGGCTATATTAATAGGCCTATCTGTTGGCTGGATATATGCGCAGGTTCTTAACCGTAATTGGGTAATTAAACTACCAGAAAGCGTACCTGAAGGTGTTTCAAATGCGTTTAAATCACTAATTCCAGGTTTTATTATTATTTCTCTTGCTTTTAGTACTTATATTTTCTTTGATCTTGTATTCGATAAAACCTTTATTGAAACCATTTATGTCATAGTACAAACACCGCTTCAAAGCATGTCAGATTCATTTTTTGGCGCTGTAGGCATAGCATTGCTTATCTCACTGCTATGGTGGTGTGGTGTTCACGGTCCAGTTATCGTCATGGGTATCATGGGACCAATTGTTACTGCAAACGCACTCCATAACCAGACATTAGTGACAGCGGGTGAAGCGCTAATCGCTGGCGATAATGCGAAAATTGTAACTAACCAGTTCGTAGATCAGTTTATTACCGTGGGTGGTTCAGGGCTTACCTTCGGGCTTGTATGTTGCATGGTGATGTTCGCACGCTCTGCACAATATAAACAGTTAGGTCGCCTGTCTTTAATCCCTGGAATTTTTAATATTAACGAGCCAATAATCTTTGCCACACCTATTATCTTTAACCCAATAATGTTTATTCCATTCGTACTTGCACCAGTAACATCAGCCGTAATGGTTTATAGCGCAATTAGCTTTGGCTTGGTAGGTCCGTTTACAGCAGTACAAGTCCCTTGGACAACCCCGATGATATTAAGTGGATTTATTATTGGTGGCTGGAGTGCAGCTTTGCTTCAAATCAGTATTTTCCTGATGACCATATGTGTGTATTTCCCATTCTTTAAATATCAAGATAAGTTAGCTGCTCAAGCTGAAAAATAAATAACGCTATAATAAAATAATTAAGGTAATTAAAATGAAAAAGATTCTACTTCTATGTGCTGCCGGCATGTCAACATCAATGGTTGTGAAAAAAATGAAAGAGTCCGCGGTATCAAAAGGACTTGATGTTCATATTGAAGCGCATGGTGTTGAAACAATCTCAGATTATTTAACAGAATACGATATTTTCTTGTTGGGCCCTCAAATTAGATTCAAAAAAGATGAATTACAAAGACTAGCCGATCCAATTGGTAAGAAAGTTGAAGTTATCGATATGCTTGATTATGGCATGTTGAAAGGCGAAAAGATCCTTGATGATGCTTTAGCACTACTTAATCAATAACATTTGTTAATACGCGTATCAAACGACAAATAGATACGCGTATCAATCTTAAAATTAAAAGAGATTAATATGAAGTTTTCAAATGAATTCTTATTTGGCGCGGCCACAGCTGCTTACCAAGTTGAAGGTGCGTGGGACCAAGACGGTAAAGGTATAACGAACTGGGATGAATTTACTAAAATCCCAGGTAAAACCTTCGAAGGTACGAATGGCGATGTCGCAGTTGATCACTATAATCGTTATAAAGAAGATATTGCTCTGATGGCTGAAATGGGCCTAGAGTCATACCGATTCTCTATATCATGGGCACGTATACTGCCCAATGGTACTGGAAAAATAAATCAAAAGGGCATTGATTTTTATAATAAACTTATTAATGAATGTCTCAAGCACGGCATCGTTCCTTTTGTAACCTTGTACCATTGGGATCTGCCGTTACCATTAGAAAAAGATGGCAGCTGGTTAAATAAGAAAACTGTCGATGCTTATGTGGAATATGCCAAGGTATGTTTCGAAGCCTTTGGAGACCGTGTTAAACACTTCATTACCTTTAACGAAACGGTGGTGTTCACCGCGCTAGGTTACCTTACTGGTGCACACCCACCAGGTATCACTAATGATCCAAAGAAATACTTCCAAGCCACACATAATGTTTTTTACGCCCATGCTCGCGCACTGATCGAGTATAAAAAACTTAACCAGTATGGTGAAATTGGCTTGAGTCATGTCTTCAGCCCAGCGTTTAGTATTGATGACTCAGAAGAAAACCAGTTTGCACAACTGCATGCAAACCAATTTAATACTAACTGGTTCTATGATCCTATCCTACTTGGTAGATACCCTGAATATGTTGTTCACGAACTTGAAAAATTAGGCTACGTTCCTGAGTGGACACAGGAGGAGTTAGATACCATTGCTCAAGCTGCACCATTGAATGACTTCATGGGACTAAATTACTATCAGCCACAGCGTGTTGAAAAAATTGATTCTTCCTTCCAAAGTAAAGAACTAACCCGTGAAAACTCGACGGGGTCACCTGGTAACCCAAGTTTTGACGGTGTTTATCGTACCGTAAAAATGGATGATAAGCGCTATACAAAATGGGATTGGGAAATTTCACCAGAAGGTTTTGTTTCTGGGCTAAAAATGCTCAAAGAGCAATATGGACAAATTAAGTTATATATTACTGAAAATGGTTTGGGTGATGAAGATCCCATCATTGAAGGAGAAATCTGTGACATTCCACGAATAAACTTTATCAATGATCACTTAGTTGCAGTAAAGGCTGCTATCGATAACGGGGTGAATATAAAGGGCTATTACGCATGGTCAGCAATTGATCTACTGAGTTGGTTGAATGGCTATAAAAAGCAGTACGGCTTTATTTATGTCGATCACCAAAACGGTTTGGAGCGTAAAAAGAAAGCATCATTCCATTGGTTTAAAGATGTTATCGCAACACGTGGTGAGAACTTACATAAATAGGCACTAGTGGTTGATAATAATGAAAAAAGAGCAACTATATCTCGCTTATGATATTGGTGGCACCAACATCAAATATGGCGTACTAACCCAAGATGGAAAAATTCTTGATAAAGGGAAAGTCGAGACAGAACTAAATGGTGAGGCCATTATTGATTGTCTTGTTGCGATTAAGGAAAAATATAGCCATTTTTACCAGTTAAAAGGTGCAGCAGTTTCATTACCAGGTTTCATTAATGTCGATACCGGCTATATGCAAACAGGTGGTGCAATAGATGATTTTTATGGTATTAACTTTAAAGAAATCATGACAAAGAAACTCTCAATGCCCGTTGAGATTGAAAATGACGTTAACTGCGTTGCTCTTGCAGAAAAATGGTTAGGTAATGCGACGAAGTCAGAAAATTTTCTTTGTATTACATTAGGAACCGGTGTTGGTGGCGCAATATACTTTAATGGCCAGCTGATCAGAGGGCACAGATATATGGCTGGTGAATTCGGCTATATGTTAACGCGTGATTTTTTTGCAAACCAAGATTTGCCCGCAACCATGAGCTTTACAGCTTCGGTTAAAGAAGGCTTAAGACACCAATATATACTTCGCAAAGGTGAAGTCATGCTCGAGGAAGTGTCAGGGAATGATATTTATACGTTTGCTAAAGCGGGTGATGTTATTGCGAAAGATGTTATTGAGTCATTCTATGAGCATATCGCCATTGGTTTATATAACTTAATTTTCATTTTAAACCCAGAAAAAATAATTATTGGTGGTGCCATTAGTGAGCGACATGAAATTTTTGAAAAAATAATAGACAAGATACAAACCATCATCAATCATGATAAAGCGATAAATAATACGCAAACTTCAGATTATGTAAAAATTGAACCAACAAAATTTAACAATGATTCTGGTCTTATTGGCGCAGTCTATCATTTTATAACAATGTCTAATTCTAAACAGTTTTAAAGGGAGAGAATATGAGTGTATTAGTAGGTGAGGCGCTAGAAGGCACCGTTATGGAACTGATCATCAACGCTGGTGAATCAAAATCATGCGCGATGGAAGCACTGCGGGCAGCTAAAGCCGGTAGGTGGGATGAAGTTGATAACCACATGACGTCATCAGCTGCGGCAGCTAAACGTGCACATGATGTACAGACACAATTAATTGGTTTAGATGAGGGTGAAGGTAAAGTACCTGTAAATCTTATTATGGTTCATGCACAAGATCATATAATGACGGCCATGCTAGCAAAAGAGCTTATTGTTGAGTTAATTGATATCCATCGAATGTTACTAAAAAATAGTAATTAAAATAATTATCACCAATGCCTTATTTTAAATTACCCCATATTTATGGGTTAGTCTTACGTATTATTATAAATAAAATACATGCAACAACTGTTGTGTAAGAGCTTGTTACATCTTTAATTTTGTTAGGGTTTAAAAAATGAAACTATTACCATTAGCCATAGTAATATCTACACTGTTGGCAACATCAACTACTTTTGCCAAAGAAGTCGATTCGGATAATGATTTAACATTTACTGGTTATGCTCGCTATGGTCTGCATTATGCTGACAATGGAAACGATTATGTTCGGGCTGATGGGCAAATGTCAGACAGCGCTGCAGGCCGATTAGGTAACGAATCGAACGGCGGCGAATTCCAGTTTTCTAAAGGGTTTAACGGTAGCAATGGCACTAATTGGGATGTTGTGTTGATGCTGGAAAATTGGTGGAAAGAAGATGGTGAATATGGCGATATTGCTCTGAAGAAATTTTATACGGGCGTATCGGGTGTATTTGCATCACAGCCAGATCTTTATATCTGGGCAGGTAGAGACTTCCACCAACGCCCGCAACAAGGGATCAATGATTACTTTTGGATGTCTCATGATGGGCAAGGTGCCGGCTTCTATAATCTCAATCTTGGCGGTGTTTATTTCGATCTGGGCGCTGTTGGTCAGACTGCTGATGAAGGCACAGGTGATAGTGGTAACTATGCGATTACAACTAAACTTCACGGCATTAATTTAACTGACGATTTGGGCTTAACACTTTATGCTAACTACGGCTTTTCTTCTGATAAAGTAAAAGACTCGGCAGATCCGGGTAGAGAAGACATCACCGCTTATCAAGTTGCCGCAGTTTTAGACTATAGCGGCCATAACTTCATGATCCGTTACTCAAACAACTCTGATACCTCGGTATTTAATAAAACAGATGACCTAACCATTTGGTATGCAAGTTTAGAAGGTGCATTTGACCTAGATGATCGTACGGCTATCGAGTATTTAGCAGGTTTCCATAAGTACGACGGTGATGATAAAGCACTAAACCGAACAAACTATTCCGCAATTGTTCGTCCAACCTATGCTTGGACAGATGTGCACTCTACTTGGTTAGAGGCTGGGTACTCATTAGTTGATTACGATGAATCTGATGAAAACTCCGCATGGAAAGTGACGCTCTCTCAGAATATTAGCTTCGGCAACAGCTCATCTGATCGTCCAATGCTGCGTTTTTATGCGACTGTCGGTGAGGCCGAGAATAATGTTGATGCTAAGACGGGTTCTTTGAAAACCAAAGATATCGATCGAGACACATTTGCAGTGGGTGCAATGTGGGAAGCTTGGTGGTAATCATATAGTTACAAAAAAGAGCAGCAAAATGCTGCTCTTTTTTATTCGAAGCAAAAAATAAACAACACCTAAAGATTGACACTTTTCCTTTGTGAGCAGATTAAGCCATATCGCTTGGCATCAATACAGATCCCTTTCTCTACTTTACTTTCATTGACAATACTACATTGATGTGTAACCCGTTTTAATTCACAAGCCTGTTGTACATCTTTCAGTGTTGGTACTGCCGTTTGCACAATTACCGCCATGGCTGGTGCAGCGATGAAAGCTGCCATTGAGATAGAGATTAACCATTTCATATGAGCATCCTTGAGTATGTTTTCCAGAGTAACAACTTAATTCTAGACATTACATAAAGAAGTGCATATTTTATTTGCATAACTATGCGTTAAGCGGTACGAAATTGAGAGTTCTAATCATCTGATAGGTGCATAACAAAAAGGCCGTAATAGGCCTCTTAAGCTTAAAATGCGAAGCGTGTTACGTGTTTGGGGGTGTTGCTGAATGACGAACAATGAGCTCACCAGTAAACAGTTTCGACCCATTAGTGACCTGTTTACCTTCAGCTAATTCCTGCGCGATTTGCATTGCGTGAAGGGTCATTGCTTTTATTGGCAACTCTACCGTCGTTAGCGAAGGGGTGACAAATGCACTTTTCTCTTGATTATCAATACCGACAACGGAAACGTCTTCCGGAACCTTTATACCTGCATCAGACAGGGCCTTCATTACACCAATTGCAATATCATCGCTAGCAGCAAAGATAGCACTAAATGGAACCTTGACCTTTAGGAGCTGTTGGCATGCATCATAACCACCGTAAACCGTAAAGTCTGGGCAGATAATATGACGATCTTGTGCTACAAGTTGATGTTGCTCAAGCTTTTCTTCAAAAGCTTGAAACCGCAATCGCGTTGTCGGCGTTGTCGGCTCTGGTCCGATATAAATAATATCTTTATGGCCAAGGTCGATTAAATGCGTAATGGCAATTTGTGCAGCATGTGTATGATCAAAACCAACAGTATAGCCTGCCGATGCAGGGAGATCACGGCCGACATTGACGATTGGTGTTGAGATCGAGCGCTTAAGAGAAATGATGTCGCTTACGGACATCTTTCGCGTGTACAAAATGATAACGTCGCACTTTCGATCGGCAAGAAAATGAATGGCTTCTTTCTCTCGTTTAGCGCAGTTATGACCATCTGTTACAATGAGCTGCTTCCCTGTCTTTTCAGCGGTTTGAGATGCTTGTTTCAACAGTCGACCAAAGTAGTTCCCATCAAAATCAGACAGAACGATGCCAATGCTGTTGGATTTATTCGTAGCAAGAGCTTGAGCTAATGAGTTAGGACGAAAGTTGAGCGCATCCATTGCCTCGAAGATAGCTTTTTTGGTTTCTTTACTCACTTGGCCTGTGCCATTAATGGCTCTGGATACAGTCGCTTTCGACACTCCGACCATTTTACTTATGTCGTTTATTGTTGCCATGTAAACTTCTCGATATATGAACGCTAGCCAGCAAACTTATTATATTTTCTTATAGCCAGTATGACATTACTTTGGATCATTGTAATCGGTTTCTGTATTACCGTCATTCCACAGCTATTCTTTGGTGATTTATAGTGTGATCAGTAGATAATCAAGGTCAAAAAAACAACAGCTATAGTATAAAGGAAATCTGTTACGCAAGAATGACTCCCCAGCAAGCAAGAGTTAACAAAGATCAAAACTGTCAGACACATCAGCTATGGGTAGGCAGTTGAACATCAGAGGCATGAAACTAGAAAGATCTGTCCTTGACCCAATCAAGATTCACACCACTTCCTGTTTACTCTAGGCCAGTGTAAGCATCAAGAATAACAAGAAGAGTAAATAAAAGTATCACCACCAGAAGCGCAGCGAAATTCAACACGCAAGTAAACTCTGAGTAAGGAAGTATATTGTTGAATACGAAATAACGGGCTTATAAACACCATTATGCTTGCCTTTAATGTAATCCGTCAGCACTGGCCCCATTTCATGCTGATGATTTATATAAAATTCACTCTTTTAAAATATCAAAGTCACCACTATGAATTTATAATATCGAAATAACGAGAGCTTGTATGCAAACCAGTAATGTTAAATATACCCAAAAGTACCAACTGTACGTAGAATAAGGTTTTATCTATCACTTCAGCTCTCCATTAATTGGTAAGTACCGTTTGGCTTAGCTGTCGCTGTTTTAACGTAGTTTTATTCACCAAAGGCTCAATGACAAAGGTTACCACTCCCTTTTGTCTGTCGTAGAGAAAAAATATGCCCCTCCTTAGCAAAGTGACCCCATTCAGTTTACTCTTGAGTGCCGCCCTAACATTAACCGGCTGTAACGCTGATAGTCAGCACGACGACGATGATGATAGTTTACACCCAGACATCGGAACGGGTGTGTGCTCATCCCCTTCCATTGAAGCATTGCAACAGCCGTTAGATATTCATTTTGATGATTGGCGTTTTGATGCCGGCAATGCAGACTGGGTTGCAACCGCGCAGGTTGCAGGAAAGTACGCCGCAGCCAATAGCAAAACGCTGTCCATCGAGCTCCGTGATATCAACCAGAGGATTGAAACAACCATCACTGCCGATAGAATTATGCAATCAGTCCCTGACGTTATTCTAACGTCAGACAGTCAAATCTGCGCAATGAGCTTAACCCCATCTGGTCGCTTCCTTTATTTCACCGTATGTGGTGACGACCAAGACGCCATCTTTGCCTATAACACCAATACCGACTCATTATCACTGTTTGACCAGCGCATTCTCTCTAGTCAACGCCAGCAACGCTTGGGAATGACGTATTTTCAAGGGCAATTATTCGTCGGCAGCGATAAAGGCGTTTATCGCTATGATGCAGATCGTAACGCTGTATATGACGGGGCGGGAAGAGGGAACGGTGAGTTAATCACAACCGATTCAGCAGTCACTGGCTTAGCGGTTGATATGCTGGAGGCGACACTCTACGCCACCACATCAACGGGGCTATACCGCTTTTCTCCACAGGAAAACACGGTTAATCAAATCAGTGACATTACCGAGATCGAAGCCATCACCTTAGGCCGGGTCTACGGCGCAGAAAACAGTGGGGGGTTATACCTTTTACAGTGTAAAGCCGATGATAAAGAACAACGGCTTTGGCATGTTGGCCTTAATGAATTACGGGATACAGACAAGGTCACCCCACAACTCTATCACCGTGAGGTAGACACCGCCCTGAGTGATATCAGTGCTACCGCTGACGGACGCATGATGCTGGCCCAGTCAAACGTTAAGATGATGTTTGAGCTTGGCGATCAACGTTTAAGTTATGATGACTGGCTGCTCAATGAACTTGATAGCTATAAACAAGCGATCTTCAGTCTCGTTGAAGGCGGCGGTATCCCTGGCACCGGTAATCAGCACGATAAGCCCGGCATGCTGTTACGCAAGATATCAGCATTCGATAAAAATCCCAACAAAACACCGATTGCCGATAATGTCGGTTGGGCGTTATTCCTTTTGATGGCTATCGATCAAGTTGCACCAGATCCGGATATCGAAAAGGTTATCGAACTTCTGATCCGCACCCATGCTGGCCTTACTCCGGGCCATGGTGGCGAGCGAACTGTCGATGGCCACTTCATTCGCGTTTATCGAAATGACGGCACCGTCGACGGAGAAAGTAACCCCAACACTGGTCAACTTCGCTCCCAACCTCAGGTATACGTAAGTATGAAGTTCTTGCCAGCGGCAATCAAAGCGGCAGAACTCTACCCTGACAACGCAAATCTGCAGCAATATCAGGAATACCTCCGCCAACTATTTAAGCGCTCCTCGGACGTTGTCGCGGCGCAACAAAGGATCACTTGGACTAACGACGATCATGGTCCAGTGCCTACAGGAGCAAAAGGCACAAACTTAATGGCGAATGAAACTTGGATCTTCGGTGATATTGCAGCCGCACAAGATCCCTACGTAACGTCAGATTACGCCCGTTATACCTATGATCGCGAAAGCTTCAAAATTGATGATTACCTAAAAGGCGAACCCGTAATCAAAGCTTCCCAGTCTGCATTTATCATCATGGGCGCAACAATGATCCTTAATCATCACTACTATGATGATGGCTGGAAAGAGCAGAACCGAAATTACTATGGCCTCACGATGGCGGAAACCGACGATATGGGCGTACCATACTTTGCCGCCTTCTCTGCTGGCAATCATCCGCCTTGCCCAACCGGTGACGAAAATTGGTGTGGTACATATTACAACGATGGCCCCTCTGACCATCCTAATGATATTTTGCACTTCCCTGCAGTACTCGGCTTTGGCCAGCACCAACTAACGGCCCCTGTGGTAGGGGGATATATGGCTTATCGGGACGGTCGCCGCCAAGCAATGAATAACGCCTCAGGCGGAGAGTCCATCGAAATGCTCACTCGTTGGTCAATGGCGCTGGATGACTTTACGATGGATTCAGTTGGTATCGCTGACTTCTGGTACGGGGGCGTCGGGTTGGCAGAGGCCATCGCCCCCGGCACCATAGATAAACTGCGTGGTGATTTTTACCGCCCTTATGTGCAAGAGCAGGACGGTAAGCTTATCTTTTCAAACATGACTCCCCGTCGTGTAATTGGTATTGATTCAAATGGACAACGTACCGATTACGGCTATCAAATCGCCCCATTTTCTCTTCCAAGAAACCACAGCCACTATGAAGTCATTGATCCCGAGGGTGACTGGATCGAATTGGAAGATACCATTGCAGAACTTGAAGGGCGAACCAAGCAGTTTACCAATCCGACCTTCCTACGCAACCTGCAAGGGTGGCAGAAAGTCGGCGGGGGGAATGCCGAGGTTGTCTCTGGCTTCACCGGTAAGGCCGTTCAATTGACAGCACAAGGCGAAACCTATGTAAACCAACCGCTGGATGTATCACTGGCTTTAACAGATAGCCGCTACCTTGTCGAAGTCATCGCAAGTGGTGACGGAAATGGTGCGCTACGGCTACGCTGGCGCGCAGACAAAGATATGAACAGCGCTCTTCTAAAAGAAGAGAGCGTGGACATTACAGGTTCAAATCCTCAGCCTCTAAGGCTTAAGAGTCACAAGCCTGATGGCGCAAATTACCTCCATATCGAGTATGTCGCCACGGAGGGCAGCGTGATGTTTGAAAACACGGCTGTCATGCTTCGTGGGGCTGATAGCCCGATCGAAAACGGAGGGTTTGATCAGGGCTTTTCTCATTGGTCGCCTGGCGATGGCGTTGACATAATAGACGCACCTGAATTGGCAACATCGGGGACTAAAGTACTGGAATTTTTCCGTGGCGCTGGAGTAATGCGATCTGCCAGTGTGGGGCGCAATTTTGACATTTCAAGCGACCCAATTGGTACCCGCTACTTGTTTCGGTTTGACTACGATGCAACACAAGTCGAAGATGTTCAGTTCACAGGTCATATCGAGGTCCTTGATGAGGATGGCGAAAGGGTTGTATTACGACAAGATATTGTGGACTTAACACCGGGAAGTCAGGGAGAGCGAACATTTACCATTCGTAAACGACCGACCGATACCCACTTTCTTCTAACATTAGAAATGAAGCAATTAGATGCGAACGCGCCGGCTGCGCGTATTTTCATCGATAACTTTCGCTTAGACAAGGAGCGCCTATTCCATCCCTCAGATTGTGTGATGGATAGCCCTAGTGGCTGCTTACCGTCACAACATAAATAGGCCGTGTTATTGTTTTACTCTCGGTAACAAGTCATTGGTGGAGGTCATTTCCACCAATGATTTTTTTTGTTCTTATTTATCTCCAGGCTCCAATACTACTCTCTTTTATCGTAATCAAGATGGGCTTTTTCCAGCACATCGATATCATCGCCACAGATCATATCTTTTAGAGCCTGGATCTTACTCTCGGGCCAATCGTAAATATTCAGGGCCAGTAACCGCTCAATGGTATCTGGCGTAAAACGTTTACGAATAGTTTTCGCAGGACTACCACCGACAATCGCATATGGCTCAACACCTTTGGTGACCACACTATTGGCGGCAACAATTGCCCCTTCACCAATAGTCACGCCCGGCATGATCATGGCACGCATACCAATCCAGCACCCATCGCCAAGGTGAGTATCCCCTTTCGACTGGTAAGCTTCGTCAATTTTGTCCATAAACGGGTAAAGTGAAAACCAATCAGCGCGATGAGTATGGTTTCCTCCCATCAAGATCACAGCCTCAGCCCCAATACAGACATAATCGCCGATATAGAGCTTATCGATTTCCCAGCGCGGTTCACGATGACAAGTTTGCTCATCGCCATGGAGATAACGCACGACAGAACGCTCGAAACCATTGTCGTAAGCATCGCTGTAGTAACTGTGAGTGCCTTTGATGGAAACATTTTGGTTTTTGACGGTCTCATGGAGCATTTCCATTTTCGACCAATGCTTATTGTTCGTCATCGCTTAGTTCTCTTTAAAACAGAAAAAACAGTTAGCCGATGAAAAAGCAATTCAAGACCATCAACCAAACGTCCGCACCTGCAAGTTATTACGGCGAACATGAGTATATCTGTATTGGTGGTCTCGCTTTATTCTTCGGCAGTAAATAATTGAAATTTATCTACTGCCTGCACTAAGCGACTTGGGGCTGCTTGAGGTAAGCCGTTTTGACAACGAAGATGCAGGTAAGCTTGCGAGTTAACATCAACATCTTATGCACCTCCGTAATTGAATGGGTTCGAATAATTCAAGTACGGCTAACTTAGCGATATAACGCTTTCGGTCAATCTTTTCTTGCACGATGAAACAGAAAACTAACGTTACCGTTATGGAATGTAGCCTTCGAAGGAGGGATAGAGCAGGACGTTCGAGAATACAGTGCTGATACTCTGCATTTTCAGCAGGACACAACAATAACAAAATCCCAAAATAACAAAATTAAGCCCTTGAAAATCATCCCCCTTAAAAATAAACATCTAGAAGCACTACAACACCTAGCATAAGAAAAATTGATCAAGCTCAAGCCGCTCTATCAATTTGTCTTATAATATAGCTAAAATAAATTTGAATAATTCAAATAATCAAGGAAAGTACACATGGAATTTTCACAGCGTTTTGTTAAACCTATTGTCGCTATATCGGTGATTTTGGCTGGTTCCGCTATTGCGACTCACATCAAGTCTCGTAATAGTGATGAGCTTGATTTAAAAAGTTCAACAGAATGCCTAGCTGAAAGTCTAGACAAAAGTTGCAATGATAGTCATAGCGTTCGTGACACTAATGGCTATGTTCTGGTGAAGTAATTCAAATACAGTGCTGACTGCAGCATAATTTCATCCCTACAATACGAAATTATCCGCTGTCGCAAGAGTGGAAATAAAAAAGGATTAGCTGTCACGCTAATCCTTTTTCTTGATTTGAAGCGTTAATAACGCTTAATCAAACAACTCTATCACTAGCTTATTGTTCTTTATGACCAAATTTGGCTCGGCCGATTTGATTAAGGCTTCCTGCACTGTTGAACTATCGAGCTTGTACACCGGCTGTTTTGATAGCGCGTAGCCAATCATGGATACCGCAGGTTTTAATAGTTTTTTGATTTCTGGGGTAAGTTGTTTGCTACTTTCATCAAAACGTTCTAACCGCAGTGATTTTAAATAAACCTCACCGCTGTCTTTGTCATATTCAGGAATAGCACTGAACTCGACATCCAAATCCAACCCCATGCTTTTCATTGTTAACATTTGTACCTGCGCATTGGTACTGGCAAACACAGACACCCGGTCGGCATCAGCCCGGCCAATTTTGACCTCTAAATCATCTACCGCGACTTCTGCATACATCACATTTTCAACCCCCACAGATTGATCCAGACTGACAGAATCTTGCAGGTAGTTAGTCATATCTTGTTCTGAAATGCTGTAACTGGCGCAGCCCCCAAGCAAAGCGGCAGCCAATGCCACAGAAAGTATTTTGGCTTTTGTTTTTATCATCAATCACTACTCTTAGCTATCACCTCTTCTATTGTTAGCACAACAATAGAAAAGTGTTTCTATGCTTTGTTCTATTGTCATCAATACAGCATCTCTGCCAGCATCAAGTCATCGTGATGTCAGTATTTCATGGCTAACGACCAGATCAAAAAAGCCAGCAATATTTTGCTGGCTTAATCATCAACCGGTACAGAAATCTGCCAAATTTACATTTGAGCGAGCTGTGACTTTCTTTCCTTGTTCACCACACAGAAGTTTCCGCGCTTGGTACGACACTTCGAACAACGCTCACACTCAACCGGTGCTCTGTCACCCTCTTTCCAACGCTTAATCAAATGCGGCTCAGACAGCAAAGGACGTGAAAGCGCGAAATACTGGATAGTAGTGTTTGCTGCAATCTTCTCTATCGCCGCAATATCCGTTAAGCCACCCACGGTGATCACAGGTACACTCACTTCTTGGCTGATAGCATGGCCATATTCATGAAAATAACCTTCCGCCTGGAGAGTGTGCCCATCAAAAGACTGGCCGATCATACTGTTTGCTTTGCCGTGAATATTGCCAGAGATGATAATGGCATCGACACCAACTTTCTCGAGCTCTTGGCAAACAATGCGGGTCTCATCGAAGGTCAAGCCACCTTCAAAAAACTCTGAGGCCGTCAGTTTGACGAGGATTGGAAACTCATCACCCACCAGCTTTCTGGTTTCAGCGTAGATCTCCATCAAAAATCGCATGCGGTTCTCTAGGCTACCACCGTACTCATCTTCACGGCGGTTGTAATATGGACTTAGGAACTGATTGATCAGATAAGTGTGGGCTGCATGGATTTCCACCCCATCAAAGCCGGATTTTTGGGCTCGCAAACTCGCTTCAGCAAACGCTTTGACAATGTAATCAATGTCGTCCCTGGTCATCGCCTTGCCCAGTGTTTGGGTACCGATTTCAGGTACTTCACTAGGAGCAAGAATAACCCTATCACCGAGGTTAAAGGTTGTTTTTGTACCTCCGTAAGCTAGCTGCATGACAATTTTCGAATCATTAAGATGAACCAGCTCAGTCAGTTTCTTGTATTCATCGATAAAGGAATCATTGTAAATCCCCATCATCCCTGCATTGGGCTTTTCTTCTTCAACTATGTTTGCATAACCCGTTACGATCAGACCGACTTCACCTTGCGCGAGTTCTTCATAGATAGCGTAAAGCTTATCCGTCATATGGCCATCTTCTGTCGCCATATTTTCCCACGTCGCACTGCGCATGAAGCGGTTCTTTAATGTCATACGGCCAATACGGGTTTCACTAAACAAAGTGCTCAAATCCAATCCTCTACAAATATCGTGTGGTACACAAAAAGTGGTGGCCGATATTACCGAGGATCTGCATGGCAAAACTTAATCTAGATTAAGTAAAAGCGATACGTCGCACCATAATCTACGCCGAGCCGCGAATAATCAGCTCAGGAGCCAATATAACCTTCTCGACAGCTTGTTCGCTGGCTTTCATCTTCTGCACTAAACGTTTGCCAGCCTGTTCACCGATGTCTTTGGCTGTTGACGACATGAACGTCAGCGGTGGATGAGTAAGCTCTGCTTCTGCCACATCATCAAAGCCAATTAGCGCAACTTGCTGACCAATATAATTATCGCGCCCGACAGTGCGGTTAACCCGCTCGACGCCGTATACGGCCCCCAGCGCGATAGCAGGCCGATGGCATAAGATAGCGGTGATCTTCGGGTGCTGGGTCAATAGTTCTTGCACCGTATTGGCAGCCGCCTTTTGGCTGCCCTCGCATTCGACAATCCATTCGCTTTTAAACGGCAGGCCGTACTGGATCAAGGTCGTACAATAGCCACCGATACGTTCTGCGCGAGTCAGAGAGTCTCCTTGCCCACCGACGTAAGCAATATGCCTGTGGCCCTGCTCAACCAAATGCTGGGTAGCATGCTTGGCGGCCAACGTATTATCGGGCACCACATAATCAATATCGTCATTGACGGTCGCCCGAGCAACACAAACAGCAGGAATTTCCGCTTGGGCCAACATATCAATCACATTCTGGCTCGCCCCTCGCAGTGGACTGAATGCCACACCGGCCACGCCTTGTTGAAGCATCGATTGTACGCATGCTTCCAATCGCTCAGGTGAATCGCCGCACTGGGCCAGGAATAACATGAAGCCATGCTTTTCAAGGATTTTGCTAAAACCTGCGGTGATCTCGGTATAAAAGGGATCGGTAATGTCCTTCAACACCAAACCGACCAAATTGGATTGGTTTGAGCGCAAATTCGCCGCAGCCTTATTACGCACATAACCCAAGGCCTTGATCGCATCATTAACCTTGTTGATCGTGGCCTCGGAGATCCGCCCCTTATTACCAAGCACCAACGAGACAGTCGATACCGACACCCCTGCATATTCAGCAACATCTGTGATTTTTACTTTTCTTTGACTCATTAGCAGCACGTATCCGTCTTCGAGACACCAAGGATATTACATGCTAGTAAAACGTTCTATCGAGCTTTTCACACTTTTACCTCGATCACAGTTTAAATCACTAACGGAAAACCGATCAGATTTCGTGATCCAACCTGCGAAATCAACTGATAAAACGTTTTATCCTATTTGCGTGAACACATTTAGCACGCTGATGCATGAACAAGAACGTCTCTGCACCAGCGTTTTTTTACAAAAGTTTGATAAAACGTTTTATCAACTCTACCTACGAAAACAATAAGGTTAGGGGTTACCCACTATGTCCAATACTTCTAAGAAAACAACCTTATGGGAGTTTTTCCAGAGCCTAGGAAAAACCTTCATGCTGCCGGTCGCCCTGCTAGCGTTCTCCGGTATTTTGCTCGGTGTCGGCAGTTCACTGTCGAGCAACGCGGTTAAAGAAAGCATCCCGTTCTTGGATTTCATGCCACTACAATTGCTGTTTATGTGGATGACCAAAATCGGTCTGGTTGCCTTTATTTACCTGCCGATCATGTTCGCTGTTGCCATTCCGCTTGGCCTGGCACGTGAAGAAAAAGGCGTTGCTGCCTTCGCCGGTTTCGTTGGCTACGCAGCATTGAACCTATCTATCAATTTCTACCTTACTGTTGCTGGCGTACTTGGCAATGCCGAGCAAGAAGCGGCTTACGGCGTGAAGTCGATCATTGGTGTCGACTCTATCGACACGGGTATTTTGGGTGCGGTCATTGTCGGTATCATCGTGGCAAAACTACACGCCCGTTTCTACACCTACAAGATGCCTGATGCGCTGGCCTTCTTCGGTGGCGCCCGCTTTGTTCCGATCATCACCACTGTCGTGCTGGGTGTGGTTGGTCTGATCGTACCTTTAATCTGGCCTTACTTCGCCGCAGGCATCAATGGCGTCGGTACGGCTATTTCCCATGCGGGTCCATTTGGTCCATTCCTGTTCGGTGCCGGCGAACGTCTACTTCTTCCTTTTGGCCTGCATCATATCTTGGTTGCCTTGATCCGATTTACTGAAGCTGGTGGCACCATGGACGTATGTGGCAATACGGTTAGCGGCGCACTGAATATCTTCTATTCTGAGCTTTCTTGTTCAACCACTGACAGCTTCTCGTCTTCAGCAACGGCCTTCCTGTCTCAAGGAAAAATGCCAGCTTTCCTCGGCGGTCTTCCGGGTGCTGCACTGGCGATGTACCATTGCTCGCGCCCAGAGAATCGCGGCAAAGTAAAAGCACTGCTGCTATCGGGTGTAGTGGCGTGTGTGATCGGGGGTATCACCGAGCCACTTGAGTTCCTGTTCCTGTTTGTTGCACCAGCGCTTTACCTGATCCACGCAGTCCTAACGGGCCTAGGCTTCATGGTAATGGGCCTACTAGATGTCACTATCGGTAACACCGACGGTAACATCATCGACTTCTTCATCTTCGGTATCCTGCAGGGTACAGCCACCAAGTGGTACCTAGTGCCTGTCGTGGCCGGGATTTGGTTTGCGGTCTACTACTCGGTGTTCCGTTTTGCCATCACCCGCTTCAACCTGAAAACACCCGGTCGTGAAGTGGAAAGTGCCGAGCAAATCGCATCAGCCGTAAGTGGTCAGAAAACCACTGGCTACAAAGGCGATATCATCCTTGAAGCTCTAGGCGGTGCCGATAACATCGAAGCACTGGACAACTGTATCACCCGCCTTCGCCTGTCCGTTAAAGACATGTCACTGGTTAACGATGCGGTGCTAAAAGCCAACGGTGCATTGGGTGTAGTGAAGCTTGACGCCCATAACCTACAGGTGGTGATTGGCCCTCAGGTTCACTTGGTGAAAAATGAGATTCAGGGCCTGATGCCAGCTTAATCTTTCTCAGCCAAAATCATTATGTCGGCGGGGAGTCCAACTCCCCGCATGGTATAAGACTGCACTTTACCTAATCAGAGCGCAGTCTTATACGTTGTTCTGCGAGGCACTTATGTTTGATTTCTCAACTCCCGTTAACCGCTATGGCACTTACTGTACCCAGTGGGACTATGTCCAAGATCGCTTTGGTGAAGCCGATTTGCTCCCCTTTACCATTTCCGATATGGATTTCGAAACCGCTCCCTGTATCCAGCAAGCCTTGCAACAGCGCCTAGCCCATGGCGTATTGGGTTACAGCCGTTGGAACCATAACGACTTCAAACAAGCCGTTACGGGCTGGTTTGCCAAACGCTACCAGGCAGAGCTTGACCAAGAAGCCCTCGTCTATGGCCCTTCGGTGATCTACATTATTTCCCAGCTCATCACACAGTGGAGCCAGCCGGGTGATGGCATTTTGGTCCATACCCCAGCCTATGATGCTTTCGGAAATATGCTTGAAGCCAACCAGCGCCAATTGCTTCCAAGCCCGCTGCTTAAAACCGCGCAGGGGTATGACATAGACTGGCAGCAATTTGAACAACAAGCGGCACGGCAAGAATGCAAAGTCCTTTTGCTTTGCAGCCCACATAACCCGACGGGCAGAGTATGGCGCAGAAATGAACTAGAGCGAATGGCTGACATTTGTCAGCGCCACAGCGTGAAGGTGATCTCCGATGATATTCATATGGACATGGCCTATTCCCAATACCTTCCGTGGTCAGAAATCGCTACTGGCAAGGACTGGGCCTTGGTGAGTTCAGGCTCGAAGTCATTCAATATCCCGGCCCTGACCGGTGCCTATGCCTTTATCCCCAATTCTGAATCGCGAGAACACTACCTCAAGAAACTCAAGGCGGCACACGGGCTATCTTCACCTTCGATTCTAGGGATAATCGCCCATATCGCCGCCTACCAGCAAGCTGATGACTGGCTGGACGCACTCAAGGATTATTTACAGCAGAACTTAATAACGGTGGCTGAGCGCTTTAACAACGCGTTACCGGAAGTTAACTACCAAGTGCCTGAAGGGACCTATTTAGCTTGGATAGATCTCAACCCATTAAACATCGATATGGATGCCCTACAACAGGTACTGATTCATGAGCATAAGGTCGCCATCATGCGTGGCGACACCTATGGTGAAGAAGGGAAAGGTTATATCCGCCTGAATGTCGGTTGTCCGTTGAGCAAGGTCGAAGCGGGGTTGGATGCTTTGATCACAGCAATCAAGCAAATACAGCCGTAACCAAAACAAAATAGCGATGACAGACTCACTGGCATCGCTACCTCACAGTTTTCATTCAATAACAGCATATTCATAGTGACTAACTATTCATTTTTGATAACCTTATCACCAACAGTAAACGATTGAGGTAACAAAGGGATGGTACTCACACTGCTAGGCGTTGTTTGTGGTTTACTGACCCTGTTGGCAATCAAAGAGCGCGGGCAATTTCGCAAATTATTTGGTGTAAGTGCACTTATCACATCATTCATCACGAGCTTTTTCTTGTTTGAACACCTTCAGGAAGAAAGGCGTCTTCGCGCTCTGACACCTTCAGCGCCTCAGTTTGCATTTGAAACCTATGCGCCCGACGAGTTCCTCAATACCGAAGGGGATCATTTCAGTTTAGAAGATCTCGAAGCGATCGCTTCCGAACTTGTTCGCCAACTACAAGAATCTGAAAACCACATCCATTCTCTTCAGCAACGGCTTGATAGTAAAAGGCAATTTATTTTGGATAATTGGGATGATGAACTTCCTGATGAGCTAAATATTAGTAGCGAATCCCTGCGATAGCCATCACACTTACCTCCAGTGATTCGGCGTAAGATATGCAACTTACATACTATAGCTGCACAGAATACTATGATTACGCCGATTGATTCCTTTGACCCTATCAACTTTCGCCACTTCCTTCATCAATACCCCGAGCTTTCTCAACATGAGCGTCAAACCGCTGATGTGATCAACCAACAGCTGCGCCAGTTTGGCCTTGTCCCGAAAGCTGACCTCGGAGGACACGGTATAGTGGTGGAATTTGACAGCAAAAATCCCGGTGAAACCAGCCTGTTTCGCGCCGATTTCGATGCCCTGCCAATACATGAGAATGCCTGTCACCATTATGCCTCTCGTCATTCCGGGATCATGCATGCCTGCGGCCATGACGGGCATACCGCTTCCTTGATGATGGTCGCCAAATACCTCTGCACACATCCACCGGTCACAGGCAGGGTTCTGTTACTGTTCCAACCGGCAGAAGAGACCGGATCCGGCGCCACGGCAATGCTTCAAGAACCTTGGCTAGCCCAACAACATATCGATAATGTCTTTGCTTACCATAACCTGCCCGGTTACCCGCTCAATACAGTCGTCATAAAACCCAATACATTTGCCTGCGCCTCAACCGGCGTGATTATCGAGCTGTTTGGCAAAACCTCCCATGCCGCCAAGCCCGAAAACGGTGTGGCCCCAACTTATGCGATGATGGAAACCATCAAGTTGATCCAACAATTGCCTGAGCAGTTTCCAGACGTATTCGCATTAACTACCGTGGTGCACGCCTCTCTTGGCGAAACGGCTCAGGGCAAGGCTACGTTCGGTACCGCTCCAGGTTATGCCAAAGTACTTGCGACACTGCGTAGCGATAGCAGCGAAACCTTGTTGATGATGAAGTCGCTTATAGAGCAACAAATCGCCGCCCAGTGTCAGCAGGAACAGCTCGGCCTCAAAGTATCGTGGCAAGAATGGTTCAATGCCGCCGTCAACTCACAGCCACATTGCCAGCAGGTTATCCACCAAGCCCGACGGCTTGGCCTTCCGGTCAATATAGTTGAAGAGCCAATGCGATGGTCGGAAGATGTGGCGGAATTTCTTGCTAAGTGGCCCGGCGCCATGTTCTGTCTTGGCAGCGGTGAACAACATCCGCAGCTGCATAACCCCGACTATGACTTTCCGGACGCGCTTATCGCCACAGCCAGTCAGTTATTCTGTGCATTGATTGAAGAAAAGCACGGCAACATGAGTGACATGCCGATCGATTAACAAATCGGAACGATTAATCGACAAGAAGGCTCTAGAAGTTAGCGGATGGATTGAAATATAATAATACAATTATTCACCTTTTGAATCCCTTTATGCAACAAGGAGCCCTCTTGCACCTCTCTCCGTTTGTTAAGATAAACCTCACAACCGCATGGCCATTGGCTATGAATGCACTGCTGATGCAGTCGATGTTATTGATTGACACTGTATTGATCTCACCACTTGGAGAAGTCCCTGTTGCTGCCATTGGTATTGCCACTGCCATTGTGGCTTTCCTACTCGGTTTTCAGAACGCGCTAGCAAACGGCACCCAGTTGGTGATCAGCCGGGCATATGGTTCAGGCCGCTCCGAAGCGCTGAGCGACTCGATCCTAAGTGGCATGGCAATAAACTTGGGGGTTGCAACGCTATTTTCGATGTTGCTGTTTGTGTTCGGGGAGCAATTGGTTGGCCATATCACCCAAGATCCTGAATTGCTTACGTTAACAGTTGGTTATCTTAATATATCCACCTTAACCTTGCTGTTCAGCGCCATCACCCAAGTTCTGATTGCAGGTTTCAATGGGCTAGGTAAAACCAAGACTCCTTTTAAAGGCTATCTGATTGAATTACCGGTTAATGCCGTGGCGACGTATCTGCTAATCCATTCACTTGGCTTGGGTGTTTTGGGCGCGGCATTAGGCAGTTTAGTCGCTATTGTCGTGCGCACCATTTTCCTTGCTTATTGCGTCAATTTAGATGACATGTTTACCCTGCGCAAGCCAGAAAAAATCAGCCGTTTCGTTTACCTCACCAAGCGCCATTTTATTGAAATATTTCCGATTGCGGCCAATATGGCCATGCTGGCCGTCGGGGCGACTATCTACCAACTGCTTTATTCGCAGCTAACCCTATACGCCTATGTTGCCATCACCTTGATCATGCCGTGGATCCGTATGGGTACCCAAGTGACAACAGCTGCAGCCCACTCAACCGCTATCCTGATCAGCCAAGCCATCGGGGCCAACAAACTCGATGATCTGCGAGAAAATGTTGATACCAGCATTAAAATTGCAGTGATACTGTCTATCATCACTTGCGGCTTTTTCTTTGTGCTCAGTTTATGCCTGCCGTTCATCTATCCAGAGATGAAACAGGAAACCTTCCAGGCACTGGCGATCACCGCCCCACTCTATATCTTCCTGCCCCTAGTCCGTGGCTACAATACCGTCCACGGCCACGCCTTGCGGGCCTTGGGCAAGACCAAAGCCGTCTTTGCCATCAATTTCTCTGGCCAATGGTTGGTGTCATTGCCACTGCTAGCACTCTTGCTCCAATTCTTTGATGCACCGCTGTTCTGGGCGTTTGCCATCATGCCATTCGAAGAATGTATCAAGGCAATTCCATTCCGCCACTTAGCACGCAAGACCCTCAATGAGTTCGACCAAGACAAAGCCTCAGAGCTGAACTACCACTAACGTACTAAACTCTTAGGGGAGAAAAATCACCTAGCACGACATCTCGCCTGTTCACAATTCAGAATCAGCTTAGATCTGGCTCAGATCAAAAAACTGTGAACTGGCAAAGATTTCAAAGCAATCTACATTTGCTTTAAGGCGAACAGACGTATATCCTTAAGCCAAATAGTCATACAATAGTATTTTTTATTAGGAGTCTGAAATGACTAAACCAGTAATTGGTTTCATCGGTCTTGGCCTTATGGGCGGCAACATGGTTGAGAATCTTCAAAACCGTGGTTACGAAGTTAACGTAATGGATCTTAACAAAGATGCAGTTGCTGCAGTTCTAGCTCGTGGCAACGCATCTGAAGCAGCTTCTGGTAAAGAACTAGCTGAGAAAAGTGACATCGTTATGCTTTGCCTAACAACTTCTGAAGTTGTTGAAAAAGTTGTATACGGCGAGACTGGTATCCTAGCAGGTATGTCTGAAGGCAAAACGCTAATCGACTTCGGTACATCTATCCCAGCTTCTACTAAGAAGATCGGTGCTGACCTTGCTGAGAAAGGCGCAGGCATGATCGATGCTCCTCTTGGTCGTACTCCAGCTCACGCTAAAGATGGTCTTCTAAACATCATGGCTGCTGGCGACATGGAAACGTTCAACAAAGTTAAGCCTGTTCTTGACGATCAAGGCGAAAACGTATTCCACCTAGGTGCGCTAGGTTCAGGTCACGTTACTAAGCTTGTGAACAACTTCATGGGTATGACGACTGTTGCAACTATGTCTCAAGCTTTCGCAGTAGCTAAACTAGCAGGCGTTGACGGTCAGCAACTATTCGACATCATGTCAGCTGGTCCTTCTAACTCTCCGTTCATGCAGTTCTGTAAGTTCTACGCTGTAGACGGCGAAGAAAAGCTAGGTTTCTCTGTTGCTAACGCTAACAAAGATCTTGGTTACTTCCTTGCGCTTTGTGAAGAGCTAGGCACTGAGTCTCTAATCGCTCAAGGTACTTCTACTAGCCTACAAGCTGCTGTTGATGCAGGCATGGGTAACAACGACGTACCAGTTATCTTCGACTACTTCACAAACCTTAAGAAGTAATTCGAACATAATTTAACGACGGCGCTGCAGCTTTATTGCTTCAGCGCCGTTTTTTATTTGGGGCTATTATTACTGAGCCTAACTCACTAAATTTCATCTCATTAATAATGAGACAGCCTTCCTTGATAAAACCAACGCAAAATCTGCACCTCCGCTTTCAGGTTGTATGCCGCCCCACCCCGCAAACTCACTCTTGATCATTGATGGCCATAGCCACACTCATCCCATAGCGGTATGAATTAAACCGTCTCACCTGGTAATAGCTAAGTAATACCAAACTGGAAAATTAACTGGTCAGGTTGATCCACTCTCTTGAACACATTTTTGATACCCTTTGGGGACT
>NZ_JANEYT010000074.1 GCF_024357955.1 Photobacterium pectinilyticum
CGAGTCCCCAAAGGGTATCAAAAATGTGTTCAAGAGAGTGGATCAACCTGACCAGTTAATTTTCCAGTTTGGTATAATAAGTGCTGCGGTTTGAGACAGCTGATTAAGCAATACTCTGCTTTGGTCAAATTCTTGGTTCACAGCAATATCCAAGTTCTGGAATGCTGATGAGTCATAGAGTGCATAAATAGCACTAACTCGTGCATTAAAACTATTTTCAAGTATTTGCTGGGACAGCGTTTTTTGCGCTAGAGCCGAAACAGTCGTTTCATTAGCCTGAGCACGCTGAGAGCGGGATTCTTTGGTTACGAAAGCAAAAGCGATCGCCATAATAACGCATATTAACAAGACAGGAACGAGCACCTGCTTCCGAACAGAAATATTATTGAGAGTAAAATGCATGAGTATAAATAAAAAAATCGTAATAGGAATGTAACTTTACCATGAATCAGCACTGCTATTTTGATTTTTATCAACACGATCATGCCGTTAAATTATTGACGGCAAAACGTCAATAATTCATCCCCCTACCCCATTAATAAAGGCGGTGTTTATGCACCGCCAATTTATTACCCCTGCTTAGAGTTTTGATCCATTGCATTTTTTGTTGAAGTGATAACCTCATCAAAAAACTGCATGACTTCATCTCTATTAAGCCATTCAGGTTTAAACCGGAATTCACTCCAGTTACTGACTTGCTTCAAGGTATTGTCAAACGATGGCCCATGAAGGTACAAAATTGCTATCAGCAAGCACTGGAATGCACTAATAAATGGATTTTTTGGTGAGAACACTTTCATCGCAGAGCCAAATGATAATTTGAGTCGACGATTTGCCAAATCAACACTGTAAAGTTCGTCGAGCGAAAGATGCACAACACCACCAAAAAATATAAAGACGCCGGATAACCAAGCAGTGATATCACTGTATCCGAGCAGGAAGACTAGCCAAACAGTGAATAGTCCTGCAACAGCAATAAAAGCCAATGAATGACAACAACCTCGGTGGATCGTGATTTTTTCTAACGATGACTTAAAATTATAGCGGATGGTTAAGTAACAGAACCCGCTATAAACGATCAACTCCAGCATCGACACCAACTGATAAATATGGCCGACAAAACTGAAAGTGATCAAACCACCAAAGAAACGGAAAAGAGTGCTCATTGACGTCGAGTTGTCGGAATCAATATCCGGCAACAGACCGCCAATCGTGCCTAACAGCATTAACCATAATGCTGTGATCGGCACAATGTGCCCTGCTGAAAGCAGAGCTGTAGCCGCCAAACTACTCGTAAGTGCGGCTGTTCCAAGATGTGTGTTGAAATTAGCCACTGTAATCACATATACAAGACAGTTCCATCACCCAATTACCAGGTATTTTTACCCACATTATTCATTGTAATCTTAGTGTGTAACTGCCACTGTCTCGTTAACTGGATAAATAACCAGTATACTGTATTACAAGGCGAACACTGTACCAAAAAACAATGTTTTAATGCTTCAAACTAATCACATGATCACTTTTTGCTCATTTTTGACATCGACCTGACACTTAATCATGCATCCGCGAACGATAAATCAAGCGTTAACTGATAAAATGCAAGGTCTAACCAGCGTTCAAATTTATAGCCTGCACTCTTAATAATGCCCACTTCTTCAAAACCAAACTTTTGATGTAGCCGTAAACTAGCAATATTTTCTAGATCTATCGCACCAATTAATGAGCGATAGCCTTGGCGAGAAGCCAATACAATGATGGTTTTCATCAACTCCATCGCAACCCCTTTGCCACGAGACTCATTTGATACATAAATACTATGTTCAACAGTAAACTGAAAAGCCGGTTGCTCTCTGAATTTACCAAATGATGCAAAACCCATTAGCCGACCGGAATCATCAAACGCCCCAACTACCGGGTAGTCACCTTCAGTTTTTGACTCAAACCACAGCGCCATCACTTCCATCGTCCGTGGTTCATATTCATAAAGAGCCGTCGTATTCAAAATGGCGTCATTAAAAATTTCCAGCATCTCGTGTGCATGTTGGTCGAACGCGCAGTATCTAATATGCATTTCACTTCCTATATTCCAGGTTCTTCTTGCTCAACCAAGCACCTTGGCGTTAATTGGATACAAAATTACCTATCAAGATCACAAGACGCTAGCTTTATTTGTAATGGTTTAGTGAAGAACACCGATATGCTGACTCTATCCAGAGGCAAAAATGGTTTCCTAACCCTTTCTTTTTCAATTATATAGTGAGAGGTGCAACTTGCTGGTACAAGCATTCTTTGCTGAATTAGGTATACTATTAGCCATTCTCCAAAAGCATTACGGATCAAACGATGGAAGCCGAACAGCTGGAAATTCTCAATTTTATCAGCCAATACCCCCCTTTTAAGGTACTCCCGGAAGAGTCATTAAAAGAAATAGCCCATAGCATTGAGGTCGCATATTACCGTGCCGACACAATGATTTTGAATTTTGGTGACGAAATTCATGATCTCTTTCTCATCAGAAGTGGGGCTGTAGAGATATACCGGCGTAAGGGTGAGCTGTATAACCGAATTGATGAAGGTGATTTGTTCGGTCAAATGGGGTTGTTGATGAACAATAAAATCAGGATGCCAGCCCGAGCCATCGAAGATACTCTGGTGTATTGTATTCCTGAGGACATCTTCAACAAATTGTGTGATGAACACGATACCTTTGCTGATTTCGTTGAGTTAGAAGATAGTGCAAGATTGCGCAATGTCGTTTCTACCCAAGAGAAAGAAAACGACCTAACCACGTCCAAGGTTCGCACTCTGCTGACGCGCGATCCTGTCACAACCAGTCGAGACGAGAGTATTCAAACTGCTGCAATCACCATGGCGGAAGAAAACATTTCGGCAATGCTAATTGTTGAACCAAGCGATAATGATGACGATGATGATTACGACCCATTGGTCGGTATCATCACTGATCGTGATCTTTGCGCTCGAGTCATCGCGAAGGGCTTAGATACCTCAGCGCCGGTCTCGGAAGTCATGAGTACAGAGTTGATTTCGCTTGATTACAATGCGTATGTTTTTGAAGCCATGCTCACTATGCTTCGCTACAATGTACATCACCTTCCGGTGTTAAGAAACAAGCACCCGATAGGTATCATAGGCTTAACTGATATCGTCCGTTATGAATCTCAAAACAGCTTATTGTTAGTCAGTACTATTTTCCAACAGCAATCTGTTGAAGAGCTGCAAGTCGTCTCCGAAGAAGTGAAAAACTGTTTCGTCCGTATGGTTAATGAAGACGCCAATGCCCATATGATTGGCAGTGCACTGTCCGTTATTGGCCGCAGTTTCAAACAACGTCTAGCCGAATTAGCTCTGGAAGAGCTTGGCCCAGCCCCAATCCCATTCTGCCTAATGGCTATGGGCTCGATGGCAAGGGACGAGCAACTGATTGTGACTGACCAAGATAATGCCTTGATCCTCGATGATAGCTACGATGAAGCCTTACATGGCGAATACTTTGAGAAGTTCGCCCAGTTTGTTTGTGACGGCCTTGCTGCATGCGGTTATAGCTACTGTACCGGCGATATCATGGCGACCAATCCTGAGTGGCGAAAAACACGCTCACAATGGGAAGAATGTTTTGCCGAGTGGATTGATAACCCTAAACCACAAGCCCTACTTAACAGCTCCATCTTCTTTGATCTGTCTGGGGTATGTGGTCGCGAGAAATGGGCGGAACAATTAAATAGCTTCGTTGTTCGACGAGCACGTAAAAATAACCGCTTCTTGGCGTGTCTAGCCCGTAATGCAATTAGCCGAACACCACCGTTAGGTTTCTTCAAAGACTTTGTGATGGAAAAAGATGGCAGGCACAATAACTCTATCAACCTCAAACGTCGTGGTACTGCCCCGCTGGCTGACCTGATCCGTGTTCATGCCCTTGCTGTCGGTTCCCGCTCACAAAACTCATTCGAGCGATTGGACGATGTAATAGAAGCAGGTATTTTACCTAAAGGTCGTGGACAGGATTTACGCGATGCTATGGAGTTGATCTACATGGTTCGTATCCGTCACCAGGCATTAGATATTGAAGCGGGGATTGACGCTGATAACAGTATCGAGCCAGAAAATATGTCTGACTTTGAGCGCCGTAACCTTAAGGCGGCATTCCAAATTCTGAGCAATGCTCAGAACTTCATTAAATTCCGTTACCAAGGTAACCGTCGGTGATAAGCAGCATGGCATTTAACAAACCCAAACAACACCGACAACTACTGAATACACGCAGCACACCGGATTGGCCAACGTTTTTTCAGACCCTTCTCGATAAGACTCGTGATGAAAGACTAAAAAACTTCTACTCCACACCGATGATAAGTGGTGATACCCCACTTAGCGAAGTGCCCTTCGTCGCACTAGATTTCGAAACAACGGGGCTTGATCCCAAAAAAGACGAAATCATCAGTATTGGTCTCGTGCCATTCACTCTACAGAGAATCCGGTGTCGAGAATCTGCAGAATGGATGGTGAACCCTCATCGGCCTCTTAACGAAGAATCGGTGATCATCCACGGCATTACCGACTCCGATTTAGAGAATGCCCCTGATCTACTGAAAGTCTTAGAGCGAGTACTCAATGCCCTAGCGGGTAAAATTGTGGTGGTTCATTATCAAAAAATCGAACGTGAGTTTATGAATCAAGCTCTGATCAGCCGATTAGAAGAAGGCATACACTTCCCGGTCGTCGATACCATGGCAATTGAAATGGCAGTTCAACAGCGCTTTAACGGCGGGCTCATCAACCGTTTAAAAGGCAACCGACCTGGATCAGTACGGCTTGCGCGTTCAAGACAGCGTTACAGTCTTCCGGATTACGCCCCTCACCATGCAGTGACCGACGCCCTCGCCACTGCGGAATTACTACAAGCTCAGATTGCCTATCACTTCACACCGGATACGCCTATTTCAGAAATCTGGCTATAAAACCCAACCTAAATAAGCATTTGATCAGTTTTCCTGCGTAATACATAGGTCAATTACTTATCCAGATTGGTATAACGCTTTTCCCAATATCAAGATATAAAAAAACGCCGTCATGATGACGGCGTTTTTGTCTCATCGAGAAATGTTTTTATTTCTGATACTTCTCAGTGGTGAAGCCCATGACAAGGCTGACACACATTAGCAACAGAATGAATACGAACGGTAGTGCGGTTGAAATTGCACCCGCTTGAAGCGCTTCGATAGCTTCAGTACCACCTACATAAAGTAGAACAGCAGCAACAGCACCCTCGATAAATGCCCAGAAGATGCGCTGTGGCATTGGTGAGTCAATCTTACCACCAGCCGTGATGTTATCGATAACCAGCGAACCGGAATCGGAAGAGGTGATAAAGAACACCATAACCAAAATAATGGCAGTCACAGACAACAAATTACTTAGCGGCAGAGATTCAAACATTTCAAACATCGCTAGCGGCACTGAAGTTAAACCGTTCTCACCAAGAGCACCGATGCCGTTAATCACTTGATCAATGGCTTGTCCACCAAATACTGACATCCACAGTGTAGTCACCAGCGTAGGAACAATTAGTACGGCAACCATAAACTCACGGACAGTACGCCCCTTTGAGATTCGCGCGATAAACATGCCTACAAATGGAGACCAAGAAACCCACCAAGCCCAGTAGAAAACAGTCCAGCCGTGCAACCATGCTTCATCTTCTCGGCCATGAGGGTTACTCAATGAAAAGAAGTTTTTCGCATAACCCGCCACTGTTGTCGGTACCGTCCCCATTGAAATAGCAAAACCGGCAAGAGTAACAAATACCAACAACGCCAAAGCGATAAGCATGTTGATATTACTTAGCAGCTTAACACCACCGTCAATACCACGAGCAACAGAAATCACCGCAAGCAAGGTCACAACTACGATAACAGCGATTTGCAGGCCAATACCACCAGAGATACCAAACACGTGTTCAATACCACTTGCAGCTTGTTGTGCGCCCAAACCAAGGGATGTTGCCAGACCAAACAAGGTGGCGATTACCGCAAAGATATCAATAATATGACCAGGCCAACCCCAAACACGATCGCCAAGAATTGGGTAGAAAATTGAGCGAATCGATAGCGGTAGGCCTTTATTGTAGGTAAAAAACGCTAGAGAAAGCGCTACGACACCATAAATAGCCCAAGGGTGCAGACCCCAGTGGTACATAGTCGCGCCCAAAGCAAGCTCAACAGCAGCAGGCGTATTCGGGTCAACATTAAGAGGTGTACCGAACCAGCCAGTGTAATAGGCCACTGGCTCTGCCACACTCCAGAACATCAGACCGATACCCATACCGGCAGCAAATAGCATTGCTAGCCATGACATACGCGAGTAATCAGTTTCAGCTTCTTGACCACCGATACGGATTTTACCGAATGGCGAAAAAATAAGCCCTAGACAGAAGATAACAAAAATATTACCCGCCCAAAGGAATAAAGCATCAAAGTTGTTGATGATGCCGTTTTTAACACCATCTAAAGCCGCTTTCGCTGACGTTGGGTCACTCACAAGAACCGCAACGATGAATAGAACGATTAAACCAGCACTGGTTCCGAATACAGGGTTATGAACATCAAAACCCCACTTCTGGATGTTATCCTGACCTACCGTATAATCCGTATTATCTATACTGTATCTATCAACTTTTTTCATTGTATTTCCCTAAAACTGCACCGAAGCCTTTCGGAAGCATTATCTGACCTACCAATAAGGTTAGCTTGGTAGGCAAGATAATGTTTCAGTAAAGTCGCGCCGCAAAATAGTTAGCCCTGTAAATAATAAGGTGATGTATAGATCAAACCATTTCCACCCCTAGAGTGTCAAGTTTTGCTATAAATCAATGACTAAAGCATAAAAATTAACCACAATATGTTAGTTTTATGCTCACCAATAGCATACCGCGACAACCAATTTATTTTGTGAACTAACCTTTATTGCTCTATGGGTCATGCTTTTACTTGCAACCAAATGCGCAACTTGTTTGATACTAATATTTTAAAAGCTGCTTGTTATACCAATCTGGGTAAGTCGTTGATCAAGTATTTATGTAGGTTGGTATTATAAGCAAAGGTTGTACTCCCCCCTATTCCCAAACAACACTTTGAATTCAGTAGCGCTAATAACGCAAAAAGCGGCCTTGAGGCCGCTTTCGTCGATGCGCTTTCTATCCGTATTAGATAAATAATAGATATGCGAGGAACATGGCAGCCAGAGAATAAATCACCGGGTGAACGTCTTTGCCTTTGCCAGCAACGACCATAGAGAACGCATAACTCACAAAGCCCATTGCCATACCATTCGCAGGAGAAAATGACAAAATGGTAAACATAATCGTAAAGAAGGACGCGATTCTTACTTCAATCACATCCCAACGGATCTTCGCAATTCGTCCAATCATGTAGATACCGACAACGACCATTGCAGGGGCAACCATAGCAGCCGAAAAAACAGAGAATATTGGGTAGAAGAATAATGAAGCAAAGAAAAGTCCTGCAGCAACAACAGCACTCAAACCGGTTTTCGCACCTTGAGACGAGGCAATACCTGATTCAGAGAACGCAGTTACAGAAGTTGTACCTAATACCGCACCGACGACCGTACCACCAGCATCAGCAATTAGCGCAGATTTTGCGTTAGGCACTTTACCGTCTTTATCAATAATTCCCGCATCGCGCCCAACTCCAACAATGGTGCTGAGACCATCAAAAAAGTCGACAATCAAGAAAACCAACACAACAAACACCAGATCAAATACTTTTTCAGGTGTAAACCCTGAGAAATTGAATATTTGACCAAAGGTCGGTGCAATGCTCGGTGGCAGAGAAACAATCGAGTCAGGTATAGGGGCGTTATTCGTTCCCATCAACACATCTGCAACCACGGTAAGTACAATCGCAGAAATGAAGGCAAAGAAAGTTGCCAGCTTAATGTTACGGATCATACAAGCCAGAGCAATGAAGATAGAGATATAGGCAATCGCAACTTGCGGGTCTCGTATATCACCAAGGCTAACCAGAATGATAGGGTTAGATACGATAATTCCTGCATTCTTCAGACCGAGAAACGCAATGAACAGGCCAAGAGAAACCGAAATAGCCAGTTTAAGATCTTCAGGGATAGCTTCAATCAAACTCTTACGGAGTGAAGTCAGACTAAGCAGAAGGTAAATGATACCGGAAATGAAGATACCCAACAGTGCTTCGTGCCATACAAGAGCGATTGCACCACTTAACAAGATACCTTTAAAGAAGCCGTTCATGCTCATGCCCGGCGCTAACATAACAGGGTAATTTCCCCAAATCCCCATCACTAATGTTGCGATGCCAGATGCAATCGCGGTTGCTGTGAAAAGCGCGCCCTTATCCATACCAGGGATATCCCCTAAAATGGCAGGGTTAACTGCAAGGATGTAGCTCATCGCTAAAAAGGTAATAAAACCTGCATACATTTCGGTCGAAACAGTTGTCTTTCGCTCAGAAAGTTTAAATATCTTATCCAAATTCACAACAAATCCCTAAGGGTAAAAAGCACAGGAAAGACATTATTAAATAGATACTTAGAGTAAGACATCTGAACCAAGGTGTATAACTAACTGGCTACAGATAAATTGTAGTTTCAAGAATAGGTCCTGAAGTAGAAACTTTTGGTCCGTCTCACCAAAAATATACAATTTAATAATTCTTGGGCGCGGATTTTAATGATCTAAGTTTTGAATTCAACGTTGTAATTTTAAATAAGCGCTCTCTGAAACACTTTGAAACAATTGAGGGCAAACGTTTGCGGTGATGCCGATTAATTACTTTCATTACGTAAAGCGATGTTCACCAAAATGATACATTTCTGTCACAACCAGTCGTTAGCATACAGGCAATAAAATGCATGATAGCCTTAAATGCGATAATAAAAAGGAAGCAATAAATGACCGCCAAAACGGATTATTCTCAACGAGCAGAGCCAGAATTTAATCTAATCATCGAAAAAGGCCTGAACCGCCGCCAATTTCTAAAAGCCACGTCGGCAGCAAGCACTGTTGCTTTTTTTGGAGCCACCCCGCTTTCTAGCGCCATTGCGGAAACAAAAGACAACAACGGTCTTATTGGCTTTGAGGCTATCTCCGCCTCAACTGAAGACAAAGTGATCGTTGCCAAAGGTTATCAGGCTGATGTGCTTATTTCCTGGGGTGATCCTTTATTCAAAGATGCCCCTGCCTTTAATCAAAATGCGAATAGCAAGGCACAAGCTCGTCAGTTTGGTGATAATAACGACGGTATGACCTTCTTCCAGATCAGCGATGATCGTGGTGTCCTATCTATCAATAACGAGTACACCAACCATGAATACCTGTTTACCCATCAGGGCAAACAGATGTCTGCTGACGACGTACTTAAATCACAAAATGCACATGGCATCTCTGTCGTTGAATTACAAAAAGTGGACGGCAAATGGGAAGTCAATCTTGATGGTCGTTTAAACCGCCGCATTACTGCCAACACCGAAATGGAATTAACCGGTCCTGCCGCTGGTGATGATCGATTAAAAACGGCGGCGGATCCTAAAGGTACCAACGTCCTTGGCACCTTCAACAACTGTGCAAATGGCGAGACGCCATGGGGCACTTACCTTACCTGCGAAGAAAACTTCAATGGTTTGTTTGGATCCAAAGAAAAACCAGCACTAGATAGCAACTACGCACGCTATGGTTTAAAAACAACGGATTCTGGCTATAACTGGTACAAGCACGATGACCGTTTTGACTTAGCGAAAACCCCTAACGAACCTCATCGCCATGGCTGGGTCGTTGAAATTGATCCGATGAACCCAAATTCAACACCGAAAAAACGCACTGCACTGGGCCGCTTCAAACATGAAAACGCGGCTTTAACGGTCAACAATGACGGTTATATAGTGGTTTACTTAGGTGATGATGAACGTGGCGAGCACCTTTACCGCTTCGTCTCTAAGAACAAATACGATGCCAACAATCCAAGTGCCAACCGTGACCTACTTGACGAAGGCACACTATACGTTGCTAAGTTCAACGCCGAAGAAGGTGAACTGCAAGGTAAAGGGGAATGGGTTGAGCTGACGTTTGGTAAAAACGGGTTAACGAAAGAAAATGGCTTTAACAGCCAAGCTGATGTGCTGATTTTTGCCCGTAAAGCGGCAACGCAAGTCGGTGCAACCACCATGGACCGTCCTGAATGGGTTGCTGTAAATCCCAAAAACCAACACGTTTTCTGCACCCTGACTAACAACAAGTACCGTGGTGTTAAAGCTAACCAGCCGGTTGATGCAGTCAACCCACGAGAAAAGAACCCATATGGGCACATTGTACGCTGGATGCCTTCAGGTCAAGATCACACCTCAAATAACTTCGACTGGGATCTGTACCTCATTGCTGGTAATCCGGCCGTACATGAAGGCCTGATGGCGGGTAGCGACAACATTAATGCCGATAATATGTTTAACAGTCCTGATGGCATCGGCTTTGATAACGCAGGTCGTTTATGGATCCAAACTGACGGTAAGTATTCCAACACAGGGGATTTTGCCGGCATGGGTAACAACCAAATGCTGTGTGGGGATCCTAACAGCGGTGAAGTTCGCCGCTTCTTAACCGGGCCCATCGCTTGTGAAATTACAGGTCTGACGTTCAGCCCAGACCAGAAAACCATGTTCATCGGCGTCCAGCATCCTGGTGAAGATCTAGCGCCTTCTCACTTCCCTAATGGCGGTAATACAATTCCACGCTCTTCTGTCATTCGAATCACGCGTATCGATGGCGGCATTATCGGCGCGGCTTAATATAAAAAGAACCATAGCTCACTAGCTCTTTCGGCGGATCATCGGATCCGCCTTTTTTCATCAGCTATCAGGATAATACAGACCTTTACTCGCCTGCTCGATGATCTGTCTTTTTTCAGCATTGACATACATCCCGAATCGAGACAAAAGAACATGTAGTTTAGGGGCAATTTGACCTTCACAGAACGGCCGCTCAGGGTGATTGAAATAGTACCCCTGTTTCTCGTCCTCACAGGGAGTAAACGACCCTGCCTCCTCAACACCTGTTACCAACTGTTCAGAAAAATCCTCTTGATGAAGTGCTATCGCTTCAATTGCTACCAGCCTCTGTGACTCCGTGTAGGTGTATATTGCAGATGGATAACGGCAACGAAGTGGGTGGCTTGAGGTCGCGTGATGAGTGTGTAGATGAACACCGACTAAAACTGGTATAGAGAGAGTAAGCGGATCGTATTCTACCAGAACGGCCTCATAGCGATCATTACCATTACCCGCACTCATCCAGCCTTGCTCTGCTGATATTACTCCATCAAGGGACTGGAACACGGCTTCCATGCACCAGTAGCAACTGCCCGAAAAACCAAGCTGCAGTGTTTTCATCATATTAGATATACACCTTCAGTCTGTTTCACAAACGAAGTGTAGCTTGGTATTAGACTTTAAGCCGTTTCGCTGCGGCAATACCTTGCTCATAGCCCTTTTGCAATTTTTGACTGTTTGTTGTAACTCGGCCGACCTCAAACTCCACCGGCGGTACAATAACATTAATACGGCAGTCTTCAGGTGGGTTATCAATAAAGTCAATGGCCTGATTATACGTGTCTGCACGCTTCATCATTGCCTCAGCCAGACAAGGGGTATCGTTTAACAGCTTTCTCACTAACCACTGAATTTTGGGCGCCTTTTTCCGATAACCATGCGGGCGCGAAAGCACCACGGTAATGTCCCGAGCCCCCATCTCATAAGCTTTAATGACAGGAATAGAGTCAGCCACACCACCATCGGTCATGTGAAAACCATCCATTTCAGGATAGTGACGATAAGCGATAGGAACAGCACAAGATGCTTTTAATAATTGATTAAGGTTTTGCTCTGTCGCCTCAATGTAATGTGCCTCTCCAGTCGCCACATTGGTTGTGACCACAAACAGAGGTATCGGTTGCTGCTCTAATTCCCAGCCATCAATTGGAATTTCATCAATCGTGATATCCCAAAGCCAGTCAATGTCCAACCAGTGACCACCACGGAAAAATCTCGGCAAATCAATGAAAGGCTTGCGGCAAGAATAATCGGTAATAACACGGTGTGAACGGCCAGGCTGGTTTGCCAACCATGCGGCTAAATTTGTCGAACCGGCTGACACACCGATGCAGAAATCAAATGGGCGGTGCTCTATCTCAAAGAAATGGTCGAGCACACCAGCGGCAAAAATACCGCGCATCGCCCCGCCCTCTACAATTAAAGCTGACTTTACCCCAATGCTTCCCTCTATGAGCATACTGTCTAAAATTCCTTTTTTTCAGGCAGTTTAGGACAAAATAATCTAAACAAAAACTGAAGCCAAGCAACTCTTCGCGCAACATGAGAATGCTTTGCTTAAAATTGGATCTCTGCCAAAGTAAATCGACTCATTGGGTTTTGGTATTCCGCATTGTCTGGCTGAAAGAAAGATGGTGGCATACGGTTTTCATAACCTAACTTGTGGAGCTTTTGCAATTCACAACGTGACAGGATCACGTATTCCAAATGTTTATCTAAAAGCTTCCCTATCGCTTCTACCGTCAATTCATCATCGCGAACTAATGTTTTGAGCTTCCCTGTAAGTACGGATAACGGAAGTACCAATTCTTTAATGGTCTCTTTGCGCACCGAGCATGCTTTCGCTTTAAGGGACCCCTTGGCAAAGGTGAATAACTGCTGCCAGTCCGGCTTTCCTTGTCGAGTCACCAGATTATGTCGATAACAGTAGTATGCCTCAAAGTACTGCCCCAGGGAGTAATAGCGTTCGCTGTGTGCTTCTAGGTAGATGTGCTGCAGCTCAATGTTGGCATTAAATTCGTTCATTTTCGACATATCGCTATGATTTCCCACTATTCTTTTTCATGGCCAGAAGAATACTTACTTTGGTTTAAACACGAACCGTTATTACACCGTATTTAACAAGATAAGCCATAGGCTGAGTTCGCTGACCTTACTCGTTTTAGTAACGAAATCCCACTATATCGTGAAATTTATCTGTAAGTGGCTAGGTCTACTTGTTTAACATCATCTTTGATAAAGGAATATTCAATGCTCATAAAGAAACCCTCACCGCTGTTTTTGAGTGAGAACGAGGCCACACCAGAAGCTATCTACAAGCAAAGAAGGACCATTTTAAAAGCATTGGGTATTACTGCGGCAAGCTTACCCCTTGCACAAACCGCCCAAGCAGGCCTTTTTGATGGCTTTGGCAAGAAAGAAGCGACAGTTGATAAACGCCGAGCACTGACTTCACGCTCTTCATCCTACTCCAATACGTCGCTATCACTGACTCCTGAAAACAAGGTACTGGAATACAATAACTTTTATGAATTTGGGACTGACAAGTCCGATCCTGCCGAAAGAACCCAAAACTTCAAAACCAACCCATGGAATATCGATATCGGCGGTTTGGTCAGTAATCCGATCACATTAGGTTATGAAGATATCTTTAACTCTTTTCCTATCGAAGAACGAATTTATCGCCTGCGCTGTGTTGAAGCTTGGTCGATGAATATTCCTTGGTTAGGCTTTCCCCTCGCCTCGTTGTTAAGAAAAGCAGGGCCACTCAGTAGCGCGAAATATGTCGCCTTTGAAACCCTTTACGACCCCAAACAAATGCCAGGGCAAGCCTCCCGTCGCTTAGGTGGTGGCATTGATTACCCATATGTTGAAGGCTTACGGCTGGATGAAGCCATGAATCCACTCACTCTCTTATCCGTAGGTCTTTATGGCAAAACGTTGGCACCACAAAACGGTGCGCCGATAAGACTGGTCGTGCCATGGAAGTACGGCTTCAAAAGTATTAAGTCTGTGGTCAAGATTACCCTTACAGACAAACAGCCACCAACGACATGGAATATTCTGGCACCTAACGAATATGGCTTCTATGCCAACGTAAATCCAAGAGTCGATCATCCTCGCTGGAGTCAATCCAGTGAACGTTTTATTGGTGAAGGCAGCATCTTTAGTAGCCGCCGAGAACCTACCAAGATGTTTAACGGCTATGAGACACAAGTCGCCTCGCTGTATAAAGGTCTGGATCTCAAACGTAATTTCTAGACATCGCTTTAATTATAGATATTAGGCAGGAGAACATGATGCCATCACAAATGACGACTCAATGGCGATTAAAGATGACGCCACGCCAAGTGTTTTGGCTCAAAGTACTGATACACGGTGTGTCACTGATCTTTATCGCACAACTTGTGTACCTGACATTGACTGGCGGCTTAGGTGCTGACCCAATACAGGGGATCAGCCACTTCACCGGTAAAGCAGCTCTGAATACCCTGCTACTGACTTTGTGTGTATCGCCCATAGCCAAACTCCTGAAAGCTGGAATGCTTGTTCGTGTTCGTCGCTTATTAGGCTTGTACTGCTTTTTCTGGGCCGTGCTTCACCTGACAGGTTATGTAGTACTTGATTTAAATTTCAACTGGTCATTGGTGCTCGACGAAATTATAAGCAGGCCATACCTCACTATCGGTGCTGTCAGTTGGGTGATTTTATTCGCCCTTGCAGTCACCTCTACCCAAAGCATTCAGCGACGTATGGGTAAGCACTGGCAAAAACTGCATAACTGGGTGTACCTCGCTACCTTGCTGGTACCCATTCATTACATCTGGTCGGTAAAATCAGGGCTCATCGAACCCATGATCTACCTTTCTATTTCAATCGGGCTATTGGCTTTTCGCTACAAAGCGCTGACTAAAGGACTTACTGCTAGGTTTAATCTGGTTCGTGTTAAATAAGTCACTGTTTTACACTCACTAAATTGCTGATATTAGGTGCTGTTCGCTATTTTTCTGATACGATATATTAATCGACGTCCGAACAGGACTTTTAGACTGGAGAAATAGGTTTCCCACTCCAGTCATGTTGTGAGCTAGTGGGGCAACCTTGTTTTCTGAACAACTAATTTCTGATTACCTTTCAACAAGCATCGAGCAGTTTCAACAGGACTGCTCAAAGCTTTGTGCGCAGCATTATCCGACGGTCCACAACCGTGGGATGCGTGAAAATCATCTTGGTATGGCACTGTGTCGCAGGATCATGGCAACCCTGCAACAAGCAGGACTCGACGCTCACTTTTCGCAACACAAAAATGACGAACAAGTATCTCAGCCTGTTTTCGTTATCGACACAACAGAGTTTTCCATTGCTGTTATTGCTCACCGTTTGCTCAGTGCTAACAAGGCTTGCAGGCAAGGGTTGATTAAGACTATTGCGGATGTAAGAACCACTCTTGCTCCGGTAAAACCAACCTACATTGTCGTCGTTGCCGATCATTGGTTTGACCGCAGCAAAGCCAGTAAAGAGATCCCTGCTTGGTGGTTAGGGAAATTACCTAAAAATATTGAAGAGTACATCACTGATGGTATCAAGCTACTAAGCTCAACCAACAGCTTAGCGGAGCAGCTACATGACGGGCATCATATGTCCCACGGTGAGTACCACCTCCACCACCCCCTAAAACGTGAAACGAACAATAAGACAGTACTTAAATACCTCTTGTTGAGTGCCTTTATACCTTTGCATAAGTAGTCAACCATGTCATCAGTGTCACACCTATCCTTGAAGGACGACTCAATCGGTCGCCTTTTCATGCGTTATACCATTCCTACTATTGCCGCCATGCTGGTAACCGGGATTTACGTCGCCATTGACGGCATGTTTGTCGGTCATTTCATCGGCGAAAATGGCCTTGCCGGCATTATGCTTGGATACCCTATTGGTTCGCTCCTATATGCGCTTGGTGCCATGGTCGGCATGGGGGCCTCGGCCTTGGTGTCGATAAAATTAGGTGAAGGCAATGAACAACAGGCTAAGAATATTGTAGGTAATGCCCTATCACTGTGTGTCGTGATATCTTTAATCGCCTGTTCTATCGGTGTGCTTTACGGTGATGACTTACTTCGCTGGTTAGGCGCGGAAGGGGAGGTATTACAGATGGCGTCGGACTATCTGTTTTGGTATTTCAGCCTTGGTGCGTTCCCTATCACCTCGATGGCTTTTTCGGCCCTGCTACGAAATGACGGACAACCCAAACGTGTTACTTTGATCATGATCCTTGGCGGTGTGCTTAATGTCGTGCTGGACTGGTTATTTATTGTTGTTATTCCCTGGGAGCTTACCGGTGCGGCCATCGCCACCATGCTCTCACAACTCGCAACAGCCGTACTTTGCCTTCAGCACTTTTTCTCAGATAAGAGCCAACTGCGAATTACTTGGCAAACACTTCGTTTGAGGTGGCACGATGTAGGTCAAATTTGCCAGCTCGGCTTTTCCAGCTTACTGATGTACTTATATTTGTCTGTGGTGCTTACACTGCACAATAAAGCCTTTCTATGGGTAGGCAAACCAATCCATGTCGCGGCATACGGGATTGTGAGTTATACCGAAGCCTTCTTTTATCTTATTTTTGAAGGAATAGCATTAGGGATCCAACCGATCACCAGCTACAACACTGGAGCAGGTCGACACGACCGAGTAATCGCCATAAGAAACCTCGCCTTTGCGACAACGCTTGGTTTTGCGCTCATCGGTGTCGCATTTATTTACAGCTATCCCGATTGGCTAGTGTACGCTTTTGCCGGTGATAACCCCGCCCTACACCCGGTCGCAATTAACGGTATTCAGCACTATTTCTGGGGCTTGCCAACGGAAGGTATGCTGCTGGTAGGTGCGACCTATTTCCAATCGATCAACCGTGCTCGAGAAGCCTCCATGCTGTCCGGCGGCAAACTTATCCTGATCAGCCTGTTCATTTTTAGCTTAGCGAAACTGCTGGGTGTCGACGGCGTCTGGATAGCTCTACCACTATGTAGCAGTGTACTGACAATATGGATGGTATATGCGTTACGCAAGCAACATATAAAACAGACATAAACACTCAGAACGGGGCGACGCAAACGTTTCGCCCTGTCACTTTCGCTGCTTTATTCTTCGCTTTGTAAATAATCACCCGCCAAACAGTGACCATGCTCACAAATTGCCATTAGAGAATGTAATACTAATTTTCAATACATTGCTATTAGGTATTATCTGCGCAATTTCATTGATGCCTGGTAATAATCATGTTCAAAAAAACGCTTGTAGCCGTTTCTCTTGCTGTTGCTTCTCTTGCTAGTGCAACTAGCGTAGCCGCTGAAAATGTCGACTTACTCATCAAAAACGCCACAGTCCTCACCATGGATGAAGACAAAAACGTTTATGAAAATGGTCTTGTTGCGGTTAAAGGAAATAAAATTGTCGCAGTAACTGACGGCAGCGATCTTAAAGAATTTGAGGCGAAGACAATTATCGATGCTGATGGCGATATTGTCATGCCGGGCCTTATCAACACCCACACCCACGTGTCCATGACGGTCTTCCGCTCGCTTGCTGATGATGTGCCAGATCGTCTGCACCGTTATATCTTCCCGTTAGAAAAGAATCTGGTTTCTCGCGATATGGTACGCATCGGTGCTCAGCTAGGTAACGTCGAAATGCTGAAAGGTGGCGTAACCACCTATGCCGACATGTACTACTTCGAAGATGAAGTGGCAAAAACAGTTGATGAAATTGGTATGCGTGCCATCTTGGGTGAAACAGTAATTATGTTCCCAGTCGCCGATGCAGCAAATGCTGATGAAGGCATCAAATATGCCGTTAACTTCATCGAGGAATATAAAGATCACCCTCGAATCACGCCGGCATTTGCTCCGCATGCACCCTACACTAACACCACAGAGACATTGAAAAAGATCACTGAATTGTCTTTGAAGTATGACGTACCTGTGTTGACCCACCTTGCAGAATCTGATCGTGAAGAGGAAGTTATCGCTGAACGTAGTGGTGGCATGTCTCCTGTTGAATACATGGCAGACATCGGTGCCCTAACGCCAAAACTTGTTGGTGCCCATGTCATCCATGTTAGCGATAGCGACATTGAACTACTGAAAAAGCACGATGTTGGTATTGCTCACAACATGAGTGCTAACATCAAATCGGCAAAAGGTGTTTCTCCAGCAATGAAAATGCAGGAAGAAGGCTTACGCATCGGTCTAGGTACTGATGGTCCAATGTCTGGTAATACCATTTCAACCATTGATGAGTTTAATCAGGTCGCCAAAGTCCATAAGCTAGTAAACCAAGATCGTGCTGCAATGCCACCAATCAAAGTTATTGAAATGGCAACTATCGGTGCAGCCCGTGCCCTTCATATGGAAGATACCATCGGCTCGGTGGAAGTAGGCAAGCTAGCAGATATCATTGTTATCGATACCAAAGCACCTAATATGGTACCAGTTTACAACCCATACTCTGCACTGGTTTACTCAGCTTATGCGCCAAATGTAAAACACACTATTGTTGACGGTAATATCTTGATGAAAGATCGCACCATGACAACCGTTGATGAAGATAAGATCCGTGAAGAAGCGCTTGAGTTTGCGGATAAAGTACGTAAAACCGTTATCGAAAGCGGCGAAGTGGTTCAGTAAGCCGTAAGCACATCGTAAATAAATATATAAAAACACCGCCTTCTATCGGCGGTGTTTTTTTAGTGCGTTTGGTATAACTGAAACATACAGAGCCCGAACTGTGCCAAGCTTTATATGTGTATACCCACTTAGTAATAGAGACTTAAGAATAAGCGTCTTACACGTAGTAGACTTCTACAGTACCTTTTAGAGTGATAAGAATCGGCTGGCCACGACGATCCAAGGCTTTTGGTGAAGGAATTTTAACCCAGCCTTCACTGATGCAGTATTCTTCTACATCTGTACGCTCTTTGCCGTTTAGGCGAATACCAATTTGGTGCTCAAAGCACTCTGCCACATGGTGTGGGCTACGAGGGTTGCACGCTAGATGATCTGGCAAAGCTGGTTTAGAGTTAGAATCGCTCATGTTTATAACCTGATATAAATAAAAAGTGCGTCATTGTAGACAATGCGAGCTTGGTGCTCAAGAACTGTAAGTGTAGTTTAAGCTGCAATTTTGACCTACTAGTCATAGTATTAGCTTTTCTACACGTTACTTTTGAACACTACGTTTTTCTACAATAAGATAAGTATGCAACTCGGGGTATTGGTCAAACTCAAGGTGCCTAATTATACAACCCAGCTCAATGAACAAATTCAAGAAGCCATTAGTGCCAAGCGTTGAGTAATAGACTTCTGGCCCCATAAAATCATCAGTATGACCGCCTTCTTCTTCCGTTCCGCCGAAAGAAAAGATAAACACGCCCCCGCAGTTAAGGCTGTCGATTATTTTGGTAATAACCTGCCGTTGTTCTTCCAGCGGAATATGCCAAATACTGTCCCATGCAGTGATAAAATCATAGGTATCATCAATTTGATACTCACAAATATCCGCATGAACAAACGTAATATCAGGGTAGCGTTGGCTGACAATCGATAGCATGTGCTCTGATACATCAATACCAGTGATGCCCTTCGCTTCAAAGCCCTCACCTTGCAATAAGTCAATAAATCGCCCCGTACAGCCACAACCTATATCAAGTGCTTTCCCTTTGTTCTTGGCAAAAGTTAGTGCCCGTTGATGTGCTTCAATGCCATTGTTACGATTGAAATCACTGCTTTGCCATAGGTGAGTTATTTGATCGTAAGCTTTACCGATTTTGTCAGGCTTCACTCGGTACCTCCATTAACATTAAATATTAAAATTAAACTCGCTCAATAACATTACACCTTGGCACTCCAATTAATTCGTAGTCAAATATTATTTACTAATAAGGTTTCACCCTAACCATTATCAATCGCGTCCTAGCACAAAAATGACTTTATGCTGTATTTCAATATACTTCCTTTTGTCGTAGTCAATATATTTTATATAAATATTAATTTGAGAACAATATCACATTATTATCTCAGAATTCCTCCCTTCTTAGTTAATATTAAAAATTTGCTTCGAGATAATAACTGCACTGATTAAGGGCAGTATCACCAAAAGTGTGACTTGCAAAGAACAAATGTGTGAATTTTCACCCACCAATCATTAATTAACGGCCTTTTTTTAAAGGTAATAATACCTTAGGTCATTTAACGTGATTAGGCACAGAAACATATTTAATCATTGTTCATAAAAGGAATGATTCAAATGATAAAATCAATTGTCTCTAAAGCCATTAAGTTTGCACTTGTTGGATCAATGGCATCTTCAGCACTTGCTGCAGCAGAACCACCTAATATTGTCTTTATTCTTACCGATGACTTAGGATTTAACCAAATTGGTGCCTATGGTAACACCCCGATCAAAACACCAAACCTTGATAAATTAGCTAATCAAGGAATCCGCTTTACACAAGCTTACGCAGGTAACACGGTAAGTTCACCTTCTAGGGTTTCACTTTTTACTGGCAGAGATAGTCAGTTAATGACAAATAACTCTAATACCGTACAGCTAGGTGAACTAGATATCACAATGGCTCACGTCCTTAAATACGCAAATTATGATACCGCGCTATTTGGAAAATACTCTATTGGCTCTCAAATGGGGGTTACTGATCCTTTAGCAATGGGGTTTGATACTTGGTTTGGACTGTATTCAATCACTGAGGGGCACCGACAATACCCTCAAGTCGTATGGCGTGATGGTGTAAAAATCAGAGTTGAAGAGAATGAAGCAAACAACAAAGGTGCTTATGCACAAAAGATGTTTACCGATGAGGCTATCGACTATATAAACGAAGATAGAGATAACCCCTTCTTCGTAATGCTTAATTACTCCTCTCCTCATGCAGAGTTAGCCGCGCCGGAAGAATACATTAAGCTTTATGATGGTGTATTTGAAGAGGAGCCCTACCTAGGAATGTCTTCTGGCGTACCCAGTGATAAATATGCCGCATATTACCCAGAGAAAGTCGATAACCCCAAGGCAACGCTTGCTGGCATGGTAACGGCGTTGGATGATTATGTCGGCATGGTTGTCCAAACATTAAAAGATAAAGGCATTGAAGATAATACTGTCATCTTTTTTACCTCGGATAATGGACCGCATGACGAAGGGGGGGCTGACCCTCATTTCTTCAAAGCATCAGAACCCTATCAAGGTATAAAACGCGATCTATATGATGGTGGTATCCATGTACCCATGATCGTTTCTTGGCCGGAACAAATCACAAAAGCAAGAGTCGACGAAACCCCGTGGCATTTCGCCGATGTATTACCAACGTTTGCAGCCCTCGCCGGGGTTTCAGTTAACGATATCCCAAGATACAAATCTAATGGTGTATCGATTAAAGGGATATTAAATGACACTCCTGAAGATATAGCAGAACGAACACTATATTGGGAGTTTGGCAAACAACTAGGTGATCCTAACTCTGGTATTGTTGGTGAAGTATTTCAGGCCGCAAGAAGAGGAGATTGGAAAGCTGTTCGCTACGGGGTTGATGGTCCGATCGAGTTATACAATATCATGACCGATCCCGGGGAAGTTAACGATGTAGCGCAAGAGAATAAAGAGGTAATGTCTCACTTCACACCACTATTTAACAAGTAACAATCTATTAGGTGCTCAATACAACATTGAGCACCTCTTACATAAATTTTCATTCATAAGTATTAAAATAGGTAAAACTTGGGAGGTTGTATGAGACATGAACCGTTGATGAAAGGGGCCAGTATCGAACAATTTAGTGCCGTCGTTAAACCAACTGGCTCTAAATGCAACATGAAATGTCAGTATTGTTTTTACCTCCACAAAAATGATTTACTCAAACAAAGCCCTCAGCCAAGAATGTCAGATTTCATTCTAGAATTACATATAAAGCAACATATAGAAGCTCAAAGTTGCAGTTATGTGGATTTTATTTGGCAAGGAGGAGAACCGACTCTCCTTGGGATCCCCTACTTTGAAAAGATAATTAAACTTCAGCGCAAATACAAAAAGAAAGACCAAGATATTTTTAACTCTCTGCAAACTAACGGAATATTAATTGACGAAAAGTGGTGTAAGTTTTTAAAAAAGAATAACTTCTTAGTTGGGTTATCGATAGATGGGCCTAAAAATATCCATGATAAATACAGGTTAAGCAATAGTGGAAGATCTACATATCCCAAAATAATGAACGCTGTTAAGTTACTTAAAAAGTATGATATTGATTTTAACGTACTATGCGCTGTAAATGCTGACAACTCAAAGAAACCATTAGAGGTATACCGCTTTATAAGGGATGAAGTTAAACCAAATGTTATCCAGTTCACGCCTGTAATACAGAAAGTCGATTTCAAAATAGCGCCTCCCATAGCCAACAATCAGCACCTTAAGAGCGATTCATTAGAAATACCAAAAGAAACACACCCACCGATAGTGACAGACTGGTCGGTGAAACCAGACTATTGGGGTAGCTTTCTTGTAGCGATATGGAAAGAGTGGATTGAACATGATTTTGGTAACGTTTTTATTGAAAATTTTGAAGATTCCGTTGCTATTTTACTTGGATTTGGTAGTCAAAAGTGTACCAGTAATGAGCTCTGCGGGAAGGGACTTGCCATCGAACATAATGGTGATGTTTATTCTTGTGATCATTTTGTTTATCCAGATTATTACCTCGGAAATATAACAAAAACACATCAAGCGGATATTATTTCATCTATTAAGCAAAGGAGGTTCGGTCTCGACAAGCGAGATAAATTACCGACAACATGTAAGCAATGCACTTACCTTAAACTGTGTGGGGGAGAATGCCCAAGAAACCGTTTTACTAAAACACCAGATAATAAACCCGGGCTTAATTATCTTTGCAAAGGACAACAGACGTTTTTCAAACATGTTATTGACGACATAAACATACTAAATAATAAATTGAAAAGATCTGTTTCATAAATAGTTGAGCACACTTTGCACTCTAATCGTCACAATATATTTATGAAATTTTAACTAAGACTTTACGTTAACAATAAGGAATATTTATGAAAAATATGCTAATTGCTGCATTATGTATAATGACTCCATTGTGCTTCGCAGAAAACAATAATAACACACAAAATGTAATTAAGGATGAAACGACTATCGCTACCACCGGTATCATAAATCCACCAAATGGGCGTTTGGCGGTGGTTAGTGATGGCAACTCTCCTGATCCAGATGATATAGCTGCTAATAGTGTAATACTTGGTATTCTTAGTGGTTCTGGATTAACAGACCGACTTGTTCACTTTTCTCACTCATGCGATATTGATCCTTTTAAAAACCCTGGAATACAAACTATTGACGCCATTAATGAGCTACGTCGTCAAAAAATATTACAATATGTGGCTGATGAAGGAATCGAACTATTTGGACCATTCGATAACCTTCGTAAAGACTACAATTGCCGTACAGAACAAGCCGGAGCGACACAAGATCTAGTCGACGCTATCAACGCTTCTTCAGACACAGATCCATTATGGATTATTGAAGCTGGCGAACCCGACCTTATTGGCTACGCCCTTGAAGCGGCTAATCCCGCATCTCGTCAATATGTCCATGTCGTCTCACACCACCCTTTTAACGATAACAGTGGTGACTTCTTTACTTGGCAGCAGATTCTCGACTTTGGTGTTGTCGAACATCAAATTGGAGATCAGAATGTTAAACTTCAAACTCCAACCGATGCCTGGGATTGGGCCAAAAACCATGATAATAAAGGCTTTGCTTTCATATGGAACATGTTAGCGTATGTCGAACATGACAGTGTCGTAGACTTTCAAACCAATAAGTTTGATTGTTCTGATGCGGGTATGGTCTATTGGTGGATCACTGGTGCCAACAATGGAGGAAACAAATTATCGACCCCAGAAGATATGAAAAACATGCTATTAGGAAATGTTAAGTAAATAAAAGACAGTACCTTAGCTATTAAAACTAATACTAAGGTACTGTTTAATTTTTAACTGTAATAATCGTTATCATCAAGGTAGGAATTAAATGAGTAGTCGTTGTAATGAAAAATAATTATATCTGTGAAAGGCTGATTAATATTTTATGTAGGATGATATGACGTAATTATTATTCTTACCCTATGCTAAATATTTACTTTATCTTTAACTCTTATATCCATACCTGATTACCACTAATACTCAGCCCTGTTAACTATACTGATGATAAGTCAGTTCATGAGGCTATTATCATGGCTA
>NZ_JANEYT010000075.1 GCF_024357955.1 Photobacterium pectinilyticum
GATTGGATTCCTTATCAATTTTAAACACGTCTTATTGTCCTTTTGATTAGTTCTCGGTTGCCGTTTCTAACTCGATTTCGCCGGAAAGCAATTTAGAATAGTCTGCTTCAAGCATCATTTTATTTCCCTTTCACATTGTCGATAACGGCTTGAAAAAGCTTTCCAGTCATACTTGCTGGTATGTGGATCTCACCATCTGAAGACGATCGTTCTCCAACTCCATCGAAGAATTTCTCTGTAAGTGACTTTTTGATATGTATCTGTTCTTCTTCTGGTAGAGAACTAATGTAAGGATCTAAAGCTTTAACTTGAAGTGCAAAACGCTGTGTTCGGCGAGCTTCATCACGATGCCTTGTAGATTGTTGACCTGCATATCCTGCTCCAAATAGCAGTACGCCTGTTATTGAAAAAGTAAGTAGGTACCGTGACCAATCTAAAGTAGCTAAGTTGACTCCAATGTTTTCTGAAGCGATTTCAGTTGGGGATGTTAGTTGGCTAGCAACAGTATGAAACCCTCCTGATGAATAAAAGCAAAATGCCGATAATAACCAGATTACTGTTACCACTATGAAACCTATCGATATTTTTCTCCATAGGTTAGCCTGATCAGATTCTTCCTTAGCCGTTTTTGCATATCCCCCAGAAATGCTGTCACCAGAAGCCAGTTCATACAGTTCTTGTATCCTATTGTGCTTCTGCTCAGATTGCTCGGATAAGCGCGACAAAAACATGCTCGTATCTGATTCTAGCTTCTCTAGTTTTGACTCTGTTTTATTAACTAGCTCTTTATTTGATTCGCTGACATTCTTTTCTAAATCACTCTTCCAATCTTGATAGCTCTCTGAACGTCTCTCCTGCGCTTCAGAAAACTGCTGTTGCCACTGTGATATTTGCTGATCAACCTCTTGTCTTCGGTTTTCAATCGTTGTTTCTAGATCAGCCTTTTCTCTTTCTAAATTACCGAATTTCTCCTTTAAAAGCTGAAACTTATCTGCAAGGTCATCATATGCTTCTCGTAAATGCTCTTGCTCAACCTGTCCTCCGACGATTGAAGGTGCGATAAGCCATTGCTTACCATTAAGACTATTAGTCAAGTAATTATTCGCGTTACGAATGTGTGTCGCATTACCATTGTTGCTGAATGTACTAACTTGCTGCCATATATTTTGGTGTCTGAGCGCATTATTAAAAGCATCTAACTCACCAAAAGCTACTAGTTCTGGATCAATGCTTTGTAAATTGGCTTGAACTCGTCTAATTACATTTTCAAAACGCCTTACTTCGGAGATATCATCAGTAATCTCATCAACTTCAATCTGAACCCAGTTTAGCAATTGCGTGAGAGTCTCATGTAAGGGATGATTCTCTAATTTTCCTACCCAACTAGACATTTGTAACCTCTGAAGAGTTAGTTAAAAGAAGTTCACCAGATAACAATTTAGGAAGTAAGGTGTCACGCAAAGACTCCAAGCTTGCATTTTGTGCATTATTGGCATCAACCTTTGACTGGAAAGACTGCATCACTCCTTCAAACTTTTTAAGTACAGGTTCACTAGGCGTAATCACGTCAAGACGATATGCATTGTTGCGATTTAATCCCGGTACGGCAGCATCCGTATTCATGTCTTTCAACCCAAGATTTTGCAATACTAAGTGGCAATACTTCAGTGAATAACCTGTTTTCGGTTTAACGTAGAAGACTGTATCAATTGGGTAAAATGCTTTTGGCTCCCAGTACACCGAACCAACAGTGCCTTTACGACCAACAATAATTCCGGGGCCTTCAATAAGGCTTTGATTATGGTATCCCGTCAGTCCCCCTGAACCATATACGGGAACATCACCAGCAACACGATCAGCTTTCTTAAGAGCTTTGCCATAGGCTAACTCAAGCACATCTTTGAGTTGCTTAGGTTCCCAACCTTCAGGAATCAAACCCAACTCAGACTCAACTAGCTTTTCTGGGAATAACGAGGCAGTAGCGGCATCAAGACCTTCTGGTTGTTCGCCATTCATCTTGGCTTTTACTGGATCGAAATCGACAAACCAAGATTTGAAGATGGCTTGCGCCATTTCTTCAAGAGTTTGGTTAGTTTTTACATTCAACATCATCTTTGAAGCAATGTCAGATAACGATTTAGCAATCATATCTTCATTGTCAATTCGGGGGATATTTAATGCTTTTAATACAGGAATTCTAACATTACTAACAGTAGAGCCAGTACCTTCATTCCAAGATATTTGTTGCTGTACGTATGGTGATTGCAAAGCCCAAAAAAGGTACCGTCCATTTACATCAGATTTAGGACGAAGCAATACTTGTCTCTGCCCTAAACAGCATTTTAGTCCTTCTGGCACCATACATACTTCCCCCATAGGGGCTTCACGCGTAAATACAATATCCCCAGCTTTAGGGACAGCTCGTTTTATACGCTTTAGATAATCGTCTTCGTTAGTAAAACTAGGTGAAGAAAGGTCTAGAACACCACTTTTAATATTCTGATTTCGTAAAACAATAATCCCTTCATCTGTCCACTTTGGAGTTGAATGAGGGCAATCAACTACAAGCTCACATAACGACTCAAGGGTTGCGGTTTCAAAGCTCATAGCCTAACCCCTTTAGGTTCTTCTTGATCTCTGCTTCTAGCGTTGCAGACTCAGTAAACTGCTCTGCCAACTTAGAAGTAAGCGTAGCCATCTTGTCACCAAATGGAACACCATCGTCTTCTTCTTCAGCAGCACCAACATAACGACCCGGAGTCAGTACGAAGTCATGCTTGGTGATTTCTTCCAATGTTGCTGATTTACAGAACCCTGCTTGGTCTTCGTATGCCACACCATGTACTTCTACGCCTGTTTTCCATGCATGAAATAGGTCAGCTACTTTCTTAATATCATCAAAGCTGAAATCACGTAATACGCGGTCTTTCATGAAACCAAGGTTACGAGCATCAATAAATAGCACTTCACCTTTACGGCCACGCAGCTTACGACCTGCCTTATCTACACGAGGGTTCTTGTTCTTCGTTAAGAACCAAATACAGGCAGGGATCTGTGTGTTGGTAAACAGTTGACCGGGAAGCGCTACCATACATTCAATCAAGTCGTTCTCGATTAACGCCTGACGAATAGTGCCCTCGTTGTTGGTCGTTGAACTCATAGAACCATTTGCCAACAGAAGCGCCTGAGAGCCTTCAGGAGCAAGGTGATGAAGCATGTGCTGCATCCACGCGAAATTCGCATTACCTGATGGTGGTTGGCCGTATTTGAAGCGAGGATCGTTATCATCAACACCCGTGTTCCATTCTTTCATGTTGAATGGAGGGTTAGCCATGATGAAGTCAGCACGAAGATCTGGGTGCTGCACGTTAGTGTAGGTACTTGCAGGCTCTTTACCGAAGTCGTAATCAAGACCACGGATCGCCATGTTCATCGCTGCTAGTTGCCACGTTGTATGGTTATATTCTTGACCGTAGATTGAGATTTTCTGTTTCTGCGTTATTGCGTCGACTTTCTTCTCATTCGCATGACGTTCAATGAACTTCTCTGATTGAACGAAGAAACCGCCAGAACCCATTGCAGGGTCATATACACGACCTTCAAAAGGTTCAATCATCTCAACGATCAGCGTTACGATAGATGCTGGCGTGTAGAACTGACCACCTTTTTTACCTTCCGCCAGTGCGAACTGACCAAGCATGTATTCGTATACATGACCTAAGATGTCTTTACTGTTTAGGTCAGCATGAACAAACGGGATGGTAGCGATCAAGTTGATTAGCTCGTTCAGCTTCGCTTGGTCAATCTTCAATGAAGAATATGACTTGTTCAGTACGCCTTTCAGTTTCGGGTTATCTCGCTCGATACCTTCAAGTGCGTTATCTATGAGGTGACCGACAGAAGTGATTTTCTTAGGCTTACCATTAATATCAAGTTCAGCGCCACCAATAACCAATGGGCCGTTATCTTGCAGGAACTGCCAACGAGACTCAGTAGGTAACCAGAACACGTTTTTCTCGGTATAGAAGTCACGCTGTTCCAGTTCAATAGCAATCTCTTCTGCTAGTTCTTCTTCCGAGAAGTCAGCAGGATCCAAGTAGTATTCGTGATCAGGATTAGCAATGTCAGCTTTAATTTCATCCTGACGCAGCTTAAACGCATCAGAGACGTATTTAACGAAGATTAGACCTAACACTGCATGTTTGTACTGCGCTGCGTCTAGCGTTGAGCGTAGCTTGTCTGCGGCGTTCCAAAGCTTGCCTTCAAGCTCTTTCAAATACTGTTGTTCTGTTTGATTCATTAGAAGTTTTCTTGTTATAGAAATATTCCGTCAATCATACCACTGGATGAAGCATTGTCTTTGATTTCTGCCTTACTTAAAGAGCATTTTTATGAAGTAAGGAGCACATTATGGAAGCTTGGAATAAAGGAAAGCGTGTAGGTCAGAAGAAAGCCTTCAAGCTAGAAGACATTTGGCGCATCCGTATTCGACTTGAATTGGAAGAACGCTTGTTTGAGTTGGCATTGTTTAATCTTGCCATCGATTGCAAGTTGAGATCTTGTGATTTACGTAACTTGAAAGTCCAAGATGTCAGTCGCAGTGGCTGCGTAATGTCGAGAACAATCGTTAAACAGCAGAAGACCCAGCAAGAAGTGCACTTCGAGATCACACCCAAGACTCAGCAAACTTTGTCACAATGGATCATTCAAAACTCGTTGTCACCAACAGACTATCTGTTTCCAAGCCCACGCCTTGAGGGGCAGCCCATCTCGTACCATTACTACACCACCATGGTTAATCGATGGGTTACTGATATAGGACTCGATAAAACGCAATACGGCACGCATTCACTGCGCAGAACCAAGGCTTCTTTGATCTATGCTAAAACCAAGAATCTTAGGGCTATTCAATTACTTCTTGGTCATGCTAAGTTAGAAAGCACGATTGAATACCTTGGTGTTGAGATTGAAGATGCTCTGAGGATTTCAGAGAGTTGTGAGACGTAAGTAACCATCATGCAATGCCTTAAATGTGAGAACCATTCGATTAGGGTTGAATTGAAGATGAAAGCATCGCTCCAAACGAGAATTTCGACCCCCTTGGCTTTGAGGTGAGGCTACGTTACATCATTGATGAGGGCACCTGCTACGGTGCTCAGCGAAAGACTGTTGCCGTTGTAGATGATTGACACAAACAACTAGACTTCAAAACTTAACCCAAACAGCCCATTTTAAAGAGAATTTAGATGCAAGAACATCAACAAAAAATCTACGCCCTCAGAAAGCGAATAGTTGCAATTCCAGCGTTTGACCAAGCAGATTGGATCACCATTGGAGATGCAACTGATTGCCAGCATATAATCGAGAGCCATCCACGCTTACTACGATCACTGAGTTTTGGCGACCCTGACTACCCTAGTGCTGTAGGTGACGTACTTAAAAGTATGTTTACTTACCATAGAAATTCTCTTGATGATGTCACGAATTTCTTAGACAGTAATTACCCATTAGCTAACAAAGTGTCAGTTTCTACGGCTCCAACAGAGTCAACAAAGTCTATTGTTTTTACTCCAAACATTTTTCAAATACCTAGCACCGAGGTTGAGAGTGACCTAGTGTCAATAATGATGCCATTTTCAGGCTTTGACGATGTTCACCAAGGTATTGTAAGAGCATGTCAACTGGCAGGCTATCGCAGTCAGAGAGCCGATGACATTTGGGAGCATTCAACAATACTTCAAGATATCTTCTCCTTAATCTATCGCTCAAAGATTGTCATTGCCGACTTTTCTGGACGCAACCCTAATGTGATGTACGAGGTTGGAATTGCACACACCTTAGGCAAGATAGTAATACCGATCAGCCAAACACTAGAACATATCCCGTCAGATCTTCACGGACACAGAATTCAAACTTATTTGAAAAATGGAGAAGGTATCGACTCATTAGAAACTGCTTTGGCAGCCAAACTGAGAAGTATCTAAACTGAACAACCTGAGAGGAAAGCGCCTAAATACATCTGGATCGCTTTTCCCGAGCTAACCCAATAGTGCTCTAAACGAAGCGATGGGGCTGTAATTCTATTTATTTCAGCTTTTTATCGAGTACAATGCGATAACAATCATCCAAGTAATTTGAAATTTATAAAAGGAACATAAATTGCAAAATCAACCAATGACTAGCAATGACCAAGGTAGATTGCTAATTTTTGCACTTCTTTTTGCTCCATCAGTAGTTTTTATGGTTGGAATTATCCCTGCCATATTTTTAGCTTTTGGTATCTATATGATGAAGAGAAATCAAGATTTCTCCAGCATTGAGACTGCGGTTAAAAACTTTAAAGGTTATACATTCCTAGCTCTCATAGGGTGCACTATCAGCTCCATCTATTGGGGTAGTATGTATTTCAGTGAAGAAAACAGTTGGTATTACGATGATGAGTTCTTTGTTTCGCTAATTTTCTCAGGTATTGCTTTCGCTTACTTGGTTGCTGTACAGGTTCTGTTTTACTCCCCTATGAACAGACACAGGGAATGGGTTGAGACCAATGGAATCTTTTCAACAAAAGCTAAACCAAACATGAGTTCGAATGTTCACTCAGCGGTAGACATAATCAAAGGCGAGAAGTTAAAGCAATATTCTGTAGCGGATGAGTTAACTAAGTGGGCTAAGCTCAAAGAAGACGGTTACATATCAGAAGAAGAGTTTAATGAGGCTAGAACCAAGCTTTTAAAAAGAAACTAAGAATAGACACGTTCTACGTACAGTTATATTGACAAGGCTGCATTTGCAGCCTTTGTTCTTTGAATCTTTACGGTATCACACAGCTAAATTTAGCCTGAATCGCTTTTGTCCCAAAGCGCCTTACCTCCCCCGTAATATAAATGCACCTTTAGTGCGTAACCATTAATATCACCATATTGGTTTTATTTGGGTGAATTTCGAACGATTTGATGCGCTAATGTTGTCGATTAAGCTAATAAAGGGGCACAAAACATTTAAATCAAATACTCTAAATTTTACGACCGCCAAGTAATGTTGTGGTTATGCTCCTTTGCTCTCCCCTCCTGATCTTATTGCGAAAGCTGGCATGTTACGTATAACGGGATTGATTTTCATCATTGTAAATGTCTTTATTATCAATAGGTTTTTATCGTTTGTGCTTGTCATTATACGACGCATATCATAAAAATATGGTCAAGCGCAAGATGGGGTGTGGCAAGATAGTTTTATCGTAACTCCCTGATTTGAGGCGTGATGAGTCAACACAATGATATCCAGTTAAGGCGCCGTATTGAGCGTATTCTAGAGCGCCATCCTAACGCCTCGTCGTTGGCGGTTCGCCAGCGTTTGATCGTCGATGTCAAACCTGCTCACTTTTATCTCCACTTAATCCCTTTCTATGACCAGGACCGCATCGATGATAGTTCTGATATACAGCGTGAGCTTGATAGAATGATGGCCATGCATTTAGGGTTGAGTGTCATAGCGAGAACCCTGTCAACAAAGCCCTATAATTATCGTCAGATAGAGCGGGCGTTACTTAAGTTGATGTTAAATTTTAATCACACAGAACAAGCCCAGCTTTGTAAAATAGTGCATTTTGGGCATGATATGGCGAAAGACGAGCATCATAAGTCTAAGATGGTCATGCATTTGCAAAAGCTTGGGCACCGCTTACCTGACATTTTTTTGATCTTACGGCAAAGTACCAGAATTGAGATTAACGACCGTTAATCTTTGAATTATCAGTCAGCTGTGCAGTATTTGCGAGCGTCTCAGCAATGTCGTGATATCAATGATATTGGTACTTGCTAAGTGTTCATTGGATTTTGCACAATGACTTGTGCGGCTTTTCGGGCTGTGGGTTAAAGTGAGCGCATTGAGTACAGCTATAGGGACGTACAAGGATGTGAGAAGCCGCCTATAACAATATTATATTTGGTGTATGCCTACCTGCAGAATGCAATAAAACTATTTTTGAGACTCCTGAAATACGACGAATAAGGCAATAGTAGATCCCTCGATATTTATCCGTAACTCGCCATCTTTCTTGTTGTGCCTGTGAAACTGTCTGATACTTCGATGCGCTTCATTTCGATGTTCATGGTTGGTTCGAGTTTTTTAAGGCGCGCTATGTCACTGGCGATGCGCTTACAGCCTAAAAACAGAATGCCATCGAGTGGTGTTATGATCTCTCCAGCCTTGAGGCAATCAACGAGAGAAGTGCCTGATAGTGGTGTTTTTATCCCATCAACGTAGCGGGTTGCCACAAACTCATTCGTATAGATGATTTCTCTTGGCAACATTTGTTCGCTTTTGGCGTAAATCATCCCGCTTTGTTTACCATTAATGACGCGATACTCTTTATACACTCGGGTTTCCTCACCGATGGTGGCCATGGCTTGTGGTGCTCGGGTGAGGAGTAAGCGAAAAGGCAGATCTTCACTTGTGATGTAATCGACAAGGTTAAACGCTAACCTTGCTCTCGCGACTTCCCCGAGTGGTTTGTCACGACAAATTTGTCGAACCTGATCCCACTGACTGGTCAGTCGAGCGCTTTCTTTATCGCTTCTAACTTTAACCTGTTGAATATCGTAGTGAATTGTCTTTGCCATGGTTGACTTAGCCTTCCGTTTTTTTCGTCGAATTCCAACTTAACATTATGTTTTTATAACACATTAAAACAGTTATCCACAAAAATTGGGCGTAACCTGTGTGAAAATCAGTCAAGCTTAATATTCGATTTGCAACCGTCTGCATAAAGGCGTAATCTGATGGTAATTTAACCGTATTGAGTCAAAAGAGGCTGAAATGTTAGCATTCCTGAAAAAATGGCGTCAGGCATACCGAGATGAAAAAGGTGATCGTTTACATGCTGAAGTGGAGGCTGAGCGTAATGCCCTGTGCGGTAATGATGTCATTAAAGCAGAAGACATCGCTCAATCTTTACATAAAAAAAATGACTTCTTTTCTGAATTAGGTGATTCTTTTGAATCACAACATGAAGAATACTGTAGAAGAGGCTATTACACATAGCCTCATAAGTAGTTTACTTTCCTAGCATTTTTGTCACAGGCCCCTTGGCTGCGTCGACGCCATACTGAGTAGCTTGATTTACCCTTTCCATAGCACTATCCATCGACACCCCATTCACACGATAACTGGCGTAACCTAATACTCCAAACCATATCGCGGGCACCACCACGTAAAACGTGATCATCACAAACGCTAATATCGAATCATCCATGCTGTTGATCGTACCGGTTATCGGATTAAAGTTGTCATGCATGGAATACACCGCCTCCAACAGCTTGCTGTCCAGACTTCGACACAATTCCCACCAAAACGTTAAGAACAACAATCCGGTATAGGACAAGGATAGCGACATCAGCGTCATCATCGAATAGTTACTGACCGTTAAGACAATCGGACTCGCAATCACCACCACAATGAGCAGCAAAGACTGCAGCATCGGCATCGCCTCTCGCACAATGAAGTAAGCTGGACCGGTGAAGATATGACCAATTTGTAATCCCGCCCAGCCAGCCGCGCTATTCCACACTTCTCTGACTTGGTGATCGAGCGTTTTATCAAGTACCTGACCATAGCCACGAACCACACGGCCACTGGTCGATTGATTCTCCACACTTAAAGCACGTTGAACCAGCATGTTTGCTTTATCGGCAGGCGTGACCTCAGAGCCCATGATTTTTGAGAAAAAGCCATTATAGTCCAGCACGTCATGAATCAATTCAGGATTGGTGTCTTCAATGTGATTGAACAAGCGCCACAGTAAGCCGGCGCGCTGCCCATCACTGCGACCGCCTTGAGTGCTATCCCACCACTCATCACACATTGGGTACGCCGCGCTGGTATCAATAGCTGTGCGGCGATACTTCTGTTGCACCGGATCGTCTCGCTCTGAGTTATACGGGAAGTTGAATACGATATTTTCAGCTTGTAAACCATTGTAGGTGGTCTCTGGCGCGGCCAGATTATAGCCAAGGAAGTAAGAGCCCCCAATCCAATTGGCATTATCAAAGTCGTTTTGAGTCACTCGCTCTTTACGCGCGGCTGCCTTCATCATCAGGCGCGCTCGCGTATAACACTGCTCGTAGAAGTCTTGAGTTTCTTGTCTGAGCTGTTCGCTCTGAATGTCGATTTGAGAGAGTTTCAACATGCTGCGCTCGACGTCGTAGTGACACGGCACCGAGGAGACCGCCGCGTTGGTCAGGCCTTGCGAAATACTGTGCCAGAGCACCCACCATATCGGGGCATGAACCAATTCCCCATTTAACGAGCTTTGGTCACTGTTGGTCGCCCCGCTGCTGATACCCACGCCGCACGATTCACTGGCATTTTGGTCCATGACGAGCGTGTTGACGTTAACCGGGTACAAGGGTATCACTGCAAAAAAGCACACTAATCCGGCCAACATCAGTTTGACCTCGGTGCGGTTCATGCTCAGCAGGCCTTTATTACCCTCGTCTTCGCCCTCCTGAGCGACATCAAACCACACTTGGAACACAATGACGGCCAACATAAAGACAATCAGGCCGGTTTGATTCAATATCATGAATATCTTGCCAGAGATTTGCCAGCTGGTCAGCGTCAGTAAGACGGAAAGCGGATCGTTGACTACCATGAGAAGGCTCCTAAATCGACGTATTGGGTGAGTAATATGAGTTCGTTGAGCATGAGGGCAAGCGCGATACCAAAGGCGTAGCGCTTAGCGCGCCACAGCGCGAGGCCGTAGACGGCCGCTCGAATGACGACCATGTACCAGGCGTATGCGCTGTTTGATAGCGTGTCCCTGTCCAGTGAAAAAGCCAGTGCGCTGGCGACGAGCAAGCACAACAGTAGCGTGATGACGTGACGGCTTCGGCGCCACCGGTTGTAAGGTTGAGCGGTTGAGGTATTCATTTATTCTTCTCCAGGGTTGTTCTCATATCGGTCTTTGTCTAAAAAGACCGAGTCGGATTTGGGGGTTTGCGGAATAACCTGAGGTCTTTGGTAGCGATAGTCATCCACCACCGCTTGGGCGGTGCGGGTGCCTATTTGTTGTCTGACCTCGGCTTCGTAGCGCAGCATGTCAATCTCGCGCTCAAGGCGAGCAATCGAGTTGTCGATGTCTTTTTGCGCCGTGGCGTGCTGAGCTATATTGACTTCGTACTTGCCCGTGAGCAGCGCGCGGCGCGCGTACAGGGCTTTTTCAATCGCTTGAGAGAGCGCCAACTCACTGGCAATGCGCGATACGGTGTTGTTGTCCACTTCTCGCTCGGTGAGCGCTTCAATCAGCGTTTTGGGGAAGTGTTCGGTCTCTTTGTTCTCTGCGATGGCGCCTCGAAGTTCACTTTCCAGCGCGGTGCTCACTTCTGTGACTTCTTGAGATAGACCAATCCCTGGCGTAGCCTCGGTTCGGCTTTTGTCCATGCCGGTTTGTACCGACTGGCTACCAATCACTTGAGACACCCAGTCACTCATGGTCTCTTCACTGTCCCAATAGCGATAAAGGCCTTGGTGGCTTTCTTTTTGCGATTCATCCGACAGTAAGGTGAAGCCGGCGCGCGTCGCATCCGTGGTGGCGTTGATGGCTGGTTGGTTGCGACCGCCGTATTTGGCGCCGCCCACCCAGGTCACCCCAGAGTCGCCCATGTCGTCTTGCACTTCTTGTTTGGCTCTGACGGCGTCGCCACTTTTTACGGCATTGGTCCACGCCTCGGCGCGGGCAAGCGTTGCGTAGGCCTTATCGGTGTTCATCTCGCCCATGGTGTCGACCATGGCCTCACACGAGCTGCTGGCGTCGTCAAAATCGAATTTGCCTTGCAGCACGCCGTTGGTCATCAAATCGTAAAGCCCGGGGTCTTTTTTCTGCAGGTAGTAGCCTGGCAGGCTCAGCACTGCTGAGGTGGCATTGGTGAGCATGTCGCCCATCATGTCCTGAAACCCCTCCGTCACGCCGTTGAGCTGATTCTCAACGGTGACCGATGGGTCTAACATCCCGCACTGCAAGTTCATGTCCCAACCGACGCCAAGGGCGGTGGGGCTAATGCGCTCTTGTCTGGCGGGCAGTGCGATGACCGGCCCGCCGCCTAAGGTGTAGTGAAGAACGCTGTCGTTGTCTGCTTTAAGGTTCACGTTCGTTCCTATCGAACTGTGTGCGCTGGCGCTCATTAATAGAGGGAGCAGTAATGCCGCTTTGAGCGGCCAAATATGGGTCATCATTATTCTCCAAAGTGGGCAATCAGCGTGCTACCACGACGCTGGCAGCCTTTGTATAGGCGCCACGCCGCCCAGACGTACTGGTCGTCTGAGGCGATGTGCGGCGCGTAAGGGTCGTAAGGCGTTAAGCTGTCATCGAACTGTGGCCAGACATACGCATCGGTTTGCGCTATCGGCGAGAGCATTTGCCAAGCGGTCTCCTCGTTATTGGGTTTAACGGGGCCCGGTGGCCAAAAGCCAGGGTGCGGCGTTGGAGTAAAAGGTTGATACACACGGCCTTCGCCGATTCGAGTCACCACATGCAGCGCGCGAAAGGCGGTGAGTGCTGCGGCTTTAAACGAATGACGCTGCAAGACAAAGCCGCCACGTGGATAGACATCCCCAAAGTTACCAAGCGAATCGGTCAGTGGGTTCCATGTTTGAGTGGACAGAATGTCCGGCAAGTTGTAGCGCCAACCGAGCGGGTCAAGGCTTGATAAATAATGCGGCATGAGCGGCGTCGCTTGACTTGATAGGGAGTAACCAAAGCTTGCGAGCAGTGAGAAAATCGTCTGCCCGCCTGGGTGGCCGATGACGTCGCTGTTGTAAAAGCGCATCGAGGTGTTATCCAGGCCTTGCACGCTGCGACGCGCGCTGTGGCCGCCGTTCTCTGAATAGGCATTGTCTGGTGACATCCAAGCGGTGTCTTGCCAAGGCGCCTCCCCGGTTTCGGGGTAGCTCATTACCACAAAATCGGGCAAGCGGTGTTTGACCTTAATCGAAGTGTCGGTGGAGCACCCTGCTGGGGTGCAGGTCATCCACACGCACGCCCCAATCACTTCGTAATCCAAGCACTCAGGGCAGGCGGCGCTGGCGATGACCTCGGCGGTAATGACCTCCTGACTGATGGCAGAGGCCGCGCACAGACATGAGCCTAGAATGCTCAAACCTAGCCCTCGCTTGAGTGATTTGTGTATGAGTAAGGTGAGGCTCATCTTATTCCTCTCCCAGATAGTTAAGCCGGGCCTGTTCGATGTCTTTAGCCTTGAGTAGCGCCGCATCGAGTTCACTGATGCCGTGTAAATCCATAAGAGTTTGACGTTTTCTTTTCGCTGGACCATCGGTTTCACCCAGTGCCAGGTAGAGCGCAGGCGGCACAATGCAAAAGCGCTGCATTAAGGTGTTGTCCATGCCGGTGATGACGCCTTCTTTGTATTTGTGCTTTTCCGATTGCATCGAGCGAATGAGGTTTTTCTCCGCCTCGGAGAGCTTTTTAAACGATTCAAGGTGACGGAGTTCATCTTCTGGCATGTTGAGCATCACCCACCACTCGGCGTTGTTGAGCATCTTTCGGGCAATGGCCGGAAAATCGGCTAAATCTTGCGTCGCCAACCAAAACCACGCGCTGAGTTTTCGCCACATCTTGACGATTTTGACCGCGTAAGGCGCGAGTAGCTCATTGGTGACAATCAGGTGCGCTTCATCGGTTAGGGTGACAATGTCACGCCCTGAATATTGGTCGCGCTCAGCAATGCCGTTGATGCGGTTAATCAAAGAGATGTACGCGGCGGCCATTTGCGCTTCATACCCGGTTTTTGCGTAGAGGCCTAGGTCAATGATGGTCACATCCGCTTCGGGCCAGTGCTCGGCCTCTTGGTTGAAGATTTGCCCTTCTAGGCCATCACAGAAAAAGGACATCGCTTCGCTCATTAGGCGGGCGCGTGCTTGGCGGGGCTCGGGTCTGTTCGGGTCTTGACTAAAACGTTCTAGCGCGTCTTTGATGTGCTCTGGGCGCACTTGTTCGTCCGTAGGGTGGCAATGCTCTGCGGCTTCTTTAATCGCATCACGCACCATCGACGAGTCGGCGCGGCGATAATCGTCCATCTCGCGCTGCTCACCGCCGGTAATCATCAGCCTTGCCATGATTTCCAGCTCCCCTAAAATGTCCCGCGCTTCATCGTCTGGCGAATCGCTGTCATTAAGGTGTTCAATGTCCAACGCTTTCTCGTCACTGACGTGAGGCACGGCTTGGCCGACCAAGTGTTTGGCATCGGCAAACGGCGCCATCAGGCCTTTGGAGTGAGCGCTCACCTGAACGCGGTTGACCGATAGCCCCAAACGTTCACAGTACTGTCCCAGCAACCCAAAACTGTTGCCAGCTTCGATGATGAACAGCCTTGGGCGATGAATCGCCAGTAGGCGTAAACACATGCCCACTAAGGTCGCGGATTTGCCTGAGCCAGAGGGCCCAAACAGGTTAAGGTGCGCATTAGAGAGTTGGTCTCTTAGCGGATCGACGCCGAAGAGCTCCCCGCCTCGGTTGAAAAATTGGAAAGCTTCACTGCCGGTGCCGGTTGCGCGGCCAAACAAAGGAGAGAGCGAGAGCATGTCTTCCAGCCACACCCAGCCGCAGTACCACAGTTTGTCGTCGCGCTCGGGATGGTAGTTCATCGGTAACCAACGAAGGTAACTGTCCAGCGGGGACTCTTGGTCGCTGTTTTTGACAAAGCGCAATGACAGGTCGCGATTGTTGAATATTGCGCGCAGCGATTCAGTGCGTCCCTCTATTTCACTGACGCTCTCCCCTTGTACGTAGAACGCCAGTTGACCGCGCCACAGCGGATGCTTTTCAACTAAGGTGGTAAAGCTGTCGCAGGTATCACGAATGACTTCTAATTCCGTTTCTTCCCCCACCGCCGCTTCTCGAACGGTGCGAAGGCGCGCTCTGGCCTGCGCCTTACTTTGCGCGACTAAGGTCATGGCCATCATGGTGCCGGTTGGCAGCTCATCGAACAGAACATGTTGTGGGCGCTTTTCGCCTTTGTCGATGGCCTCATCCCCGATGACCTCCCCAAATACGGCGCCCGCTAAAAAGGACTCATTATCCCAAGTGTCGAGCTCCATCACGCGCGTGGCGATGGGTTTGTCCCCCTCAAACCACCATAAGCCGTTTTCAACGTCTGAGCGCACCCCGCTTCTTAGCAGTCGCTCGGAGAAATCTTGGTCAATAAAGCTGCGTGGCGGGCGATAACGCAGGGTTTCGCCCGCAATGCCAGAGGGATTAAAAAAGGGACTGAGCCAAGCGTGAATGCTTTCGCCTGAGCTGGCCTTGATGCCGATGCCTAAATCTTTGAATGTACTCGGAGATAACAGGCGGCGCCTTAGACTCTTTAAGGTGCGAAGGTTGCTTTTTTGCAACGTTTCACTGGCGTCTTCGGGGAGCCAGCGATAAATGGTGAGGCGGACTTGGCGCTCGCGGGCGCGCCAGGGGCGACCATCCACCGCAAAGATACCTTGCTCTCGCCCTATCAGTTCGAAATGGCGGCGGTCTTCATCGAGCACCGCGCGGGTGAATTCATCATCAACGCGCGCGCGGTTGAGTAGCTTTTCATGCGCATCCTCAAATCGGTCGACATCACGGGCAAACAACTGCACCACCCACGGGTTGTCTTCGTCAATCAAGGCGGTGAGGGTGTGGGCGACACTTGAGACCACCCGCTCAAGCTGCGCTTGCGTTTTGTCTTCCGTGACCAGCGGCGTAATATCAAAAAACAAACCCATCGAACGACCGTCTTCCAGCTGCACCAGACCTTTATCGCTGATTTCAATCCAAGGCAGTTTGGCGGCAAACGACGGCGGCACGCTGTAATCGATGGCTGGCGCTTCCAACTCTTTGCCTTCGGTAAAAAAGTGGGTGACGGTATTGCGTATTGTCTTCAACATTACCAACGCTCCTTGGGCAGATTAGCTGGACCGTTTTGAGGCGCGGCGTAATGCACGCGCTCATACAAAGGAAAGACGGTGCTGTATCCAGGCACCGGCAGCGCGCCTGATTGGTGCGGTAGGACATAGAGCACCACATCGGGATTAGGCAGTCTTGGGAATATGTTGGTCGCTTCACGCCAGCTGTCTCGGGTGTAGTCGCTTTGACGCTGCGCCAATGTCGTCATATCGAGCGGCATGCGCAGCTCGCCTTGCGTCTGGCTGAGCGCATCACCGCCTTGTCCAACATCTTGTCCGCCGCCCGACATTTGGTTTTGCCACACTTGCTCGGAGCTCGTTTGAGGGTTGGGTAAGGTGTCGTCTTGCGACGTTGAGCAGCCGAATAATCCGAGCAGGCTCAATGCGCTGATAAGGTTACGGTAATTCATACGTCGCTCCTTGGGTTTGAGTGTCGTAACGCACGCGAACGGGTATCGCTGGGGCGCGCAGTGTCACGGGTTTTCGAAGGTGAATACTGGCCTTAGTACCTGGCGGGGTGTACACCACATCAAAGCTTGAGCCCATGCGCGCCTCAATAAACTCTGAAACGGTGCCCGTGAAGGCTGCTGCAGACTCAGCAGCGGCGTTTTTTGCCGCATTGCCCGTCAAGGCCGAGGTACTGGTTGAGCCATCGACCGAAATGGTCTGTTGTGAAATGGCCACCGCATTGGCTGCTGCCGAGGCCGCGTCAAGCAATCCTTTGGTGGTGAGGTATTCAGGTGCATTCGAGATGCGCTCCCCGGTTAAGCACGGGTTGCCGTTGGGGTCGGCCAGAAAACCCAAATCCGAGGTTTTAATCGATGAGCCGTCAAAACCCGAATCTACCGTTTCAAGTTCTTCTGGGTAAGAGAGTATCGAGCCATCGGCGCGAATAAAATCAATGGATTCGACCACGCCGCGCACACAAGACAAGCTCCAGTCGCCGGTGACCGTGCCCGTCACGATAGCGCCTTGCACATCCGGCAGGGTAAACCCACTGGCCATCAGGTTCTTACGCCCTAGAATCATCGAAAACGGATAAGGGTCTGTGACCTGGCCGTTCAAGGGAATGCGCCCCATCAGTGCGGTCATGCTGACCGCATCGGCCAGCATGGTGCCGCGATGCAGGGTGTACATTGGCATTCCGTCTTGTTGATTGGCATCAAATCGGCCCGTCTGGCTGGTAAACGCATCGTCCGCCGAGTTCAAGGCGTTTTTGACCGCTTGGGTGGCAGGCGTTACCCAGTTGCCTTCTTTGTCTTGAGTCGCATCCAGCGGCTCGGTCCAAACCCAGTTGTCTTGAGCTACGCCCTTACCCTCAAAGGATGGGTGATAGCCGCCCGGCGCCGTGCCCACGGCCAGTCCCTGTCGTCCTGAATCAATGCCAAGGTCGTCATAAGAGACATCTATCACCTCACGCACTGGCGCTTGACGCACCTTGAGGTGGTCTCGGCTTTGACTGACTTTCTCTTCAATCGTGCTTAATGATGAGTTGAGCCTTTGGGCAAGCTGACTTAATTGGGTTTCAAGGGCTTTCACCTGCTCACTGTTTTGGGTTTGCTGGTTTTCAACCTGAAGCTGCGTTTGCTTTAACGCGTCCGAGAGTGCTTTTTTTTCGGCTTCACTTTTTGAGTACGCGGCATTGAGCGTTCGAATGGTATCGGTTGGGCTGTCATCAAACGCCTGCAGCACTTGCGCTTGGGTTGGTGACGCTGTCACGCTGACCGGGGTGGTGTCTTCGCTGGGCTCAACGTTGGCTTCAATGTCTGACGGCTTTAAGACCGCGATGACCAACACCGCGATAAAGCCGGTCGCACCGATAAGCGCCGCCAGTCGTATGACGGGGTTTCCTTTATTTAACATCGCTACTCCCCTCCATGGCTAGGTAAATGACTAGGTAAATGACTAGGTAAATGACTAGGTAAAGGGCTGGGTAATAGGTATCCTGCCAGGGGCCCTGGCGTGACAATAAAGGCCGTCGCTTGGGCGGTGGGTGAGTCTGCGTTCCCGATTTCAGGATGGGAAAAACTCACCGCGCAGCGCAGTGCAAAGCAGCGAGGACTGAGAGTAACGAGTCTTGGGTCGAGGGTTTCACGCTTTGGCGCCTTATTGGTTAGGCTGACGGCCGTCACCACCTGCTCACCCAATTGCCAAGCCGCAATGGGCTTGGCATTCACTCGCCACTGACTGAACGCGCTCAGGCTGATATCACGAGGCAGTCCCATCGGCGCTCGTACCACGCCAGGTAAAGGCTCAATGGCGTGCGATGGACTGTAAAGACTTTGCATGGCATAACGCACCAACAGGGCTTGAGGCGCCATCTTCAATTGTGAGAGGTGTGACTCGTTTGCAACGCTACTCAAGTTATTACCCTCTTCCTTGCCACCCGGTAAAACAATGTCAATCTGCGGCGGGGTGACCATGCCCGCTTTGGCGCTGACATCGAGCATTAAGCGCAATCCATCACTTAGCCGCATCATTTGAAGTCGAGTTGAATCAAAAGGCTCAGTAGCCGTGAGGTAAATTCGCCCTGCCAGAGAGGTCATGGACAGATAAGGCGTTAAGTGCGCCGGTTGCGCGACGCGCACGTCGCTGCCCAAGATCAAGATGGTCTCTTGCCCTGGCGTGAGCACCACTTGCAGTGGGATGCCCTGCCACTCCATGGCGCGAGGCGTACTGGCCTGAGCATGAATGTGAGTCATCAGACTCAGCAGCAGCGTCAGCCACAGTCCCCCACTTCTTTTCATCATTGCTCTTTCTCCTGCGCTTCATTGAATTGAATTTCTCTTGCTGGGCCATCAAAACAATCAATGGCGAGCTTCCAAGGGTTGCGCTCAGCGTCAATGTCGTAACGCACAATGCGCAGTGGCCAGCGAATGAAGTTATGTTTGACTAACGTGCCATCCACGTACTCTTTGAGCTCTAAATCGGCTTGTACCGTCCAGCTGTCTCGGCTGTGCGTGGTGACGCGCCAATCTGAAAAGCCGTAACCGGGAATGGGCGCGAGACTGCGCTCTCGCCCCGACAACTCCCCTGTGCGCCGTTTGTTTTGAAAGTCTTGTGTTAAGACCTTTTGGCAGCTGGGCGTCAGGTAATCGGTGTAACGATGCAGGTTCTCGCTGTATTGCTGATTGCCATCGCTGGGCCATCGGTTAATCAGTCCAAATAAATTGACGGCAAAGTCATACACATTAGGCTTCGGCACTTCCCACCACGGGCGTGATGAGCCTGAACTTAAGTCCGGTGGTGTGTGCACCGTGATGTCTTGACCGGCTTGATACCAGCCCCAAGTGGTGACCAATGCGAGGGCGCTCATCATGGCGAGGGCGCCGCGTAGCGAGCGGATGTGACTGTCTCGCCCAGCCAGTGAAGCGCGAAATCGACTTTTTGGTGGTTGACTCATATTTTCTCCTTATCAGCCGAGGCGTTTGCAGGCAAAGCGGCGCGCATCGATGTGATAGCGCTCAGGGTGAAACCAGCGCTCAAAGCGTTTGCTGGCGTAATGTTGGCAATGGTGCGTTTTGATGCGGCTGAGCTTTCGCATGAGACTCTTTGGCAGTGCAAAAGCGCCGAGCGCCCCGAGCAGTAAAGCGGTAAACAAAATGAGCAGCGCGCCAAACGCCCAGTACAGTGCCAACCCCAGCAATCCGGTAAGGGTCATGCACACAAGAACCAGCAGCCCCATCTCGCCCATCGAGAGACCTTTATAAAAAGGGGGCATGACGTTTAAGGTTGAAGCGCAGCGCATTACACGCCCTCCAAAATATCAAGGCCGTAGTTGAGCCCCCATACCGACAGCAGCAAAAGCACAGCGCCAATCACGCCGTCACTGAGCAGGTCTTTTTTGGTGGCCTGTTTCTCTTTGATTCTGCTGAACACGTCCCAGATGTGTCCCAGGAAATAGACAAAGCAGAAAGCAATGAAAATGCCGCCACCGTAAAGCAAGATGTCGTAGGCATAGGCGTAAATGAGCTCTAAGATGTTGTCACTGCCGCCTTGAGACGGGGTATTGTTAGTGGGGATGTCCGCCATCGCGCTCAGGCTGTGCAGCCAAGTGACGACAAAAAGAAAAAACGCTCGAAGTTGGATCATGTTGCGACTCCGTAATATAAAAACCATTGAAGGATGAGAAAGATAAACACGGCGCGAAAGACCAAGCGGCGAAACACCTCTTTGGTCACTTTTTTGTTTTTCATGCCGCGAAAGCCGCTCCAGAACACCCACAGCATCCAGAGCATCAGCAAAGCGCTGGTGAGTCCGGCCAACACCAAAGCTAATGTATTGGCCTCAAATCCGGCGCCATGCTCGAAGGCTAAAAGGGGATCATTCATGAGGCGCGTCCATGAGGTAGTCGCCGCCCAGCGGGGTGACTGGCTTTGGCGCGCTACGCTCAGGGCGTAAATAGGCATCGATGCCCGCTTGAAGGGTGCGGATATCCAGGCGCAGCGCATCGTAATCAAACTGACGCGCGACGCGATAATCGGCTTCGCGCTCAGCGCGTGTGATGAGGTAGTCGAGAGTGTTCAGCTGCGAAGAGACTAAAGCCAGCTCTCGCTGCTCGGTATCGACGTCGGCATACAGGTTAGGACTGAGCACGCTCAGACAGAATAAAAGTGGCCATTTCACGGTGTTGACTCCTAATTAGAAAGACGTCAACACGCTAGCAAAAAGGCAATGGAAAATACTCGATAGAAATACATTGGTGGATGTATTTTTAACGAGTATTAATTTCTAAAATTGTGATATAATTTTAAAAGGATTTATTCATGCGCCCGTCTAGGTAAATCTTTAGAGGTACTTCTTATAACTAGCCACACTGGTGCGAACCAGTAACCCCGTCATACCTGCCGCAGGCAACAACACTAAGGTCGGAGGTAGGGGCCAAATCCCAGGAATGAGCAGCCATAAGTAACCAGCGCCCATCATGGTCATAGAGACAGCGCGACGTGCGTAGTAATGGGTGGTTTCAGTTTCACGTCCCACAAAGGCGGTGCGCCGCTGACGAGAGACCAGTCCATCGAAGGCCCCAAGAAAGCTCGCCAGTAAGAACAAAGGCCAACTTAAAAAAAGCAGCGCGATACGAACAAACAGCGCAAGGGTGACATACACCACGCCGTGCCAATACACGTTTGCAAAAGCCAATGCCCCATCAAACTCAATACTGAGCAGTGTCTCGATGCGTTGACTCAGCGCGTTCACCAGTCCCATCACCTTTGCCGCCAGATGCGGCTGATCGATTTGCAGCAAAGTGATGTGCTCAACCAACACGGTTTTGGCGTGTTGCCCCGTCACTTGCCCCCAAAGTGGCGCGAACCATTCGATTAGTATTAATAGTACCCATATCCAGAAAAGATGCCCCAGTGCCACAAAAGGTAGGCCATACCAAGGCGTCGGCTCCTCGCGCTTTACGGGTGGGTTTGGTGTTTTTTCTGCCACAAGGCCTCCTCATCGACCTTATCGGATAGCCACAGAGACATCATTAAAAGGCGCAGTAGCCTTATTTGCCTTGAGCCTTACGAGTGAAGGCAGCAAAGCCGCGGCGACTTTAGCGAGGTAGGTTGGATTGTATTGAGTGACACTTCGAAGCCCAGCTAATACGTCATCCGCAACGGGGTGTGAAGAAAAATACATTTCAAGGGCGATCATGCGAGCACTGCGCCCTTGCAGGTAATGTGGGGTATTCGCTTCAGTGATGTGACTTTCTAAAGCCGCCACCCATTTTGGCGCTTGTGGGTGATAAGAAGGCAGCTTTTTCATGCTGTAATCGACATACAACTCATCAATGGCGGTGATGTAACGTAGGATTGTCGTCACTTCGGGCTTTTTACCAAGCGCGTCCAGCGCCTTTGCGATGAGGCTCATAAATTGCCAAGAAAAGGCTTGAAACGTCTCCTTGGCGATAGGGTTAGTGTGTTGATAGGCTTCTCTATTCATCGGATTGACTTTCATTTCATGACTCCTGTGATTGTTCTTCATCGAGCCCAAGGTAGGCATTATTCATCCAGCTGTTGAACTGCTCGGTGTCGTGCAGCCAGTCGTGCGTACTTTTGACCGATTGACTTTTTTGGAGCATCCCATCGACTAAGGCTTGGATATCCTCTGGCAGGTCGAGATCGCCTTCATTGCCCGGCAATGGAAAGCGAAGCTTCCAAATCTTGGCGCCTTCGAGCTCAGCGTAGGCTTGGCCAATGGGTAAATTGGTGATGTCGTTATCGCTGACCAGTAGTACCTCTTTGTTTTGCAAGGTGTCTTTATTGCTTGAATGAAAACCAGTCTGGCTGCCGGGCGCATCACTGGCCCCCGTATCGGGCACAATGTCTTTGATGGTCACGGTTGCCATGCGGGAGGTGAGGATTTGCGCGGTCTTTTGCTCGCGAACCCGAAGGCATATCAAGCTGTTGAAGTTACCTTTGGTTTGCGCCGCTTTTGCGGGCGAGCCTAAGCGCGCTTCAATATCGGATTCGGTTTGCGTGTAGGCGGTCACCACAAATTTAGCCCCGCGTGCTTTATTGAGGATAGGAATGAACTCATCGCCAATCAGCTCATTAAATTCATCGGCGTGTATCATGATGTTGCGAGGCTTGACCTTGGCAAAGCCGGGCGCGTTACCAAACTTATAAATCTCCCCCGCCAGCGAACACAAGTCGGCAAACATGGAGTTGCCGAACGCAGCGGCCACCGTGGTATCAGAAAGCGCATCCAACCCCACATACACCACGCCCCCTTGCATGATGACCTCGCGCCAATCGATGATGGGCCGCTCATCAGCGGGCGTATGCACCGGTGAGATGATTTCAGCGGTCTTACCGGTGCCGAGCTTTTCGAGCAAGGGCAGTAAGGAGGCCACAATTTTATCAAAATAGGTTTTGTCATACTGGATGGCGCTTCGAAGTCCGGCCAGCACATCGTCTGCAGCGGGGTGTGCGCCAAAATACATTTCAAGGGCGACCACGCGAGCGCTTCGCCCCTGCAGGTGACGCGGTGTGTTTTTTTCGTTGACGTTACTTTCCAGCGCGGTCACCAATTCCGCCGCTTTTGGGTGGTAAGACGGCAGCTTTTTCACGCAGTAATCGACATAGAGCTCATCAATGGCGGTCACGTAGCGCTGAATGGCCGCCATATCAGGCTTTTTGCCAAGTGCATCCAGCGCTCTGGCAATGATGTTGACAAATCGCCACGCAAACTGTTTGAATGCGGCGCTGTTGCCGCCGCCGTCGAGCTGGCCGGAAACGCGGGTGGCCACTTCAGTAATGCGGCCAAAGCGCCCTACCGGTGAGTAGCGGCCACTTTGGTCTGAATACCCTAAGTGCAAGATATAAAACTCATCGAGGCGCCCCGCTCGTAGGCATTCGATGTACATGCGAAGCAGCATATCGGCGTCCCCTTTGGGGTCAAACATCAACACCACATCGCCACGACGGATATCTTGCGTCACCAAAAGCTCCGCTAGGCGCGTTTTACCGACCCCGGTTGTACCCAGCACTAAGGTGTGCCCCGCCCTCGCGCTGCTTGGCAGCAAGCAATCGATTTCTTCATCGAGCCCGATGCCGTGCATTCGAGAGTCGCCCCCCACCGGTGGTAGCGGTTTTACTGGGTTCATGGCACTAAGAAAGGCATTGATGATGCCCCAGCCTTTACCCGCTCTGGCTATTACACGTTTCCCAGACCAGAACCGCTCTATCCATTTCCCTTCGTATTTGGCTTCCATGGCGCGTGCAAAGCGGTAGAGTTTAGACGGCGTGACGTAACGCTCTGCCCAGATTTGACGAGTGTCATAAAGGCGCTGAGCATGGCGAGGCAGGACTAAAAGGGGTTTGAAGTCCAATGGAACGAAAACGTACGCTAAGGCTGACAACTATTAAAATCCGCCTTCACGTTGAGAAG
>NZ_JANEYT010000076.1 GCF_024357955.1 Photobacterium pectinilyticum
TGAGGCTATCCATAGCGATGTGACTGTCTGAAAGAGTAACCTCAATTAGATCATATTTTTACTTAGATTGGTATAAGCTAGTAATTTCAGCTGTTATACCAATCAGGATAAATACTTGATGACTGAGGCGAACAAAAAACAGTAATGCAGCCATAGAGGATTGTTATGATGGCCTTGAAGCCACCATCAAAGACTTATCCTCGCCGTTTGACGAGGATTGCTGTGTCAGACATTAAAATCAAATAGGTACGGCAAAAAGAGTGATGCTGACCATTTAGAAATACACTCGGAAACCAGCCCTTGCTTCCAGCTCAATATCAAGTTCATCTAAGTACACTGCAGGCGTCAAATCAACATAGAAGCCCATTGGACGTACGCGGAACTCTGCACCGATCCCCGGAGTGATCGCCACATAGTGTTTATTTCTATCTACGTATTGCCCACCCAGGAACAAGTAAAGTGGCGTACCTTGTACGCCGTAGGTTTTATTCACACCAACACCGAACTGATCATCAAGGCTGACATTGATTCTAAAACCGTTGTGCTTCATGTCGACGCCCCAGAATGGGTCGCCCACTGAGAGGCCAATACCAGTATCAGCCTTCGCGGTCATTGATACACACATACCCATAGCTAAAATGACGGACATTATCTTTTTCATGTTGTTTCCACTGCGATAAAAGGCAGGATCTTAAAGCGACGGAAACGATAAAATGTTAAGAAATAAAAGAATTTACTGACATTTTACAGTTCAGGTCAGCTTTTATACTCCAATGAACAGGGACTAATCAAAACAAAAGCAGGTCACTGCTAGCAATTCAGATGCTCGTTCTTTTACCAACCATTCACACAATCAATGACTCAAAAAAAACTACTACTTGTATCTCAAATTTATGGCTGTTCCACACCTACAAAACAATGTAATAAAATTACAAAACAACAACTACGACTCTAATTTGAGCATAATACACACAATTTTCGTGCGTAATTCATACATAAATTCACAGCACAAGTCAGTAACAGTTCAATTATGTGACAATCATCACCAATTATTCATGGTGCCATCAAGGATAAAATGTGACCATTATCACTCATTATTGATAATCATTATCAATAATGGCTAAATGAAAATTTAAAACAGCCTCAACTCGTGACAAGAATCACATCAACCTGAGGCGTGAGCATTTTATTGCGTGATATAGATCACTAAATGAGCGGCAATCATGCTTTTTTGAAATCTTGTGATACATTTTCCTCAACGATTAAACATACTTTTTAGGCCAGCTTGGTCATCCAATACATTACTTGAGGTCAACTTTTATGCTTTCACCAGATGCAAAGATCAAAGTCCAAAGCTTTGGTCGATTCCTCTCAAACATGGTAATGCCAAACATCGGAGCATTTATTGCCTGGGGTTTCATTACTGCTTTGTTCATCCCAACCGGTTGGCTACCAAATGAAACGATCGCCTCCCTCGTTGGTCCAATGATTACTTACTTGCTGCCACTTTTGATTGGTTATACCGGTGGTAAAATGACCGGTGGTGACCGCGGAGCCGTTGTTGGTGCGATCACCACTATGGGTGTCATCGTCGGTACCGATATCCCGATGTTCATGGGCGCGATGATCGTTGGACCTCTGGGTGGTATTGCAATCAAGCGCTTTGACGAAGCCGTACACGGTAAAGTTAAAAGCGGCTTTGAGATGTTGGTAAACAACTTCTCTGCAGGGATCATCGGTATGATCTGTGCGATCATTGCATTCTTTGTGATTGGTCCTGCGGTTAAAGTTCTATCAACAGGCCTTGCGGCGGGCGTAAACTTCCTCGTTTCAGCACACCTTCTACCGTTAACGTCTATCTTTGTTGAACCCGCTAAGATCCTGTTCCTCAACAATGCGATTAACCACGGTATCTTCTCACCTCTTGGCATTCAACAGTCTGAAGAGCTTGGTCGTTCAATCTTCTTCCTAATCGAAGCAAACCCAGGTCCTGGTCTTGGTCTATTACTCGCCTACATGGTATTTGGCAAAGGTAACGCAAAACAATCAGCAGCGGGTGCATCGATTATTCACTTCTTCGGTGGTATCCACGAAATTTACTTCCCATATGTACTGATGAACCCACGCCTGATCTTAGCGGTTATCGCAGGTGGTATGACGGGTGTGTTTATCAACGTTGTTTTCGACTCTGGCCTTATTTCTCCAGCATCACCAGGTTCTATTTTTGCCGTATTACTGATGACACCTAAGTCTTCTTTCCTGGGTGTAATCCTCTCAGTTATTGGCTCTGCTGCTGTGTCCTTCTTTGTTGCCTCTGTGCTGATGAAAACTCAACGCGACACGGGTGAAGAAGATGATCTAGAAAAAGCCTCGGCGGCAATGAAAGGCATGAAGTCTTCTTCGAAAGGCCAAACAACGGGTGCAGCAATCAACCTTGCGGATGTTAAATCAATCTTCGTAGCTTGTGACGCTGGTATGGGTTCTAGTGCGATGGGTGCAAGCTTACTACGTAAAAAAGTGGATGCGGCGGGCCTTGACATCTCCGTTACAAACTTAGCAATTAACAACCTTCCAGCAGACTCGCAACTGGTTATTACCCATAAAGACCTAACAGACCGAGCACGTACCTTTGCAGAGAATGCAATGCATATCTCTTTGAATAACTTCTTAGATGGAGACATATACGACAACCTAGTTTCAGAACTAACTGAAAGCCAAGGCAGTACAACTAAAGCGCCAGTGACAGCAGCGCAAACTGAAGCACCAACGAATAATGATAATAAGCTGACTCTGACAAGCGATGCAGTTTTCCTTGGCCTGAAATCTGATAACAAGCAAGACGCTATCAAGTTCGCAGGTGACCAACTGGTCAAACTGGGTAATGTCGCACCTCAATATGTTGATGGCATGTTTGCCCGTGAAGAGCTGGTTTCAACCTACCTTGGTGAATCTATTGCAGTGCCACACGGTACGATTGAAGCGAAGCAGTTTGTCCAAAAAACAGGCATCGTGTTCTGCCAGTACCCTGAGGGCATCCAGTGGGGCGAGGATGACGATGACATAGCCAAGATGGTTATCGGTATCGCAGCCCAAGGTGATGAACACAACATGGTGCTTATGGCCATCACCAACTCCCTAGATGACGAGGAAGCGGTAGAACGTCTTCAGAACACTAACAACCCAGATGATGTTCTGCGCATCCTGAATGCATAACTGCCGTTCAAGCGAGCTACTGAGTGAGGGAGGCCTGTCCCCTGACGGGCCTCACCTTCAGTCTAAATAGCTCACTGCTTATTTCGCAGTTAAGTCGTTAGCTATATAGATTCAACTTCTAAAAGGTCAAATATTATGAAAGCGTTACATTTTGGTGCAGGTAATATCGGTCGTGGTTTTATTGGTAAGTTATTGGCAGACGCTGGTATAGCTGTTACTTTTGCTGACGTAAATGAAACCGTTGTTTCTGAACTACAAAAACGAAATGAATACACCGTTAAAGTCGTTGGCGAAGAATGTGTTGTTGAAACGGTTAAAAATGTCACTGCGGTAAACTCTGCAACAGATACTGTTGTTGACTGCATTGCCGAATCTGACCTTGTCACTACCGCTGTCGGTCCAACCGTGCTGAAAATCATCTCTAAATCTATTGCTTTGGGTATAGAAAAACGTGCAGCAGCCAACAACACTGCACCGATGAACATTATCGCAGCAGAGAACATGATCCGTGGTACGAGCCAGCTTAAAGAAGCGGTATTAGAGCACCTCTCTGATGAGATGAAGGCGTTTACTGAAGAGCATATCGGCTTTGTTGATTCAGCCGTTGACCGCATCGTACCACCAGCAGCAGAAGGCGAGACTGACCCGCTCGCAGTAACCGTTGAAACCTTCAGTGAATGGATCGTCGATCAAACTCAATTCAAGGGCGAAATCCCCAATATTCCAGGCATGGAATGTACTGATAACCTGATAGCTTTTGTTGAGAGAAAGCTATTTACCCTTAATACTGGCCATCTGATTACTGCCTACCTTGGCGTATTAGCCGGTCATGAAACAATCAAAGACTCAATTGAAGATGATGCTATCTTGGCTGAAGTTAGCGCAGCGATGGAAGAGAGCGGTGCAGTTCTTATCAAGCGATATGGTTTTGACCCTAAAGCGCATGCAGCTTACATCCAGAAGATCCTTGGACGTTTCGCCAACCCATACCTACGAGATGAGGTCGACCGTGTTGGCCGTCAACCAATCCGTAAACTCAGTCCTCAAGATCGCCTGATCAAACCACTTAACGGTACAATTGAATACGGCTTACCAAACCAACACCTGTTAAAAGGTATCGCAGCAGCCTTCCTTTACAAAAATGAAGACGACCCTCAGGCTGTCGAACTGCAAGCTATGTTCACAGAAAAAGGGTTTGCTGAGACATTAGCGCACTATTCAGGGCTGAAGAGTGATGCAGAAGTTGTTAAACTAGCCGAAGACGCTTATTTTTCACTGAAGTAATCACATAACAAAGTGCCACTGATGTGGCACTTTTTTCTTGTAGTAACCTTATGCCAATACACCCAACGAATGAATCTGAATTACTAGAAGCAATTTCTGAAGCAGAAGGTGCTGCAGGGGTCCTACTCGCAGCCTATGACGCTTTGGATGACAGTGTAGATGCACTTTTGCATAATATTTTTCATAAAGACGATTACGCGGTTAAGTTTATCGTCGAGCCTTTACTCACCAATGACGGTCCATTAGGTGAGATTATGGTACGGGCTAAGTTACTACTGGGCTTAGGAGTGATCAGTAAGGAAATTTACGATGACATTGAAATATTTGTCACGCTCAGGGAGTGGGCCAAAGTCCAGGGTGAAGATGTCTCTTTTACCGATGAAAATGTCTTGTTTGAACTAAACCGAGTGAATGCAATTGTTAAAATCATGCCAATTGATTTTGACGCCGACACCATTTCCAGCCTGTCAGGACCGATGCTGAAAATGTTTTTGGGCAGACACAACCAAAAGGTCCAATCAACCATCGTGCTTGCCATTACTGAAATCGTCAATCAGTTGTTCAAAGATAACCCGCTGGCTTCTTAATACTCGAACATCCTGATATAACTTATCCCATAAAAAAAGCCACTTACGTGGCTTTTCCTTTACTTATACCAATCTGGATAAGTCGTTGATCAAGTATTTATGTAAGTTGGTATTACAACACCTTAAATTCCTTTGATGTTCTCGGCCTCAAGCTCAGTGAAATACTTTACCGTTTTCACTTTCAGTTCCTGCTGTGCAGGCTCATCGGCAACAATGATAGCCTGACGATGAAGCTGAAGTGCCGTCACCGTCCACATGTGGTTCACACTACCTTCTACCGCCATCTGTAGTGCCAGTGCTTTGTTATGGCCTAGGCTTAGGATCATCACTTCTTCAGCATCAAGTAGGGTAGCGACACCGATAGTCAAAGCATATTTTGGTACTTGGTTGATATCGCCTTCAAAGAAGCGAGAGTTCGCAATACGGGTATCTTCGGTCAGTGTTTTAATTCGAGTACGAGAAGACAGCGAAGAGGCTGGCTCATTGAATGCAATGTGACCGTCGATGCCAACCCCACCCATGAATAGGTTAATTTTTCCGTAAGACTTAATTTTTTCTTCGTAAGCCGCGCAATGTGCATCAATATCGTCGGCAAGGCCATCTAGCAAGTTTATGTTTTCTTCTTGGATATCAACGTAATTAAAAAAGTTATTGTACATAAATGAGCGGTAAGACTCAGGGTGGTCAGGATTAATCCCAACATACTCGTCCATGTTGAATGTTACTACGTGCTTGAAGCTGACTTCACCGGCGTTGTAAAGCTCGATAAGTGCTTTATACGTTGAAAGCGGTGTACCGCCAGTCGGCAAACCAAGTACAAATGGACGCGCTTCGGTTGGCTTGAAAGCATTGATCTTTTGAGCAATATGGCGCGCAGCCCATTTGCCAACTTGCTCTGCATTTTGTAGTGGAATCAGTCTCATTAGAAGTATCCTGTAAGTATTAACCAGCCCTTAATTTTCATTGTAAAATAAGATCCATGGTAAGGCTAATCTTTTCCAGTCATAAGTAGGGTTATTTATAGTTAAAAGGGTTATAACGATACCCTTTCCCCATACCTTTCCCAACTTATTTTTTTCAGCATTATAAGGGTGACGCGCAATACAGCGGAGGGAGGAGAGAGTGATGAAAAGCTTGTTCCAGTACATGGAAACAAGTCGTAGGCAAAACAGCTTGAGGCCCACCGAAGTGAGCCTTTCGTAAATGAAGAATATCGGCAATATGTCTATATCAATGCATGGCGGCAGCGGGCTGAGACCCACTCCGATACGACAACGGTTGCCAAAATCGAAAGGAAAATCACAGTCACCTGCGGCCAGGCCAACACTGCCATTGACTCTTGCAGCTTGAGGCCAATACCACCCGCACCGACCAAGCCCAGTACGGTAGACTCGCGGATATTAATATCCCAACGGAAGATAGAAGTGCCGATAAAGTTTGGTAATACCTGTGGCATCACTGCATAATCGAGGATCTGGAGCGGTGACGCACCCGTTGCAGTGATCGCCGCCACTTGGGTTTTATTCACTTCTTCGATTGCTTCGTACATTAGCTTGGCAACAAAACCAATCGAACGCAGGGCAATCGCAATAATCCCCGCCAGCAAGCCTGGACCCAATACTGCCACCAGCAACAAAGCCCAAATCAATGAATTAATCGAACGACTTGCGGCAATGATATATAGCGCAACAGGACGGACAAACGCCCTTGATGGTGTGGTATTCCTCGCAGCCAAGAAAGCCACTGGGAAGGCCATAACGACACCTAACAATGTGCCTAGGGTAGCAATATTGAGGGTATCCCACAGTGGTTGCCATAACTGCTCCATATAAGACCAACGTGGCGGCCACATTCGTCCCGTAATATCGGCCACCTGATTAGGCGCATCAACCACAAAGAACCACATAGTGTCCTTGTTCATCACCTGCCAGCAATAGATACAAACCGACACAAACATCAGCCAACCAAACCAACGCCACAAGCTCTCTTTTGCAGAATACTTTTGCCACTGGGCCTGATACGTAGAGTGAGTATTAGACATATCAGCTCCTATTGAATACGGTTACGGATAATGGCTGAAAAATATTCCGCCAGCATCACAAGACCAATGATGATCAACAAAATAGCCGCCGCCGAGCTATACTCGTAGCGATCCATTGCGGTATTCAGCGTCGCGCCAATACCACCAGCGCCGACAATACCGATCACTGCTGACTCGCGGAAGTTAATATCCAAGCGGTACATGCTAAGCCCAATCACCCGTGGCATGACCTGTGGTTGAATCGCGTAATTTACCTGCTGGAACCAGCTAGCACCTGTTGCTTTCATCGCTGTCAGTGCAGCGGGATCAACAGATTCGATTTCTTCGGCAAACAACTTAGCCAAAAATCCGATAGTGGCAAATGTCAGGGTCACGAAACCGGCAAAGGTACCAAAGCCAAATAAAGCAACACACAAGATCGCAATGATGATCTCTTGGAAACTCCGAGCAATGGCAACGAAACTGCGACAAAACAGGTAAACCGGACGTGGAGCCAAATTCTTAGCCGCCCCAAGACCAAACGGGATAGATAACAGCACTCCGGCAACGGTTGACGTTAGTGTCATGGTCAGGCTTTCCACTAGACCAATACTGATGTTGTCCCAGCGACTAACAAAATCCGGCTGCATAAAGGCCATGATAAAGTTCAAGCCCCGCTCGGTTCCTTCGTAGACGCGCATCCAATTGATTTCAACAGAACCAATTGCGACACAAAAATAGAGACCGGCAACGATCCAAATCAGCCAGCGCCAAAACGGTTGCGCAATGAAGGATGGTTTTTTCCAGTGAGTAGGATACGTCTGGGCCATTACGCAGGCTCCGCCATAAGCCCAGTCATTACTGGCATAACCTCTTCCTGACAATCCATTTCCTGGCTATCAGTGGCACTGTTCCAGTCTTCTTCGCCGTAGATACGGGTCAAAGCATCATTACCCAACTCTTCGGGCTTGCCGTCGAAGACTACTTCACCGGCCTTCAGGCCGATAATGCGGTCGACAAACTGCTTGGCAAGGTTCACATCATGGATATTAATGATGGCTGGTAACTGGTGCTCGTTACAGATATCACTGATTAGACGCATAACCTGTCGAGCAGTACGCGGATCCAGTGCCGCGGTCGGCTCATCAATCAGCAGCAACTCTGGCTGCTGGGCAAGGGCGCGAGCAATCCCCACACGCTGGCGTTGGCCACCTGACAGAGCATCGGCACGTTTATCGGCATGCTCCATCAAACCAACACGATCAAGCAACGCATAAGCCGATTGGATATCGTTACCTTGGTATTTACGTAGGAAACTGCGCCAGAAAGGTACATAGCCCAAACGACCGGACAGTACATTTTCCATTACAGTAAGTCGCTCAATCAAGGCGTATTCCTGGAAAATCATCGCAATTTTTCGGCGAGATTGACGCAGTTCACGACTTCCCAGTTTGGTCAAATCCTGCCCTTTGAACAAGACCTCTCCAGACGTAGGCTCAGTTAAGCGGTTTACACAGCGGATCAGTGTTGATTTACCGGCCCCAGAGGGGCCGATAAGTCCAACAACTTCACCAGCTTGAATGTCTAGCGATACATTACTCAGCGCTTTATCTTTTGGTGAGTACTGCATCGTTAGCGAACGAAGTCGAAGTGTTGACATAATGGTTCCTATTAACGGCAAGAGTAAGAGACATCGTTAGCCTCATCAATGGTGCGGATCACCGCCCAGTGCTCTTGGTATGTAATAGGAATAAATTTCGCCTCGCCGTTACGAGTAAACTCTTCTTGTAGCTTGGTACCTTCCCAGTCAAAGCTGAAGAACGCCTCTTTGATCTTCTCTTGCAGCTCTGGATGAAGGTTGTGCGCCAGCCCGTAAGCCGTTGTCGGGAAAGTCTGAGACGTGTAGATGTTTTTGATATCAGATGCTTTAACCACTTCACGATCTAGCATGCGCTGAAGGACTGAGTTCGCTACCGCTGCAGCGTCATAGTCCTTATGAGCAACACCGATAATTGAATTATCGTGGGCGCCAGAAAAAGCCGGATTGAAGTCACGCTCAGGGATCATATCGTACTCTGCTTTCAAAATAGCCGAAGGCGCTTTGAAGCCGGAGTTAGAGGTTTGAGAAGTAAATGCTAGGTTCTTGCCTTTCAGCTCGTCAACACTCTCGATACCAGAGTCAGCATGCGTGATGATTTCCATTTCGTATCCGAAAGAGCCATCTTCACCCGCCATAATTGTAAACGGTACGAAGCCAGAGCAGTTTACGGCCAGCGGTGTAGAACCGGTGTTGAATCCGGCAATGTGCAGGCGGCCAGAGCGCATAGCTTCAATTTGCGCTGCATTATTTTGTACAGGAAAGAAGCGAACGGATTTACCGGTTTTTTCTTCCATGTGCTCTAGGAACTCGCTCCAAACACTGGCGTATACCGATGGGTCTTCAACAGGTGTATAAGCAAAGACTAACGTTGATGGGTTTACCCACTCGGCTTCGTTTTGAGGCAGGTCGGCAGTTAGATTACCAGCACGATCTTCGTAACGAGCGTCCATTGCAAATACAGAAGTTGTCAGTACCAGTGATACCGCTGCAGCGAGTGATTTTTTGAACATATTAATCCCGTGATATATGAGCATGTTTTAAATTCATGCTGAATATAGGGATTGGAAATGACAGAAAATCTTAACTTCGATGATGGAAAAAAGACAAGATGTTTCTTTTTGTTACACGAAGATAAGTTGACAAGATATATCAACATTTCACACAATTACAGGCTGTTCAGTCATTTTACGGCTAACGTTATGGCCGTTTGTACTAGTATCAAATGATCCCAATGCTAATAACTAAGCTCAAATTTCACCGCACCGCTATCGATATCAACAGTACTATCACCCACCATTGCACCACCAGCCTCGACAGAAATACTGAAATCATTCGTCGCATTGAATTTCAATCCAGCACCAAATTCAGTCGGATCTTCAATATTTTTATTTTGGTAAATACTGTAATTATCCCGGCCAGTATTATCGACAGGGCGACTTCCTTGGCCAATAAACTCCAGCGGCTGCTTCGATTGTGATTCTTCGATAAAAATCTCGCCTAACTCACGCTCTATAACCGCATGCGCATTACCCGCAACGATTAGCATGACCAACAATCCATGTCGCCACTGACCCTTCATTAATACCTCACAACTGACTACATCCCACGATGAAAACTCATACCCACCGATCCGCATGATGCTGCAATATGAAGTCAGGTGGGTATATCTATTTTTTAAACTATCATCCGCTGAAAAACAATCCTATTCGAGGGCTGTTGAGATAAGAAATTGATAAATAGCCATCATTAACGCTGGCAACCTATCATACCGGGTAAATCACACCCAAAGACGCAGGTTGTGATGCCCCTGTGACTTCCGGTACATTACTCGGATGGCCATGAATACGTTGACGAGCCAACCAGGCAAAGGCCATCGCTTCCATATAATCAGGATCTATGCCAGCATCACCGGTATTGGCCACAGACCAGGCCGGTAATAGTTCAGCAAGGCGAGACATAAGGAGGGAATTATTCACCCCACCGCCACACACCAACAAACGTGGCTGCTCACCGTGGGCAAAACAGGCCACCTGCTCGGCAATGGTTTGTGCAGTAAACTGCAACAACGTTGCCTGCACGTCCTGCTCGGACACCGTCTCAGCCAAGCCAATTAATTGCTCTTCCAGCCAAGGTAAGTTGTAGTGCTCGCGCCCCGTGCTTTTCGGGTATGAACGGCCAAGATAGGGGTCAGCCATCAACTTCGCAAGCAAAGGCTGACAGACCTTACCTGACGCAGCAAAGACGCCATCTTTGTCATATTTCTGGCCATGATGGAGATACACCCAAGCATCCATCAACATATTACCCGGTCCAGTATCGTAACCAATGACAGGCTGTTCGGGTCTAAGCACCGAAATATTGGCAATACCGCCGATATTCAATACCACCGTGGTCGAGTCTTGTTCGGAAAATAAGCCCTTGTGGAACGCTGGGACTAACGGCGCTCCCTGCCCTCCCAGCGCCATATCTTTGCGGCGAAAGTCGGCGACGGTGGTAATACCGGTTTTAGCTGCTACGATATTGGCATCACCCAGCTGCATGGTGAATGGGTAATCACCATCCGGTTGGTGGTATACCGTCTGCCCATGGCTACCCACAGCCATTACAACGGAAGCCTCTATTTCCGCCTTTTCCAGTAGTTGATTAACTGCACCAGCAAACAGGTGCCCCAATTGGTGATCCAACTGGCCAATTTGCTTTAGATTTGTCGCCTGGCCCATACATACATCAAGCAATGCCGATTTCAACGTATCTGGCATCGGGTAAGCATCGGTTGCCAGCAGTTCAAGTTTTAAAGCTTGATGAGACTCGCTGTCAAATGCCACCAATGCAGTATCTACGCCATCTAGGCTGGTACCTGACATTACACCAATATAGAGCTCACGAGTCATAGCGTTTCCTTTCACAACCGTTGTTAATGCCAATACGCAGCAAAGATAAGTCGATGACTCAGCCTTCCTCTCCTGCCTGGCCTTTTTCATTGCTTGCCGTTTGGATAGGCCGCGTAATATGAGGCGACTGGGTGAGTTGTACCTGCATCGACACCACATTATTGATCATATTGAGCAAGGAAGCCCATTGCACCGTTTTTTCTTTTTCAAACAAGCTATCGAAGTTATCCGGTGTCCACTCAACAAATGGTCGAGGATTCAAGGCTCGTCCCAAAAAACGGATCTCATAGTGCAAATGGGGCCCCGTCGACAACCCCGTATTGCCCGTCCAGCCAATCAATTCACCTTTACGGACAAACTCACCACGCTTCACATTGAATTTGTCCATATGAGAATACGTGGAGGTAAAGCCCATGGTGTGATCGAGTTTGAGAAAGTTACCTGACCCCTTGTTGCTTGGTCGAATCACCTCTATCACACCATCTGCTGGCGCATAGATCTCAGTGCCGGTATTTGCAGCAAAATCCAAGCCCAAATGGCGCTTGCGTTTCCCCGTTACCGGGTGGATCCGAGTACCAAATTGCGATGACATCCTGATCCCCGGCGTCGGATTGCCATTAGGGATCATCCGGAACAAAGTGCCCCTTACTGCCGAGCTAATCGCAGCGCTGTCGACTCGCTCTTCTAGGGTAACCACTTCGCCAGCTTCGTCTGTTTGCAGACCAAGAATGGTTTCTACGTCATCGATACGCAGGGAAAGGGCATCAAGCTCCGCTTTTTTCTCATTAAGCTCTTCAATCAACTCACGGTTACTAGCACTTTCCTCAGACAGGGAAGCGCTTAGCTGCTGCGCCTGAACATTAAGTTGGCTTAGCTGCAGCGTAGAATGAAGGTTATCTTGATAAAGGGTATAAACACCGTATCCACCGCCTGCCGCTGCAGTTAACAGTGCAGCGACCGCAAGGCCGATATAACGTTTCTTAAAGCGGTTAATAAGATAATGAGAGGTGCCACGATGATCGGACACCGAAATACAAATGTTTTCTGACATGATAACAATTCACGACTCGTCGAGATGGTTTTGCAAATCAGCTAGTTGTTCCAGCTCACGATGTAATAGTTCATCAGTGCCAACATTTAATTCGACCAAACGCCGGAGGTGCCCGGCACTTTCTAAATCAATATGGAAGATATGCATACGTAAATAAGCAGCATCATAGTGAACCAGCTGGGTTTCCATCCGCAGCTCAATGTCAGAGTCGTGCAGGAAAAACGATAAAAAATATTTATCGTCAGTATCTTGCGCTAACCAGCTCTCCGGCTTGGTCAGTAAGATCCCCTGCAGGGACAAGTCCAGAACTTCCGCCTGCCATTCACCATTGGCATTCATTAGCGTAGCTGGAGCCTGATATAAAATACGACTAAAGTGACGACGTTCAACCATAATCACTGCATTCTTTGTTGTTTTTTTATTGAACTGATTGTAATGATTCTTCGGTGATTAGACCAGATTTATCCTAAAACACAATTAACTATATTGAGGTTTTATGATCTCAATACTGATAAGGCACCAACCTAAGGTGGTATTTTCAAGCAAGAAATGTTTCATTAGTGAGAAAATAAAAATCGCCATTCTCATCACCGATATTCAGGCGACAATAAAATGACGATATTATTCGCAAGGATGCTTATCCCATTGACGGCAGTGCCCGTCGTTACGACTGCAAGGCTTTAAGACTCTCTAGCGTGATGTCTTGTTGGTAATCAACACCCTCAAAACCAAAGCCATTGAGCTCCATGAAGTCCTGTTTATACCCCTTATAGTCACCCAATTGGGTGAAATTCTCAGCGGTCATCTCGGCCATGATTTCACTGACCTGCTGCTGCACATCAGATGCCAGCTCCCAATCATCCATCCGGATCAAACGCTGCTCATCGGTTAGTACACCTTGCTCAGTCTCTTTTGGGGAATAGAACCGTGCATTGAACAAACGCTGCATCTGTTCAATGCAGCCTTCGTGGGTGCCCTTCTCTTTCATCACCTTGAACAAAGCAAGAATATAAGGCGTAAAAGCAGGTATGAACACACTGGCTTTGGTCACCAAGGCTTTACACACCGCTACATGGGCTTGCCCACCAATTGCTACAAGCTGTGTATTGATCTCTTCGGCAGTGGTATGCATGTGCTCTTTCGCCCGACCTAAGGTGCCCTGGTGATAGATAGGATAAGTCACTTCTGGGCCAATATAAGAATAAGCCACGGTACGACAACCGTGAGCCAGAACCCCCGCGTCAGACAAGCACTGCACCCAACTGGCCCAGTCTTCTCCACCCATCACCTTTACCGTGTCGGCAACTTCGTCATCGGTTGCGGTTTCAACGGTCATTTCCGCTAGGCTATCGGTTTCAAGGTTCAATGTTGGCCCCACCACTGGCTTGCCTGTGGTTTTGATCACCGATCGCCACATATCACCAGTTTCAGGGTTCGGCCGAACCCCGGTTGCCAAGCTATACACCACAAGATCAACCTTACCGCCAAGATCGCTTTTGACCGACTCGATCACTTGCTGGCGAACCTGCTGTGAGAACGCATCACCGACAATATTTGTCGCAACTCTGCCTGCTTTCTCAGCTTCTTGCTTGAAGAAGATATTGTTATACCAGCCCGCACTGCCGACTCCTTGGTCACTAGGGCCACGCTCAAACGACACACCAACGGTATCGGCCTCTGCACCACCAAAAGTATGGGCAATGCGCGATGCCAAGCCAAACCCTGAAGAGGCCCCCAGTACCAGCACTCGCTTCGCACCTCGCTCAATCGGCTTGGCTTGTTTCACATAATCAATTTGCTTACGCACCGCTTGCTGGCAGCCATAAGGATGGGCCGAGCGAGCCACTACGCCTTTGATCACTGGCTCAATAATCATTGTCTACTCCAAAACGAATCACTAAATACCATTACTGGTGTCACCCTATCGGAATTTCGTGATTAGCAATAGCAAGGAAATCAATAAATGTTGGTGCTGAAGTGACTTCAAGGCCGCGTATTAAGTCGAGCATAGCTATTTAACGAAATGCAGCTTTTCATGCTCAAGCAGCCAAACCTTGATGTCCAGCCCACCGGCATAGCCCGTCAACTTGCCAGAACTACCGATCACTCGGTGGCACGGCACAATAATGGGGACGGGATTTTTGCCATTGGCCGCCCCAACGGCACGCACTGCTTTTGGGTTACCGATATCATTAGCAATATCACCATAAGAGCATGTATCCCCGTACCCGATGCCGTTCAACGCCTGCCAAACTGTTTGTTGAAATGCCGTACCTGCCATATCCAGTTCAACGTCAAACTTCTCTCGCTGACCATTGAAGTATTCTGCCAGTTGCAGGCAGCACTGTTCTGTTGTCTCAGAAGGCTGCTGTTGTAGATCTGGATCAGCATCAAACTCAATCGCGGTAATCGCATTGACACTCGCTACTACATTCAGCCAACCGATAGGGGTATTGATCAGTTGGTTACTCATAATGTTTTCCATAAATATAAGGTCAAATAACTTTGCCAAGGCATAGCCAACTCTGATTGGAAAGGCGGCATACCGGGTTTGTCTTGCCGCTGTTCTTGCAGTTTCTGCAGCGCTTTTTTCACCCCCAAATCACCGACAAGAAATATATTGGGATCACTCAAGCCGCGCAGTTTCAGGTAATCCACTGTCCACGGCCCGACTCCAGGCAGAGCCAATAACTCATCCGGTTCCTCTATACCCTGCTCAGCAACATAACGGCCAAATACCCGCAAGGTCTCCCGGCGACGCTCTGGCATACCCAGTTGGCCCAAGTCATAGTCAACAAAAGCGTCAGGTTCAGGGAAGAACAGTCGCTCAGGAAGGTTATCCGGATTCATTAAAATCAGCTTCTCAGTGAGGTTACGCGCTGCTTTTACTGATACCTGCTGGCCCAAGATAGCTCGAATACCTGCCTCAAACGGACTCCAAGTCCCCGGCAGACGGAGGCCCGTTTGGCTCAAGGGTTGCCCCATTGCCGCTTCAATCGCACTATCAATCACCGCTGAATCCGCATCCAAATCCAAACAACGACGAATATTAGCAATCGCTCGTGGTAAGCACTGCAAATCGAACAAGTTTAGTTCAACCCGAAATTGCGCTTTATCCGCCTGATGATAAGCGGTAAACCAGCCCTGCCCGTATTCTTTGCCGAACGTTCGACCATAACTGGTTTCGTCCAGCCACTCCAAGCCTTCAATCAAACGAGAGGCAAAAAATTCTTGCACCGACTCCCAGTCATAAGGCGGACGATACGACAGGGTAACCGTCACAGTCTGAGTTTGGTTTTCCGTATTACGACTCACCTCTGCTTGAGTAAGCTGCTTACGTACTTGCGACGGCGTTAACGAGAAGTGTTTGTGGAAGCAATCATTAAAGCGGCGGATGCTGTTAAAACCGCTTGCCAAGGCAATATCGGTAATGGGCAATTGGCTTTCGTGCAGTAACTTTTTAGCCAGCAAGCATTGTTGGTAAAGGCTATACGCTTTTGGCGACAGACCCATTTCAGCGTTGAATAATTTCCTCAGGTAGCGATCGGTCACACCGAGTCGTTCCGCCAAATGCGCCAAGTCACCATCCACCAATGCCCCTTCATCAATTAAACGCTGCGCCCTTACAAAGGTCGTGCTTTTCCCTTGCCATGCTGGCGAACCCGGTGCACTGTCCGGACGGCAACGCAAGCAAGGGCGGTAGCCCGCCTGAGCGGCAGCCACTGCCGAAGGGTAATACTCAACATTCTTTTCCAATGGGGAGGGAGCCGGGCATATCGAACGGCAATATATACCGGTGGTTTTCACCGCAGTGAAGAACAAACCATCGTAGCGTCTGTCACGCGCCAAACGGGCTTGCTGGCATTGGGCGGGGGTCATCATGGCAGCTTGTCCTTCCGTACGGTGTTGATTGCTGGGCAGCTAACTCTTCTTTTTAGTCTACCCCGCCGGTTGGACAATACTAGCCATTTTCGGAACTGGATAGATAACCTATCTCAGTTTCACCGCCGTGCCGTAAACCAAGATTTCTGATGCGCCCTGCATAATTGCACTCGTGGTAAAACGGACATTCACTATTGCATCGGCACCTAATGCTTCCGCTTCGGCTATCGCGCGCTGAGTCGCCTCCTGCCGGGCTTCGGTCAGCATCTCAGTATAGCCGCGGATTTCACCGCCGAAGATAGTCTTGAAACCCGCCATGATATCGCGGCCAACATGCTTGGACTGCACCACGTTGCCAGTGACAGTACCTAGAACTTCCTTAATTTCGCGGCCGTAAACCTCAGGGGTCGTGACATAGAGCATATTGGTCATCCTTATATTCGGACACTGCTTCATTCGCAGCGGTTTCTTTTTTGACTGTAGGTCATTACAAAGGTTCAGATAGCAAAAAGCCAGCAGGAGTTCTGCTGGCTTCATTATAGGTTCAAGTCACTTGCTTTATTGCATGTTCATTTCAAACACACGGTAACCAGACTTATCTTCGATAATCCCAGTATCATCGGTTGCCTTAAGCAAACCAGACTCAATATGGTCTTCGGCAAATGTAGCGGCGTCTACCAAGCCAGATGTCATAAAGGTCACGGTTTTTCCTTCAGCACCCACAAGTTTAAAATTGTGCATGTTTTCAAACTCTATCACTGGATCATCACAGTCAGCATTATCATTGCATTGTTCAATGGCTTCTTCAGCACGCATATCAAGGTATTCAGCAACAATGTCACGGTTAGTGTCAGCCTCGTCATCATAGATACGGTCTGAGTTACCCACCCCAGGATAAGTACTACTTGCGCGGAAGTTATTGGTTACAACCAGAACATAATCGTCTAGCTCAACCGTTTCACCTTTATAAGTAAAGTTCTTAATACGGTTGTATTGCTCACGAACAATGAAGTTATCGTCTTCATCGGTTTCAAGTGTGCCATTGGCTTTGGTTAAATAACGCGACGGGACAGAGACATCAATCTCGTACTGCAAATCATCCAAATCAAAGCCGCCAAAGAATACATCATAATTATAAGTACGGAATGTTTGATGCAACAGGGCATGATTGTCATCCGTGATTTGCTGGTATTGCTGGGAAGCAACCGACTCCAACCACTCAATAACATCTTTAAACGTCAATTTAAGAACTGAAGGCGTGTTGTTATCAAACACATAAAGATCGGCAACACTCGCACGGGTAAGCGCATCATCAGTAATGTTGGTGTAATCTTTATGACCGCCTCGACCGCCTTTGAAGGGAGCGGATACCGATAGCAATGGAAGATCTTTGTTCTCTTCGCCAAAGACACCTTCATCCTGCCACTCCAAACCTTTTTGGTATTGCGCTTCGTTAACAATTTGCACCGACAGATCAGGGACAATATTCGAGAAGAAGCTATTGATAGGCTCTTCTATCGCACCAATTTCTTCCGCCATAAAGTCTATTGTGCCTTGGTGATCATCTTCTACCAGCCAGTTCACCACTGCATCTTGGGTATACGGTTTCAAGTCACGTACTTCAGCCTTACTCGCTTCAACGGTCCAAGTTGCTCCGTTGACTGACTTAAGGTTTAGATCGATAACACCAATATGGTTCCCCCAGAAACCAGGCATAACAGCAGGCTTACCAAAAATAGTTCCTTCCTCAGGATTTACTCCTGGAATACCGTCATAGGCATCACTTGTTGTTGGGAAGTTCTTATGGTCATGACCAAACATTAAGGCATCAATACCGTCAATTTGTGCCAGTTGCCACACCGCATTTTCCATGAATGGTTCAACGTTGTGCGAGTTAGTCAAACCTGAATGCGGAACTGCAACAATAATATCAGCCCCCGCAGCCTTCATTTTAGGGACATAGTATTCGGCTGATTTAGCGATATCCGCAACCATTGCCTTACACTCAAGGTGGCGTTTATCCCAGTCCATAATTCGTGGCGGAACAAAACCAATAACACCGACTTTTACCGGGTAATGGTTTCCATCATCAGCAATGAATTCACGGTCCAAAATCACATATGGGTTAAAGTATGGCTGGTACTCGTCAAAAAATTCATTGTAGTCTCCGGCATAGTGATCTTCAATATCGAAACTACACTCTTCGGTATTTAATTGAACCTTACCAGAACGAATGGCATTTTCATCAAACTCAAAAACGTTGGCACTTACATAAGGGAACTGAGCATGATCAATGGCAGCATCGAGAAAGTCTAGGCCATAATTGAATTCATGATTACCAACATTGGCAGCATCATATTGCAAATAGTTCATTGCTTTATAAACCGGGTGTGGATATCGCTTCAAGTGATCTACACCTAAGTCAGCAATATAATCTCCCATCGGGCTGCCTTGAATAAGGTCCCCATTATCAAACAATAGTGAATTATCCACTTCATCTCGAGCTTCTTGAATAATGACGGCTGTACGGGCCAGACCATATTCTTGATTGCCTTTTGATGCAAAGTAATCGAATGATCGAACATTCGAGTGCAAATCTGTTGTTTCAATTAATCGCACATTCATTAGAATGCTTTTTTCATCCGTCTTTCCATCTGTTGACGAACTACTGTTACATCCTACTAACCCAGCAACAATAGTAGCCAGAGCTAGATATTTAAAAGGCTGTTTACTCATTAGATATCCATCTATAAATTATTAAAATCGAGAAGGAAACTAATCAGAGTTAATGAACAATTTATGACAATACGCCAGCAACCCGAAGCAGAATATCAACACTAAGCTAGCGCGCAGCCAGAATATACCTAGAGTTAATGGATTACATGAAGGTTATTTTAATTTTAATAAAACTTGCAGCTGATTCCGCTAAATAATCAACAACAGAGACCATTAACCCACTTTTAAAATATCTTTTCCTAGCGAGTTATCGGTCTTAATTAGTTGTTTTTTTTGCAATACAGACAATTAAATCGTCATCTACCACTCAACATCATCAAGGTAAGTTAGGAAACGCTGCCACGATTTAAAATCGGCATCCTGACGGTAGTTATCTGAGCCATAGACAGTGAAAGCATGTGGTGCACCGCTGTACACAATCATTTCATTGCTCACGCCGTCTTTTTCCAATTCACCTGATAACACCGCAAAGTCGGACATCGAGATCGCGGCATCCGCAGCCCCATGAAGGACTAAAATATTACCTTTTGCTTTTGAATAATCCTGACCTTCCGGAGTCTTCAACCCACCATGGAAGGTGGCAAAACCTTTCATGTCGGAGCCAGAACGAGCCAACTCAAGTACAGCCGCGCCGCCAAAGCAATAACCCAGCGCTACTGACTTATCGGTATTGGCCCCCAGCGAGTCCGCCATTTGTAGCGCGCCATTCATCAAATCACGCATTTTCTGTCGGTCTTTGTAGAGCTCTCCGGTATGCTGACGCTTATCTTTCACTTCGGTCGGCCTGATCCCAGCACCAAACAAATCAGCAGCAAACACCGCATAGCCTTGTTCTGCCAGCATCTGAGCTCGCTTGACTTCATAGTCAGTCAAACCATCCCAGTCGTGAATAAGCAACACTAATGGCGCCTCCTCAGATGGCGATATATAGTATCCCTCATAGGCCTCATCATTAACCTTGTACTCTATCGCCCGACCTTCAGTTGCATTTGCCCCTAGAGACATCACTGCCAGCAACACTCCTAACGTCATACGTTTATTCATCACACTCATCCTTATTGACTGCGCTATTACTTAGTTTCCAGAGATAAGTGTAGGCAAGCACTGACGAAAGTGTAGAAATATCCGGACGACAACCCTGTTTCATTATATGAATAAATTTATTAACTTAGTGTTAATATACTTGAGCACATTGACACGGAAGACACCATGACTGCTTTTTCAGAATTTATTAAACACGTTGGCCGCGGAGAAAAGGGCGGTCGCTCGCTCACCCAAGACGAAGCGCGTGAAGCGCTGGATATGTACCTCGACGGCAAAGCCGAGTTATTGCAACTGGCCACCCTGCTGATGCTGCAACGGGTCCGCTGCGAAACGAGCGAAGAAGCCGCTGGGTACATTCAATCTCTACGTGGCCGGATCTCAGCAGACTGGCGTGAGCTCGATGTCGATGTTGACTGGCCATGCTTTGCCGGTAAACGCCGCCAACCACCTTGGCTCTTGCTCGCTGCCAAACTACTCGCGCAAAATGGCATCCGTGTCATGCTAAGCGGTCATATGGTTATTGACGCGATCAAATATCAGGTTGAAAGTGCATGTCCTGCACTGAGTATCCAGCAGGCCGCGACACCGGATGAAGCGAGACGGATCCTTGCCGAAGAGAATATTTGCTATATCCCGCTTTCAAGCTATTGCGAGCCACTCATCGACTTATTGGCATTGCGTAAGTTAGTGGGGCTTAGAACCCCGCTCAACACCGTAGCCCGGGCACTCAACCCAACGGCTGCACCGTATGCGATTCATGGCATTTTCCATCAGGGCTATGAGCAACTCCACGCCGAAGCCGCCCAATTAGTGGGAGACAACAACATGGTCGCCTTCAAAGGCGAAGGTGGTGAGAGTGAGCGCAGTCCACGTACCGCATGCCGTTTATCAGGTGTCACCCAAGGCCAGTTATTTACTGAAGAGTGGCCGACTTACTTGGAAGGCGCCTCTGGTAAACACGGCGAGATCAGTGGGGAGTTCTTGCAGAAAGTCTGGCTTGGTGAGGCAGAAAACCATTACGGTGAATATGCGGTGATTTCGACCTTAGCAATTGTGCTGAAGATGATCGGCATTTGTAGCGAACAGGAACAAGCGCTATCGATGGCTCGTGAATGGTGGGAAAAGCGGTTGAGTTAAATTCGCTGACAACCGCCACCTCGGCTGGACAACGGCATGGCGTGCTGGACTTATGCCTATTCTTTGAAACGCTTATCGAGCCAAATGCAGCGGTATTATAGGGGCATTCTGAAGTAGCAGCTTATACCAACCTACATAAATATTTGATCAACGACTTATCCAGATTGGTATTACCTACAATAATCAGGGGCAAAACCGCCCCTGATGATCATCAAACCTTACGGCCAACACCTACGCGCTCGCAGTATGGATGTGGAGCTTATCGACTTCTGATGACAGCTCCACCATGCGCTGCTTGATCATATTCATCTCATTGTGAATATCCGCTATTGCCTTCATGGTATTGCCGGCCAGTTCCAGCAAACCATCAATATCGGCATCCACGCTTTTAGCTGTTTGGGATTGCTGACTCGCTGCCGTCGCTATACCAATATTGAACTCGGCAATTTCATTAACGTTACCAATCAGCCCTTCTACCAATAATTTAGCTTCAGAGACCACTTCCTGAGTTTCCATCGTGGCCTCACGACTTTGCTGCATATTAGTGTATGACGCTTTAGCATTCTGGGTAATACCGTCGAGTAGCTGACGAATATCTTCAGTGGATGTTTTACTCCGCTGGGCCAAGGTTCTTACTTCATCTGCGACGACGGCAAACCCCCGGCCTTGCTCACCCGCCCTTGCAGCTTCAATCGCTGCATTCAGTGCCAATAAGTTGGTTTGCTCAGAAATAGCGTTGATCGTATCAAGAATAACGGTCACCCCTTTCATCTGCTGTTCAAGAGTCTCTATGCACTGATACGTCTCATTGACACTATCTAGCAGCCGCGAGGTCGTCTGTTGTGATTGTTCACTTTGGACATAGCTCGAGTCCGCACTTGCACGAGCCAATTCGGTACTGTGTTGCGCATCATTGGTAATACCGGCAACCTGTTCACTGGTTTGTGCCATTTCGGTCATTGCGGTGGCAATACTGTCGCAACGGGTATGAGTTTGCTGACTGTCCGTGCTTGCCAGTGCAATTAACTTCACCATCTCTGCCATCTCTTGCTGGGTTTGGCACGCGACACTATGGGCCTTGTAAAGCGTATCGCTTACGCTATCCGACAATCTATCCAGCTTCTTACCGATCTTCCCAATTTCATCATCGCGACTATCAGCAAGGCGAATGGTTAGATCTTTCGTTGCCGCCATCGTTGATAGTTTGTCTGAAAAAGCAGTGACACGCTGAGCTAACCGTTTGATAGAAAAAATGGTGAACAAAATCAAAGGAAGAATAATGAGTGCAACGAGGCCAGAAAAAAACCACAATTGATTAGCAACACCTTGCTTTTCAGCTTGCACGTTGGCCGTTAATTCAGCAGCCATCTGATCACGTAGGCCTTTGACTGCGGCAATTCGCTCTGTGGCTAACCCAAACCAGTTCGGTGCACTAGGGCCTTCAATAGCAGACAGTGATGCTTTCTGGGCTAAAAACTGCTGTTGAATGCTCATCACTTGCTGCCAAGTATTTGAACGTATGATGGTTTCAAGTTACTGATAATTATTCCCGCCTAGCAGTAAGCGAGCTTGACGGATCGCATAAGCTTCGTCGTTGATATATCCCTGGATTTGCGCATAACGGTCGAGGCTTGATTGCTGACTAGCGAATACTCCATTGAGTGCCCCACGTGCCATTCCTGCCTGCTCTTTGGTGATCAGCAACTGCAGCAAGCCCTGCATCTCTTGCTTGAGCTCAGCATTGCTTATTTGTGCTAACAATATCGAAAGGTTATCCAGTGCCAACCGATTAATATTTGAGTAATAGGCAAACGGGGAGTCAACCAGCTGCAACGTATCGACTTGCTGTCGGATTACTTGGCGCTTATCCAATTGCGAACGAACCGCTCCCAACAGCGGTTCAACGGCTTGGCTATCCAAATACTCGGGGGTGAATGCCAGTAATGACTGATAAGCATTGTCCGCAAGAGTTCTTTGTTTTCTTAAGGCTTGCACCTGAGGGCCCACCCCTTTACTACCGATCACACCCGCAGTTAATCCACGTTCAACCGCAAACTGATGGGCCACCTCATCATAAAGATGAAATAAGGCGACGGTTTCCTGAGCGATATCGGCTTGAGAGCGTTTATACCAAACTGGAAAATTAACTGGTCAGGTTGATCCACTCTCTTGAACACATTTTTGATACCCTTTGAGGACTCGTCAAAAACAGGTTCCAAGCCATACATACCTTGTCAACAATGTCACCGTA
>NZ_JANEYT010000077.1 GCF_024357955.1 Photobacterium pectinilyticum
TGATTTAAAAGAGAAAAGATTGGAGTTCCGGAGTATCCGGACAGGGTTTCCGCTAAACCGGACAGTGATTCCGGAGTAAGGCCAAAATCGTCCGGGTTAAATCGGAATGGGTGTCCGGATTAAAACGGGGGGAATGACTGTCCGGATAATGCCGGAATAGGTGTCCGGTTTGCTCCGGCGCATGCATCTACACCCATTGAGTCTTTTGTTCACGATGCAACAAAACCCACGAAGGCAAGGATCAAAAGCTGGGAGGATGACCTAAAACGTAACTTCAAGCACTCGAGATACATTAAGACTCTTTCAGATCTGCCTCTGGCTCAACATATAAAAAATGAAAGCTTGGATTTTTACTGGGGTAAGGCTGAAGTCCATTATGACTTGCCCTCAAAAGTCTACTCCCCAGAAGATACTGACCTTATGCTTCACCAACTAAGTGCTGTTATCAACCAAGCCGATGATGAATTATTATTGATCTCCCCTTATTTTGTGCCAACAGAGCAAGGGGCCGATGCATTAACTCAAGCGGTTGAAGAGGGCATTGATATCACGATTATTACGAATACACTGGCGTCGAATGATGTTTTCGCCGTCCATGGTTGGTACGCCAAATATCGAAAGCCACTTCTTGCCGGTGGTGTAAAAATCTATGAGGTGAAAGTTGATCCTAGCCTGAAAAAAAAGCGTTCTTGGCTGGGTAGCTCACGTACCAGCTTGCATGCAAAAACATTCATTATCGATCGTAAAAACCTCTTCGTCGGATCGTTTAATTTTGATCCCCGTTCTGCCTACCTGAATACAGAAATGGGCGTTTTGATTGAATCTGAAGAGTTCGGCAAAATTGTCTACCAAGAAATTGACCGTAATCTGCGCAAAAATACATACCGATTAGCTTTAAATGAAGATGGCAAAATAGAATGGCATAACGACTTACGCGGCACTATTACTCGTTCAGAACCAGATGCCAGTATTTGGCTGCGATTTTCAGCATGGTTTGCCGGATTATTACCGATTGAAGATCAGCTTTGATCTTCTTTATTCTTTAAAAAGGAAAAAGCCCCATCACTTAAGTTCATGGGGCTTTTACTAATCAATCTGGATAAGTCGTTGATCAAATATTTATTATGTAGGTTGGTATAACGTAAGCGTTATCAACTACGCGTTCAGCCGACCTGCCGCTGATGCAATGGCGCCTTTACCAACACCTTCATAAGCAATAACATCAACCGTTGAACCGATCTCAACAGATTCACTGACCTGCTCTGCGATATAAAGCGCAAGCAGTTCTACCGTTGTATCGGTTTCGATCATCTCAACATCACTTTTAGCAATCGCTAACTCAAACTCACCCTGAGGCGCCGTATAACGGAATGCATGATGACTTTGTTCATTCACCTCTGCGGCAAACGGGCTCAAATTAAGATCAGCCAACGTACATTCATCCTCTGCACTGCCAAGATAAATTTCTTGCCAACGCTGCGCCCACTGCTGCTCAAGCTCTATATTTCGCTGCCCGTTGATCAACAACTCAATCGGAGAGCGGTGGCCATGTGCAATACGTTGGCAATTTCCATCATGCTTTTTCAAGCCATGACTGTAATGATAGAAAGGTCCTGCGATCGGCTCATGGCGAAGTGTTATCTCCAACCCTTGAACATTCTCAGGTAACTGACCTTCTAGTACTTTGTAAATATGACGAGTGACAGATTCGATAGTGACTTCACTGTCTTCGATCAAGCAATAAGCCTGCTCAGGGCAGTGTAGATGAAGGCTTTTGTCTCCACGCAACAAATCAACGGTAGCATAGCCTGGTTTAGTTACTGCTGTACGAATTGCATCGCTTTGGCTCGGGACAATCAATCGATGATCGACGTATTCATCAACAATCTGTTTAATTTGTTTTTTTACCCGGCTGAAATCTAGCACCATGCTCATTTCATTCAACTCGCCCGACATTACCACATCGAGGATCCAACTCTCTCCTACCATACCTCGATGTTGGCAAAGGTAAGAGGAATCGATGACGGTAAGATCTCTAACAAATAGCTTCAAACTGAAGTCCTTACTGATTCTGGTTGCGGCATGGCATTATACGCAGCTATGTTCCTGAGTAAACCGCTCAAGCAAACCTCGCACCCACTAAAAGCGATAGGTGGCGCCAAGATACGCAGATGTCACCCCTTTAAGCTGAGTTTCAACCGTCACTGAATCGCCAGCACTGTTTTCAGCTTGCCAAGAACGACGTTCTGACGGCAACACGGTATGACGTAAGCCTACTTCAAGTCCCAAGTCGTCGATGACCTCCCAGCCCAAACCGGCTTGGATGCCAAAAACAACACCGCTGTCGTCATAACTGCCCGAAAAATCAGAGTCTGTTTCAGCAAACGCATAACCTATATGGAGACCAACAAAAGGCTTAACTGATGCTTGTGAGCGGAAAATATGATCCGCATTTAAAAGGTGGAGCCCAACGTTAATATCATAAGCATCCTCATCGTCAAACTGAGTGGTCGTTGTATGGTATTCAAAGCTGTAGTAAATACGCCCTTGCTTGTTTGGCGTGTACACCCCTAAATCCAGCGCACCAAAAGCGCCAAAATCGTCATCATCAGAGTCGATATCACCTGTGGTCACAGAAGCCGTGTTATCACTGCCAATTAAGTTAACCCCACCACGCAGTCCAACAAAGTACTGAAAACCTGGAGCTTGAACCGCCGGTTCAAGCTCCATCTGTGCTGTTACATCTTCATCACACCATGCATTCATAGAAAACAATGACAACAGAACCCCAGACGCAATTACTTTCCTTTTCATTTTCACCATACCTGTAGCGAAATTTCTCATTTTATTAGGGTCTGCTGACCTATCCCCAAAACTATCAATATCTTAATGTATACACAGTTTCAATACTAGCCAGCTTATTCTTCCCGCAGCCAACTAATCGCCTCTAGAGAGTCTTCGAAATACCGAACTTCACCACTGACAAACCAACTTCCCACCTTACTCATGACTTCTTGCCAATGTTGATTACCATAAATAGCAATTTTGTTGAATTTACGGCCAAATCTCAGCCCTAATTTGAGATCATCCCAAGCAGCGTGAAGATCCCAGCCTTCAAAATCGGTTCCGTCCATGTAAACATTAACAATCGGGTCGTCTATCCCTTCTAGCGCTTTTTCAATCAATGGCGTAATTTTTTCGTAGTCTGAATGGGTCAAGGTGCCAACAGCCTTCAACTCCATAAAAACCTGATCATCTAACCTATCGACCTCAAGATGGATACCATGGACATAACTCATGCTTGTTCCTCTTAGAATCCGGCTACCTCAATAGTTTATACCCAAGTGACATTTGTAGCAGATTGACGTCATCATGGTATTTCTACATATATTCAAAATATTGATATCGCTATTATTTACCATAGCCCCAGCAATGGTCTTTTTGTTTCCAGCCAAATAATTAACATCGCGGCCGCCATGATTCCGGTATGCATAACGAGTGCAAAGCACCGTTACTTTTGATCTCGTTTTTTCCAGTGGTAGCGCTTTGTCAGCTTTTTTTGCAAGCAAAAGAGAAGTATTTAGAAGCAATTACCTCCAGTTTAACACCAGCGTCTAACTTTTCGACAGTATTGATCGAACTGCTCACCAAACATCGCTTGCAGCACCGCTTCCTCAGGGGCAATCTGAAAGTTGTTCATATAGAACACAAACAGCCCTATCATGGCTAATGGGCTTAGCGCGGATAGATAAACGAATGCTGCACATAAGAAACAAAACAATCCTAAGTACATCGGATTGCGTGAATGACGATAGATCCCGGCCGTAACAAGCTTAGATGTTTTATTGGGAAATCGAGGATCAATGGTTGTTCTGGCCTTCGAAAAAGACCAAACAGCGCTAAGACCAAGGATGGTACCAATAAGACAAAAAAGCAGTACTAAGTAAGGCTGAGCGACAAAAGCAAAAGTATAAAGTGGCCAGTATTGAGCAAGACCGTACATACAACATAAGGTAATAATTAGTATTAGCGGGGGTGGCAAACGTAACTCCATCTTTATCTCCTTTTCCTTATCAGCACTTTATTTCAAGTTTAGAACTGATTGCAGTGATAGAGCGGACGTAGCATTGCCCACCGTTCACAAAATGTTTAAAATCGCGCTTTCACCCTGCGTCTGACTCTTCATATGAAAGAATTAAAATACCTACAAGGCTACCCCGATCAACTCATTAACCAAGTCAGTCAACTTGTTGAGCAAGGTAACCTCAAGCGATACCTGCTAAGCAAATACCCAGAGCAACATGCTATCCAATCAGAAAGATCACTCTATGAGTATGTCATCGAGTTGAAAAATCAATACCTGAAAAAATCAGCGCCAATCAGCAAAGTGGCTTACGACAGCAAGATCCATATGGTCAACCATGCATTGGGTATGCACAGCTTTGTGTCGCGCGTACATGGTAGCAAGCTCAAGTCAAAAAATGAGATACGGATATCGACTATCTTTAAACAGGCACCACAACCTCTACTGCGAATGATCGTGGTTCATGAATTAGCACATGTTAAAGAAAAAGATCACAACAAGGCATTTTACCAGTTATGCAACCATATGGAGCCTGACTACCACCAGCTAGAGCTGGATGCCCGTTTGTTGTTAACCCAGCTTGAAATCGACGGTCCGCTATACAACTAAGTCATTTGGGTATAAAACTAGCTATCTGGATCATTTAATTTCTGGCAATTATTGCACTTTTGCCTAAAATACCCAGCTAACTACATTATTAGGTGTTTACATGAAAATTTGTGCTGTTGAGCTTCGTAGCAACGAAGCCATAATTTGCCTTCTTTCCCAAAATGACGGTCTGTTTGATCTTCCTGAGTGTCGCTCTCAAAAGTTCATCATGCAAGACTCAATGGACAATGAGCAGATGCGTAAATTCCAGCAGACTTTCAAAAAGCTACTGGATGACTACCAAATCGATCGTGTTGTGATCCGTACGCGTGAAACACGTGGTAAGTTCGCAGGTAGCGCGGTTGGCTTCAAACTTGAAGCCGCTATTCAATTAATTGAAGGCATTGAAGTTGATTTCATGACGAGCCAAGAAATCAAACAAAAGCTAAAGCGCAATCCACTTGCTATCGAATTCCGCGCAACTGGCCTTCGCCAGTTCCAAGAAGCGGCATTTATGACAGGTTATGCCTACATGGGCAAGTACTAAGCCTGTATGCTTAATCGCATGCAAAAAGCCAGCTAAGCTGGCTTTTTTTGTATTCGGGCCTGCTTAAAGAACATCACTTTGATTTCTGTACGCTGATCACTGCTAACTTTGTTAACTTTGTTAACTTTGTTAACTACGATAATGACGCTTCTTCCTTAGCTTATACAAAGTCAATATCAGCAATGTACTGACAACAACAGAAAGAACAACAAATGCATAGATCAAGAGGTTGCTACTCTTCATCCATATCAATAAATGAAAAGCACTGAAAAAGAAAATAAAATAACCACCAATCACGGTGAATAACTTATAAAAATCGACCTCACTGACTTTCTTTAACATCACTGAACGCTCCTATTGCTATACCCAAGCAACTTCTGACAAACATCAGTCACGTGGGATACGTTACAAGTATGGTTCCTCCTGCCAGCTTTGCCTCTACCTTGAATAAATACTTTATATCCAACCGATTAAGTTCACTGTGATAAATGCCTTTCAGATACAAAATAGAACAATTAATCACCAACATACATAGTGTTAACTGTATCCTCTTTTGTCCTATACGCTGTGGGCAAGCTCTCAGCTTTCGCAGTTTGGTTTACCTATACTCATCAATAGGATGGCAGTTCTTTCTGCCGCTGTCACATCGAAAAGGAACTCAAATGGATAAGGTATACGATTACATCATTGTCGGTGGTGGTATTGTCGGTATATCAACGGCTTGGCAACTCATACAACGCCACCCCGATGCATCAGTTATCGTCGTAGAGAAAGAAGACACGCTTGCTGCACATCAAACAGGCCATAATAGTGGCGTAATTCATGCTGGTGTCTACTATGCGCCAGGAAGCCTGAAGGCAACACTCTGTAAAGCAGGAGAAAAAGCTACCAAAGCTTTTTGTACTGAGCATCAAATCCCTTTTGAGCAATGTGGCAAACTCTTAGTTGCTACTGACGATGCCGAATTAAACAGAATGCAGGCACTTTATAAACGATGCTTAAAAAATGGCATTGAAGTTAAGCTGCTAAACCAAGAGCAGTTACAGCAACAAGAGCCTAATATTACAGGGCTTGGGGCCATATTGGTCAATGCTACAGGCATCGTGGATTATAAAAAAGTCACCAATAAAATGGCAGAATTATTTGTTCAACTCGGTGGTGTGATTGCCAAGCGTTCAACCGTTACTGCCATTCAAGAGCAGACAGATACTCTCTTTATTGACTGCCAGAACGACGGCCAACCTTTTCAGCTGCAAGGGCGGTTCTTGATTTGCTGTGGGGGGTTGATGGCTGATCGCTTAACACAGATGATGAACATCGATACCGAGTTTCAAATTATTCCCTACCGAGGGGAATATTACCGCCTATCGCCGCAGCACAACCACATAGTAAGCCATCTGATCTACCCAATCCCTGATCCGGATTTACCCTTCCTGGGTGTACACCTCACCCGAATGATAGATGGCACAGTGACCGTTGGTCCAAATGCCGTGCAGGGTTGGAAGCGAGAGGGATACAGCCGGGTCAACTTCAGTGCCAAAGACACAATCGAAATGCTAACGTTCAAAGGTTTTTGGAAAGTTAGCGCTAATCACCTCAAGGCAGGATTAGTCGAAACTAAAAACTCATGGTGGAAACCCGGCTACCTCAAACTGGTCAATAAATACTGCCCACAACTCACAACCTCAGATCTAACCCCTTACCCAGCAGGAATTCGCGCTCAGGCGGTATTAAGTGACGGTTCGCTAGTCCATGACTTTCTGTTTGCCGAAAGCCCACGCAGCCTTCATGTTTGTAATGCTCCTTCCCCCGCGGCAACCTCAGCGATACCTATAGGCAGTTACATCTGTGATAAAGTTCTCGCTAACACGTATGCCTAGGGTTTGTTATGGGTAATGATGGTTTTATACCCCGTTTCTGCAGATCCAACAAAATCCACAAAATTGCGGATACAGTCCAGAGCATCTTCTGGGTGGTGGGAAACATAAAGCAACTGGCTTAATTGGTTCTTTGCAATCATCTCCAAGGCATTCTTGACCAATTGGCGATTGAGAAAATCTAACCCTTGATAAGGCTCATCCAAGATCAGCAACTTTGGCCGTTTAATTAGTGCTCGGGCCACCAACAATAGCCGCTGCTGTCCGTATTCAAGTTGCTTAAATGACGTCGAGGCCAAGTGCGACATATGTAACAGAGCTAACCAGTCTCTGGCCTGCTTTATCTCCTCGATACTCGGCTGCTGATACAAACCAATGGAGTCATAAAAACCAGAGAGTATAGTATCTAGCGCCGAGCAGGAAACTCTGTATTGAAGGTGGAAAGCAGAAGACACCATACCAATGTGCTGCTTGATATCCCAAATCGTTTCACCACTCCCCCGCTTGATCCCAAAGATCTCGATATCATTGCTGTAGCACTGGGGGTGGTCACCAAATATCAGGCCCAGCAGCGTACTTTTACCGCAACCATTTGCCCCTCTGATCTGCCAATGCTCATGGTTGTTAATTTGCCAATTGACCTCATCAAAAATCAATTTATCTGTATATTCAACCTTGCCATTGCGAATAGCAATTAACGGATTAGCCATTTGGGTTTGATGCTGGTATTGCTGAATCAATGCCAGCATGGCTTCACTGCGCTCACTTGATTGTGCCCGCAAGTGTGCCAGTAAAGGTAAAGACTCCCATTCGCTTCGTGGATAAATACCGGTGAGCTTCTCTTCGTCGAAAACACCAACATGGGTAATACTGTCGGGCAAAGCCTGCTCACGGGAAGTGATTAATATAACCTGCAAGTCTTGATGCAGTTGCTCAATGAGGCTAATGAGCTGTTTTTGATGAGCAATATCCAAGCCAGCTAGAGGATCTTCTAAGATCAACAACTGAGGTTGCTCCGCTAATGCCCTGGCGAACATGACTCGACGGGTTTCTCCGGTAGATAGGTGACGAAATCCGCTATATCTAAGCCCTTGAAGATCCAATAGCGTGAGCAGGTTTTCTGCCTGTTCCGTATCGTCACAATTTGCAACGATCAATTCCTCAACACTTGTTCCTTTATCCAGCCTATCAAGAAAATCGGTGTCGTCATTGGCAAGTTCTTCCTCAAGCAACACCTGCTGTTGGGCTAAGGACACCGAACTTATCTTTTCCGGCAAACCCGAGATTTCACCGGTAATATCTGCTTGTTCGCCAAGCCCCTTTCCATTAACCAACAGTTGAGCGAATACCGAGCCAGCATCGCCTTTGGCGCAAAAGAAAGCCCAATGCTGGTCAGGATGTATTTCTAACTGGGGAATCGATAAGCAGTTGACCGGTGTATTGGAGTCCGGTTGTTCAGTTTGAAGTGTGACTTGGTGTAGCTTGATAGACATCGGCTTCCTTCCCTGTAAGACCCATTGCGGATGAATAGATACCTTACATGCACTAAGGGAAGTCAATCAAATTAGGTTTAGCGAAAGAAGGTTAGTTTTTTGGAAAAGCCATGGTAATTGCACCACCATAGCACGATGTTCGACACTGACCGCATCCATCACAAGAATCAACCCTCACTACTGGCACTTGGTTTTGTCTAATATCTATAGCCTGATGGGGGCACTGCTCGGCGCAAAGTTCACAGTAACCTGATAAGCGGTTAGCACAACGAGCAGAGAACTCCGGCCGCACACCAATATCTTTGATTGCGGATGAAAGAGCTTGAGTCGGGCAAGCTTTTTGGCACTCCCCACACTGACTGCAGTCATTGTATTCAAGATTTAATTGAGGGTAGCCTTCCGGTCGCTCAATCACTTGCTGGGGGCAAGCCTTCTCACATTCGTCACATGACTGACAAACTTGCAGAAATAATGCTTCTTCGATCGCCCCCGGAGGCCGGGGAACCGTGCGAACGATTACCGGTGTTTGCGCCTCTTTCTTTACGCGGTTTGCACCAGAGAACAAACCTCGAAGCAGACCACGGCGGCTTACCGTGTAATGCTCCATACATGCTTTGTAATATCGTTCGTCACGTTCAGCCATTAGAAGTAAACCTTTTTCTCCACTGCTGACACCGCAAGTTCCTCGGTGATAAATGCCAACCACTGCTGTGCCATCGCACCTAACAATTGGTAAGACTGCGTCTTGGCATTTTTCTGCATTAATTCTAGATAGCGAGGGGCCCACGGAAGCAAATGAACTGATAACAACACCTTAATAGACTCATTATCATTCGTTTCAGCCAACTTCGACATCGCCATTAGCATCAAGCCAAACTGATCTTCAGGCTCACGCATACCCGTATCAAGGCTCATTGCCTTCTCAGCCAGAAAATGACGGTAATCAACGGTGGTTTCACCAAAAATGACTTGCTCACGATCAAGGTACACTGATCCCCACGGAGGCGCAGGCATCACTTCACAGCCTTCAAAAAGTTGCTGGAAGTCCATCGCAAGATCTTCTGCTCCGTCGGCCTCAACGGCTTGGAGCAACTCTGCAAACAGTGAACCTTCTTGTTCATCACTATCATCAGCAATCATTTGACAGACTTGCTGGTTCGTCTCATGAGTAAGTGGATAATAAAAAAAGCTACCCAGAATACGAGCGATTGTTGAAATGTGCTCCATGGTCACATTTGCCTCCAAAAATATGTAATATCTTGCAATAAGATTTCATGATACCAGTGGAATAACAGCTCAATTATGTTAACCACCAGTATTTTCGATCAAAACGATAGCCGATAACAAATACGAAAAACATGCTTCAGAACAATATTTCCTACTTTAAATCATTGATAATGAATGAGAAGCACTCTCATCAACCCAGACAAAGAAACAACCTGTTACACACATTAACCCCTCCACTCACATTGTTACAAATGTATTGATATTTAAAAATATTCCCCATGATTTCTTGATCGACGGCAAAGTTAAACGTTCTCACTGACGGAAAAATACGTGTCAGAAGCCTACCCACTTAGGGTAGGACTATTAGTCAATACCGAGAATGTCGTGTCATGAAATCACAATTCAAAAAGCTATTGGCACCTAAATTCACCCGTCGAGACTTTGTTAAGTCAAGTTCGGCGCTAGGTGGATTAGCTGCAGTTGCCGGCAGTATTTCACTGCCATTTAAATCGAGTAAAGTCGAAGCCGCAACAACAACCGATGAAAAGGTCGTTTGGAGTGCCTGTACCGTAAACTGCGGTAGCCGTTGTCCGCTACGTATGCACGTTTCAGACGGTGAAATTAAATGGATTGAGACTGATAACACCGGTGATGACCAGTACGGTAATCACCAGGTACGTGCTTGTTTGCGTGGTCGCTCAATGCGCCGCCGTGTATACAACCCTGACCGCTTGAAGTACCCAATGAAGCGTGTTGGTAAACGTGGTGAAGGTAAATTCAAGCGTATCAGCTGGGATGAAGCTTTTGATGAAATCACCAACAACCTGAACCGTATCCGTAAAGATTACGGTAGCGAAGCGGTATACCTGAACTACGGTACAGGTACCCTGGGTGGCACAGTCACTAAATCGTGGCCACCAGGCGCAACCTTGATTGCTCGTTTAATGAACCTAAGCGGCGGTTACCTAAACCACTACGGTGACTACTCTACAGCGCAGATTGCTGCGGGTATGCCTTACACTTACGGTAATGGTGCCAATAACTCATTCTCTGATCTTGAGAACACCAAACTGATTGTTCAGTTTGGTAACAACCCTGCTGAAACCCGTATGTCAGGCGGTGGCCAGATCCACCACTTGATGGAAGGCAAAGAGCGTTCCAACGCCAAAATGATCGTGATTGATCCTCGCTACACCGATACAGCCGGTGGCCGTGAAGATCAGTGGATTCCAATCCGCCCGGGTACCGATGCCGCGTTTGTGGCCGGTATGGCGCACGTGATGATCACCGAGAACTTGGTCGATCAGCCTTTCCTTGATAAATATTGTGTTGGTTACGACGAGAAGACGCTACCTGCTTCTGCGCCTGCGAACTCTGACTATAAGTCATACATTCTTGGCCGTGGTGAAGACCAGACTGAGAAGTCACCAGCTTGGGCGGCAGACATTACTGGTATTCCTGCTGACATTATCATCAAACTTGCGCGTGAAATCGGCTCAACTAAGCCTTGTGCAATCTTCCAAGGTTGGGGCCCTCAACGCCATGCCAACGGTGAACTAGCGGCTCGTTCAATTGCTATGCTAGCAATCCTGACCGGCAACGTCGGTATCAATGGTGGTGGTACCGGTTCTCGTGAAGGTAACCAAGCGATTCCTTTCGTTCGTTTCCCTATCCCTGAGAACCCAGTTAAAACAGCTATCTCGATGTTCCTATGGACAGATGCGATTACACGCGGTCCAGAGATGACAGCAAAAGCAGATGGTGTCCGTGGTAAAGACAAGTTGGATGTGCCAATCAAGTTCATCTGGAACTATGCGGGTAACTGCCTAATCAACCAACACTCAGACATCAACCGTACGCATGACATCCTACAAGATGACAAAGCATGTGAAATGATCGTCGTTGTTGATAACCACATGACCTCATCTGCCAAGTACGCTGATATCGTTCTACCTGATCTTACAACTTCAGAGCAATCTGACTTCTGTATGGACGGCGCAGCGGCAAACATGCCGTACTTCATCTTTGCCAGCCAAGCTATTGAACCTGTTTTCGAAGCCCGCAGCATCTATGACATCTGTACTGGCATTGCTAAACGCCTAGGTATTGAAAAAGAGTTCACCGAAGGTCGTGATCAAGAAGGTTGGCTACGCCACCTGTATGCACAAACTCGTGAGCTTGACCCTACTCTGCCGGGCTTTGATGCGATGCGTGAACAAGGTATTTACAAGCGTAAGGCTGAGCACTTCGTTGCCCACGCTGATTTCCGCAAAGATCCAGAAAGCAACCCACTCGCGACACCATCGGGTAAAATTGAAATCTACTCTGAACGCCTTGCAGATATTGCTGCTGAATGGGAACTGCCTGAAGGTGACGTGATCCACCCGCTGCCGGTATACGCTTCAACCTTTAACGGTTGGGACGATCCGAAACGTAAGGATTACCCTCTTCAACTTACAGGTTTCCACTACAAATCTCGTACTCACTCAACCTATGGCAACGTAGAGCAACTGATGGAAGCGGCTCCACAACAAATGTGGATGAGCCCGATGGATGCAGAACAACGCGGGATCAAAAACGATGATGCCATCCGCATCTTCAATGAGCACGGTGAAATTCACCTAACGGCGAAAGTAACCCCTCGCATGATGCCGGGTGTTGTTGCACTAGGTGAAGGTGCTTGGTACGCACCCAATAAGAACGGTGTTGATCAAGGCGGTAGCATTAACGTATTGACCACCCAGCGCCCAAGCCCGCTGGCGAAAGGTAATCCGCAACACACCAATCTAGTCGACGTGCAACTGCTGAAAAAAGCATAAGGTTTAAACCATGAAACAATACGGTTTTTATATCGATTCAAGCAAATGCACCGGCTGTAAAACATGTCAGCTTTCGTGCAAAGATAACAAGGACTCAGACATCGGCGTTAACTACCGCCGCGTCTACGAATACACCGGTGGTAACTGGGTAAAAGAAGGTGAAACTTTCCGTCAGGACGTTTTCTCTTACTACCTATCTATTGCCTGTAACCATTGTGACGAGCCAGCTTGTGCCAAGGTGTGTCCATCGGGTGCTATGCACAAGCGTAAAGAAGATGGCCTTGTTGTGGTTGATACTGATACTTGTATCGGCTGTCAGTACTGTTCAATGGCTTGTCCTTACGGTGCACCACAGTACAACGCAGAGAAAGGTCACATGACCAAATGTGATGGCTGTTACGAGCGTGTAGGCCAAGGTCTAGATCCTATCTGTGTTGGCTCTTGCCCGCTTCGTGCTCTTGAGTTTGGTCCTATCGATGAGTTGCGTGCAAAGTACGGCACTAATGCTGATGTCGCACCGCTACCGTCGTCGTTAAAAACAAAACCAAACCTCGTCATCAAAGCAAACCGTCATGCCCGCCCTACTGGCGATCGTACCGGTTTCCTAGCAAACCCTAAGGAGGTATAAGATGGCTTGGCATGAATGGCCCCTGATCCTATTTACTGTATTGGCACAAACAGCTGTGGGTGCTTTCATCCTACTGGGTGGCGTGATCCTGAGCGGCAAGTTATGTATAGGTGTGAATGACCGTGTACATAAAGCTATGTTCTTCATCTGGGTGATCATGGGGATGGGCTTTATGGCTTCAACCATGCACCTAGGTAGCCCATTGCGTGCATTCAACGCACTCAACAATGTGGGTAGCTCCTGGCTATCCAATGAAATCTTCACCGGTAGCGCATTCTTCGCTCTGGGTGGTGGTTACTGGCTGCTAGAAATGCTGGATAAAGGCAATGAGAAGATCCGCAAGGCTTTACTTGTTGCTGGCATGATGGTGGGTCTAAGCTTTATGTTCTCAATGACCAAACTGTACCTGCTAGACACAGTGCCTACGTGGAACACGGTGTACACACCAATCGCTTTCCTAAGCACCATGGTAGTATCTGGCCTGATCTTCGGTCACCTGCTACTAACCGGCGCTCAGCACAAAATGGTTAAGCTTGATCGCGTATTGCCATACGTGGGTGCAGTTGCCATTGTGATTAGCCTCGTTGCCCTAATTAGCCAACTGATTGGTCTTGCTGATATCCAAACCTCGGTGACCACCGCGACAGAGCTAATCCCTAACATGGCGCAGCTTCAGATCATCCGTGTAGGCTTACTACTTGGCGCCCTAGCTGTCTGGTTCATTCCAAACCTTATGAGCAGCCGTCCGGGTGTACCCGTAATGGTGGTTAGCTTTAGTTTGGTGCTGCTATCAGAATTGGTTGGCCGCGGTATCTTCTACGGCCTGCACATGACAGTGGGTATTTAACACTCAATAACAAGTTTCAACTAAACAAAACGGGAGCCTTTAAAAGGCTCCCGTTTGTTTTTAGCTCTAATCAATGATTAAAAATTAGCTGTCATACCCAAGTACCAGCTACGTGGTTCAATGGAGTAGCTACGACGGGTCACTTCAAAATCATCAAACTGCTCATCAGTAATATTGCGCACACCGGCACGTAGACGCCAATCGCTGTTGATCAGGTAGTTCATACCTAGGTCAGCAGTTGTGAAGCTTGGACGGTATAAATCACTACCAGAATCAATCAGGGCTTCACCTGTGTAGTTAACGCGTAGGAAGGTATCAACGTAATCAGTCGCGTACCAAGTAGCACGTACATTCGCTTGATGGTCTGGGCGGTCTTCAAGTGCTTTACCCGTTGATTTATCTTCAGTATCCAGATACGTATAGGCACCGTTAAGCTGGATTGACTCAGTCACGTTATAGTGAGCGGTCAATTCAAGACCTTGAGTCATGGCTTTGTTAATGTTCTTGTAAGTAAAGATATCTTTGCCATCTGGAGATGTACCTACAGCATTGTCACGGTCTTGATCAATCAAGTTTTTGATATCATTACGGAATAAGCCGGCTTCAATACTCCAAAGCGCCTCGTTGTAGATAGCAGACACTTCGTAGCTAACGCTGGTTTCTGGATCAAGATCTGGGTTACCAACAACCTGGCAATCACCTTTACAGCTGTTAATGACGTTTTCTTCTGATGTTTGCAGTAGAGTTGGTGCATTAAATGCCGAACCCACACCACCTTTCAACGTTAGCTTATCCGTTACTGTGTTAACCAAGTAAGCACGCGGGCTCCAGTGGCTACCGTATGATTCATGAAAATCGAGGCGAGTACCGTATGTCAGTGTATAAGCGTCATTAATTTCCCACTGATCTTGTACAAACAGTGCCTGCTCATGAACATCGGCCTTACCGGTTTCTGTTAGGCTCTCAGGGTTATCAAGCTCTGAATAGCTCCACTCACCACCAAAGGTCAGCGTGTGGCTGCCAAAATAAGTTGTACCATGGCCATAAGCTTGCTGGTTTGTTTCATCGATATCAGACACACCGGTATCAACTGATGCTGCATCAACACTCGATACCGCATCACGGTTATAGCGAAGTTGCGCTTCACCCCAATCGAACATACCGTTGTAGGTTAGCGCTTGCATATCACGTTTTACACGTGAGTCAGAGTCAGTAAGGCCGACTGTTGACTCAATCATACCGTCACGTTCATCGTCGGTATAAGAAAAATCAAACGCGATATCATGCATATCATTGATATACCAAAGAAGATTACCGCTTACCGCAAGGGTTTCGCGCTCTTCAAGTGTTGTCGCTTGCGAGCGATCATATTCACCGTTTGAACCTTCTGCCTGACCAGAGAAAGCGCTATAAGCATCACGCTGTGTTTGGCTAACAGCAAACGACATATACAATTCATCGTCAATCAGCGCACCAGAAGTGTTAAACCCAGCAGAGTATTGACCACCGTTGTCATCATCACGGTAGCTGTAATCACCACTGATCTGTGAATTCCACTCATTGGTCGGTTGCTTTGTAATAACGTTGATCACCCCACCCAATGCCTCAGAACCATACAGTGCTGACATCGGGCCACGAATGACTTCTACACGCTCAATGCTTTCTTTTGGAATCGCAGACAAATCAAAGTCGTTACCGCGGAAGATAGCATTTGAAGAGCTAAGCTTACGGCCATCCACCAAAATCATAGTAAATTTAGGATTAAGACCGCGAATCGAGATCATTTCACGCCCAGCTCGGCCACCGTCCATTTGGCTTTCAACACCAGCAATGTTTTGCACCAAATCATTCAATGCCAAGCTTGGCTCTGAAAGAATATCTTCTTCCGTAACCACCGATATTGACGCTGGCGCCTTCGCTAACGTTGTCTCCGTGCGAGTTGCAGTAACAACCATTTGCTCATCTGTTTTCTCTTCTTGAAGATCGAACTCTGCATACACAGGAGCAGATAAAAACACAGAAGCAACAGCCAATGCCAATGGCTTGCGAATGAAGTGGGAGCTGGTAAACATAAATGTCCTTATAGAACTATAAAACAGAATGATAATAATTCGCATTAGATATCTTATTTGGTTAAATAGCAATACAAGTTCCATTCTTAATATGAATTGTGACTATTCATATTAAGAATATCCATTCAGGAACGCATTCACCTTTCAACTTATATACAACTGCTTGATTACCTCGCGAACCCACATGCACAAGTCATCATTGTGATATCGCTTATGCCAATACAAATAAACATCTTGATAGGGAGACCTCAGTCCTTCAGGTACAGGACGCGCCACTAAATTACGGCTGATGCAGGCTTCTTCGGCAAAGGGGGTTGGTAAGTGAAAGATGACATCTGAATGCTCAGCCATGGCAGGAGCGACGTTGAAGTTAGTCAGCATCAATGGCGTAGAAACAGGCTTACTCCTATCGCTCAAACCAAGATCTCTAAAGCGTTGCTCAATGGATAAGTTTCTGTCTCCATGTAATGAAATCTGACCAAACTGGCATTCAGCCAACTTTTCCGGAGTCAGCTCCTGCTCTGCTAAGGGATGATCAGCACTCATCAATAACCTGAAATCTCGCGACGCAATAAAGCTACGATAGATATTTTGCTCTGATGAAGGAGGCTGTTGAGTTGAGAGAACAAAGTGGACATCACCGGCGATTAAGGCGTCAAAGTGTCGCTTAGGAACGGTATCTAGCTCGAGTGTCAATAACGGCGCATGCTCTCTGAGGTATTGGAAAACTTTCGGTAGTAACCAATTCACCTGTGGAACCAAACCGAAGACTTTCAATGACTTTTGGCATGTTTTTGGATCAAACTCTTGATTGTGCACCAACCTCTCCAAAGAAGCCAGCATAGCACTGAGCTCGGCCTTTACCGACTCCGCTTTTGGCGTCAACTCATAGCCATGACTAACTCGGACTAGAAGCTCATCTTTAAACAGCGCTCGACACTTTTGCAGCGAGCGACTTACAGATGGCTGACTGATATTCAACGCCTGCGCAGTATTCGAAACGTGCTTTCGCTCTAGAAGATGTTTCAGAACGATAAGATGACTGATATCTATTTGGCATAAATTCATAGTTTATTTGCTGTTCTTGTTTTTAATTAATTGCTGTTTTTTTAAGCTTAGATGGCTGAGATAGCCACCCAAATGCACTTTGCGAATACAAGAAGAATACACATTCAAAATATGAATAACCACTATTCATTGACAACATACAGTGAAGCATCTGAAATGTGCTACAAATAACATCCCGAGCGATAGAGTGTAAGTAAACATTAATATTGCTATCCTTTATGCCTCTTTCATGAGTAATATCAATAAAAACAATTCTCATTTGTGATTAGATTGCATTTATCAGCTTTTAATCAGCTCTAAGATTTACAAGGTTCGTTATGACTCGCTTTACTACTGCGCTAAAATCGGCACTTCTTATGGGTGCAATGGCAATCAATTTACCAGCATTGGCAGAATCCGTTACTGTTCAACACACATTAGGCACGACGACCATTGAAAACACACCGCAACGTGTTGTTGTTGTTGGTGGCCACGGCAGTCTTGATACTCTAAACCGACTTGGTATTGAGCCTGTTGGTGCGGTAACTAGAATGCTGCCAGAATACCTTGCTGATTACAGTGAAAAAGCCACCTCAATCGGCAGCATGAAAGAAGCGAATTTCGAGCAGATTTTCACCCTGAACCCTGATGTGATCATCGCGGAAGGTCGTGCAGCAGACGCGTACCCAACGCTATCTCAAATCGCTCCAACTGTTATGCACGTCGTCGAGAACGGTAACTACTGGGAAGACACCAAGAAAAACTGGCGTATGCTGGGCAAAGTTTTTAACAAAGAAGCAGAAGCTGAGCAACTGATTGCTGAAACAGAAGCGCAATTCGCTGAAGTACGCGAGCAAGTACAAGAGCAAGGCCTGAAAACACTAGCCGTTATGAACAACGGTAATAACGTTTCAATGTTTGGTGAAGCCAGCCGTTTCTCTGTGCTGTTTGACGAGTTTGGCTTTGCGCCAGCCCGCACTTCTGATACCCAAAACCCTCATGGGAATCTAATCTCATTTGAATTCATCGCTGATGCAGCGCCTGATGTACTATTCGTCCTTGACCGTGAAAACGCTATTGGCCAAAGCTCTGGTAAAGCGCAGCAGCTATTTGATAACCCGCTGATCAAGAGCACCCCTGCTTATAAGAACAACCGCATTGTCTACCTAAACTCAAGCGCATGGTACCTGACAATCGCAGGGGTTAATGCAACAGAAATCATGATTGATGATGCTCGAAAAGCAGTAACATCTACTCAATAACAACCTATCAGCCCGGCAATAGCCGGGCATAAATACTCATGCATAATAAAAAATTACTCTGGGCGGTTATCGCCCTTTTCCCTCTAGCAGCGTTTTCACTCTTTATTGGTGTTGCCAATATTAGTTTTGATAGCTTGCTAGCCGGCGATGAACATACCCTATCCATTCTTCTTGGCAGCCGTCTGCCTCGCCTACTTGCCATTTGTCTAGCCGGTGCGGGACTAAGTGTCGCAGGTTTGATCATGCAGCAAGTCTGCCAAAACCGCTTCGCTGCCCCTTCGACTACGGGTACGATTGATTGTGCAATGTTGGGATACGTTCTCGGTATTGTCTTTTTTGCCGGTGCCAACCGCTGGGTTAGTCTAGGGGTTATCCTTACCTTCTCGTTAGTTGGTACCCTCTTATTCGTTCAGTTTTTACAACGACTACAGTTTAAAAATGCTGTCTTGGTACCTCTGATCGGTATTATGTACGGCAATGTCATCTCAGCAATGACGACGTTTATCGCCTACCGATATGATCTTGTTCAAACCATGTCGGCCTGGACGGTTGCCAACTTTGCCTCTGTTCTTCAAGGCAACTACGAATTCCTCTACCTTGCCCTACCGGCTTGTTTGATCGCCTACTACTACGCCAGCCAGTTTAGTGCTGCCAGTGTTGGTGAAAGCTTTGCTAAAAATATTGGTTTAGATTTCCAAAAGATCGTTTTCATTGGCGTGTTGATAGTAGCAATCCTTGCATCGACCGTCGTTATGATCGTTGGTGTCATTCCGTTTCTGGGGTTAATCATTCCAAACTTAGTCGCTATTTTCATGGGCGATAACATGCGCCGTAACCTGCCTTGGACAGCCTACTGGGGCGTAGTGATGGTATTAACGTGCGATATCCTAGGTCGCTTGATTATCTTCCCTTATGAAATGCCAATTTCGATGATCATCAGTATCTTCGGTGGTGCGGTATTTATTGCTCTTGTACTGAAGGATAAATCCAATGCGTGACAGTGTTAAAGTCTCCCTACTCGCGGTATTGGGGTTACTCATTACTGTCTACTTTATTGGTCAGGGTCTTAATGCCCAGAATTACCAGTTTTTCCTATCGTTAAGACTCCCTAAAGTCATGGCCATTGTTCTGGCCGCTATTGCGATTTCAACGTCGTCACTGGTATTTCAGACCATTACCAACAACCGAATTTTAACGCCTTCTATCCTTGGCTTCGATTCGCTCTACGTAATGATTCAGGTCATCATCATCGTGATGTTCGGTAGTATGAGCGTGTGGTTTGCTGATGCGAAAGTTAACTTTCTGATCACGACTCTAACAATGAGCGTTTTCTCCATGGTACTGTTCAGCCTGTATTTCCGTCGGGCCAATAGCAATGTCTTCACTCTGCTACTCATTGGTATCGTCTGTGGCAGTCTGTTTAGCAGTATTTCCAACTTCTTTACCATGATCCTCGACCCTAACGAGTTTGCCAACTTGCAGAACACCATGTTTGCCAGCTTTAATAACGTCAATGCCGATCTGGTGTACTGGTCGACTATTCCGCTGGGGATCTGTATCGCTATCTTGTATTCCCTTGCCCATAAACTGGATGTGTTCTGGCTGGGTACAGACAATGCCAAAAGCTTAGGCGTAGATACTCACAAGGTCACGATGCAGGTAATGATGGTGATCACCGTAATGGTGGCAATATCAACAGCCTTAGTGGGGCCTGTACTGTTCTTCGGCTTAATCGTCGTTAGCCTGACTCGCCAACTATTTCGTAGCTACCACCATAGCTTCCTAATGCTGGCAGCCAGCACAATGTCTGTTGTACTGCTGGTTGGTGGTCAATGGATGATTGAAAAAGTCTTTGCTTTCGATACCACGATCAGCGTCATCATCAACTTTGTTGGCGGTAGTTACTTCCTTTATCTTCTAATGCGTAACAAGTTTTGATTTATCATGATTAAATTAACTGGACTCTCAAAAAAATATAACAACACCTTGGTGGTTAGCGAGGCGAGCGCGCTGTTCCCATTAGGAGAAGTAACCTCAATTATCGGCCCGAATGGCGCGGGTAAAAGTACCCTACTTTCGATGGCTAGCCGACTGACCGAAAGTGATGCAGGTGAAGTATTGATCGCCGGAAAACCGCTATCACAGTGGGATACCCAAGAGCTGTCTAAACGTTTAGCCGTGTTGCGTCAGTCGAACAACATCAATATGCGCTTTACTATTCGTGAACTAGTTGCCTTTGGTCGCTTCCCGCACAGCAAGGGCCGCTTAACCGATGAAGATAACCGCGTTATTGACGAAGCGCTTGAGCACCTTGATATCACTGATATTCAAGATAAATTCTTGGATCAACTGAGTGGTGGTCAACGCCAAATGGCCTTCATCGCGATGGTAGTGGCGCAAGATACTGACTATATCTTCCTTGATGAACCGCTGAATAACTTGGATATCAAGCACTCTGTTGAGATTATGCAGACTATCCGCCAGCTTGCCCATAAGATGAATAAAGCCGTCGTTATCGTGATCCACGATATCAACTTCGCATCGTGCTATTCCGACAATATTGTCGCAATGCGAAAAGGTGAAGTGATCAAAAGCGGTAAAGTTGATGACGTTATCCAGCAGTCAATCATGGAAGATATCTACAACATTCCATTCAAGATCCAAGAGGTCGATGGCAGCCGGATCTGTATGTATTACGGCAGCTGATGAACAATATTTAACAAGATATAAAATACATAAAACTATTATTCATCCAATAATATAAAAGCAACAAAAAGCCCTGATAGTTTATATATCAGGGTTTTTTATTCACAACTTGTATTGTGATTACGTTATTTTTCTTTAAGAGTTTGTGCTTCCAACGCCATGCTGTCTTCACGCTTCAGCACTTTGTGACCGTCTTCTGTCACACCTTTTTTCCAATAGCTGCTGAAATAACACATTTTGCGGTCAACACCTTTCTCAGAAGTAATGTAACTGCGAACAGCACGCATCTCGCTAAATTCGCAGGCACACCATACAGCAAGGTCGCTGCAATCTAAGTCTAACGCTTTGACGGAATCAGATAACAAACCTCCACCACTGATGTTAACAACTAACGTCATCCCAGTCGGAAGGTTTAATGCTTGTACGTCCGCTTCGGCCGTCACATCAAGAACAACAAAACCCTCAGCAGTTTCAGGTAATAATGCTAACTTGCCCTGTAACGCTGTTTGAGCCGTCATATCTGCTACCAACAAAAAACGTTCTGCATCAACAGGCATTGCTTGAATTGGGCGAGGGCCTACCAACGAGATAGTGTCACCGGCTTGCGCTTTGAGCGCCCAGCGGGATGCGTAACCACCAATCTCAGGTGTCATATCACCATCAACTCCAGCCAGTTCATGTTTGGCAACATCAATCGTGATTGTGCCTGCTTCATCCCTAGTTCCGGCTTGATAGCCTGAAACTGTAAAGGTGCGCATCATCGGTCTTTGCCCCTCAGGCAGCGCACTGATATCTGTACTGCCATCAGCAGTGAAAAGGAACTTCACATATTGCCCGACACTCTCTTGAGAAAAGTGTTGGCTCCCTTCACCGCCAAGCGTTAAACGGATCATGTTTGGGGTGATCAGCTCGTTACCCATGACAGAAAGTTGTTTTGGGCTCATCTTTGGACTCATCGCCTGGGCCATGTAATACTCCACGAAAAAAGTGATAATAATATTGATTATCACTTATAATTTTATATTACTTCAACTTATAATTCGCCTCTATGGCATTTAATTAGGTATTGATGACAGTAAATCGCTTACCATTGGTGACAGAATTATGGGAAAGGGAAGATTTTAGTGGGTATAATGCGAGGAGAAAGCCAACGGGTATACCTCGCTGGCTTTTTTTAAGAGTTTAATGTCTAGTATGAAATATGCATTATAAACAAAAATACTACTCTTCAATAAACTCGAGTTTTAAGTTTGACTTAGTTTTTATACATTGAAATTGTAGACTTGATATCACCCGATGCACCCAGTGTACGGCGGTTTAACACCCCTAGGTCCCAATCTTTACCCGCCGGAATGTATTCCCAACGGTTTATCTTAATATCTTTGTCGTCACAAACGTCTGACGATTCTAAATCATCACTATCGCACCAACGAATAGTGCTGTTCAACTGTGCAAGAGTCGCCTTACTCTCATGGCCTTCACCATTCGTAGTAAACCACCAGTAATCCATAGCGGCAAGATCAGCATAAGAGACAGTTTCATCTAGCTCTTCCAGCTCACAGTCGCTAGAAAATTCCATACCTTTAACCACAACACCATCGCTGTTGAATTCATACGTTGACTCTGCAACCGAATCACAACCAAGACGTGTTGCTACGGCCCTCCAAGTTCCAGTAAAGTCGACATATCGCTCAGATTCAGGGCCATCAACTAAATAAGTAAAGCTGATACTTTCAGACTGACGACCAACATAGTACCCGTTTAAGTTCGTACGGTTTTTAACTTCGGTGTAAACGCCAGTTGTTCGATCATAACTCGCGGATAAAATGTCCTTCCTTAGTTCTGAACCAGGCTCTTCATCATCATCGCTGTCGTCAAACTCGACCACTGAAAATTTCGTCAGGCTCGCCTCTGAACAATCCTTATTAGCAAGGCAAGGATAAATGCCACCATACTCGGTCACTTCATCCCATGTCATCTCTTCATCCTCATCTGAGGCTTTACGTGGGCGTTGTTGAACAAATCCTGGGAACCTTTTGGTAGCGCGATGATCTGATCCCTCGACACAGTGAAGGGAGCAGACC
>NZ_JANEYT010000078.1 GCF_024357955.1 Photobacterium pectinilyticum
TCGCCCATCGCCCATCGCCCATCGCCCATCGCCCATCGCCCATCGCCCATCGCCCATCGCCCATCGCCCATCGCCCAGAACCTTTCAACACATACAGTAAACATCTCCCCCGTCATTTCTATTTGATGCCATAAAATCGATTGCGCTCCGGTTTCTAGCAAACCTCTTTGCTACCATTAATTTCATAGCGGGGCAGACTACACTTTCCTTTGTGCTGTAACAGACAGAGAAATTGATTATGAGTGAAGTACTGCTAGCGCTGGTAGCCGGGTTTATTGTTGGCATATTGTTTTCTGCGATTAAACTGCCGATACCGGCTCCGCCGGTGCTCTCGGGGGTAATGGGAATTGTGGGTGTCTATGGTGGCGGGGTTGCCTACCAGTGGATAGTCGAACGATTCTTTACCTGACGAAATCTGTTCGTTGGGTAAACACATTGTCCACGCTGGGAAACGTATATTTCGTGGTGGCAACAAGGTCTGCTTGGTATTATAGGGCAGCACCATCACAAACTGATTTTCGCTACTCTGGTCAATACCTTCATGGTGTTACCTATCGCTAGGCAAGGCCGGGGTAGCGTATTTGCTGGGAAGTGTTTATTGTCACTTCCCACGCGGTGAAAAGGATATCAATCAGGGAAATGCGAGTGCATTGTTTACCTGAGTCTTCAAGGAGTCAAGTCCGTAACCCCGTCGACTGATGGCTGGTTGTCGGGATACTGTTCGCGCTGCGAACCGTTTAGCGGTGGCGCAATGAATACCGTCAGGCGCATCTATTGCTAGGCAAGATCATTGCTTGGCAGGAAATAGCTTGGTAGAAACTAATTGGACTGGAGATAGTCATGAGCGAATTGAAAGCGGCTGCACTACGTGCACTTAAACTAATGGATCTTACCACTCTGAACGACGACGACACCGATGCAAAAGTGATCGAGTTGTGTAAGAACGCAAAGAGTCCGGTAGGCAACACAGCGGCCGTATGTATTTACCCACGTTTTATCCCAGTTGCTAAGAAGCAGCTTCGTGAGCAGGGTACACCTGAAGTACGTATTGCAACAGTTACTAACTTCCCGCACGGTAACGACGATATCGACATCGCAGTTGCAGAAACCAAAGCGGCTGTGGCTTACGGTGCTGATGAAGTAGACGTAGTATTCCCATACCGCGCACTGATGGCTGGCAACGAAGACGTTGGTTTTGAGCTGGTTAAGCAGTGTAAAGCTGCGTGTGGCGACATCATGCTGAAAGTGATCATCGAAACCGGTGAGCTGAAAACAGAAGAGCTAATCAAGAAAGCGTCTGAACTTTCAATCAAAGCCGGTGCTGACTTCATCAAGACGTCCACCGGTAAAGTACCTGTGAACGCCACCCCGGAATACGCTGAAATCATGCTTAACGTGATCAAAGATATGGGCGTAGCGAAAACCGTCGGTTTCAAACCTGCCGGTGGTGTTCGCACAGCAGAAGACGCACAGCAATACCTAGCGATGGCTGATCGTATCCTTGGTGCTGAGTGGGCTGACAACATGCACTACCGTTTTGGTGCTTCAAGCCTATTGGCTAACCTTCTGAACACGCTTGGCGAAGGCGAAAAAGCAGCTGAAGGCGGCTACTAATCTATTCCAGTAAGGTGGCATTTTTGCCACCTTACTATTCGGTCTCCTGACCGACTTATCCGTGATGTTTTACTGTTTGGTTTTTACTTTGTTCTGTGATCGGAATAAGGGCGGCCTGCCTATACCTGAGAATCATTGTTTATAAAGTAAAACGTCATAGACCCTACATAAAAAACATGATTGGGGAATACCATGTATTTACCACAAGAAATTATCCGTAAAAAACGTGACAACATTGAACTAACTGCTGACGAAATTAACTTCTTCATTCAGGGTATTGCCAAAGATACCGTATCAGAAGGCCAAATTGCAGCATTCGCCATGGCGATTTATTTCAACGACATGACCATGGACGAGCGTGTGGCACTGACTTGTGCGATGCGTGACTCAGGCATGGTTATCGACTGGAGCCACATGAACTTCGATGGCCCGATTGTCGACAAGCACTCGACGGGTGGCGTTGGTGATGTGACCTCATTAATGCTTGGCCCTATGGTGGCAGCATGTGGTGGTTATGTACCGATGATTTCTGGCCGTGGCTTGGGCCACACAGGTGGTACACTGGACAAGCTGGAATCTATTCCCGGCTACAACATTACCCCGAGCAACGACGTATTCGGTCAAGTGACCAAAGAGGCTGGCGTGGCAATTATCGGCCAAACTGGCGATCTTGCACCGGCTGATAAGCGTGTCTACGCTACCCGTGATGTAACGGCAACAGTCGACAATATTTCTCTGATCACAGCTTCTATTTTGTCGAAGAAGCTTGCTGCAGGCCTTGGTTCGCTAGTCATGGACGTGAAAGTCGGCTCTGGTGCCTTCATGCCAACTTATGAAGCGTCTGAAGAGCTGGCAAAATCTATCGTCGCGGTCGCCAATGGTGCGGGTACCAAAACCACGGCACTGCTGACAGACATGAATCAGGTGCTGGCGTCGACTGCTGGTAATGCACTCGAAGTTCGTGAAGCCGTGCAATTCCTAACCGGTGAGTACCGTAACCCTCGCTTATTTGAAGTCACCATGGCATTGTGTGCTGAAATGTTGGTAAACAGTGGTTTAGCAACAGATATCGAGCAGGCACGCGAGAAGCTTCAGGCGGTTCTGGATAACGGTAAAGCGGCTGCGTGTTTTGGTAAAATGGTTGCTGGGCTAGGTGGCCCGGTTGACTTCATGACCCATTACGACAACTACTTGGAAAAAGCCGAGTTGGTGAAACCGGTATACGCAGAAACCGCAGGTTATGCCTTTGCTATGGATACCCGTGCACTGGGTATGGCGGTAGTGGGGATGGGCGGTGGACGTCGTGTTGCTGCTGATACTATCGACTACGCTGTGGGCCTGAGTGATATGATCTGTTTGGGTGATGAAGCCAATGCCGAGAAGCCGCTGGCAGTGATCCACGCTCGTAGCGAAGCGCAGTGGGAAGAAGCCGCCAAAGCGGTACGTGCCGCGATTACTATTTCTGATCAGAAACCAGAGCCGACACCAGTTGTTTACCGTCGTGTCCGCCCTGAAGATGTGTAATGGAGTCATCATGAAACGTTCTATTATTCTTGTTCTAGATTCATTTGGGATTGGCGCAACTGAAGATGCCGTTAAGTTCGGTGATGTAGGTGCCAACACCATGGGCCATATTGCCAAAGTCTGTGCCCGCGGCGAAGCGGATAACGGCCAGCGCAGCGGTAAGCTTGACCTGCCAAACCTAAACAAGCTTGGGTTAGGTAAGGCATGTGAAGAGTCTTCAGGTTACTTCCCTGAAGGCCTGGATCCCGACGCCGAAATTACCGGTGCGTATGCTCATGCTGCCGAGTTGTCTTCAGGTAAAGATACCCCATCTGGTCACTGGGAAATTGCCGGTGTCCCTGTTCTGTTTGACTGGGGCTACTTTACCGACAAAGAAAACAGCTTCCCGAAAGAGTTGACCGATCGCATCCTTGCACGCGCTGGCTTGTCGGGTTACTTGGGTAACTGCCATGCATCAGGTACTCAGGTACTGGATGACTTGGGTGAAGAGCACATGAAAACCGGTATGCCGATTTTCTACACCTCGGCGGATTCGGTATTCCAGATCGCTTGTCATGAAGAAACCTACGGTCTAGATCGTTTGCTAGAACTTTGCCAAATCGTGCGTGAAGAGTTGGCTGACTACAACATCGGCCGTGTGATCGCTCGTCCGTTCATTGGCCCAGGTAAAGGTCAGTTTGAGCGTACCGGTAACCGCCGTGATCTGTCGGTTGAGCCACCTGCAGCGACTGTGCTGCAGAAGCTAGTCGATGAGAAAAACGGTGATGTGATCTCTATCGGTAAGATCTCTGATATCTACGCTGGCTGTGGCATCACTCAAAAAGTGAAAGCAACAGGTATCCCTGCACTGTTTGAAGCGACGCTAGAGCAAATCAAACAAGCGGGTGACAACACCATCGTATTTACCAACTTTGTTGATTTTGATTCGGCCTACGGTCACCGCCGTGATGTTGCCGGTTACGCTGCAGCACTTGAGTACTTCGACAAGCGCTTGCCTGAAATCATTGAACTGCTTCAGGAAGACGATGTCTTGATCCTGACGGCCGACCACGGTTGTGATCCAACCTGGCCTGGTACCGACCATACTCGCGAGCATATCCCGGTATTGGTTTCTGGTCCTAAAATCGCAGCAGGCTCACTGGGTCGCCGCGAGACTTTTGCCGATATTGGCCAAAGCTTGGCGGAGTACTTCGGTACGTCTGATATGGAATACGGTAAATCATTCTTGTAGCAAGCTAAGGCAGGTAAAGCCTGCCCAAAAAGACGATTTTTTTTACTGTTTCGGTCTATATTTGTCCTAGATCGAAACAGTGTTTACAAGACAAGATTACATTGAGTTGGTTATGCAAAAAACCAACAGATGACAGAAAGGAAATAACGATGGCTACTCCTCACATTAATGCTGAAATGGGTGACTTTGCAGATGTAGTACTGATGCCGGGCGATCCGCTACGTGCTAAGTACATTGCAGAAACGTTCCTAGACGATGCAAAAGAAGTGTGTAACGTACGTAACATGTTCGGTTACACAGGTACTTACAAAGGTCGTAAGATCTCTGTAATGGGTCACGGTATGGGTATCCCTTCATGTTCTATCTACGCGACTGAGCTGATCAAAGACTACGGCGTGAAGAAAATTATCCGTGTGGGTAGCTGTGGTGCAGTACGTGATGACGTGAACCTGCGTGATGTTGTGATCGGTATGGGTGCGTCAACGGACTCTAAAGTTAACCGTATCCGTTTTGGTGACCACGACTTCGCAGCACTGGCTGATTTCGGCATGGTACAGAACGCGGTTGACGCGGCAAAAGCTAAAGGCGTAGACGTTAAGGTGGGTAACATTTTCTCTGCGGACTTGTTCTACAACCCAGATTTCGACTTCTTCCAGACGATGAAGAAATACGGCATTGTCGGTGTTGAAATGGAAGCGGCAGGTATCTATGGTCTGGCTGCTGAGTTCGGTGCAAAAGCACTGACTATCTGTACTGTCTCTGACCACATCTTGCGCGGCGAAGCGACAACCTCTGAAGAGCGTCAGTTGACCTTCAATGACATGATGGAAATCGCATTGGAATCTGTTCTACTGGGTGATGCTGAAGAAGCGTAAAACAGTACGAGAACAACAAAAAGGGCTTGCCACTGGCAAGCCCTTTTTTTATCACTGTCTTTTTGCCTAATCCTGATTGGTATTATTGGCCATTTAATCGTTTTTAACCTCGTTGGGCAGGACGGGGAAGTGCCAATTTTCTTTTCGGTTACCGAAGGTAATGGCCAGCAGGAAACCGATGACCATCGCACTGGCGATCAGAGTCCGGATAATATTGGTGATAGCATCAATATCGGCCATGGTTTCGGCGATAAGCTTGTCATGCTCTAGCGTGATACGGACAAAACCTACGACTTGGTGCTGGCTCATGATTGGCTCAATCAGTTGCTGGCGGCCATAGCTGGCAACGGCCAGTGGGGTCGACAGCCCTGTTACTTGCGGCAGCGGCAAAGCATCTTGGCTTTTGGCCAGAGTAATGCCTTCCAGATCATAGATGCTGGCATCGAGCAGCAAGGGTTCTTTGGCCAGTTGCTCGACAAGCAGTTGCAGCCGGTCTTGGTTTTTTTCAATCACGTCCGTTGATGCCGTATCGGCGGCCTGCCGGACAACTAAGCGTGAGAGCTGCTGAGTTTGATCGCTCAGGGTACGGTAGTTTTGCTTGGCCAGGTTGGAACCATATTCAACCATGGTGATCACTGCCGCTAGGCAGCTTAACAGGATGAACAGTCGCCAGACTTTTTGGAATTGGGTCAGTTTTTTCTTCATCATATCGGCAGTGTATTCAAGACCAATCTCATTTTTGAGCTTGCTCTGGTAATTTGCAATAGGGTAAGTTGGTTAACCAAGCGACTTCAAAATGCTCGATTCAGCATTGAATCCTGCATCTTGAGGTTACTTGGATAATTAGGCGTTTACTTTAACATGGATGGTTTGCAAGTGCTCAAAATAAGGAAACACACCTCTTTACTACAGCGATTTCCGGAAGTGGTGTCGGCCAGCAATCGTGACCGACAGCGTTCGACAACCTTGATTTTCGGTCGCTCGATAGATGCGGTTGCGGTTCACGCGATAGAAGCTGCGTATGGTGCTCCGCTGACGCTGACGGCAGCTTGGAAAGTGGGGCAATACGACTGTTTGTTGTTGGCGACCCCGTATTCATTGCATCTGGAACGATGCGTGACTCGTGCGCAGCTTGATATTGCTGATCTTACTCAATGTCCAGATCTACGCGAGCCCGGCTTGGTGGTGATGGATATGGACTCGACGGCAATTGAAATCGAGTGCATTGATGAGATCGCCATATTGGCAGGCGTCGGTGAGCAGGTGGCGGAAGTGACCGAGCGGACGATGTTGGGTGAGCTGGATTTTGAACAAAGTCTGCGCCAGCGGGTTGCGGCATTGGCGGGCAGCGATGCCGCCATTCTCGAGCAAGTCAAAAGCCAGCTCCCGTTTATGCCCGAGCTGCGTGAGCTGGTGGCAACTCTGCACCATTATGGCTGGAAGGCGGCGATTGCATCAGGCGGCTTTACTTACTTTTCCGATCACCTCAAGCAGGAGCTGGATCTCGCTCATGCCCAGTCTAACACCTTGGAAATTGTCGATGGCAAACTCACGGGTCAAGTACTGGGCGATGTTGTGGACGCACAAGCCAAAGCGACGATATTGCGCAATTTGGCCGAACAACATGACATTCTACCGCACAATACCGTGGCAGTTGGCGATGGTGCCAATGATTTGGTGATGATCAATGCTGCTGGGCTTGGGGTGGCCTACCATGCCAAGCCGAAAGTTGAGGATGAGGCCCCGGTAGCAATTCGTTTTGCCGAACTCGGTGGCTTGATCTGTTTGCTGTCAGTCTCTTTGGTGCCGCAGCAGTTGGGCTGGTAGGCACCAAAGAAAGCGAGTTGGTTATCTTATTTCGAGCCTGATCAGCACTTCATCGGTGATATCTAGGATCTCGCCACTGCCGATAACCGAGTTGAGCTCTTGTTCCAGTGATCTTGCCCGGTGCAATACCAGTCGGGCAAGCTCGCCGAGCTCTTTACCTATTAAAGCCGTCATTGGGCTCAGTACCGGGGCGGCCGTGATCCTGAGTGCCATAAAACTACCGGCCGCTTTGGCGTGATTGATATAGTTGATCCGCTCTTCGATCGTACGGAATTCATCAAGCAGCTTGGCATCAATTCGCAGGGGGGGGCCCGGCTGTTGTTCAATCGCCAGATAGATCTCATGGATGAAGGGCTGGTTGATCTCAATTGGTCGCATGGTTTCGGACAGCAGTTGTTTTACCCGGTTGCGAAATAATGGCTCCAGTGAGCAACCTTTTCCGCCGGCGAGTTGGTTGAACAGTTTGATCGGCGGCGGAGGAGGGAAGTTACAGCCAACCGCCTTTAATTTGATCTTGTGGTCAACTTTTTCGGCAAAGTACGGAATCGTCTTCAATTTGGTCAGTAGCATTTGGTGCATGGCCAGCAACAACTCTCCTTGCGGCAATTTCTCCTCGGTCATCTCCAGTTTATTTTCGTTGTGCAGAATGAGCTTACGCAGGAAATGCTCGCTTTGTGCTGCTTGTTGCCCGGATCCTGTCGTCAGCTGGATATTGCAGTAGTCAGGGCTGATCCTGACGACGCGGTAGGGGACGTGACTCAATGGACTATTTTTATTGCTTTTTTGCAAGCCGGGGAATGAGACCTCCACCTGCTCATCACGGTGCAGTGCTAACGGAGTCGCCAGTTTGATATTCAGCCCACGAGTAGAAAAATCAATGCTCTGCCCTGTGACCGTCTGGCTATCCGCGGTGGACAGGGTGATAGGCGTATCGAACAAATACCGGTCTTCGCTTCGTTGTGGCCGTGGATCAAAATACACCGCTTTGGCCGCTGATACCGGGTTGCGAGGATGGCGGAATACTTGCAGGGCCTTGCTTGGTAGTTGTGGTTTGACGCTCAGGCGGTAATCTTGCTGGGCGTTGTGGTTGGTAAGATCTTGCAACACCCCGACATGGGTCAAGGTGCTTAGCTTGTCGACCATATCAGGCGCAATTTGCTTGAGGCTATCGATATCCTCTTGGTCGATAGGCTGCAAGCTCAGACGCATTACCCGCCAGCTATCACGTTGCGCTCCTACATGCCAGAATAGGCGACGCTGCTCGGTATTCATCTCTGGCAGGGCTGCTGAATAGAAGAAGGTTTTACCATCATGCTCGTGAATAAAACTGTACAGCAGTGTGCTGGACTGTTTCAGGCCAGCTTTGCCTAGGCTGGCCAAGCGCTCTTGTGAAATTAAGTGGTTGAGGACAGGTTGGTTCCGTTCATCGTGCCAATGGGCCCAGATATGGCGATTGTATTGGGTCAGCAGGCAGTAGGTCAGTTGGGTATCGGAGAGAAACACCGGTAGGCTGGTACTGTGCTTGAGAAAACAATGCTCGTAACCACGGGTACGGATTTGGATGACTTTGTCATCGTGGTTGTGCCGAGTTCGGTTTTGGGATTGGTTCAGGCCCTGATCAATCACCGATTTAATTAATGTATTGTCACTTAACAGTTTCAGGCGAAGCCACTTGTAGCTGTCGTTATCCGGATTTTCGTCAATTCCGAGGATCCGGTAACTCATACCCTTGACTAAGCGTGGGTCATTCAACTTCTCGGCCAGAGCAGGAAAGCGCACGACTATGTTCATACCGAGCTTATAGTTGAACGCGGCAGGGACTTTGAACTTGGCACCGGAATAAGATAGATCGGCACTGATCCCATTGACCGTCTGGCTCAATGGTAGTTCCAGCACGGCTTGGGTGGCAATTTGCCAGCGGTTCTCGTCACGGGTCAGGTAGTGACCAAAACGAAGCAGCGGTGCTACAAGCGGGTTGTCTGACTGCGAGGCCGCTTGGGCGACCGGTTTGGGCTGCAGTTTTCCTTGCTGGTGCATTACTCGGAAGTTGTTGCGGGTGTTCATCAGCGCTTCGTACAGGCCGACCCTGAACTGGTTACCAAAGATTTTGATCCGCTTGTGGTAGGTATTGATCGCCACATCATCGAGCCAGTGCTGGCGGCCGTTGAGTTGGTAGGGGCGACACTCCCCCTGAACGCGGCCGCGTAGGTCCACGGCCTTCAGGCAAGGCGACATGATGCGGTTTAATTCCATTTTCAACTGCAGCCGGGTTGGGCCGTCTTCGCCTTCGGTCAGCATCTGGAAGACGTCGTTAAAATCCTCGCTATCGTAAACAGGGATTAGTCTTTCAATCAGTCCTTTGTAATCGTCAAGCACCATAGTTATTTTTGATTATCTCATTATTCGTTTATTATCGGCGTATTTCCTGAAGCGTTGAGTTTTTTGCAACCTGCAGGTACCTCTATTCTACATCCCTTCGGGATGTGTTTAACCAAATATATCAAGGTGAATCATGGCAAAAACCAAGCGGGCTTATGTGTGTAGTGATTGTGGCGCAGACTTTCCCCGCTGGCAGGGTCAGTGTAGCGCGTGTGCGGCATGGAATACGATCACTGAGTTCACAGTTCCCAAAACACGATCCGCCTTGGGTGGGAGTTCAGCATCTGGCACAAGCAGCTATGCCGGCGCTACGACCAAGATACAGAAATTGTCAGAGGTCGAAACCAAAGATTTGCCTCGTTACAGCTCCGGTATCTCCGAGCTGGACCGGGTGTTTGGTGGCGGTATCGTACCGGGCTCTGTACTGCTACTGTGTGGTGATCCGGGGGCCGGCAAGTCTACTTTGCTACTCCAGAGTATCGGCTCGGTAGCGGCCTCGAAATCGTCGCTGTATGTGTCGGGTGAGGAATCGATCCATCAGATCTCGCAACGGGCCAAGCGATTGGGAACCCAGAATCTCGATAATATCAATGTGGTGGCCGAAACGTCGGTGGAAGCGATTATCGAACATATTCGGGCGCAGAAAACTGAATTTGTGATTATTGACTCAATCCAGACCATGACGGTTGCGCACAATGATTCGGCAGCAGGGAGCCCGAGTCAGGTTAAGGAATCTGCGGCAGCGTTGACGCGGTTTGCCAAGACCGAAGGCGTAACGTTTATGATTGTCGGTCACATCAATAAAGATTCCAACGTCGCGGGTCCGATGCAGCTGATCCATATTGTTGATGGTTTATTTGCCCTGTCGTCGACGGCGGATGAGAAGTTCCGGGTACTGCGTACGTCCAAGAACCGCTTCGGTGCCGATTCTGAGTCATGTTTCTTTGCCATGACCGAGACGGGCATGAAACAGGTGAAGAACCCGTCGGCGATTTTCCTTAGCCGTTCGGACAAGAACCATGCGGGCTCAGCCTGTACCACGCTGTGGGAGGGAACTCGTCCGTTGCTGGTGGAAATACAGGCGCTGTGCAACAACTCGGTGACCGAGAATCCCCGTCGCCTGACGGTGGGTTACGACAATAACCGTCTGGCAATGTCGATAGCGGTCCTCGCCCGTCATGGCGGGGTCATGCTGTCTGATATGGATATCTTCGTCAACTGTGTCGGGGGGATCAAAATTGAAGAGACCTCAGCGGATTTGGCGGTGTTATTGTCTATTTTCTCTAGTTTCAAAAACGCCCCTATCCCGCAGGATGTATTGGTGTTCGGTGAGATTGGCCTGAATGCCGATATCCGGCCAGCAGCCAACGGGGTGGAGCGGATCCGCGAAGCGGTCAAGCAGGGCTTTACTCGAGCCATTGTGCCTAAAGCCAATGCCAGCCGTCAGATCCCGGGGATTGAAATTATCGCGGTGGAAGATCTGCAGGAAGCCCTCACGGCGTTTGAGCGGGTAGCATTGTAGGTTGGTGCTAAATGACAGGTAAAAGAAAGGGCTGCATGATGCAGCCCTTTTGGTCTCTAGCGGACGGTAAGTGAGTTACTTAGCAATACGCTTGTACTTGATACGGTGTGGCTCAGCCGCTTGTGCGCCCAGTGTTTTCTTCAGCCAATCCGTGTATTCGGTGTAGTTACCTTCGAAGAAGTTAACTTGACCTTCGTCACGGTAGTCAAGAATGTGGGTAGCGATACGGTCAAGGAACCAACGGTCGTGCGAGATCACCATGGCACAGCCCGGGAACTCAAGCAGTGCTTCTTCTAGTGCGCGAAGCGTCTCGACGTCAAGGTCATTGGTTGGTTCATCGAGTAGCAGTACGTTACCGCCTGCTTTTAGAAGCTTCGCCAAGTGAACACGGTTACGCTCACCACCCGACAAATCACCAATGCGTTTTTGTTGATCACTACCACGGAAGTTGAAGCGCGATACGTATGCACGAGCAGGGACTTCGTAGTTGTTGATACGGATGATTTCCGAGCCTTCAGAAATTTCCTGATACACGGTGTTGTTGTCGTTCATGCTGTCACGGAACTGATCAACAGAGGCTAGGCTTACAGTCGTCCCCATATCAATGGTGCCAGAGTCAGGTTGCTCAGCACCGCTCAACATCTTGAAGAGGGTTGATTTACCTGCACCATTCGCACCAATGATGCCAACAATCGCACCCTTAGGCATGCTGAATGACAGATCATCAATAAGAACACGATCACCGTATGATTTGGTTAGGTTCGTTACATCGATGACTTTGTCACCCAAACGCTCACCTGGCGGAATGAACAGTTCGTTGGTTTCATTACGCTTTTGGTGATCGCTGGTGTTTAGCTCTTCAAAGCGCGCCATACGTGCTTTTGATTTCGCCTGACGGCCTTTCGGGTTCTGACGAACCCACTCTAGCTCTTTGGCGATGGTTTTCTGGCGAGCTTGCTCTTGGGATGATTCCTGCTTTAGACGGGCATCTTTCTGCTCTAGCCAAGAGGTGTAGTTACCTTCCCATGGAATACCTTCACCACGGTCAAGTTCCAAGATCCAGCCTGCAGCGTTATCGAGGAAATAACGGTCGTGGGTAATCGCCACAACGGTGCCACTGTAATCAACCAGGAAGTGCTCAAGCCAAGCCACAGATTCAGCATCAAGGTGGTTCGTTGGCTCATCGAGTAGCAGCATGTCTGGCTTGTCGAGTAGCAGGCGACAGATAGCAACACGGCGGCGCTCACCACCTGACAGGTGTTGGATTTTCGCATCCCACTCTGGCAGGCGCAGGGCATCAGCGGCACGCTCAAGCTGCATGTCTAGGTTGTGGCCGTCTTTGGTTTCGATCAGCGCTTCAAGTTCGCCTTGCTCTTTGGCCAGCACATCGAAGTCTGCATCAGGTTCTGCGTAAGCAGCGTAGACAGCGTCTAGGCGAGTAAGGGCATGTTTAACATCAGCCACCGACTCTTCAACGATTTCACGTACGGTTTTCTCTTCGTCCAGTACCGGTTCCTGAGGTAGGTAGCCTACCTTCAAGCCTGTTTGTGGACGCGCTTCACCTTCGATATCGGTATCGATACCTGCCATGATGCGCAGTAGGGTTGATTTACCCGAGCCGTTCAAACCGAGTACACCAATTTTGGCGCCAGGGAAGAAGCTCAATGAAATATCTTTTAGGATTTGACGCTTAGGTGGGACGATTTTACCCACGCGCGACATGGTATAGACGTATTCAGCCATATCCGTTTGCGATCTCTAAACTAAATGAAGGGGGTATTTTACCTGTTCTGGACATAAGTTTAACAGCAATGTTCATAATTAGTGGCCCAAGTGAGCGATAAGGTACCACTCTGTACACACCTTTGTGCTGCCCGTACAGTTTCTTGCGTTGTCTCTTTGCAATATCGTCATGTTAATTTTCTGCTGTGCTGCATGGATGGTGTTTGGCCCGCGGTAGCAAAGGCGAATAATGCAATTATTAAAAAGTGCAAATTGGTATTACGCTCAATAATGGGCTGCCTATTGGACACGGCAGTGCTTTTGCTGGTGGCAGAGGCTTGTAGAGATGGAATTAATATGCAATAAAACACACAGGTTGTTTGACCTGAATCAATATGGGCAACGAATGGAAGGGTGCTGTGTCTAGCAATAACAACGTCAGAGTATTTTCAGGTCTTGTGCTGTTTGTTGGCTTGTTGATGTCGCCTTTGATGCGAGCATCGACGCTGGAGCAGCAACGTGTATGGTATGAGCAGGCCCAAGTTTCTCTTGAGGAAAAAGATGAGGCCGCGTACAAGAAACTGCGTGGTAAGTTGGATGACTACCCTCTTACGCCTTATCTTGATTACCGCGAGTTTATTCAGACCCTGTATGACAAATCACCCAGTGAGGTGGAGGCATTCATTGAGCAATATGCCTCCTTGCCATTTAGCACCACGGTCAAGGATCGCTATCTGACCCACCTTGCAGCCACCGAGCGTTGGCAGAATTTTGTCGATGTTCAGCCGTTGCCGCCACGCAGCCAAGTACTGCGCTGCCATTATTATTACGCCCAAAGCAAAATTGGTAACAAGGATGTGGCTTGGCAAGGGGCGAATACATTGTGGCTGACCGGTAAGTCGACCCATGATGCGTGCGATCCGTTGCTCAACACTTGGCAAAAGGCGGGTAAGCGGACCGATGCGCTTGTTTTGGAACGGATGCTGTTGGTGTATGCCGAAGGTAACCGCGCCCGGCTCAATTACCTCAACAAGCAGCTAGGTGCCAAGAGCAAGGAATCCGGTAAGGCGGTGCTCGAACTTTACGATAAACCGCAAGGTGTCGCCGCTTTTTCCAAGCGCAGTAAAGTGACGCCGCTCAATCAGAACCTGACCGTGTTGGCCTACAAAAAGCTGGTGCGCAGCGATATAAAAGAAGCGGTGAAGCAGTATGACAAAACGGTGCAGGGCCAGCATTTAGAAGAAGCCAAGCGCCAGTCACTGGCTGATTATACCGCCAGCCGACTGATGGCAACCGATGATGAACCGCTGCAGAAGTGGCGGGATAAAGTATTGGCAAAAACCAGCAATGTCAGTTTGCTTGAACGCCGTATTCGTCAGGCTATGCGGGAAGACAAATGGAACGAGGTCGAGCTGTGGGTGAACCGCTTGCCTGATAAGGCCAAGCAGAGCACTCGCTGGACTTTCTGGCAGGCGCGTTTGGCAGAGCGTGACGGCAACAAAGAACTCGCTTCGGAAAAGTACACCCAGATCTTGGGTCAGCGCGATTTCTACAGTGCCGCGGCAGCGACGGTACTGGGCAAGCCAATCACTTACCCGGTAAAAACAGCGGGTGATGGTCAGGCTGATATCAAGGAATATGCAAAGGCCCTTGCACGGGTCAAAGAGCTTATCGCCGTGGACAAATTGCTGGCGGCCAACCGTGAGTGGCATTATTTGTTAAGGGGGATGGACAACGACCAAATCGTGGCCTTGGCTGCCTATGCGGCGACCCATAAATGGCACCATCTTGCGGTACAGGCGACAATCTCCGGCCAGCTATGGGACTACATCGAACTACGCTTCCCGGTTGCCCATAAATGGTGGTTTGATTTCTTTAGCAAGAAGCGTGAATTACCGGTCACCACCATGATGGCATTGGCCCGTCAGGAGAGTGCACTCAACATCGAGGCCATTTCACCTGTCGGTGCGCGTGGGCTTATGCAACTGATGCCAGCTACGGCCAAAGAAACGGCCAAGAAGCTGGGGCGTAACTACGAAGGGAAAAGCAGCTTGTTTGATCCTGGCGTCAATATTCGCCTTGGCAGCGGTTATTTGAAAATGATGCTCGAGCAATATGACAACAACCGTATTTTCGCCTTTGCCGCTTATAATGCAGGGCCGAGTCGTGTGACGCGCTGGCGCAAAGGTACGGATGGCAGATTGGATGTCTACGCCTTTATCGAGGCTATTCCGTTCAACGAAACCCGGGGCTATGTCCAGAATATACTTATGTTTGAAATCTATTATGGCGACCTGACCCAAAGCCCAGTCCCATTGCTGACCGAAAATGAGATCAACACCAAGTATTAGCTTTTTTTACACAAAGGCTAGGTTGTCGGTGGTTAAAGGGATAGAATCAGTACTCGAGAACGAGTACATCAAATGAGGATGACATGTCGAATAGCCAAGAAACCCCGGAATTTACCGAGTGGCGACAAGTGGTTGATATCTTGCGCCAGGCAACAACAGAGCAGAAAGACGATACTTTGTTAAGGCTGTTGCTCACGCCCGATGAACGGTCGGTGTTACTTTCCCGGGTTAATATTCTACATGAACTGCTCAATGGCGAGCGTAGCCAACGTAAGATCAGTGAACTGCTGGGGGTCGGGGTGGCAACCATCACCCGGGGCTCCAATGAGCTCAAACACCATGATGATGATATCAAGGTGTGGTTATCCGCGTTGCTTAAAGAGCAAAGCCCTCACAACTGATAGCATACAATTGAAAAAAGCCTCCTGAACGCGAAGTTCAGGAGGCTTTTTTTTCTCGGAAGCTGACCGATATAGCGATTAATACCAATCTTAACTTGCAAGGCTGAGCAAAAATATTTATGTCGGTTGGTATAATTTATTTTGAAAATAATACCGGGTGAATAAACGGGATAAGAGCCAAGATCAACGCCTGCTGGTAGACCGAGCTACGGCTGAGTAGGTGGTTGGTTAGCATCGCAATCGCACCACCTTTTTGTTTGATGTTGGTCTGGTTGAACATTTCGTCCATCACATCACCCAGCTCTTCGCCTTGGTGTAGTTTGTCCAGAGCCTGTGGGGGAAGCGGTAGTGATGCCGAGCGTGCTTCACCGCGGGTTTCACCGTTTTCGATCACCATCCAGGCAAAGGTAAAAGATCCATCGATACCGGCTTCTAGGCCAACGTAATAGTCTGCCTGCGGCGCCGCTTGACGGGCATTGCTTACGCGGTTTCTTGCACCCTGCAAGGTTTCGTCTGCGCACATTGGCTGGTCGCGGACCCCGCTGTTCACGCTGATCCCCTCAATTGTAAACTGCTCGCCGGGAAAGGTGTGGTTGAAGGCATTTTCAACGGCTGAAATCTTGGCGGGATTGGTTGAAGCGACAATAATCTTAGGCATAGCAAACATCCATTATCTGAGTGCTTACTATTCTAATACCAAACTGAATATTAGTCTGTTCATAGGGCTGAATATTACTCAGCTTGGTATATGATTTGGCGGCGTGTTGTCACGCCGCCAAATTGGCATAATCAACAGGGCTTATGTTACCTGTGATTAACGGTTGTATGCCCAGTCTGACTGGATGATGAAACCATGGATCTGGAACTCCCCGTTGTTGACAAACAAGTTAGGGAAATCAGGCTGCGAGGTTGAGAATACGACACCGTCGGCAAGCTGTGTCATGTGGTAGAAATCAGGTTCGCTACCACGAACAGAGGCGAATACCGGCTGCTTAGGTTGGTAAACCGCGGTTTTAGTGGCAAGTGCATAGCTACCCACAGGTGCACACCGTGAGATGTTTTCATTATCTACCAATAGGCCCAGACAATCTTCACGCAACATGTGCTGAGGGATGGCACGCTTGCTGATCACATCCACCGAAGCGCCGCTGCGAAAAGACATAAAGTCTTTGCGGTGGATGATTGGGATATAGGTGCTGGTGGTACCTTGATCAACGTTGTTGTTGATCGTCGTCGTGGCTTGAGTGCCAGTATCCACTTGGCCTGTTAGCAAATAACTGATTGACGTGCTCAGTGCCTCGGCAATTTTCTCCAGTTCGCGAACTTCAATACCGTATTTACCAGACAGCTTACGGCTCATTGTCCCTTGCTGAAGATCAAGAGCTTCGCCCAATTGCTTTTGGCTGATCCCTTGGATTTTAGCTAATCGCTTAATTCGTTCTAAATATTCCATACTCACTAGCTTCCTGCTGATAAATGGTCTGATGCAAAAACGCATTCTTAAATGTCATATTGATTGTACTGATAACAATCGATTCGGGATCTGGCAGGTATAAAAAATGCGATTGGTTTCGTTATGGGCATATCAGTTTTTTTCAAGATGGGCAAAAAAGGGAACAATTTTCGTAAATTGAAATAAGATCCAAACGTTAATTTTGTTGGACTAAGATCACTTTTTGTAGCGTGTATGGCGAGGTGGTGAACAGAGATAAAGGTGCTGTAAATTTCGCTGTTATTTTTTTAAGATCATGAAAAATAATGCTTTAATGGGGTTTTATATGTTTATGGATAATGGGGTGCCTAAGCTTAATGAAATGTTTTTGTTGTGTTGGTTTTAATTATGAATTTCTCTCATGTTAGCTGGTTTTTTACGATAAACAGCAACAAAGCGCCAAAACGCTCCAGGAGAGGTGAGTCAAACATGTATGCTTTTAGGGAATAAAGAGGAAGGTGGACCTTCCTCTTTAAAAGGAATTAGCGAGTTAGGTAGGTATACAAGAACTTGGTGATCTCTACCATGTCATCAATTTTGATGAACTCTTCCGTCGTGTGCACCTTCGCCATACCGGTAGACAGGTTCACCGTCTTCAGGCCTTTGCTGTTGAAGATGTTTGCGTCACTGCCGCCGCCCGTTGGCTTGGTCATAGGCTCGATGCCGTTGGCTTCGAAAGCCGCTTTGATCTGCTCAACATGCGAGTCATTATCGGCAATGCGGTAAGCGTTGTAAGCGCGCTTAGACGCAATGTTGATTTCCGCCCCGTGCTTTTCAGCCGCTGCTTCAAATGTGCTGATCATGTGGTCGACTTGCGCTTGTAGTTTGTCGTCATCCAGTGATCGCGCTTCTGCTTCGATAAATAGTTCAGGCATGACGATGTTCGTCGCCTGGCCACCTTTTACCACACCGATGTTTGCGGTGGTTTCTTCATCGATGCGAGATAGCTTCATGTTGGTGATTGCATCGGCAGCAACCGTCAGGGCATTGATCCCTTCTTCCGGAGCAAGGCCGGCGTGGGCTGGCTTACCGGTGATGTTCACCTTCAGGTTCTGCTGGCCTGGTGCCGTCGTGATGATAGTACCGATAGGGCCGCCTGAATCGAATACGATACCGGTTAACGACTCTACCTTGCTCATGTCGAAGTTCTGCGAACCGTGTAGGCCACCTTCTTCATATACAGTGAACGCCAACTCGATAGTCTGGTGCTCTGCACCGTCAGCCTTGATCGAGCGCACCGCTTCCATAATGGCTGCAATACCTGATTTGTCATCACCGCCTAGAATCGTGTTGCCTTTCGAGCGGATGATACCGTCTTCGATAATTGGCTCGATGCCGTTACCTGGAGTAACGGTATCCATGTGGCAGCTTAGCAAGATTGTGCCTTCCAGCTTGCCTTCTAGTTTGGCGTAGATGTTGAAGCCGTTGGAGATCTCAGCAGGAACAGGAAGCTTTTGTACGTCAAAGCCCATTTCACCTAGCTGCTCGGCCAGTGTTTCGGCAATCGCTTTTTCGTTGCACGACTCACTGTCGATTTTAACCAGTTCAATAAAGTGTTGGACCAGACGGTCCTGATTGATATTTGCCATTTAAAGCACCTCCGTTATGGCAGCCATATTACGTGAACTGGCTGAACTAACATTGATCTGTTCACCAATATCGTGGGTGTAATCACTATAAAACCTAAAATGTTAAGGGTGTTATTCTAGGGTGTTGGGGAAATGTGCTGTTGGGGTTGGGGAGGTGTGGGGGAGTCGTTAAGGGGATGGCTCCAAGTCCTTACTCGTATGATTTGAAGCCTAGGGTAAAAAGTGTCGTGGTTTACATCAATGTCTCGTAGAACTCATCCATTAGGTTTTCGAGTAGAAAGAGTTGCTCAGTTTCTTCTTCACTTAGCTCGTCCTTGTTGTAGAGCAAATCCATTTGGGCCTGAATAGTCGCTACCTCTTTCATCACCTCCACATTATGTTGCTCCAATATCTCATCCAGATCTTGCGCGTGTAGTGGAGAAATATAGAACGAGGCGATGAAAACCGTCATTGCAGTAAAGAGCAGCGGCCTGATTGGTGTCAGTGCCTTGATTTTTGTTGCAGGGGATTTCATTGACCGGCTCCATTGGCTTTATTGTGATAGGAGATAAAGCGTATGGAATTGATTATTGGATAACTATGATATTGCTCAATGATTATTAGTAAGAAATGAATGATTACAAATAATGAGCGGCTAGCATCATTCCATGAATAAGGGCAGTCCATCAATGTTATTAGTGATAACTTATGTTCGAGTTAAGCTGCTGACTATTAGGGATCTTAAAGGTGGTGATAGTAAGCGTGCTACACGGCTTTTGAGTGATGATTTGCATATATATTTCAAAGTTTTAGTAGCATGAAATTGCTAAAACTTATTACGGGTGAAAAAGCATAGATGCAATGCTCATTCTGAGACTACGCTCACTCGTAACTGTGGCACTTATTTGTTACCTTACAGGCGTTTTTGACTCACTCTGATCTGACTATGACTTCACAATACATCATCAATAAAGTTGTAGAAATTGGGGATACGTTGCATCGCTGTGGGTGCCCACCCTACAAGGTGGAAAAGTATACCCAGCACTATGCAAAAAAATATGATGCGGATGTCATGGTGCAGGCCATGCCAACCTCGATTAACTATCAGTTTCTTGGCAAGAGAGATACCGTCGTTCTAAAGCGCTACAAACCCGCCTCTATTGATCTCGCCTTACTGGCCAATACCATTGACCGTATTAATCAACCTCGTAAAGAAAAACCAGCGCAAGACTTTCACTACCCTAAATGGGTTGCAGCATTGGCCAATATGGGGATCCCCCCAGCTTATCTTCTGTTGGTAGGTAGTACATTAGAAGCGGTTGGGTATGCCACCTTGCTTGGGTTGATGGTTTGGTTAGTACAGTTGATTTGCCATGGCCGCCGTGCAATTGCTGTTGAGTTTATAGCGGCATTGATAACCGGTTTGTTTGTTGCCTTCATCGTGAGCCTTGGCATTAATGTGCCTGTTTGGGCGCTGTGTATTGCTTCGATAGTCTTGTTTGTACCCGGATTATCGATTGCTAACTCATTGGAGTGTTTGGCATTCAATGATTTGGTCTCTGGGACCGCTTTGCTCGGGCAAAGTATGCTAACCCTACTCAAGCTGTTTATCGGGGTGATGATTGGTTTGAGCATTGGTGAGGCTTGGTGGGGCCCCGTGGATACTATCCCGTACACCAATGAAATTCCCCTATGGCTGCATGTCTTTGGCTTGATGTTGATTTCAACGTCGATCGGGGTGATCTTCAATGCCCGCCCACAAGATATTTTGCTTGGGCTACCGGTTGCAGTATTAGGGATGTGGGGGCCGATGTACTTGGGCTTTGGTGGCGACTGGGTAGTGGGCACTTGGGTGACAACCGTGTTGATCACCTTGTATGGCACTAAAATTGCCAAGTTGCTTAATCTAACCGGATCTATTTATATTGTGCAGGGGATCATTATTCTGGTTCCCGGCAGCCGAGTGTTGATTAGCGCGAGCCAATCAGTATTCGAGCAATCTATCTTGCCTATTCCTAATATCGGCTTGTCTGCCATCTTCATGTTTTCAGCAATTGTGGCAGGGCAGATCACGGCCTATTCACTTTACTCGCCAAAGATAGATCGATAGACCAATTTATTTTTTCTGCGACAGTTGTTTAAGTTGCAGTCCTGAACGGCTAAATACAAAAAGGGCGGTAATCTTTCGATTACCGCCCTTTCCAAACGTTTGGTGGGCTGGCGTAAGTTGAACTTGTTCTATAATGCGCTGTTTTTAAATGATATTGCTCGGTTTGAATGGTGGGTGTGTACCTTCTGGTGTACCCATTAGGTACCATTACTTCTACTTTTGAGCAAAAAAGTGTCATTTTTATCGAAACTTATAAAGACATTATGAAAAGTGACTTTAACGATTGTTCTTGGTCTCTTGCTTAGGGCTTAACTACACCTTGGTTAGCTTTTTAAGTGAGTTAGATAGAATAGTCAAAATGTTTGTGGAAAACCCTGCTACTCCCGCCCAGAAAACCGCTCGATAAAAGCCAATATTACCTGCTAGCATATCATCCATAAAATAGAACGAGATCAAGCAGCCAACAAAAGCCCCATACAATACACGTAAGACTAGTGTGTATCCTCTACGCTGTTCCTTCGACTTATCAATATCATCTTTTGTAATGAACTTATCGAAGCCATGATAAGCAAAAAGCATATATGAGCATAGCCCACCAAGTGCACCAGCAAGACCACTAAATGCCCACAGTTCTTGTTCACTTCCCAAAGTTGAGGTACCCCTAAAAATCAAAAGAAATCATGATATCAATTTTGGGTTCATTTACAACATTTAAGTTGTTTTGTGTGTTAATAACAACTTAAATGTTGTTATTGTTATGCTCTACAACTAAAGTGTTGTTTACGGTTAGGCTTGCAACTGTATGGTTGTTTGGTGGTGAGATGAAAAGTATAGAAGAAATAGCGGTGCTGCTGACTGAACAGCGCAGAAAGCTCGGACTCGAGCAAAGAGACATGTACATGCGGATCGGTATGAAGCAGCAACAATATCAGCGCATTGAAGCGGGCAGTGATGTGAAGCTATCGACCTTGCTTAGAGTATTGGAAGGGCTTGACTTGGAACTATCGATCATGCCCAAAGGCAGCAAAGCGAATCCTGCTCTTTCAGATAGTGCTATCCAAGGTCAGGGCGAAGCACCCAAGAGTGACCAACTACCAGACGATGGAGATGACCTTGGTTTTTGGTTTGGCTCTGAGGATAAATGATGAGTAAGCAGATAGAGAAGGTTGAAGGTCTGAATATTCAACTTCATGGTATCGATGTTGCGGTAATTGCTCATTATGCTGGTGGCAAAAACATTCTGACTTTCAATCCTGATTTTGCTGCCATACCAGAGCACCAGCGCCCTGTTTTTACTTTGAGGCAGTTGCTTGACCCTGCTTATTTGAACAAGCCGCAAATTAGAACCGATAAGATTCCCCCAGCCCTGTCTAATCTGTTGCCTGAGGGGGCGTTAAGAGAACTGACAGCGCGAGCACTTCGTTGCCACACCAACAATGAGTTTTCAATCCTTGCTTATCTAGGCTCCAATTTGCCGGGAGCCATTATTGCCCGGCCAATAAAAGCAGGGGATTTACCTGATTGGGCGTTAGAGCAACGGTTGTCGACAGAGCCTCAACAGATTGATGTTAAGCATGCCGATACCAAGTTTTCATTGGCTGGTGTACAGATGAAGTTCTCGTCGTCTCATTTAGATGGCCGTTACCACATCGATCAGGAAATTTCTGAAGACATGTGGATTATCAAAACACCTTCGACTGTTCACAAAGGGGTGCCTGTAAATGAGTATACCTGCATGAAGTTGGCTGAAGCTGCTGGAGCTGATATTCCTGAAGTGCGATTGATCGAACTCAGTGAACTGGAAGGCTTGCCAAGAATCAGATTACCGGATGAACAGTACGCCTATGGTATCAAGCGTTTTGATCGCAGCAGTGCTGGCCGCATTCACACTGAGGACTTTGCACAAGTTTTCGGCCTCTATCCATCTGACAAGTATCAAAAAGTTAATTATGAGCAGCTTGGCAATGTGCTTTATCGAACAAGCGCAGAGCGACTAAAGGATATTCAACAAATGGCAAGAAGACTGCTTATCAATATATTGTTAGGCAATGGTGACGCCCACTTGAAAAACTGGACGCTTATCTATGGGGATAAGCAATCTCCTCGTTTATCCCCGTTGTATGACGTGGTATTTACCTCACCATATATCGAGCACGACAGCCTTGCTCTGAACATGGCAGGTACTAAGCAGTGGTTTGAAGTTACGATGGATCATTTCGAAACGTGGGCAGCCAAAGTGGGGGCTCCGTGGGTTGCTATCAAGCCTCATTTACTGGATGTGATGAGCATAGCCCGAGAGCAGTGGCCTCAGTTGCTAGCAGACCTTCCTATGGTTAATGAACAAAAAGTTGCATTGAAGTCGCATTGGCGTTCTTTAAATGCAGATTTCGTGAACTAAAATACATTGGGAAACAATGAGTAAGCTATTAAAACTAAAAAAATTCTTCACTATTGAAGATGCGGCAAAGTATCTAAGTAGCATGTTTGAAGAGAGTGTATCTACATCAGATATTTACAGCTTCGCATTGGACTGCATGCGCCGGAGCAAACCGGACACCTATTCCGGCATTATCCGGACAGTCATTCCCGCTGTTTTTCAATCAAGTTGTCACCATTTTTACATATTTACAACACCTTAGGCTGCTTTGTTCTCTGGATT
>NZ_JANEYT010000079.1 GCF_024357955.1 Photobacterium pectinilyticum
CAAAACGCGTACAGCCAAACGTCTGCTCAAGTAATGATACTTGCTCAGTTGTTGGGTAGATGCGGTATTTATAAGCTCTTTCCTTCATTCTCACAAGAGTAGATCATTTTTTGTGAGTGTAAAGAATATTAAATCCCTAACGATGAGCGGCATTTCCTCCCCTCCCTTCGCGCTTCGCGACTACGGAAGAGGTATCCATGCCGGAAATTCGATGAGCAAAGCACCCCCAATTCAACCCAGCGACTTCGAGATCACTGGATTTTCTCGGGCCGTTTGGATAAATTGAATCTAAAGGCAAAAATGAGGTGTGAAATGTTAAAAATTATTAATGGTATTTTATCAAAAATGCATGATGTGGCAATATTATCTGCAGTCCTTGCAATGATAATCCCTTTGTTTGTGGATATGCCAGAAACAAAGGCGTGGGCACCACTTTCAAGTCCTATGTTTCAGTATGTAATCCCATCCCTAGTAATTGTTACTGCATTGTTATTAAGATCCAATAAAAAATGAATACAGAAAGACTATTGGATAAATAGATCAAGCAAGTGTTGCCGGAAAAAGTCTTCTAAAGTTGCAATTGAATACATGGAAAACTTGAGACAAGGCAAAACAGATAAAAAGTTCATGGAGAGAAAATGCTTGAGTAAACAATTATCGTTATTTGTTATTTTTTTGGGGCTGGTTTCATCAGCTGTTGGTATGTATAGAATCATGCCGTCAGACTTCTTTTCTGTAGCGGTTATGGCCGAAAAGTTCATTGCTACAATACAGATCATCGGTGGAGTTATTTTAATTTACGGGGGCCTGCTCTATTTTAAAAGAGATAAAGGAACTGAGGATGACAACTTGCTTTGAACTACCAAATTAAAAATTCGACTTATGAATGCAATTAAAAAGGATGAGCTATGGAACAGTCTACTACGGAGTTTTACGAAGACCTAAGCCGAGAAATGGATGAACTTTTCACGACAATCCTGGAAAAAAATATTCAACCACTACTTGATAATGAAATTAATGCATCACAGTGGTGTCGAGATATCGCTTTTGAACATCATATTTCAGAAGGGTTTTCCGCAGCCTATCTAAAAGAGAAGCATGGTATGGAGGTAAAGCTACTTCCTGAGCCTGAGCTATTTATTACCATCGAATGTGAAGCCTGCCTTGGCTCCTCTAATGGTATCTGCCATGAGTGTTTAGAGCTATCTGATGAGCTCAATAGTTTACAAACTGAAAGATGAAGTAATCAGCTTTCTCTATGCACGGTGCAGTTGATTCATTTCACTACCCGACTTAAATCGTAACTCATAGATTTACCTGATTACCACGTAGTTTCAGCTAATGCTAGTAACTGAACCCTGTTGATTTTTGTATATAATATAGTCATGGAGCAGAATGAAAGTGGGGAGTATCGATGAGCGAAGATAAAACTAAGAGACTGTCACCTCAAGAAATGCGCGAAGTCTTGCTTACCAATGCAAAGGTGTTGGCATCTGATCGTTTCAGAACCTCTGCTCCAGAGATTTCAGGTCAAAGAAAAGTATCCACGACCACACCCTAAAATCACCCGATACTCTCAGGTAATTTCCCCTGTCATAACAGGCCAGTAAAGAAAGGAATGGACATCCCTTCTGAAACTGAATCTGGTTCTTCAGCATACCCATAGAGCGTTGTGGAGATCTGTGTATTGCTGAAGTCATGCTCTAATTAAGCTGAACTCGGTGGTAATCAGGTAGATTTAAGCCGGTGCCAAACTAAGAAGCTCATCAAGTCCTTGCAGCGCCGATACGTCATCCTGGAATACCTCCGTGAGCTTATCTATGCTATATGCACGCTTCATTAGTGGAATTAATCTTGCCTTCCGTTCTGCATATTCTTGATCCTCGGTCCCCATCACCTCGATGATCTCACTATACACCCGCTTTCCGTCAGATTTTGCTTGGAGAATGAAATCCGGCAGTAAGGCGACACCTCCACCAGCTTTATATAGCAGAGGCTTGGTCAGAGACCATTTCAATCTTGGATTATGCTGTCTGTCTAATTTTTGCATAATGTATTTGCACACTACGCGCTCATAGTGGCTATCAACAGGTATAGGGTTAGCCGCAGATACAACAGGCTTGATAAAGAGCGTATGGGGCTTGAAAACGTTGTCACCGGTATCCGTAACGGTCATCAGTGCGATGAAAGGGCCTTGAGTTTTACGACCAGGACGAACTATACGCTGGAACTCATAAAGATAATGGCCGCAGTGAACCATGTTGTTATCAAATTGAGCGTTAGGCCACAACTGTAGGACGAATGCATGCGGCCTACCACCACCTGACCATTGTTCAACCGCCTTTAATTTGCTGCAAGCTATCTTTAAACCTTTATCTCCGAAGAATATCCATTCATCTAACGTACCCTCACCAAACTCTATTTTCTTGGCTGCATCTCTCAGCTGTGCCAAGGTACGTAACTCGCTGGTGCGCTTTTTCGGGTGGTACCAATTACTGAAGCTGGACTGATATAACTGACGTAATAATCGATCTAGGCTGTGGCGCTGGTTTTCATTATGCCCTTGGTATCGCCAGAAAATATTCGAGAGCTTGATTGACCTTCCGATGACTTTAGGTGATAAACAAAACGCTCAAAGCCTGTTTCGGACTCTTTTATAGTATCTGCCCCTACTCCATGCTCAATTGAGCCTTTTATATCGCTGTATAACGGACAGTTTTGGCTGTGTTGCCCCGAAACAGGGTGGTTAACAAGCGTGTATCGCTCTCTTGCATAACGAACAAACATCAAAGCCGGTGTTGGATTGCAGTGACAAAGTAAATGCTGTTGCTTTTCATAGATGCACTGTAGAAGGTGTTGGCTAGCAGAGGAGTTCCTATAGGCGTCCTTGAGGCGCCATGGTTCCGATATTCTATCGACAACAAGACTAGGATCGTTTTTATATACTAATGCGATTTTCATTGAGCATCCCTTCAGCACTCAGCATTGATTAAATTTACCGCAGTTTGGTGGTAAAGTCTTTTCAATTAGCGAGTTATGTGAAGGAAACACTCCGCTCACCATGCTTTATTATAACGCTTTGAAGCTTTTAGCTGCTTTGGGTTAGGCTTCGCTTCCGTTTCAGCATCTACCCTTGACGTTATGGCCAACCTTAGTTTGTCACAAGCCTGAGCGCCCACTGTTTTTTTTCGCCAAACGGCTATAGACCCCCCGAAGGGGGTTTTAGTATCAAATACCGGCACTCCATCCAGGGAGAAAAAAGTCTTGCTGGTGGAAGCGTCAAAGGCTAGTCCCATTTAGAACGAAGATTTGGTACGTCAAACATAAAGCCTGATATGCCTTGAATATCTGCGTCAGCAGGAAATATTTCAACGGATAGCTCGCCCGTATTACCTAGGTCAACAATGACGTTAGCTGAATCGCCAGGTCTCAACGTGATTGTTTCACTGCCAGCTATAAAATTTATCGTCACAGCAGAGTCGATACGATTCGTTACCGTGGCATCCTGAGGTCCGGTCGCTAATTGCCCTCCCTCTATCGTTAAGGGGCTCTCCGAATAGATATGAGCCAGGGGGTTATCTAAACTATCAGTTAGCGGTCTATCGGTTGGGAGGTAGGGCTGGGTAACTATCGTTACAAGGTTGTCCGGAATGTAGCTGAACTCAATCTCTTCCATACCAACATTATTAAAATCATCTATAACAGTGGCGGTAATTTGATACTTCTCGCCTTCATCCAAAGTTGGAAAAATTCTCGGTGATTCAAGCCCATAAACACTATCGCCTACCTTCGAATATCCAAGGTAAACGTGTTCCTCTGCATTACTGCCGGTTAGGAGTATGCTCTCGACATAAGCATTCGATAGGTTATCTACATGGAGCGTCATATCGCGGATATTAGATATGGTGGCCGGCAGATTGCCACCTTCGTAGCGGAATGATAGCTCTGGCGGCGTGAGGTCAATCAGTACGTTCTCTATTTGGTGGTAACCAATATTACCGTAGGAATCCGTTGCAGCCACTTCAATCGTAAATTGGCCGTTAGGCAGACCTGAAATGTCAAACCTATCCAAGCGGTTTTGATAATCACGTTCTATCGTGCTGCTATGCGGAACCACATACTCGCGACCATCCTGTATCGCCTTCGCAGCAACAGATACGATTCGCCATTGATTAATTTGCCAATTGTTCATCCGGTCAGCATCGAAGGAATGCACACTAATCGCTTTGCTGGCTCGGTCCACATCAATGCTCAACACCTCAGGATCGTTAAAATCATGATATGTATATAAATAGCTGACATGTAACCGCTCGCTTTCGTCCTCTCGGGACAGGTACCAGTGGATCGGTGTGTAGCCTCTGCCGGTAGAGCGAGTGATGCTAATCGGTACCTCGCATGTCTCCTCTTCAGGCTCGATAAAACAGGGTTCATAGCCGTTTACCCATGCCTTTTGCCGGTATGGCCTTGGGTGCGCCCAAAATTGCACTTTGGTTATTTCATAAGGTTCATTGTGTTTAGGGCTTTCATGCGTAGACCACGTGCCATCAGCTAAGTAAGTCGCCTGGAACCTTAGGTAGCGGCCTTTGGGGCCTTCTGTCACTCCATCTCCTAACGAGAAATTCAAAGAGTTGAGCCTTACACTATGGCAAACCTTGCCCCCTAGGGACATGAGCTCAAAATACGAACGGGTCTGAGGATAAACAAACCGGCTTTCACGGTAAGTATAATTTTCGTCAGAATTTGTTATGTTACCAGCCCAACCGAAGTTAGTGTCGTTAAACTCAGTGTGTTCAGTCTTTGGCCTATACCACCTCATCAATACTGGGTTCTCGTGTATCACTAAACCTGATACATATTCTTCCCATTGCTCCACGAGGGGATTCCACACCTGCCCTTTGGCATTGGGGGGACAGTCGCGGTCTATCGAGGATTCACGCTGGATCGTCGATACGTTGCCAGCTTTATCGTAGATATCAAAGCCAATGACGTAGTTATCCTGAGAGTTTGGCGCAGCATCAGAACCAGCAGCTTCTCCAGCTTGCACAGACGTGTAGCCTGTCTCCGGGTCAAGCCGGGCATCAATTTCGTTCTTTCCTAGCGCATCGGTGTACGTCCAGTATCGAGCATGGCTTAGCCCTGATAGCTCATCGCTGACTTGCTTTATGTGTAGCTCACGAGTCGCACTAGTATTGGAAAACACATCTATTGAGCCATATGAATTCCCTGCCCTCACCCATGTTATATCGTCATCCTGAATTGATGGGGGAACGGTATCTTTCGTGAGAGCATATTGATCACTGCTTACCACTTGGTCATGTAAAGAGATGATTTGTGCTTCTAGCGAATATTTGCCATCATCAGGAAGAGACACTGAAAACGTCTTACCGTAAAACTCCCTTCCATCAAAAGATAGCCGGTCATTGATCGTGATAACGGTCGAGCTATGGTCAGCCACTATATGGCCATCTTCACCTTTGATGATGAGGCGAAGCCGTCTATCTAGTCCGCCTGACACAAACAAGTCCATCGAACCGCTAGTACGGCTATAGTTAATCTGGCTTTGACTTGGTGTCATAGTGACTGCTTCGCCAGTGACAGCGCGATATTCAATACCTTCAATCGCTGCAGAAGCATTGAATGACAAAAATGCCGCCAGTGCGAACGAACATTTACCCAATTTCATTTTTGATTGAATTCCTTTTACAACGTCGACTCGAAGATGTACCGCAAATAATGACTAACCTGCTGAGCGGCTTTTTTCTGCTGCGCCTCACCCAATGCATAATTGATTCTGAAATAATTTTCGACTGGACGGTGTCCATGCCGTGTAGCATAAATATGAGGAGCAAGGTCAGCAGTGTCAGTAATTATGTCTTGAATAGCCATTTTTTCTTCATCAGCATCAGCTTTCAGCCCGGGAAAGGTCATGCTGTTCCAAAAGCCACTTAGCGTTAAATTACAGTTGCCGGCCGTTTCGTTTCTTACTTTAGATAGGCAGTAGAGCTCGCCATTGCGATCTCCTTGGCTGAAAGTCCTATGGTCAAAGAAAGAAACGGTGTGAGTTGGTTGGTAAGCCACGGCTATCATGGCTGAAGCGTATAACGTCAGGAGCATTTTGGCATTAGGGTCTGACTGCCGTTTGGCCAATTCAACGATGTCATCAAAGACAAGGTGCATATTGCCATATTTCAAACCACCAAATCCTTGATTGCGGTATTCAATTGTCGCCCTGAACCACATATTGACATCTCTCTGGCGCTTCAGATCTTCCGGCAACGGCACTTGGTAATGCCGGAAAAGCCTACCTGGACTTGCAAACCGAAACACCTCTGCAGCATGATCAACAAAATTGATCTTCGATGTCGCAAAGTGTTCGATTTCAAGTACATCCAGAGCAGCCGCGTTGATAGACTGGTGCGACTGTGAGTTCCATGCCTGCGCGGGCTGCGACAGAATTGAAAATAATCCGCACAATGTCAGAAATTTTCGACTAATTCTCTTCATGCTCAACCAGCACCAAACGACTTCCATCACGCATCAATAATCGGTCATTCACGGTAGTGAACTCATGACCTAGCACACTGTCAGCTGAGATACGATCTAACTCAGCACCATCAAGCGCTTCAACCACAATAAACCAATCACCTTCTGGACCACTACGTGTAAGCCTATCAGCCGTGACTTCATCGATGATAGTAAACTCATCGTTGGTTTGTACAACGTGACGGAGTGATTCAATCATATCCTGCGCGTTTGTATCATCAAACATCGCCCGCACATGCTCCAGGCCTTCGGGATCGTGAATTCGAGTCGGCTTAGGGGAAGACAGAAAAAATGCTCCAAGCCCCAGAACAACAACAGCTGCAACAATGGCTATTTTCTTTTTTTGATCCAGTTTCATTTATTCGCTTTTCTCACATTAATAAGGTGCAAATGTCCATTTTTCGGCCCATACAGATATAGGGATCCTTTGAAGTAGCGTGAGTGTCCGTAACCCTTAGTCAAGGCTGTCTGGCCTTGATCTATTAACCACTCACAGTAGCCCTTTTCACCACCATCAGACATGTAGCCGATATACTGGTCAAAATTAGACTTGCTTGCCCGGTTAATGGCATGAACCGTTAACCTTAAACTTGAATCACTAAGCCCTTGAGTGTCTGCCACGCTACCGTCGCAATCAAACTTCCATTCAATTCCATAACGCTTTACTAGGAGCTTTCCTTCACTGGCAATGTCACGAGTCATATCATTGAAAAAAGTCGCTATGCCTTTCTCTCCACCAGCCAGTTGGTAAGACAAGTACTGACTTGCTAGCTTTTGAGATAAATAGTTAACAAAACCAAATGGAATAACATCACCGTCTAGTGTATCACGTCGTTCTATTTCTTCCTGTGCTCGTTTCGCCAATTTAGAATCAGAGCTTGTCGCTAGATGTCGTAGCTGAGCCAGCGGGGCAGCAACATACCGAATATTCTCGCAGCTTGGATGATCAATACGCTCCTCCAAGTCAATTTCTACCATGTTATTTTTACATCCCTGTGATTTAAAAAACTTACTTCTTAGATCCTTCATGGCTTTTGCTGTTGGGACAAAGCGATTTTTCGATTGATTGCGAATATATGTTACATGTCGTGAACTTTGCATATCTTTCCTCCGTTGAATTGGATTCAGAATAACGATTTAACTCAAAACATAATTGACCGCGTTTTAAGATCAACGATCGCAACTAACAGCAATAAGCTACACGTCCGTGCAAGCTGGTAACGTCAATTTAGCATGTTTTTCCGGACTACTTTATCGAATGGGTAGTTACTTGCACAACCAGAAGTTGTAAGCAATTTTGGATTCTGCTGTTGAGCGTTCCCGTCCTGTCTATTACCACCAAAAGACAGTACACTAAGCTGAACAATCAATTCTTTAGGTGAATTATGAACTTGCATGGCCATCTGGCAATAGCCAGTCTTGGGTACGTGATGCTGGAATATGCTGTGCCATGGCTACCGATGTACCAGTTATCGCCACTCCTTGCGCTTCCACTTGTACTTTTGGGTGCGCTGCTTTGTGATGTCGACCATCCTGAATCCACTATAGGCCGACTCTGTTTATTCATATCCTGGCCCATAAGGATTATATTCGGGCACCGAGGCATCACCCACTCACTTTTGGCAATACTTTGCTTATGGTATTTCTTAGGCTCTAACCCTTATGCCTGCGCAATAATAATTGGTGCAAGTACACATTTGCTCGGTGACTTTTTAACACCAAGCGGTATTCCGCTACTTTATCCTTACAGAAAAAGGTATCGTCTTGCATTAATTACCAACCCTTTTTCTGAGTTTATTGTCAGTGCGTCTGCAATAGTCGTTTCGTACTTGTATTGGTGAGTGTAACCCTGTGAAACTGTTTTGTTGTTTTAAGATCACGCGCAGTCTGTCTTATTTTGTTATGCTATCACCATCTGTTGTCATTGTTATTAATAACAATTGAAAGGAATCGTAAAATGAAAAAGCTTCTTACTTTATCTGCGATCTCGCTAGCGCTGATCGGCTGTTCTTCAGCACCAGAAATTCCTATGGATGAGCGTGCGCGTTCTGCGACTGATTATCAAAGCGCCGTGACAAACACGCAACTGGCTTTGATCCCTGACTGGTACCTAGACCCACCTAAAACCACTTACCTCAAGGGTATCTATGTAACGTCTACAGCTGAAAGCTCAAACCTTCAGTTTGCGATGAACCAGGCAACTTTGTTAGCTGAACAACAACTATCACGCCGCATGGATGCGGTTATTGAAAGTTATGAGCTATCCGAGGTAAATGAAAACAGCGGTAACCTTATCACAAGCTCAGAACAAACAATCCAGGTGCACATCGAGCGTGCCTCTCTGTTTGGTCATGAAGTCGATAAACGTCAAGTTTTTGCAGATCCGCACACCGGTAACTACCGTGTGTATATGCTGATGCATTTACCGGCCAAAGCACAGATTGAATTGCTAAACAAGAAAATCACATTGGAAACCAACACGCTTGAAGTTGAGCGACTACAACAATATGTTGCAGAGCTTGAGCGTAACCTACAATCTGAAGATGCATAATAGCTGTTAACAGCTATTACGTCCGACCTACAGCACAGCAAGCCACGAGAGATCATTTTTACCGCACGGATGATCTCTCATACCTGACGCACCCTCCGCAAAATGCCTTTAATTCCCAAACATTGCATGTTGCCGCTTATTGCTATCTTGAGCTTTTCCACTCAGGAAATCAGTATCTCCCTCTAGATAACAGGCACATCGCCTACAAAGAGTAAGATTTTGGTTAATTGATCCGATCATCCGTTTTAGCAATCTCGTTACTGGTAGGTCACGACGAATTAATTTACACTATCAACACCCTAACTTCATCGAGAATTATTTTTTCTCAAATAATTATAATCGATCTATTTATGCTCAGTAAATCAATTATGCTGCGCCTCACTCCTGACGTTTATTTTATTCTGGATATTTCTGATTTTATTGGCGTTTAGTCTGGTTCTGGATCTCTTTCAAAAGTACAGATTGATTGGCTATTGAGTTAGCAGTGTACACTGGTAGCTAAGTTAAAAATGCAGTAGTAGGTAAGCTATGTCAGAACCAAAAATTTCAGTAAAGTCAGTCATGTGTAATGAAATGCTCCGCTTTGCAAACCTATGGAGAGGCGACCTGCTCATCAACCGTGATTTCTATTTCCATGCTGGTGAGCTGTCCAAGGATTTGGTCGTTAATAACGCCTACAACATGCCTCTTCTTGAACAAGCGATTATTGAACCTGTCAGCCGGATGGCTAACATCAAGCGTATCGCTGACGAAGCTGGATTACGATTTAGTGCTGTATTGAAAGAGGATACAGTACCGGTTGATCATGATGGCAGCCACACTGAGCGTCCTGAAGTGCATGATGACTTTCAGCAATACAAAGGCCTGGTGGTTGGTGGCGCTGTTCATAACAGGAATTTCGCTGAGTATGTATCTATTGATGAGATCAAAGAAATCACGCACTCAGATGATGAGAATATTATACGTTCAACACTTTATGAAACAGCCATATACCGCTTCTATCAGCGACATGACTGGACTATGTTATCGAGTGACCTCATCGCGTTATTGGAACTGCATCGACTACGGCTATTTATGTATTTCGTCACAACTAGTGATATTGAGGCAACGTTGCTGCTCTTAGTCGTCGCTAAAATTAATGACAACAAAGACCGTCTTTGTAAAGCGTCCATCATTTGGAATGAGCAATTTGACCGACAATGCCTATCACTGGCCATTACACTCTGCCAGTTAGCCAACAAGCACAGTATTTCTCAAAATGATGTGCTGTTTTATGCACATACGCTATCTGCCGAGTGTGCGTCTGTTAGCCTTAGTATCGACCCGATTACCGGTGAGCTGTATATCAGTGATTTCATCTCCTATAGCGGTGACAAGCCTCAACTGGAGTTAAAAGTGAGGCACACAACAGCTGGTCTGTTAAAGAAAAATTTCGAAAGAAACAACCTACTCTACGCAGAAGCCGTCACCTTGCGCCAGTTTGATGTGCTTAAAACAAATAGTGAAGGTTTGCCATATATCGTTCGTCGAGATTGCTCATGCAAAGAACGCGAGGTACTCGGTGCTTGGGCTATGCTCTACTACGCAGATGGTTCACACACCACGGAATTCGTGTCTGAAAAAGAGTTACAGCAAGTCGCTGAACTATCCGGTAATGATACTTGGTTTGGCGTTTTCGCTGACAAGATGCGAGAGAAGCAAGCTTTGCTATCACTGTTACGCCAGACAGATTGGTCGATAAGGCCAGCACAGTCAAAGTTGAAACAACATTTTATGAACAAGCTGCTGCATTAAAATTTGCAAGGAGGCAATTATTAAAGCTTTGGATACCGCGAAATTCATCGAAAATAGCAAACGGATATTTGGTGATCAGTTTGACTATCGCGATGCTGAATATAAGCATGCTAAAGAGCCTGTTACGCTATGGTGCACATTCCATGACGAAGAAGAAAAAGTCTTAGTTAAACCTGATGGTCACTACACTTTTATTTTTGGGGGCTGTAAAAATTGTTACGCCCTTCGCAAAAATAAAGATCACCACCAATATAAGTTGAACATTCTCAGAAAAAGAGTTCCTACAGCGTCTAATGTCAAAGAAGAGCTTGGAGATATGCTCAGTTTTTCATGTGATAAACATGGATTTCAGATACAAAGCTTAACTGAGTACGATTCTTTTGGATGTATATATTGTTCACTTCAAATAAAACGCAAAAACATCACTCATGTTGAATATGACCCATCGAAAAGAGAGGTTACGTATTGTTGTAATATTCACGGTGAACATAAAGCATCAATTGAAGATTACTTAACTTACTCTTGTCTAGAGTGTAAATCTGAAGAGAACAAATCCCGGTTCTTTGAATCTCTGTCACCAGAGATTGCGGAATTAAATGACTATTCAGATACAGTATTCGGTCATACCGTTTTTAATAAATTAGAGATTAATTATCGATGCATAAAGCATAATATACAGTGTGTGCAAGGTGTAACAAGACACCTAAAGGGTAAGTCAGGTTGCAAGAAATGTCACAAAGAGAAGATGTCTTTAAGCCTTAATGAATTTCACGCAAACTTGATACCAGAAAGAAAGGCATACTTTATTAAAAAAGCACATGAGATCTGGGGGACAGGTACGTTTTGCTACCCTAATTTGGATATAGAATTAACAAGCTTAGATAACAAAATTACAATGATTTGTAACATGCATAAACATCCAGTTGAAATTAAGACCATTACAGCCCGGGAGCACATCACTGTAACAAACCATAATGGGAAAGGGGCTGGTTGCTATGAATGCAAAAAAATTGAAGCTAGTAAGCGACTTAGGAAACCTTTCGGCGTAGTAGTGGCCCGTTATAAATTAAAAGGCTTGACTGTTTTATCTGAAGAAAGCGAATACTGCAACAGCAAATCAAAGCTATTGATGAAATGTCGAAATGGCCATATTACTCGGACTGAAGTTGCAAAAATTCTATATACCAACCAAGGATGCACGGAATGTAATCCATTAATTGGTGAAACTGTTACACTCAAGGTGTTGGGTGAATACTTTGGTGTGGAGTTTGAAAAAAAAAGGTTTAAAACCAATACAGGTAAACACCAATACCTAGAACTAGATGGTTATAATGATGAATTGAAAATCGGTATTGAATATCAAGGGCCAAGTCACTTAAAAAGAAGTTTTCATCGAAGTCATAAAAGTTGGATGAACCAGTTAGATAGGGATGATGCTACAAGAAATATGTGTTATGAAAAAGGCATTAAACTCATAGAAGTCCATTGCTTTAAAATGGATAAACTGGAGGCGGACAATATATTTGATGAAATATCCAAGGGTTTTGCACGAATTGGAATTTTGTTTGACCAAACAAAAATCACTTCGCTAGATGAAATTTTGGATGGAATTATAAATTCAGAATCTTTACTTTACCAGCTTGACGATATTTCTGAGGGGCATAACTTAACCCTGTTGGATGAGCGAATATATTGGGGAGTTGAGCACCGGTATAACTGGAGGTGTAAAACATGTAATTTTGAGTTTCCAAGTAGTATCTCGCTTAGAAACAAAGCTAAAAACAAGTGTTGCCCAAAATGTTCAAATCTAATAACAAGACAACGTCTAAAGGAAGAGTATAAAAATGCTGATAAAAGCCAATATTTGGAAAATTTAAGAGAAAGAGTTCTTAAACGAGGTGTTAAATTAAGCACAGAACAGTGGCTAGGGACTGAAGGTATTTATGAAGGCACTTGCATCCACTGTGGCCTACAAGTTAAGCCTTTTCCCTACAATAAAACGGTTAAGCATAAGAATCCGGACCCATTTTGCATCTGCCAAGCCAAACACCCAGGCATGATGAAACAAAACTGGTAGCAAAGAGAGCCTGAGGCGTTAATTATCGAATGTCAGGCTCATGAGCTCTGCTACTCGCCGTTCAGTACGGGCAGCCCGACTTCCGTGTTCGTATGCCCACGCCCAATGAGATTTTGGGATTCCGTTATCTAACGTTTCTGGAAACGGATTAGGCGTATACCCCCAACAGTCTCGGGATTGGTCAAAGTAGCCTTGGCGCTGGGCTTCACTTATAAAGGTTTTGTATATAAGGGCCAGCTCTTGCTCTGATATGAGCGTGTGATATTGCCCCCCTACTATACCGTAAACACTTGACCATAATGCGGATACCTAACAGGCGTCCCATCTGCCACAAGTTGATATTTGGGTGATATTTTCAACCCCATATCATCTAAATAAAGCTTACCCGTTACAGGGCCTTTTCCAAGGTGCAAAGGGTTATATTTCAGTTGATTGCTTTTATTCATGTTTTTCCTGCCTGGTTAATACCTTAACTCTTATTCTGTATTATTTTTTAACTACAACTCACTTCAAAACCAGTTAAAACACTGAATTTAGGTAAAAAAAAACCTCACCAAAATGGTGAGGTTGAAAGTTACATAGCAAGGTGTGCCGGAAATCCAGCTGCACCAAGCGCGTTCCATTGGTCGAGAAAGTCAACTGAGGATTTCTCGGATGGAACGTCGATGGTCGGGAGATAGTGTTCTACTAAATACCCCTGCCTCCCAAGACGTTCCTTGAGTTGCTTCATCGCATTCTGGCCACCATTACTTCGGTCTTTATCACCGAAAATAATCACCAAAAAATTTTCTTTTTTAACACCAGCAATGGTTGGAGGTTGATAACCAGCAAGCAGCGTACTGTTGTACATAGGCTGGACATATAATCCTGTGCCCGCTTTGACTGCTTCCATCGTTTCAACACCTTCTCCTACCGCAATACATGCCCAGTTAACTCCATTTTCGTCAGTCCACTGAAGAGGATTATCGTATTCCAGATAACTTCCTTGTGAAAACTGCCATGGTGCCATCATCAGCATCTTGCGTTGCGGCTCGTCTATCATGTTTCCATCAGGCATAAACCACATTCGGTGGAAGGTCACCCGTCTTCCGTGCTCATCGATCATTGGGATCAATAAGCCGGGATAAAACGCATGGCTTTCCTTATTACCTTCTGCTCGTTTACCTTTTGGGTATAGCAATCGTGGATGAAACCGTATTGTCTCCGGTAGCTCCACATCAGGCACTCCCCGCTTGGCAAAATAGGCTTGAATGACTTGCTCAGCTTCTGGCTCACGTACTGAAACTGATTCGGACCAGGTCTTAGCTATCATCTTGATGGCAAACTGCCCATCATTGAATAGCTTTTCCTGTTGCCGGCGTAACACCTCTGGATCCGGCTTTGGTATCGTAAAATTACCGACGCCATGACCATCATCTTCGTAGTGTACTCCTGCACATTCCAAAACCTTTTTTGCCGCACTCACATTATCAATATCCAAGAACCACTCGGTGAAACCGATGATATCCAGATATCTGCCATCATTGATGTCATTATGGATGCAGTAACCATTGGTTTGATAATGCTTATGTAGACGAAATTTGGTGGATTTCGAACCATTTCCACCATAATTTGCCTTGGGGCATGGGTAATGCTTCTTGGGGTTTTGAACCATATAATCCAAGCCCAATGCTGAATAAACAACACTGTAATCAGTTATACGGTTCACAAGCTCAAAGACGCTTGTCCTGTCTACATTTCCCATATGCCATCCTTTTCCTGCTGGGTCAAAGGCCTTTTATGATCAAACGATTCGGGCAAATCTTCCAACTTGCACGTCGCTTTAATCACCGTGTTGTCTTCACGCACGATGGCATGAAGCCTAAGGCCCGTTTCTTTTGAATATTTATCAATATAATACATAAAGTAGTCCTCATTTTTGAGTAAAAAAAGGGACTACTTCCCTGCAGGGATGTAATCCCTGTAGGGTTAAGTTGTTGGTGTTAGAACGCTAGACCCCGCATTGCGGTTGAAAGCGCTTGAGCAAGCTCATCGCTTTCTTTTATCAGCATGGATGTCGAGTAATGCTCGAGAGATTCCTTACCTATGCCATCTCCAATACCAATACCAATGGTTTTAATACCTAAGGTCTCAGCAAAGTGAGTGGCGTAAGCAACCCTATCTGCACAGCGTGCCTCTCCATCCGTTATGATAAACAATAATTTCTTACGTTCTGGTCGTTTATTAATATGCCGTATTGCAGCCATCATGGCTTCACCCGTAGGCGTACCACCTTTACCTCGGCAAATATTCACCTTGTCGATCACACCCGCTAATCGCTCGTGGTAACCCTTAGACAAAATAATGCCATGCCGTAATTCGGGGTACATTCCAATCGCGTATGGGATCTTAAGGCTTTCTAATGCCGTGGACAGTGAGTACGTAGCCTTAACTGCAACACCCATCCAGGAAGAATAACCACCCATCGATGGGGAACGATCTACTAACAGGTAAACAGCCGTATTTTCAGCCTTTCCTATTTGTTCCTCAACAAAAACTCGACCATCGATAACACCGCGGTATAACTCCGTTGGAGCAATATCAACACCACGACGTGAGTATGTCGATTTAGTAAAGTTCTTGCTTTGAACCAACCGGTTTAGATCTCGCTTAAGCCTAGAGGCATCACCTTTGGCACTGGCACGCAATACGCTATGAGGAAACAGCCTCGATTTGTTATCAGGAGAAGTACACTCAGCAAGTGGAAGTGGTACTTCAACATCAATATCAACGGCATGTTCGCTCAACTCATCCAAAATGGCTTGAGTATGATCCATTGATGTTTGACGTGATAACTGCTGGCTCATTTCCGACAAGCTTGGAAACGACGGTTCATGCTGACTCTCACCAGATTGGCTGTCGCCCTGCTGCTGATCGCCTGCCTGCTGTTGACCATCACCAGATTGGCTGTCGCCCTGCTGTTGACCCTCACCAGATTGGCTGTCGCCCTGCTGCTGATCGCCTGCCTGCTGTTGACCATCTCCAGATTGGCTGTCGCCCTGCTGCTGATCGCCTGCCTGCTGTTGACCATCTCCAGATTGGCTGTCGCCCTGCTGCTGATCGCCTGCCTGCTGTTGACCCTCACCAGATTGGCTGTCGCCCTGCTGTTGATCGCCTGCCTGCTGTTGACCCTCACCAGATTGGCTGTCGCCCTGCTGTTGATCGCCTGCCTGCTGTTGACCATCTCCACATTGAACATCAGATGGTTGGCCTTGTTGAGGTGGATGCTTTAACAGCACTCTCTTCAACCAAATATTTATATTTAAAGCTGCTCGAAGGTTGCCCTCTGTAGAGCATGAACTACGAGCGACGTTTATAAGCAGATCTAATTTGTTCAAGCAATCAGAATCGATAACACGTGCCAAAACAGCCCGTTTTGCGGCTGCAAGCTTATCCGTATTGGGTGTCTTAACTCGTGCCCACTGCAAAGTAAATAGAACATAGAAAAGAACATCTTTTCGTATATTCCCTGTTGGCTTAGCACTCCAGTACCCCTCACGGATGAGAAACTGGTTCATGTAATCCAATTTTGCTTTTGCTCCAGGCAATACTTTAGCTCCTTTTGACTCAATATATGGGTCTTCAAGAGCATTCAGTATGTCAGCCACTTTATCTTTTCGAGATTCCGCGAAGGATGCAAAACTGGTGAACTTATGATGCAGTATCTCATGCACCAAAAAACCTTCAGTCAGCTTGCGATTATGCTCGATTCGAAAATCCGCACACGGAACAGCTAGATAGCGACGGTCATCATCTCCTTGTCCCATGTAAGCCATGGCGTTAAAGCCATCAGCCCATTCAACTCGGACAGGGTTTTCAGCTAACGCACCGGAGATTACCTCCATAGAACGTAGCATTGATTGTGCTGCTTGTTGTTGTTTAATTGTTTGCTTTTTCATTGGTCGACTCCAAAAAAAAAGCTCCCCCCGAAGGAAGAGCTAACGGGGGGGGGCTAGATGAATTTTTTGAACACATCAAACAATGAATCAAACTCAATAGGTTGAGGTTCATCTAAAACTGGCTCGCTTGCTGGTAGACTCTCTTGCTGAGTATCTGCAAACAGATCACTCAGGTCGATTGCTTCATTGCTAAGCGGCACTATTTCATTTTCATCTATGTTATTTTTCGTTGTCTTGGCTTGAGCAACAGGTCTCTCAACCTGATCAGTTGTCAGCTCATCGATTGAAATACTCTCCGGCTTAGTCTCAACTTCAGCACTCTCAAGAAGATCTTGAGTTGAACTATTGTTTAGTACTAATTCAGTGATGTACTCGGGTACTTTCAACGACTCGTAGATGTCCACGATCCGCTTCAAGGCGTTTACATCCTCGATCCATGCATCTTGAGTATTCCATCCATTCGGCAATGCTTCCGCAGCAGAGTCGATGACATCAACAACCCGCGAAAAATCCGGATTGATTAATGTGACATCTTCCACTTTGGTACGAAGGCGTTTCATCAGATCGATGATAGTCGCGCGAACACGGTTACCACTTTCACGATAGCTTTGCATCGAATAACGCCAAAAATGCCTCGCCTCATCTGAAATACCTTTCGATAGTTGAACCACAAGATCATCATTTTTGTTCATGATGTTCTCCCGGCCATTTTTTACCAGCACCTCGCCTAGAATGGCACCGGCATCTTGGTGGATACCAATGGCCTGAGGCGGCTCAATTTTAAAACGGTAAGTACGTTTTAATTGGTCTTGAGTCGGCCGTTTAGCTTCTATGGCAGATGCAAGATCTGGATATAAAACCTTCTGCTCTTCAATAAAAACATCAATATTGGTAATGAAGTTATCAACTTCTGACCAAAATTCGTCTTCAATGGCAAATAGCTCATCATAGAGTTGAGCGATATTTTCCATCTTTATTAGGTATTCATTTCTGCCGAAGTGAAATCCCCACTGAAGAGCTTTGGCTTTCGCCTCATCACGAGCACGGTGAGCAAAAGCGGTATAACCGCTGTCCACGATACTAAGCGACGGTTTTCCAAGAGCTTTTTCCTTGGATACATCCAATCCGTGTACACGGACTTCTGCATCTGAGAGCACGCGTCGCGCTGCGAAACCTTTAACAGTAAACCTTACTAGGCAAAATAACCCAGTTTGGTTTTGAGTTGCTTTGAGGCTGTTGTTCAATGCCTTATTTTGGATATCAGTAGTGCTGTTCTGGCTCATAAGGTAGATCCTTTTTGAGACGGACAAACACTATTGCCCTCACGGACAATAATGTTGCCCGTGAGGGAGGAAATTTAATTTAGATTTAAAGCTTTACATATTACCCACCGGGCAAAAGTGTTGCCCGAGTAGGTTAAAAGTTATGACTTATGCGGCAGCCGGAGCGGGATAAAACTTTCCAGTCTGAAAATCCCACTTGATATTCTGAGTCGCCAGATAACCTGTAGCTAACTTCTCTGATCTTTTACTCTCAGCATAAAGCAGTGCAGATTTCTCACCTTCGGCAAAAGTGCTCATTTCGCGGTGGTAGTATGTAATTTCACTTGTTACAGGATGGCTAAATAAGGTGTGTGTTCCACGTTCATCGATACCGATACCCCAGAACTTCCTACGATCACCATCTGTATATACATAAGCACTAAATACTACGTTAGACACATCTTGTAGCTCTGACGAAGCAACATTATTTTGCTGCTGCGCTAATGCCGCTAACTTGTCTTTCCACTGTTGATCATGCGATTGAGCTTCCACTTGAGCTTTCGCCTCCGCTTCTAACCGAGCTTGCTCTTTAGCTTCCGCTTGAGCTTTCGCCTCCGCTTCTAACCGAGCCTGCTCTTCAGCTTCCGCTTGAGCTTTCGCTTCTGCTTCTAACCGAGCCTGCTCTTCAGCTTCCGCTTGAGCTTTCGCTTCTGCTTCTAACCGAGCCTGCTCTTCAGCTTCCGCTTGAGCTTTCGCCTCCGCTTCTAACCGAGCTTGCTCTTCAGCTTCCGCTTGAGCTTTCGCCTCTGCTTCTGCTTGACGTTTTTCATCACTGGCTTCTAAATTGGCGTCTGCTCTAGTTTCTACATCAGCCATCACTATGGCATGTGCATCATTTAGGGTTAGACCAACGTCCATCGGATCAGTGACTTCAGGTTCATGTAACAGAATTAAAGCCTGTCGAAGCTGCTCAACTTTCATTGCCTCGATGCCCTCGCGGAGATTTTGTAGAGCAAGGTGCTCCATCTCAGTTTTAGGTTTCACCGTTTTCAACAATGGCGGTTTCTCGTAAGCATCACCAAACACATTCTCAGCAATAAATGCTAAAGCGTGCTGGTCATGCTCTTCAGCAGAATTGATGATTACAGATAAAAAAGAATCTTTAATCGTCCTTTGGTTGCCAGAGAAGATTATGCGGTGAGCGAGACCACGAATAAGTCGGATTGAAATTGGGGTATCAATACGTTGGTACGCATCACCACCACCCAAGATCTGTGATATTTTTTTTCCTTGTTCCTCAGCTTTACCGTTTTCAAGTGCGACAGTGCAAAAATGGAAGTATTGAGTCAGCATACGGTTGAGCTTATCTGTCAGTGCCGGAAATTGACGCTGCAAGATTTGCTTCATTACATCCTGACTTGGATACTTCGTTTCTAGCCACATAAAACGCGCCGAGAATGCTCTATCGAGTTTCTGTACGTTATATGATCCTCGAGAGTCACCATTTCCCGCAGTCTGTGTCGTACCAAAAAACCTAAACGATTGATTTGGCTGGATAACCTCTCCAGTATCTTCAATTGTGAATGGCTTGCTATCACAAATATTGTGAAGTTTCGCTATCACACTTTCAGAGCCTTTATCAAGTTCGTTGACTACTAACATGAACCCAGGTCCTCGGCTATCATAAGCCGTTGGTACGACACCTTCTGCAAAGAATGTTGCACCATCAGCAAGCTGATATGTCCCTTGGATTTTGTCATCGCGGGTTGATGCCGTTAGGCTTAGCTCCAGCATAGGAATGCTGAGTTTGGCACTAATGAATTGTGGCATCTCGGATTTACCGGTACCCGTTTCTCCGTAGAGAGACATAGCAAGCATCCGTTCACTAGCCATATACATAACGCTATCGAAAAGCACATCACGATCAGGCACGTACATCCCATTAAGTTTTGCTACTTCAGGGTGACGGAATCGACGAACAGGTAGAGCCGTATCCGGATCACCAATCCAATCATTTCCGAAAATGTCACCGGCGCGTTTGAAATCAACTTCTTTCCAAAGAGGAAGGAAATTGATTGCTTGCTTTAGCTTATGTGAACACTCTTTACTCTCATAAAGAGCACTAAGCTGCTCAACGGTTAGTTGATCAAGTTTATCGAAGTTTAGGTTTAGTTTGTTAGACATAACGTAGATCCTTTAAGTGAAATTAAATATAGAAATTACATATAGGGATCTACGCCTTGCGGGACGAGATCCCGCTAGGGAGGTTTATTAATTACGAATTTTAACGAATTTTATTGAAATCACGTGCGCGAGCATCGTGCTTTGCATTCAAGCTACGGTTGAAAACCTGAGCTTTAATACCTTGCTCATCGAGATAATCAAGGTATTCCTCATTATCAAAGTAGAACTTCACGGCCTTTCGGTCGCTACAACATTTCTCGTATACAACGGCAGCAAGCTCTAAAGCGAACTCTATACCAGAAATAGCAATTGTGTTGCTGCTGGGTACACGCTTCATGGTCAAACAAGCATTAAGTGCCTGTTTGTAATCATCGCTATAACGATGGTCTACCCACTGTGCATGTTCCAAGGCACGTTCAGCATCTAAGCCAACGAGAGCACACAACTCAGCAAACTTATCTGTGTAGATAAAGTTAACCGCCGACTTGTAATCAGCACTCCTTCTGCCTGCGAATTGAAGGTCATAAATAACCAACTCCAATTGCTTGCGTGCAATGGCCAGAATACTATCCTTGTCCCAATTTAGCCGAAACTGATTCGTCTTAGGATCAAATTCATTACTCTGAACCATTTGTACGAGCAGTTTGGATGGGATTTGCTTACGCATCTCAGTAATTGAGAATTGGCCTTCAGTTGTGATTTTCATAGCGACCTCCTTGTGTTTTCAAATCACAGAATTTGCTGATTTGCTTTTTCAATGGAGGGTTGCTTTCAAGTTTATATTTTAAAGATTCCATAATAGATGCTCCTAAATAATAAAGGGGATCTATCCCACTAGGGAAAGATTCCCCTTAGTGGGTGGAAAATATTTATTCGGATTGAAGTAGTTCTTTAGCCTGAGTTAGCGTCAAAGGTTCAGTAAAAACCAATGATCCCATAGCACCACCCTCGGCAATAATGATAAAGCCTCGTGATGGGAAGAATCCCTTCTCCATATAAAGTGACTTCTGTTTTCCACCATTGTTTATTGTATCGATATGAACCACACCAGAAATTGGAGTTAGTTCTTTAATACAGTGGAAAAACTCATTGCTCATAAGCCATAGCTTCGCGAGTAAGAGCCAATTTATCGCCAATGCGACGAAGTTTCTTGGCTCGGACGGAGTCAAAAGAACTAAGTTTGCTTGCACGGTTATAAAAAGTCATAAATCACCTTCTATTGTTTAAAGAAGTTAGCAGCGTTTGGTTGCAGGTTTCCTGCGGCGTATGTAGCAGCGTTTTGCTGCAAATTTGCCTCCGCGCCTTCATTGACCCAGTCAGGTTCTGGCTTTGAAGCCGTAGTCAGTTGGTCAATGGTTATTGGCTGTGGGGTTGCTGCAGGCTGAGCTGGCTGCGTTTGTACAGGTTGAGCGGCTGGTTGAACTGGCTGCATTGGCTGCATTTGTGCAGGTTGAGCGGCTTGTTGAACTGGCTGCATTGGCTGCGTTTGTGCAGGTTGAGCGGCTTGTTGAACTGGCTGCATTGGCTGCGTTTGTGCAGGTTGAGCGGCTTGTTGAACTGGCTGCATTGGCTGTGTTTGTGCAGCTGGCTGTGTTTGCTGTTGCAGGAGTGCCATTGCGGCTGCCAATTGCTGCGGAGAGAATTGACTGGTAGCGGCTTCTGGCGTTGCTGCTTGAGCATTTGAAACCTGTGCTAAGCGATTAACTTCTTTCTGATTTATTTGTAGGCCTAATTGCTCAAACACAGCTGGCAGTTGATCAACTAGATGATTAACCGATTGTTCAGTTAATTTATTTAGTAGATTACCAACCGTTCTGTGCATTTTGGGTGCGTGACCTTCAATTCTATTTACAAACAAGACTATGGTTTTTTGACCGTCATGCTTTCCGATACGAAGTTCACCATTAACGAGAATTTCATCACCAGAGTTAATACGGCCTTGCCAGTGTTCTGTTTGCTTCTTGGTTAGGATGACGTTTAGCCAGTTATCATGGTATTGATTGCCGGTGTCTAAGGTTTTCGATTTAACAGACTGACAAATACCAAATTTCAAACAACCATTGCTAGTTGTCTCAACACGACCAACGTTACCACCGAAATTAGTAGAATTCTGATTAAAAAACATAAGTTAGCTCCTCGAGTTAAATAACCTATGAGAAGCGACCCAGACGGGGGCTTCCCGACAGGGTTATGTATTTTTATTAAGTTATGATTAAGTATAAATTTAAAATATATATTAAATACCGAATTTCCACAGTGGGCTTCTGCTCTTATAACGAGTAATAAACCTCTTGTTAAGGAGAATAGATTAAACGTCAAAAGACGTATCAATAATGATAATTTCAAAAATTGAAGGGGTTGGAAACTGGAATTACGAATAACTCGTATTATTGTAATTACAGCTTTAATGAAATTTTGGGTGTAACTTGCCTGTAGCGCAGTACAGGTAAAAATGCTTATTTAATAATTTTTTTGCATTTGTTAGCAAACTGGCTTGCTAACAATATAGTTATAACACTTAACCTACTGTTAGGCAAAGGTTAAAGTGGTAAAACGGCTACGTGAACCGTTCTATAGAGCAAGCATCCTCGGATGCTTGCTCTAGGAAAGTTATTGTGTGAACTCCCGATACCAACTTGATAGCTTCGAGCTGATCCAGGTAATTATCCATAGCGCTAGAATGGCTATTGATACGGGGGTTAAGTTGATATCTTTGCTATCAAAAAAAATCATGAGACAACATGATAATGCTTCGCATATGTTAAAAGTTTTCCAGAACAACCTCTGCTTAAACGTAAGCGGGTAATTCTACCCACCTAGCTATTGAAGGGCCCTTTGCTATAGGGCAGCAGATCGCTGATATCACAGCCC
>NZ_JANEYT010000007.1 GCF_024357955.1 Photobacterium pectinilyticum
AAGGAGAGACTTGAACTCTCACACCTTGCGGCGCCAGAACCTAAATCTGGTGCGTCTACCAATTTCGCCACTTCCGCATGTTTTGTGTCTCACCATAAAGGAGAGAAATGGTGGCTACGACGGGATTCGAACCTGTGACCCCATCATTATGAGTGATGTGCTCTAACCAGCTGAGCTACGTAGCCATCATGGGTTGCCGACTATACTAGTAATCCACAACCTTGTAAAGTTGGCAGGTCTACCTGGATTCGAACCAGGGAATGGCGGCATCAAAAGCCGCTGCCTTACCGCTTGGCGATAGACCTGCAGTTGCTCTTTTCAGAGACTTGTTTTCCTAATCAAGCAAAAGCTCATTAAGAAAAGATGGTGCGGAAGGAGAGACTTGAACTCTCACACCTTGCGGCGCCAGAACCTAAATCTGGTGCGTCTACCAATTTCGCCACTTCCGCACATTGTATTTCGCTTCCTGAGGAAGAGAAATGGTGGCTACGACGGGATTCGAACCTGTGACCCCATCATTATGAGTGATGTGCTCTAACCAGCTGAGCTACGTAGCCATTTTGTTGTTTTCCAAGCCGTCTGCCTATCTGGCCGCCGTCTCGGGAACGGGGCGCATTATGCTCATACCAGCCAAAAGCGTCAACAGTTTTTTTGATTATCTTGAAAAAACCCGCTTGTTCGTTGGTTATTTGGACGAACTGGGCGTTTGCCGTGCTAAACAACTGCTTTTATGCGTTTTAGCCCGTCTGAAAGCGATAAAACAACATTGGCCATGTAAAACAATATTGCCATACCGAGCGAAGCGAAGGCTAGTACGCCGACAAAAAAGAAAACCAGCGCTAAGGCTGGCTTTCTGAGAGGTTAAAAAAGCGTTGAGCTTAATTACACATTGAAACGGAAGTGGACAACATCACCGTCTTTAACGATGTAGTCTTTACCTTCCAGACGCCACTTGCCTGCTTCTTTCGCGCCGCTTTCACCGTTGAACTCGATAAAGTTGTCGTAACCGACCACTTCTGCACGGATAAAGCCTTTTTCGAAGTCGGTGTGGATCTTACCTGCTGCTTGAGGTGCGGTTGCACCAACAGGGATTGTCCATGCACGCACTTCCTTCACACCCGCTGTGAAGTAAGTTTGTAGTTCCAATAGCTCGTAACCCGAGCGGATCACACGGTTTAGGCCCGGTTCTTCGATACCCATGTCAGACAGGAACTCTTCACGGTCAGCATCGTCAAGCTCTGCAATTTCAGATTCGATAGCGGCACATACAGCAACCACAACCGCATTTTCTTTCTCTGCAAGCTCGCGCACCATATCTAGGTATTCGTTATCTTCGAAACCGTCTTCGCTTACGTTGGCAATGTACATGGTTGGCTTAAGCGTCAGGAAGTTCAGGTAGCTGATTGCAGCAAACTCTTCTTTGCTTAGCTCGATTGAGCGTGCCATACCACCTTCGGTTAGGGTTGGCAGCATTTTTTCCAGTACAGCGATTTCGAATTTGGCATCTTTATCACCGCCTTTGGCGCGCTTGGCCTGGCGTTGGATTGCACGCTCACAGGTATCAAGATCCGACAGAGCAAGCTCTAGGTTGATCACTTCGATATCGTCGATCGGGTTGATCTTACCTGCGACGTGAATGATGTTGTCATTTTCGAAGCAACGAACAACGTGGCCGATTGCATCCGTTTCGCGGATGTTGGCCAGGAATTTGTTACCCAGGCCTTCACCTTTGGATGCACCAGCAACTAGGCCGGCGATATCAACGAATTCCATCGTTGTCGGCAGGATGCGCTCAGGGTTAACGATAGCTGCCAGGGCATCAAGACGCAGATCCGGCACCGGCACAACGCCTGTGTTTGGTTCGATAGTACAGAACGGGAAGTTCGCTGCCTCGATCCCTGCTTTTGTCAGGGCGTTGAAAAGAGTGGACTTACCTACGTTAGGCAGGCCGACGATTCCGCATTTAAAACCCATGGTGTGAAACCCTTTTGGTAGTTGTTCGGTAAAACAGTCCGGCAGACTTGCTGCCGAAAAATAAATTCAGTATTGACTACAGTATCCGGCTTATACAGCTTTGAATGAATGTAGTCGATTTTGGGCCTTGTTTAAGCCATCTTTGAGCAAAATATCCATACAGCGTACCGCTTCATCAACGGCGGCATCGATATTTTCCTGCTCTTTAGCTGGTGCCTTGCCAAGAACAAAACCCGCGACCTTGTTCTTATCACCTGGGTGGCCGATACCCACACGTAGGCGGTAAAAATCTTTGTTGTTACCCATTTTGCTGATGATGTCACGCAAGCCGTTATGGCCACCGTGACCACCACCTTTCTTGAACTTGGCCACACCCGGTGGGAGATCAAGCTCATCGTGGGCAACCAGGATTTCTTCTGGTTTTATTTGGAAAAACTTCGCCAGAGCAGCAACCGATTTACCCGAGAGGTTCATGTAGGTCGACGGGATCAACAAGCGAAGATCCTGCCCATTGGTCTGGATCCGGGCTGTTTGGCCAAAATACTTGGCTTCTTCTCGTAGGCTGACATTGTGTACACGGGCCAGCTCTTCTACGATCCAGGCACCGGCATTGTGACGGGTCCTGGCATATTCGGCTCCGGGGTTTGCTAGGCCAACAAGTAAGCGAATATTGTTACTCACACTGATCTCTCAAGTCTAGGGGCTGTAAAATCGCGCGCCATATTATATCAAATTAGGCAAAATTGATATCTTAACGAAAAACGCCCCGCACAAGGCGAGGCGTTGGATCTCTTTGGCGGTCCAGAATTAGTGCTGGAACATCGCTGAGATTGACTCTTCGTTGCTGATGCGACGGATTGCTTCAGCAAGCATACCTGATAGCGTCAGAACCGATACACGGCCAGTGTCAACGATTTCCTGAGTCAAAGGAATTGAGTCAGTTACGATCACTTCGTCAATCACAGACTCACGAATGTTCTGTGGCGCGCTGCCAGAGAAGACAGGGTGCGTTGCGTAAGCGAATACGCGCTTAGCACCACGATCTTTTAGGGCTTCAGCTGCTTTACACAGTGTACCGCCAGTATCGATCATGTCATCAACGATGATGCAGTCGCGGCCTTCAACGTCACCGATCAGGTGCATTACCTGAGAAACGTTAGCGCGTGGACGACGCTTGTCGATGATAGCGATATCTGTGTCGTCAAGTAGCTTCGCGATAGCGCGGGCACGGACAACACCACCGATATCTGGAGAAACAACAACTGGATCTTCCAGGTTCTTCGCCAGAATGTCTTCTAGTAGTACAGGGCTACCGAACACGTTATCTACAGGAACATCGAAGAAGCCCTGGATTTGCTCAGCGTGTAGGTCAACAGTCAGAACGCGGTCAACACCCACGTTAGACAGGAAGTCGGCAACGACTTTAGCCGTGATTGGCACACGGGCAGAACGGACGCGGCGGTCTTGGCGAGCATAACCGAAGTAAGGGATTACAGCGGTGATACGGCCTGCAGAAGCACGGCGTAGCGCATCGATCATAACAACCAGTTCCATTAGGTTGTCATTGGTTGGCGCACAAGTAGATTGAATGATAAATACGTCGCTACCACGAACGTTTTCATTAATCTGAACACAGACTTCACCGTCGGAAAAACGGTTAACTGTTGCGTCTCCTAGAGAAATGTAAAGACGATCAGCAATGCGTTGGGCTAGTTCTGGTGTCGCGTTACCAGCAAACAGCTTCATATCAGGCACGGTGGAAACCTCAGGTTGCGTCCAAGTTGTAGTTACTGACAATCCATAGAATGTGCGTTCAAGGCTGTCAAAAGGGGAGATGTGTTGACACCTTTTGCGACAAATCCTTGGAGCCAGTCAGGTAAATTTTTCAGGGCTGCAGTGGCCGCTTCGGGAGTGCTAAATTCAGCAAACACGCAAGCGCCAGTGCCGGTCAATCTCGACGGCGCGTATTCTAACAGCCACGAAAGCGCCTTATCAACCTCAGGGTGCAGTGATCTGACGATTTTTTCGCAATCGTTTTCGTAAACCCCTGCTAACAGTGCATTTAAAGACCGTTTTTTACTGTCCCTTTTTAGCCCGGGGTGGGTGAAAATATCAACTGTAGCAATATTTACCTCTGGTTTGACAACCAGATACCACATTTCTTTCGGTTCTGCCGGTTGCAATTCTTCGCCCACACCCTCAGCAAAAGCACTCAGGCCTCGGACAAATACTGGGACATCGGCTCCCAATGTCAAGCCGAGTTTGGCCAGTTCGTCAATGCTTAGGTTGGTTTGCCATAAGTAATTGAGAGCGACCAGGGTGGTAGCAGCATCGGAGGAGCCGCCGCCGAGGCCACCGCCCATCGGTAAAATTTTGTCGATATGGATGTCGGCCCCAGCCTGGATCCCTGCCCGTTGGCGCAGTGCATCCGCGGCACGGTAGATCAGGTTATCCTCGGTTTTCACACCATCAATTGCCGGAGATAGGGTGATTTCATTGCCGTCCTTGGCAGTAATGGTCAAGGTATCGCTATGATCGAGAAACTGGAACAGGGTCTGCAGTTCATGGTAGCCATCCGCGCGGCGGCCGGTGATATAGAGAAATAAGTTCAGCTTGGCCGGTGCCGGCCATTGGGTGGTGCGGGTGATCATAGCGTACTCTAGTTAATGGACCATTGATGGATAATAAGGGTAATGCTCGCGCCAGTCGTGCTCAAGACCATACGCTTGGGCAGTGCCGGGCTGACAGAGTAGTCGTACTCGTTGTAGTCGAGTTGCCACAGTTTACCGTCAACACGCTTAGCCAGGTAGCCAACGCGATTTTCATCATTGAGTTGGTAGGTATCGGCTGCAGTCGGTAAGCCGATGAGCCAGTCGCGCATCTGCTCAATCGGCAAGTTAATACCTGTCAGGCTGGAAACCAGCTCACTGGCATTGGTACCCTGATGGGTTTTTCCTGAATTGTCGACTAAGGTCACGCGACTTGGAGTAGCATCAAGTTTTAACAGGGTCGAACCCAAGAAGTTCGTCAGTAATAGGTGGTCTTGTGCCGGCGCGGTTTCCCAAACCAAATTGGCGCCGAAACGCTGCTTACCTTTGTAGCCGAGCTTTCCTTTAGCCTGATAGCTGGAGAGTGCCTGAAGAGCCTGTTCATGGTTATCCCAGTCGGTTTGGCTTGTCTGCGGTGCTTGGGTGGCACAGCCAGCCAGTAGTGACAGAATAAGGGCTAACCATGGTGCTTTACGGGGAATGCGGGCAAAAGGATGTCGGGCATGTCGCAATAATGACATCATCGTTATCACTTTTTTATTGAGTATTGTTGGCAAACAATAGCGGTTAAAACTTAATATTTCCAACTCCTTCTCTCGGAAAAAGGCAGGTGGCTATCACTCTTTTTTCCTATCCTTTGAATAATTGAATGCTAATTTATGTGGGTTATTGCCATGTAGATTCGATATGCGTTCTTTAATTAAGCGGGGGCATCAAGTAAAATCCGCCCTTAAATCATATTTCATCGGCGAAGTGGTACACCGTCTCCATGACATTGCTTGCACTAGGAATAAACCATAAAACAGCCTCGGTAGACTTGCGTGAGCGGGTTGCGTTTTCGCCTGAAAAGATGAAACAGGCCTTGAACCAGCTGGGAAACCATCCAGAGGTCCATAGTGGGGTGATTGTCTCAACTTGCAACCGTACAGAGCTATATTGTGATGTGACGCAGCAAGGCCCCGGGCTTATGATTGATTGGTTGAGTAAGTTTCACCAGATCAATACCGAAGAGCTGATGACAAGCCTGTACTTTCATGAGGAGCAGGCCGCTGTCCGGCATTTGATGCGGGTATCTTGCGGGCTCGATTCGCTGGTATTGGGCGAACCTCAGATCCTCGGCCAGGTTAAACAGTCTTATTCTGATTCCCGAGAAAGCCAAGTTATTCAGGGGATGCTGGAAAAACTGTTTCATAAAACGTTCACCGTGGCAAAGCGGGTTCGTACTGAAACTGATATTGGCGGCAACGCGGTATCGGTGGCTTTTGCTGCCTGTACACTGGCGAAACAGATTTTCGAATCGCTTGAAGAGGCCACCGTGTTGTTGGTCGGTGCGGGCGAGACGATTGAGCTTGTTTCCCGACATTTAGTCGAACAAGGCTGCAACCGCTTGATAGTAGCCAACCGAACCAAGGAGCGGGCAGAAAACCTTGCGCGCGAATTCGGTGCTGAGGTGATCAGTTTGCCGGAGATCCCAGAGCACTTACACCGGGCTGATATCGTGATTAGCTCAACGGCCAGTCCGCTGCCGATCATTGGTAAGGGGATGGTCGAGAAAGCCATCAAGGCTCGCCGTCATCAACCTATGCTGTTGGTGGATATTGCTGTTCCCCGCGATATTGAGCAAGAAGTGGGTGAGCTTAGCGACGCATACCTTTACTCGGTTGATGATTTGCACAGTATTGTTGAGAAAAACCGTGAACAGCGTAAAGTGGCGGCCATACAGGCTGAAGCAATCGTCAGTGAAGAAAGCGCGGCGTTCATGAGTTGGATCCGTTCGCTCGAAGCGGTTGACAGTATTCGCCAGTACCGTTGTCAGGCCGAAGAGCTCAAGTCAGATCTGCTAACTCGCAGTTTGCAGGCACTGTCCAATGGCGGGGACCCTGAGAAAGTGTTGGTGGAATTCAGTAACAAGTTGACCAACAAACTTATCCACGCGCCTACCCGTGCTATGCAGCAGGCGGCCAAAGAGGGTGAGCCAGAAAAGCTGGCCGTGATCCGTGAAACGCTCGGTTTAGATATCGGCAAGAATTAATTCGGGCAGGGAACCTTCCCTGCCTTTAATGGAATACAGTAGAAATCTATATGAAACCTTCAATTTTAGTGAAATTAGAAACGCTGGTTGAGCGTTATGAAGAAGTCCAGCACTTACTCAGTGATCCAGAGGTCATTGGTAACCAGGACAAGTTCCGTGCGCTTTCCCGTGAATATTCACAGCTGGAGGAAGTCACCAAGTGCTTCCAGGCTTACCAGCAAGCCAAAGAAGATTTGGAAACTGCTGAAGAGATGGCCAACGAAGACGATCCTGAAATGCGTGAAATGGCGCAAGAGGAAGTCAAGGAAGCTAAAGCGGTGATCATCCGCCTTGAAGACGAACTTCAAGTTCTACTGATCCCTAAAGATCCAAACGATGAACGTAACTGTTTTGTTGAAATCCGTGCCGGTGCTGGTGGTGATGAGGCTGGTATCTTCGCCGGTGATCTATTCCGTATGTACAGCAAATTCGCTGAATCACGCGGCTGGCGCATCGAAGTGATGAGTGCCAACGCTTCTGAGCAAGGTGGTTACAAGGAAATGATCGCTAAAATCAGTGGCGAAGCCGTATACGGTACGATGAAGTTTGAATCAGGTGGTCACCGTGTTCAGCGTGTACCTGCGACTGAATCTCAGGGCCGTGTTCATACTTCAGCTTGTACGGTTGCGGTACTGCCGGAAATTCCTGAGGCGGAAATCCCTGAAATCAATACCGGCGATTTGAAAATCGATACCTTCCGTGCTTCTGGTGCTGGTGGTCAGCACGTTAACACCACCGATTCCGCGATCCGTATTACTCACTTGCCAACCGGTATTGTTGTTGAGTGCCAGGATGAGCGTTCCCAGCACAAGAACAAAGCCAAGGCGATGTCAGTGCTGGCGGCCCGCATCATCAAGGCTGAGGAAGAGAAGCGCCATGCTGAAGAAGCGAGCACCCGCCGTAACCTGCTAGGCTCGGGCGATCGCTCTGACCGTATCCGTACCTACAACTACCCGCAGGGGCGTGTATCTGACCACCGTATCAACCTGACTATCTACCGCCTGAACGAAGTGATGGAAGGGGACATGAACAGCCTGATTCAGCCGGTACTGCAAGAGCATCAGGCCGATCAGCTAGCCGCAATGGCTGAGCAAAACTAATGACCGTGTCGATAGACGCCCAGCTCAAGCTGGCGGTGAAGACATTGATGGACGCGGGCTGTGACAGCCCGCATATCGATGCCGCCGTATTGCTGTGCCATGTGCTTGATAAGCCACGCAGCTATTTGCTGACTTGGCCTGAAAAAGAATTAGACGCCGCCCAGCTGGCAGCGTTTGAGGCTGTCATGGCCAGACGCCAGATCGGGGAGCCGGTCGCCTATATTGTCGGTGAACGTGAATTCTGGTCATTGCCATTGAAAGTCGCACCCCATACCTTGATCCCGCGCCCGGATACCGAAAGGTTGGTTGAGTTGGCACTGGAGAAGCTGCCAACGAGCGCTTGTGATGTGCTGGACTTAGGAACGGGAACCGGTGCCATTGCTTTAGCGCTGGCCTCAGAGCGGCGTGACATTGCGGTTACAGGTATTGACCTGCGGCCGGAAGCGGCAGCACTGGCCGAAGAAAACCGCGTCAACCTGCACATTACCAACGCCCGCTTTCTTTCAGGCAGCTGGTATAGCCCGCTGACAGAGCAAGAGCGCTTCTCTGTCATAGTCAGTAATCCGCCATACATTGACGGAGCAGACCCGCACCTTGAGCAGGGTGATGTCCGCTTTGAGCCCAAGAGTGCCTTGGTGGCAGAGGATCATGGCTTGGCTGATATCCAAGTGATCAGTGAGCAGGGGCGCCAACATCTTAAAAGAGGTGGTTGGTTACTGATGGAGCACGGTTACGAGCAAGGTGTGGCGGTACGTGAAATTTTAGAGGCGCTGGGGTACCAGCAGGTATCCACAGCACAGGACTATGCAGGCCTGGATCGTGTAACCATGGGCTGCTGGCAAGGATAGAGAGATAATAACTTATGTATACCGCTGTTAAACATCTACATATGCTGGCTATCGCCTTGAGTGTGACATTGTTTATTTTGCGTTACTGCTTGATGATGGCCAACTCGACCCTGAGCGATAAAAAGTTCATTAAAATTACCCCACATGTTGTTGATACGGTGTTGTTGCTGACCGGGGTAACGTTGATTTTCATTACCGGTTTCGTGCCGTTTACCGAAGCTGGTGGCTGGATGACGCAAAAGATTAGTTGCGTCTTGGCCTATATTGCACTTGGCTACTTCACCCTGAAGGTGGGGTCGAACAAGGTCTTTAAGACCTTTGCTTTTTTCGGCTCGCTGGGCTGGGTAATGGCAGCCGCTCAGATTGCAATGACCAAAACCTCTTTCCTAGGATAACCATGTTACGCTTTACCGAACAAGAACTGGAGCAGATGCCGCTGGTGGATGGCGCGGTTGCGATGACAGAAGCGGTGGATCCGCATTTCCCCGCAGGCTGGGTCAATATCCAGTTGGCACGCCTTGCCCAGGAGGCAGAGCATGCCTTGATGGATGAGCCGGACAGCTACTTACGTCTTGAAGGCTTGTTACGATTGTTTTACCGCGAGTGGGGCTTTATTGGCGATCACGAGCAGTATTTTTCATCAGAGAACGTATTTCTCGACAAGGTGCTCGAGCGTAAGAAAGGGATCCCGGTTACCTTGGGTGCCCTATTCCTATTCCTGGCGCATCGTCTGGACTTGCCGGTAAGTGCTGTGGGTTTTCCGACCCAGTTTATCCTGAAGGTCGAGTGGTACGGCAGCGAACCTCAGTACATTAACCCGTTTGATGGTGAGTACCTGAGCAAGCATATGATGGCTGCTTGGCTGAAAGGGCACAAGGGGCCCTTTAGCGAGTTGCGTAGTGAACACTTCGTCACGGCCGGTAATGGCGATATTTTGGCTCGCTGGCTAACCGTGATGAAAAGTGCCCTGCTGCGCGAGGGGCTGTTTGCCGAAGCGCTGCGCTGCAGTGATGTGGCTATTGGCGCTTTCCGTCCGGGAGACCCGCACGAAATCCGAGATCGCGGCTATATTTACCAGCAGCTGGAATGCAGCCATGCGGCAGTGTCGGATTACGAATATTTTATCGAGCAATGCCCTGAAGACCCAGCTGCTGAGCTGTTGAAAATTCAGGTTAAAGAACTCAACAAAGAGCCGCTGACCCTGCATTGATCCTTGCAGGCATAGGTTCAAAAATTAAGAGAGAAGATGATGGAACAGAAAGTTGTTCGCGTTGGCGATATTGATGTTGCCAATGATAAGCCGTTTGTCCTATTCGGCGGTATGAACGTATTGGAATCACGTGATTTAGCGATGCAGATCTGTGAAAAGTACGTTGAAGTGACAGACAAGCTAGGCATTCCTTATGTCTTCAAGGCTTCTTTCGACAAGGCAAACCGTTCTTCTGTGCATTCATACCGTGGTCCGGGTATGGAAGAAGGATTGAAGATCTTCCAAGAGCTGAAAGACACCTTTGGCGTGAAAATCATTACTGATATCCACGAGCAGTACCAGGCCCAGCCTGTTGCCGAAGTGGTTGACGTGATCCAACTTCCTGCCTTCTTAGCACGCCAGACTGACCTGGTTCAGGTGATGGCTAAGACTGGCGCTGTGATCAACGTGAAGAAGCCTCAGTTTATGAGTCCTGGTCAAGTGGGAAATATCGTTGAAAAATTCGCCGAGTGCGACAACGAAAATATCATCCTGTGTGAGCGTGGTGTGCTGCACGGTTATGACAACCTAGTGGTTGATATGCTAGGTTTTGACGTGATGAAGAAGGCTTCTAAAGGTAGCCCAATTATCTTTGACGTCACTCACGCCCTGCAGTGTCGCGATCCAAACGGTGCAGCCTCAGGTGGTCGTCGTGAGCAGACGGTTGATTTGGCTCGTTCTGGTTTGGCGACTAAGATTGCAGGCCTGTTCATGGAAGCGCACCCGACGCCGGATCAAGCGCGTTGCGATGGCCCGTCAGCGTTCCCGCTGGATAAGCTTGAGCCGTTCTTGAGTCAGCTGAAGCAGCTTGATGACCTGGTGAAAGGCTTCGAAGAGATTGAAATTAAATAAGGCTTAGCGGCTTTACTTATAAAAAAGGCGATACCTAGGTATCGCCTTTTTTGTTGCCGTTGGCTTGTCGCTTACAGCTTAAAGCGGCTGATTTCCTGCTGGAGCTGAAAGGATAGCTCCGACAGTTCTGCGGCTTGCTTGGCGGCCTCGTTGGCTTCTACTGCTAGCTCGTTGGAGACATCGCGGATCCCTTCGGTATTACGGGTAATTTCCGATGTCACAGATGATTGCTCTTCTGCCGCCGAGGCAATTTGAGTCGCCATATCATTGATGTTGGTAACGGCGCTGTTGATCTGCGACAGGCTAGCTGATGCGGAGTTGGCATCATCAACACTGGTCTCAGCCAGTTTGCGGCTGTCTTCCATGATCCCAACCGCTTTACCTGTGGTCTGCTGCAGGGTTTCGATCATCTGCTGGATTTCCTGTGTCGACGCATGTGTACGCTGACTCAGTACTCGTACTTCATCGGCAACCACGGCAAAGCCTCGTCCCTGCTCGCCGGCGCGGGCAGCCTCGATGGCGGCATTCAGTGCCAGCAGGTTGGTTTGCTCGGCAATCCCCTGAATGGTCGACAAAATAGTGTTGATGCTCTGGGCATGAGTATTCAGCTCGCTGATCACGCCGGTAGCCGTATCGACCTCGGTAGCAAGGCTGGTAATAGAGTGCTGACTCTGACCCACCTGGGTCGCACCATGATCAGACACATTCACCGTTTCACCTGCGGTGCGTGCCGTGTTGTCGGCGTTACCGGCAATTTCCTGCGTCGCTGCGGCCATTTCATTGATGGCTGTGGCCACCATATTGATTTCATCCTGTTGATGCTGGATGCGGGTGCTGCGCTCTTCTGCTTGCGAGGCGGTAATGTGTGCCTGCTGGGTCAACGAGTTCGACACATCGTTAAGCTTGCAGACCATGGCATGCATGTTGCCGACGAAGCGGTTGAAGTTATGGGCAAGTTGACCTACCTCATCATCGCTGCGCGGCTCTAGGCGTTGGGTTAAGTCACCTTCACCCGTCGCAATCTCAGCAAGTGCATCAGATACTCGCGCCAAGTCGCGGAATAGGTAGCCGACGAGGGTGGCGGTTATCGCAACGACTATCAGGGTGATCACTATGGCTGTGATAATAAGCTGGCGAAGCAGGGTTGTCTGGTTGGCTTGTTCCGTAGCGCGATCCATCTCTAGGCCCAGCACCCAGTCGGTACCCGGAACAGGTGCAAAGTAGAATAGTTTCTCTTCACCTTTAATGGTCGCGATTTCAATGCGGCCGTTACGGGCTGCATCATCAATCAGAGCCATGTTTAGCTCGTTGCTGAAGCGGTTGATAGGCTGGAGGATCAAAGACTCATCAGGGTGGGCAAGAAAGGTGTTGTCCTGTTTGTTGATCAGCATGGCGTAGGCATTTTTGCCGACATCCAAGTTGATCACATCACTGACTAGCTGGTCGATGAGCACATCGGCACCAACGACGCCCTGAAGACTACCGTTATTTCGTACCGGTTCGGCAATGGTGATCAGCAACGCATTGGTAATGGCATCACGATAGGCGGTGGTCACAATTTGGCGGTTGGCACTGACCGCATCGCCATACCATGGGCGGGTGCGGGGATCGTAGTCAGCACGGTTACGCTCTGGGTGGGAGCGGAACATCTCTCCGGCTGGTGTGCCGAAAAATATATCATCGAATCCGCCAGCTTTTCGGGCTAGCTGGAGATACGGCACCATGTTTTCTTCGGAGCTGTAATCATTGAATGAACTGGCAATATCACGGCGGATTTGCACCCAGTCGCCAATCCCTTCATTGGCTGCATGGGCGATACTCTCGGCACGGGCGTAAATGCCCTGACGGGTCTGGTCAAAAAGTTGGTCGGCAGCAAGCCAAGTAAGAGCCGTTGCCATAATCACAACGGCAAAAAGGCTGGCGCCGATGAGTTTCTGTTTCAAGGTTAATGTCATTGTATTTATCTCAATAACAGAGGGTGGGTAGGGGGTTGCGTGGCGGATTCTATAGCGATTTATTGCCTGTTGCACGGAAAAGTAGCCTTGGTCGAACATTTTTCAACCTGATGATTTATTATGACTTTGGGTTGACGAATTTACACCTGGCGGCGTCAATAAATTGTCGATCTATCGAGGGAATATGTGTGTTGTTACAGTAATACCTGATGAGTTTACTATTCTATGATTGGTGGTTTTTTTAGATGTTTAGACGTCTAGAAGTTGACGCGGCCATTAACAACACTTAGTCTAGACGCAATTTCTAAAATAGATGTCCTGTAGCCATCATGTCGAACACAACACAACATAACTCTAGTGAGCCAACTCCTTCAGCGTTGGCATTACTCCCTCTTGGGATCTTCTTAGCCTTGTTCATCGGTGTCGGTACGTACCTGACATTGCAAGGTGTAGATTTTGCTTTCTACCAACTGCCGGCACCGGTAGCTGCGCTGCCTGCTGTCATGGTGGCTATCTTGCTGAGTAAGGAAAAGCTCAACAAGGCGATTGAACAGTTCCTGCGTGGGGTAGGCCATAGCGATATTATTGCTATGTGCATGATTTACCTGTTGGCTGGTGCGTTTGCTTCTGTCGCTAAAGCGACGGGTGGCGTGGATGCCACGGTAAACCTTGGCCTTTCAATGCTGCCTGCCAGTATGATCCTGCCGGGTATTTTCGTGATTTCGGCCTTTATCGCAACAGCGATGGGGACCTCTATGGGGACAATTGCTGCTGTTGCACCTGTTGCTTTGGGTATCGCGCAAACTGCGGGTATGGATGTCGCCCTGACGGCCGGTGTGGTACTGAGCGGTGCGATGTTCGGTGACAACCTGTCGATTATTTCGGATACCACGATTGCCTCGACACGTTCGCAGGGCTGTCAGATGAAAGACAAGTTCCGTGAAAATATTCGTATTGCCTTACCTGCCGCTATTGCCGCTATTCTGCTGTTCATGTTCAGCAGTACGCCGACAGAAGTGCCAGCAAGTTCGGATGTTGAGTGGCTGAAAGTGCTGCCGTATATCACTATCTTGGTTTTAGCTGTGTCGGGCTTGAACGTCTTTGTTGTGCTGAGTATCGGTATTTTGCTCGCGGGTGGTATTGGTCTGTTTGGCACCCCGGATTACAGCCTGTCGACTTACGGTCAGGACATCTATGCCGGTTTCGGCAACATGCAAGAGATCTTCCTGCTGTCGATGCTTATTGGTGGCATGGGTGAGCTGATGCGCCGCCAGGGTGGCCTGGCTTACCTGACTCAATTGATCAGCAAGGTCATTCGTGTCTTTAGCAAGCAGCATTCGCAAGCCCAGAACTTGCGTGCCAGCGAGATGGGTATTGCCGGTTTGGTCGGTTTGACCAACTGCTGTACCGCGAACAATACTGTGGCGATTATTGTCTCTGGTGGGGTAGCGCGCGAGTTGGCAGAAGAGAACGGTGTGACCCCTCGTCGATCGGCAAGCTTGTTGGATATCTTCTCATGCGTGGTACAGGGTGTTTTGCCTTACGGTGCACAGGCGCTATTGCTGGGATCGGTATTTGGTTTGTCACCGTTAGAGGTTGTCAGCCACTCTTACTACTGTTTCTTCCTCGCTTTTGCAGCGATCACGGCGATCTTCCTTAAGCATCCAACTCGCAAGCCTGCGATTGCTTGATCGGTGGCCAGTTAAGTTAGAAAAATCCAAAGTAGTATCAGAAGCCTCACGCTAGTGAGGCTTTTTTTTGCTTGTTACTCCGGTGTTATGAAATTGCGATGTTCGTATAGTGATCTGGTCAACAGATTGATGAAAACCACACAACAGCGTGCAGTAAATAACTTAAACTGACGCTGTCAAATCAATCATATAACGAGATCAAGGTGACCCCCCATGAAGGAATGCTTTTTCACCAAGGCAGTGCTAACGGCTGCTATTCTGGCCTCATTGACAGGCTGTGCGAGTCAATCTGAAACAACAGCGCCATCTTGGCAGGCTGATCAAACGTACAAGATCACTATTCTCCATACCAACGATCACCATGGTCGTTTTTGGCAGAACTCCAACGGTGAGTACGGTATGGCGGCACGTAAGACGCTACTGGATCAGATCCGTGCAGAAGTGGCGGCTAAAGGCGGAACTACCCTGTTGCTTTCTGGGGGCGACATTAATACTGGTGTGCCAGAGTCAGACTTGCAGGATGCCGAGCCGGACTTCAAGGGCATGAATATGCTAGGTTACGATGCGATGGCACTGGGGAATCATGAGTTTGATAATCCGCTGGAAGTACTGCGCAAGCAGGAAGAGTGGGCTGAATTCCCGATGTTGTCTGCCAACATTTATGGCAAGGAAACTGGCGAGCGCCTGTTCCAGCCTTACCAGATCTTCGAACAGCAAGGCATTAAGATCGCGGTTGTCGGACTGACAACTGAAGATACGGCGAAAATAGGTAACCCTGAATATATCGGTGGTGTTGATTTCCGCGACCCTAAAGCAGAAGCTCAGAAGGTGATCGAAGAGCTGAAGGAAACCGAGAACCCAGACGTTATCATTGCGGCGACCCATATGGGTCACTACGCCAATGGTAACAACGGCATTAACGCACCGGGTGATGTTGCGCTTGCACGTTACCTACCTGCCGGTGAGTTAGATATGATTGTTGGTGGTCACTCCCAAGAGCCTGTGTGCATGGAAGGGCCTAACATGTACAACAAGAATTTTAATCCGGGTGATGCGTGTCAGCCAGATCAGCAAAATGGTACATGGATTGTCCAGGCTCACGAGTGGGGAAAGTATGTCGGTCGCGCTGATTTTGAGTTCCAGAACGGTGAACTTCAGATGGTTAGCTATGACTTGATCCCGGTTAACCTGAAGAAGAAAGTGACGTTGGCTGATGGTTCTAAACAGCGTGTTTTTATCCAAGATGAAATCGCCCAGGATACAGAGGTCAAAGCCTTCCTACAGCCATTCCAGGAACGTGGACAAGATCAGCTGAATATCAAGATCGCCGAATCTAACGGTAAACTTGAAGGTGATCGCAACGTGGTTCGTTTCCAGCAGACGAACCTAGGGCGTTTGATTGCGGCTTCTCACATGCAGCGTGCCAAGGCAGATTTTGCTGTGATGAACTCAGGCGGTGTGCGTGATTCTATTGCCGCGGGCGATATCACCTATAAGGATGTACTGACTGTTCAGCCGTTTGGCAACATTGTGACCTATACCGATATGCTGGGTAGCGAAGTGATGGACTATCTTAACGTGGTTGCCACCAAGCCGGTTGACTCGGGTGCTTATGCCCAGTTTTACGGTATTTCAATGGAGGTTACCAATGGTAAGGTTAGCAATGTATCGATCGGCGGCAAACCGCTAAGCCTGACTGAGACATACCGCTTTACAGTGCCGAGCTTCAACGCGGCGGGCGGTGATGGTTATCCTAAGCTGACCGATCACTTAGGCTATGTAAACACCGGTTTTGTGGATGCAGAAGTCCTGAAGGAATTCCTACAGACCAATAGCCCCATTGACGTGAATGCTTTCGCGGACAAAGGTGAGATGGTTTACCGCTAACGCTTACGGTAAATTGTTAAGTTAGAACGAAGCCCTGCTGATACAGGGCTTTTTGTTTTGGCATCAATTGCATTGGGCTATAGTAGATGCCTGTTATAGATAATGGAGTGGTTATGACCCCTGCTATCAACCTTGCCAAGAAAAAGAAAATCGCTCATACCATTCATCAGTACAAGCACGATCCGACCAACACCAATTTTGGTCTGGAGGCGGCAGAAGTTCTGGGGCAGGATCCGAGTCAGGTATTCAAAACCTTGCTGTTCTCTCTCAATAGCGATCCAAAAAAGTTGGCGGTTGCGATTGTGCCTGTCGCGGGGTTGCTCGATCTGAAAGCGGCCGCGAAGGCGGCTGGTGCCAAGAAGGCAGACATGGCCGATCCCCAAATAGCGGAAAAGACGACTGGATATATTGTCGGCGGGATCAGTCCGCTGGGGCAAAAAAAACGCTTGCCGACCTTTCTTGATGCCTCGGCCCAGCAGTTCGAAACTATCTGCGTCAGTGCCGGACGGCGGGGACTGGAAATCGAGTTGGCTCCCAGCGATTTGCTAGCACTGACGGGGGGACTGTTTGCCCCGTTGGCAAAACTGTAATTGGATCCAGAGACAAATACGTCTAAAGCGAAAGGCTGGCAATGCAGAACGTGAATTTGAACTTGCTGCGAACCTTACAGGTACTGCTGGAAGAGTCTCATGTTAGTCGCACGGCGGAGCGCCTGTGTGTAACCCAGTCAGCAGTCAGCCGCCAGCTGACTCAGCTGCGTGAGCTGTTCGGTGATCCTTTGCTGATAAGAGAAGGTAACCGCTTGTTGCCTACTCCCAAGGCGCTTCAACTGAAAGGCAAGGTTGATAATATCCTTGCTAGTTGCCAAGGGCTACTGGAAGAACCCGCATTTTCACCGCAGCAGTGGACAGGGCCGATGATCATGGCCTCCTCTGATTATGTTGCCCAATATATCCTGCCTGATATTGTCGAACGGGTGCAGCAGCAGGCGCCGCAGGTGAATATCAGTTACCGTTTGTGGTCACCGGAGTACTTATCTAATTTAGCTGATTTAGACATCCAGTTGGTATCGACCATGCTGCCGAAAATCCCAGAAGGGCTGTGCGGAGCTCTTATTGGCTCGGACTTTCCGGTGTGCGTGATGCGTGGGCAGCATCCTCTGGCCAATGAGCCTGAGCTGTCATTGGCACAGCTTGCTGGCTACCCGCATATGCGGGTGTCGGCGGGTGGGGATAAAGATAGCTTTGTCGAGCGGGAGCTCAAAGTACGGGGGCTGCATCGAGATGTTCAGTTTTCTGTTCCTTTCTTCAGTGCTGCCTTTCAAACCTTAGTACGCACCGATATGTTAATGGTGTTGCCCGAGCACATATCCCGTAATATGCAGGCTTGGTTTGATATAACTTATAAACCCTTGCCTATCCCGAAACCCACACATAGCTATTGGCTGCTCTGGCATCTCCGCTATGAAAATGACCCTGCCCACCGCTGGTTCCGCGAGCAAGTACTGATGGTGATGAAAAGCTCGATGTATTCGATTTAGGAGGGGGTTTATACGGTTATGATTTCAAATCATAACCATGATGATTTCTTTTGATTTCCTCGCATGGCATGTCGTTGTTAAAGTGTGTGATATCAAGGAAACACTGTAACCCACAGGAAAACAATAATGACACTCAGTATTTGGCTTTCGTTACTTATGATATGCATGCTAGGCGCAATGTCGCCGGGACCAAGTTTGGCTGTTGTTGCCAAGCACAGCTTGGCGGGAGGTCGCTTGCATGGGGTCGTGACGTCCTGGGCACACGCTGCGGGTGTTGGTGTTTATGCGCTGGTGACCTTGCTGGGCCTAGCGGTTGTACTCAAGCAGTCACCGATGCTGTTTAGTGTTATCACTTATGCGGGGGCAGGTTACTTAGCTTACCTTGGGGTCAATGCTTTGCGCTCTAAAGGTGGAGTCGCAGCGAAATTGGCTGCGGGCCAATCAACGAGCCTAGTGGAAGCTGCTCGCGATGGGGCAATGATTTCATTGCTCAACCCTAAGCTAGCCTTGTTTTTCCTGGCACTATTCAGCCAGTTTGTGGCGGTAGGGACGGAATTGAGCAGCCGAGCGATTATTGTGGCAACACCTCTGCTGGTGGATGGCATGTGGTACACCCTTATTGCTTTTGTTTTATCTAATCCGAAGGTATTAGATAAACTGCGTACCAAAGCGCAGATGATCGATAGGCTATCTGGCGTCGTGCTGATCCTGCTGGCGATGCGGGTTGTTGTTCAGGCTTAGTGCTTTAATATCCAGACTGGTATTCGAATGATAAAAAGGAGCTTCGGCTCCTTTTTTAGTTGGAGGATGTGTACCCTGGGTTTAACTTTGTCGCTTGCTATGACGCTCACGGTTTTCCTGCTTGCGCTCAGCGCTTTTTTTCAGCATGACATAGAGTGCACCGTTACCACCATGCTGGCGCAAGGCTGAGTGGAAACACATCACATCAGATATTTGTTCCAGCCAAGTGGCCACATAACTTTTCATCAGTGCTGGTGGGTTGGATTTCTCTCCTTTACCGTGAACAATCATCACAGTACGGATATCCATTCTTTGGCACTGGCGAAGAAAGTTGAGTACTTCATCACGCGCTTCTTTTAGGGTCTTGCGGTGTAGATCCAGTCGGGCATTGATATCGTATTTACCCAGACGAAGCTTACGGAATACGCCTTCTTGAACACCATCACGTTTAAACGCCAACATATCGTCAGGCTTGACCATTTTTGCGTAGTCTAAAGAAAGGTATTCAGGATCGCTGTCAGACAAGGTCTGTGCCGCAAGACGCCTTGCGAGGTGGGCTTCGGTGACTTGGTGCTTGTGGGCGACTTCGACTTTGTCCTGCTTGATAGGAGCGACATCAGCCATCATCTCTCGGAAGAGATCTAATTCATCGTTTTTAGACATGGTGTTCGTGGGTTGAAGGCATATAACTCGATTATATACCCAGCGACTTCTATACCCAAGTGACTTCAGTTGCTAAGGATTGCAATATGTTACAGGTGAGGGTGTGGTTAGAAATACGGATAGAAGAAAATAAATCCAGGGCCAAAACCGACAAGTTGGACCCTGGCGCAAGCAGATGACATTGCTAAATGGCTCTAGTGAGGAGAAGGTGCAGACAGTACCTTGTAAACAAAGTAACCGCCAAAAAAGAGCATTAATCCCAGCGTGATAAAGATAACGATCATTGACGACAGGCCGACGGCATTGCCAAAGAGGAGATCTAACCAAAAATCCATGTGTAATCCTTTAGGTCACGGGATAGTGGTCATAAGATAAACAATGCAGCGAAAATGTTGTGATGATCTGGATCAATGGTTTACAGGTTGTGTTAAGTTTGTGTTGGTGGGTGTGGTTGCGATCACTTTTTCGCCGGGGTTGGTAGTTCTGTGAGCAGTTGGTAGTGGTTTTTTTTAAAAATGTGCTTTTCTACTTGCGTAAAATCTTTTGCTGAGTAATATAAGCCACCTCAGCAACGAAGCTGATTCAAGTAGAGAGTTTACAAGACTTTTTATTTGTACTTGTCGGTGAATAGCGCAGCTTGGTAGCGCATCTGGTTTGGGACCAGAGGGTCGGGGGTTCGAATCCCTCTTCACCGACCACTATTAAATCTGTTGGTTTAGACCGGGCAGAATCATCTGATAAGATGTCAAACATATATGTCGGTGAATAGCGCAGCTTGGTAGCGCATCTGGTTTGGGACCAGAGGGTCGGGGGTTCGAATCCCTCTTCACCGACCACTATTAAATCTGTTGGTTTAGACCGGGCAGAATCATCTGATAAGATGTCAAACATATATGTCGGTGAATAGCGCAGCTTGGTAGCGCATCTGGTTTGGGACCAGAGGGTCGGGGGTTCGAATCCCTCTTCACCGACCACTATATAAAGCCTCAGTCGAAAGACTGGGGCTTTTTTCATTTCTGTGTCTGTTGAATAGCGCCGTTTGGTCGCGCATCTCTGGCCCTTTTTTAACCGCAAGAACCCTGCTCGCTTTGGCTCAGCTGCTTGATTGAAAAGCCCTGTTGCTTGAGCAGCTCGGGAAGCCCTTCCTCTCCCAATAGATGCATCGCACCGACCACGATCAAGAACTTACCCCGCTGATACGTCGGATCGTTTGTTAGTTGTTTTGCCCAGTCGTGGTTGCGGTCGTTGATAAGGGCAGCGTCGGTTTCGTCGGTGTACTGGCTGTCATCAAACAGGGTTGCGAGCTGTTGTTGATCTCCGGCCTGCCAGGCACTGATCAGACAAGAGAGCTGATTGGTCATCTCTTCCCACTCATTGACCGTCGTCATCAGAAGATCTTTACCGTGATCATCGAGTTGCTCCATCAAACGTAGTTGCTGTTCGATGCTTTCCAGCTCGAGGATAGGCATCTGTTTGGCCTGAGCGCGTTTGAGCAAGGTGATATCAATGCCTCTATCTGGACTCAGCCCAGCTTGCTCGGCCATCTTCATCTGTAGGCTGATGGCTGCCAACCAAGGTGGCGAGCTAAGCAGTGGTGAAGACGATATCCCAGCTTGTTTGGCAGTGGCAGCAAGCGACTGTTTCTCACTGTCTGTCAGCATCTGGGCCGTTGTTGCGATTGCTGGGTTGAGTTGTGCCGAGCTAGGTCTGAGGATATTGGCCTCAACGACGAGGGCATCGGCACTGTCCCAATGGGTGGTAAACGCTGTCGGCAGGGGGTAGAAGTTATCGTCACCGGCATGGATTGAGCCCAGGATGATAAATTGTCGATTGGCATTTTCAGCTTGCCAAACTAGAGGCTCGGCAACAACGCTGGTTGCGATGAAAGGCAGAAGTAACGCTGTATGGGTGAAGAGTGATTTCAGCATAGTGATCCTGTGAGCTGATATAACCAGTGATCTGTTTGTTATATCAGCTCATGACAGGGTCGGGTAGGCCTATTTTGGCTGGAGCCAGAACCACCAGACAATAAAGGCAATGGCAAGGGTGCCGATAATAGCGACCATGTTAACTCTCCATCTTAGGTTGTAGTCGGGTACCTGGTCGGTCTTCGCCATCAGGTTTGAATAGCCTTAACCGGTTGGCATTGCTGACAACGGTAATGGAAGACAGTGCCATGGCGGCACCTGCCACGACAGGGCTGAGCAGCGCGCCGGTGAACGGGAATAGGATCCCTGCTGCAATCGGAATACCCAGCGTGTTATACACAAAGGCGCCGAACAGATTTTGCTTCATATTTCGGAGCGTTGCCTTAGAGAGTTGCAATGCATCGGGTACACCATGGAGGGAGTGACGCACCAGAGTCAGCTGGGCACTCTCAATGGCGACATCACTGCCACTGCCCATTGCGATACCAATATCGGCTTGGGCTAAGGCTGGGGCATCATTGATGCCGTCACCGACCATGGCAATCCGTTTACCTTGTTGCTGGATCTTTGCCACTTCGCTGGCTTTACCGTCAGGCAGTACACCGGCGATGACATGGTCGATACCAGCCTGTCTGGCGATGGCATTGGCGGTTGTTGGAATATCACCCGTGAGCATGATGACCTCAAGGCCCATCTTCTTCATCCGTTTTATCGCTGCCACCGAATCATGACGGATCGGATCACTGACGGCCAGTAAGCCTGCCAGTTGGCCATCGACGGCAACATATATCGGCGTAGCCCCTTGTTCGCTTGTACTTTCGGCGGCTGAATTTGCGAGTACGAGATCGATCTGGTGCTGGGCCATTAATTTCTGGTTGCCCAGTAACACGCTGTGGCCTGACACTTCGCCGCTGATGCCAAAGCCGGGCAGGGCCAGAAAATGTTGCTGCGGCTCTAGGCTGAGTGCTTCTGCTTTGGCAGCGTTAACAATAGCGGTTGCGAGGGGGTGCTCGGAACCTTGCTCAAGACTGGCTGCCAGTGTCAGCAGTTGCCCCTTGTTGAAGCCGTTATAACAGTTACTGTCGACAAGCGCAGGCTTACCTTCTGTCAGGGTACCGGTTTTGTCCAGCACTACAGTATTGATATCAGATGCGATTTGCAGCGCTTCAGCGTTACGGATCAATACCCCGTATTCAGCGGCGCGGCCAACGCCCACTGTGACCGACATCGGGGTCGCAAGACCCAGAGCACAAGGGCAGGCGATGATCAGCACGGTAGTGGCTGTTACCAACATATAGACTGATGAGGGTTCAGGTCCGAAGTAGTACCAGATCATGGCCGTGATGATAGCAATGATCATGACGGCTGGTACGAAAATAGCTGAAATAGAGTCTGCTAATCGTGCTAGTGCCGGCTTACTGCTTTGCGCTTGGCGGACCAACTCAATGATCCTTGCCAGCATAGTGTCGCGGCCAATTTTTTCTGCGGTAAACAGTAGGCTACCGTGCTGGTTGATAGTACCTGCATGGAGGGGTTCGCCTGCTTTTTTATTGGCCGGGATCGGTTCACCGGTCAGCATTGACTCATCAATATAGCTTTGCCCGTCAAGGATAGTGCCATCGACTGGGACCTTGGCTCCGGGATGAAGACGCAAGACCATGCCGGTACGGACATCGGCAAGGGGGACTTCCCGCTCTTTGCCATTGTCCATGATGATGGCGGTTTGCGGCTGCAAATCCATTAGCTGCTCAAGTGCTTTGGAGGTCCGGCTGCGGGCATGAGCTTCCAAGGCATGGCCTAGGGTGATCAAACCTAAAATCATTGCCGAGGCTTCGAAATACACATGTCGGGCCTGCATCGGCAACAAGTCCGGCACCAGTACCACCAACATCGAATACAGCCAAGCCGCACCGGTTCCCAATGCAACCAGAGTGTCCATTGAAGCACGATGGTACTTGAAGGCTTTCCAGGCATTGACGAAGAAATGCCTTCCGACAGTGGCAAGCAGTAATAAAGTGATAAGACCAATGGATCCCCAGCCTAGCTGGTCTGCTCTAGAGGTGATCATCATGCTGCCGCCAAATACTCCCCACGCCATGAGCGGGCCACCGACGGTCAGTGCAATATAGGCATTCTTGATATGCTGGCGGTAAACCTGTTCGTTCTGGGCCTGCTGGCGTTGACGACGTGTGAGTTCATCTTCTGATAGTTCAGCTTGATAGCCAGCATCTTCAATAGCTTGAATGATCAGATTACTTGATGCGCTACCGCTTACCAGCGCGGTTCTTTCGGCGAGATTGACACTAGTGGATGAGACGCCGGATACGCTGAGAATAGCTTTCTCGACAGAGCTGACGCAGCTGGCACAGGTCATACCCGACAAGATAAATTGTTGAGAGGTCACCTCGTCATTCGTTGTTGCATTGTCATTCTGTGACTGGCTGGTTTGCTGTGGGTTGCTGGTAGGTATGTCGTTTAATACCGCTTCAGGATTAACACTGATTTTGTTAGCAACACTTTCGCTTGCTGGCGAGGCGCTAAACCCAGCCGCTTCAATCAAACTGATAACCTCAGCCTGTCCCCGTGAGGTTTGTATGCTGGCATGGGTTTTGGTCACGGAGAAGCTTTCAATATCGGCGTGCTCTTTGAGCAAGGTTTCGACTTTGGCGACACATTTACCACAGCTCAGGCCCGACAGGGAGAGCTCGTAAGTGCGAGACGTAAGCTCAGATTGTTTTGTCTCATAAAAGGGCACGCTGAAGCCGAGTGATTCTATCAGCGCAATTAACTTCGGTTCAGGTAAACAACCGGTAGCGCTAAGCTCGGTCTTGCTGACGTCTGCTGAAAAGATCTCTGGGTGGCTGTCCAGTGCATCCTTGACCTTGCGTACACATTTGCCGCATGACAGGCCAGCGAGTGGTAGCTGGTAGTGGTAGCCTGCTTCGTATCCAAGCTGGGTGATGGCATCGACTGCCGCCTGTGGAGCAAAGTCGCCCCGTAGGTTAGCCCGCTCGGTATTGACATCAACGGACTCGATGCCCGGAATTTCAGTGAGGGCCGCTTTGATTTTATTGGCGCAATTCATGCAGCGCACTTTGCTTAGCGATAGGGTTAAGTCGACCATATTAAAGCCTTACTGGTGATACAGTTTGATTCACTTAAATCTATCTTAAAGCTTCCATCAACTGGAAGGTCAAATCATTTTGAGGTTTATCAAGAAAAGCGAAAATGGGCTTGTCACTGGCTCTAAGACAGCGAATACTAATAAGTATAACCTTCCATAAGCTGTAAGGATGAGTATGAATATCAGTGATGTCGCCCAACAAACCGGACTGACAGCCAAGACTATCCGCTTTTACGAGGATAAAGGCATTATTTCCCCCCCGGCCCGGGCGGCAAATGGCTATCGCCAATACAGTGCCAAGCATATCGATGAGCTGCATTTGATCCGGCGCTCGCGTTTGGTGGGCTTTACTTTGGATGAAGGCCGCGAGCTACTGGCTTTTTCCCGCGATCCACAGCGGCGCAGTGCCGACGTCAAAGCCAAGGCCGAACAAAAGCTGGTCGAGATTGACGAAAAGATCAAAGAGCTGCTGGAGATGAAGCAGACTTTGGAGAGCCTGACCAAGCAGTGCCCGGGTGATGAGGGGGCGAGTTGTCCAATTATTGAAGGTCTATGCCGCAACGGCTGAGAAAAAGATAAGGCAGGGGTATATCCCTGCCTTGTTATTTCTGCATTGTCATTACTGGCTTCGAGTGGCTGTATGTACTCAGTAAAGCAGTGAGTAAAGTTGGCGGCGGTATTTGCTTGCCACAGCATTGCCTTGGCCAAGGGCAGCTAGAATGTCCATCATGCTCTTTTTCGCGGCACCATCGGCAAAGTTCATGTCTTGACGAAGTAGCTTGATCAATAGTTCCAGCGCCTCTTCTGCACGCTCAACTTGGCTATATTGCACTGCCAGTTCAAAGGTAATATCACGATTGTCAGGTTCAGCCGACAGTTTTTCTTCCAGCAGGCGGATTTCCGGAGAGTCGCTGGCTTGCTGGTGCAATTCCAGTTTCGCCATCAGGCCCTTGTACTTGGCATCTTGATCTTGCATTGGGATAGTGGCAAGTAAGGTTTCTGCCTCGTCAAACTGTGAAGTCCCCAGGAGGCATTCGGCAATTGCCAAGTTGATCACGCTGTTCTGAGCAAACTTAGTTGCCAGTTCACGCAGTACTGGCAAGGCTTCGTTGTACTGCTGGTTGTCGACTTGCTCCAAAGCCGCTTTTAAGGCGAGTTCTTCAGGGCTTGGCAGGTGTTTAGCCAGCATCTCGGCAAGGCTTTGTTCGGTTTGCGGCCCGGCAGCGCCATCAACGGGTTGGCCGTCTTTAAACACGGCGACTGTCGGTAGGCTACGTACACCAAACTGTCCTGCAACCATTGGTTGAGTTTCGCAGTTAAGGGTCGCAAGAGTGACCTGGCCTTGATAAGACGCTGCCAGCTTTTCCAAAATTTGATTAACTTCAGCAGTTTCAGGCATTGATGGGGCCCAAAAACTGATCACGACAGGGGTCTGCATCGATTGCTCGATCACCTGCTGAAGATTCTGTTCATTCAGTTCAATGGCTAGTTGGTCATACATGGGTTTATCTTCACTCCCTGGACTTCTGAAAAAGCGCGTAGGCCATAAATATCTTTGTTGAATTAGTTATGGGGGGGAAGGTGTGAATTTTCAAGGTGGGGCAGTGAGATGGTACTGGCAGGGATAAAATTAATCTGGGTAGGAGTGAGTCAATAGCGGGTCTTGAGTCAATACAGCAGAGGCTGGTGAAACCGGAGCGAATAAAAATGGAGAGCCCGGCTCTCCAGTTTTATTGAAACGTTAACAGCAATGCGAGTGTCACACACACACAAAGCATATTTATTTGGCGTAATGTCATTGTCACACCTTTCTTCTTTTTTTGTTTCGGAACGGTTATGGATGAAAATGAAGGTCTGTAGGGAGTAACCTTTAATTTACACTACAAGCTTAACCGTGCCGTGTGACATAAATATTACATTTCTTGTTTTTTTTGGCGGAAGCATTGTTTCCGCCCGGCAATTCCGTGTTTTTAAAGGTTTGTTCTTCCCCGATGGTGCTTTTTTGAACCCAGTTACTTATAACTAGCTATTTTTTATGAGGGTTTATTGAGCACCATTAACCCTGGCTATCATTGGGCTAAGGTGTTCCGTGTGTTAATCACTTTTGATTAACAGGGCGTCGAGCAGCCGAGTTGGCAAAATACGGCGTAGGAAGCCGAAAATGTATGTTGGCTGAGTAACATAGTATCGGGCTTTTGGCTCAGTGGTTTCCATGATGGCTTGTAATGGTTTCAAAACGGCCTCGGGGCCAAGGGTGAATTTGCCTGATGGTGACTTTTTGCCCAGTCGGCCTAGGGTGTTCTGATAGTTGGCCAAGTGGCGGGAGTTAGGCATATCGATGTATTGCTCGAACTTTACCTTGGCGTTGGCCCTAAACAGGCTATCAATCGGTCCGGGTTCAATCAAGCTGACTTTGATCGGTGTATTGGCCAATTCTAAGCGCAAGGTATCGGTATATCCCTCGAGGGCGAATTTACTGGCATTGTAAGCGCCGCGGTATTTCATCGCCACGAGCCCGAGTACAGAACTGTTCTGGACGATTTTTCCGCTGCCTTGTTGCAGCATTACAGGGATAGCCTGTTTCGTCAGGTGATGCCAACCGAATAGGTTGCTTTCGAACTGCTGACGCAGGGCGTGGGTTGGCAGATCTTCAAGGGCGCCGGGCTGACCGTAGGCGGCGTTGTTGAACAACACATCCAATGTGCCACCAGTGATGGCAAGCATATCGCTAAACCCTTGCTCAATGGAGGCTTCGTCATCCATGTCCATCAGCACACAGTGTAAGCCTTCTTCTTTTAATCTATCGACATCGCTTTGCCGACGGCAGCTGGCAACAACGTGATGGCCTTGTTGATGGAGTGATTTTGCGCAATGGTAGCCAATGCCGCTGCTGCAGCCGGTGATCAGAATACGGAGTGTGTTACTAGGCATCGTCGGGAGCATTCCTTGTCAAACGGATCTTTGGTGAATTGTGTTTGTTAAAGGTGTGGGGCAATTTCTTTGGCCATGAACTCGGCTATCCAAGGTTGAGCGTCGGGTTTGGGGTGTAAGCCGTCATCCATCATCCACTCCTGCTTGAGAATAATGTGTTCGAGGAAAAAAGGCAGCAGTGGGATCTCCAGTTGGCTGCTGATATCTTGATACACTTTTGCGAACTGATCGCTATAGCGCTTGCCATAATTAGGCGGTACAAATATTTGCATCAACAGTGGATAAGCCCCAGCTTGTTCAATCTGGGTGATCATTTCACCCAGATTATTGCGTATAGTTGTAGGAGGAAATCCTCTGAGCCCGTCATTGGCACCGAGCTCAATCAAGACAAAGTCTGGTTGGTGCTGCTCTAGCAGAAGGGGAAGTCGAGCTATCCCATTGCCAGTGGTGTCACCGGAAATACTGGCATTGATGATGGTGACGTCGTGGCCATATTTTTCAAGCTCAGTATCTAACAGGCTTGGCCAGCTCTGCTCAGCCTGCATTTGGTATCCGGCACTGAGGCTGTCACCCAGCACGACAAGGGTTGCAGCAAAGGTCTGCTGAGTAAAAACAAGAACAAAAATGAATGAAAGGAATCGCATCATGTCTACATCCGTGATTAAAGCTGAATCAGTGTCCAAGCAGGTGACGACAGCATCATCGTCACTCACCATTTTGCAGGATGTTTCGCTCGAGGTCGAGCAAGGCGAGGCAATTGCTTTGGTCGGTGTGTCAGGTGCAGGTAAGTCAACCTTGATGACCTTGTTAGCCGGTCTTGATATTCCGAGCCAAGGGAGTATTGAATTATTAGGCAAGCCTCTGGCAGAGATGGATGATGAAGCGCGAGCAGCACTGCGTAGTGACAGTATAGGTTTTGTGTTCCAGAGCTTCTTGTTGATCCCTTCGTTATCGGCACTGGAAAATGTGATGTTGCCAGCCATCATCAAAGGCGAAGAAGCCGATGAAGGGCGGGCGCGTGAGCTACTTGATAAAGTTGGGCTAGCTGGGCGGGAAGTGCATTTACCAGCACAGTTATCCGGTGGTGAACAACAGCGGGTTGCGTTGGCAAGAGCATTTATGACCCGTCCCCGAGTTCTGTTTGCCGATGAGCCAACCGGTAATCTCGACCAACATACTGCCGCTACGATTATTGAGCTACTGTTTGCCCTTAACCGCGATCACGGTACAACTCTGGTGTTGGTGACCCATGATCCGCAATTGGCACAACGCTGTGATCGGACCTTGACGCTGGAAAGTGGGAGCTTGGTAGCCGCATGACAGAAATGACTGATATTCAATCTGAGTCTTCAGTAACGAATCGCTCGATGCTACTCAAATGGAGTTGGCGCGAGCTTTGGCATGGCCAATTATGGCCAGTGGCCGTTGCCCTGACTTTGATTATTGCCTGCGTGTTTGCTCTAGCTGCATTGGTCGTTAGGGTTGAGAAAATCATGGTTGATCAGGGGCGATCCATGATTGCTGCTGATTTGGTGTTCCGCTCGGCCAACCCTGTTGAGACACCAACCTTGGAAAAGGCTGAGCAACTTGGGCTGACGGTATCCCAGCAGGTTCGTTTTGGCACCATGGCCTTCAGCGATGAAGCGATGCAGTTGGTCAGTGTCAAAAGTGTTGAAAGTGACTTTCCGCTTCGGGGTGAGCTTGAATTGCAAAGCCCAGTTGACACTCATCATCAAGTCCAGCCCGGCGAGCTGTGGTTGGCTGAACGGTTGTTTGATTTATTGAAGGTCAAGCCCGGAGATGTATTGGCGATTGGTGATGCCGAGCTAACGGTTAGCGGGACGATAGTACAAGAGCCAGAGTTATCGTTTAACCCCTTTAGCCAGATGCCTGCGGTACTGATCCACGCCGACGATTTGGAAAGCACCGGCGCGATCCAGCCGGGAAGCCGAGTGCAGTACCGGGCCTACTTCACCGGCGCAGATAGCCAGCTCAAAGCGTTGCAGCAGCAGATAGAGCTTGAGCCCGGACAGCGCTGGTTGAGCGAAACCTCGCAGGGACGTACCGGTGATGTGATTGAAAAAGCCCGCCAGTACCTGTCGCTCACCCTGATATTGGTGATATTGATGGCGACAGCGACCTTGGTGCTGACTTGTATGCATTATGCCTCAACCCGAACCGAGGTAGTGGCGATGATGAAAAGCCTCGGTGCGAGCCGCAAGTGGCTATGGCAGTGGCTTGCGCGCCAGTTGACCATGCTGTTTGCCCTGGCTCTGGTTGCCGGAATAGCCATCGGGGCTTTATTGGAATATTTGCTGCGGGTCCCATTGGTGGATGTGTTGCCAGAACCTCTGCCAGGGATCGGTTTTACGCCGCTGGCAGTGAGTGTATTGGTTGCTTTGCTGGTCGCGATACCCGGGATGGGGATCCCGCTGTTGCGATTGGTCGATGCGCCCGCTATTTCGGTGATCCAGCGGCAGGAGAATTGGCCGAGAAATAATAAAGCTTATCTGCTGGCACTGTTGCCGCTGGTCGCTGGTCTGTTTTGGTTAGGAAGTAACGGATTGATGTGGTTAACCCTATTGGGGCTGGCAGCGATCCTTGTCATTCTCGCCGTGTTTGGCGTCGCCATTGTTCGGGGGCTAAAGCGGGGGCGCTGGAGACCAGCAATTACCTTGGCGCTAAGCCGAATAAACCGTAGTCCGATGGCGACAGGGGCGCAGTTGGCTGCCTTGACTAGTTCGTTGATGCTGTTGTCGGTGATCTGGTTGCTTCGTTCCGATTTACTGGCGGACTGGCAGCAGACTTTGCCTGCCGATGCGCCCAATGTGTTTGCTCTCAATATCAGCCCGGAGCAGCAACAGCAGTACTTGAACGTTCTGGATCAGCAGCAGGTGATGCGCTCCGATAGTTATCCGGTGATCCGTGGCCGGATAACCCATATCAATCAACAGGATTTGTTGGAAAGGGCCCAGCAAGGCAGTCAAGAGCGTGATGAGTCGCTGCGCCGCGAGCTCAATTTTACTTGGCGTGAGTCCATGCCGGTTCATAACGAATTGACAGCCGGAGAATGGAACAAGGAAAGCGGGGTTTCGGTTGAGTCTGGGATTGCCGAGCGACTGGGGATCACCGTTGGCGATGAGCTGGCGTTTAACGTTAACAGCCAGCCTTTCAGTGCCAAAGTGACCAGTATCCGCGATGTTGAATGGCGTAACATGCGACCCAATTTCTATTTTATTTTCACACCCGATGTGATGGCCGAATTGCCAGCCACTTGGTTGGTCAGTTTCCGTGTCGAGGCTGATCAGGAGACCGTGGTTAACCAGCTTGGCCGGGATTATCCCACGGTAACCTTGCTTGATTTGCGTACCATGGCCACCCGTATCCAGGGCATCATGCAGCAGGTGTCGTTGTCGCTGTCGGTATTGGCGGGGTTGGGTGTGGTCAGCGGGCTGCTATTGGTAATGACCTTGCTGCGCTTGAGTTTGGCCCAGCGGCGGGATGAAATACGTTTGTACCGCACCTTGGGGGCCAGCCGTAAAAGGGTATCGGCCACGGTATGGGGGGAGTATGGCATTATGGCTTTACTGGCTGGCGTAATGGCAGCGGCTGGTGCTGAATCGGTGGTTGCCGCTTTGGTGAAGTGGGGCTTTGAGCTCCCTGTTAGCTGGCACCCGGGGGTGTGGTTGGTTGTGCCTTTGCTGTCTCTTCTTTTGGTGGTGCTGATCATCCGCTCGATGATCAATAGCCTGCTGTTACCTGTGCGTGGTTGATCGACTCGCGGTAATATCCCTCAGGCTCTCCTTACTGTTTATGTAAAGAGAGCCTCTTATCAGGTGGAGGCGAAAAGATTAAGCCGCAACAATGTTCTTGAGGGCCGAATCAATATCTCGATAGCTGAAATCAAAGCCGAGTGCCTGTAGTTTTTGCGGGATGGCACGTTGCCCTTCCAAAAGTAGGGAGGATGCTTCGCCAAGTGCCAATTTCAGTACAAAAGCAGGCGTGAACAGAATATGCGGACGACGGAGGGCCTTGGCCAGAGATTGGCTGAATACCTTGTTGGTCACTGGTTCGGGGGCCGTTAGGTTGAATGCGCCAGTGGCAGAGGTGTTGTCCAGCAAAAAGACAATCGCGTCCACCATATCCTGCAAGTGGATCCAGGGCGTGTACTGCGAACCATTGCCGATCGGTCCGCCAAGTCCCAGCTGGTAAGGTGGCAGCATTTTTACCAATGCGCCGCCATGTTTACCTAGCACAATACCGGTACGCAGCAGGCAGACCCGGGTCTGATCACTGCAGGCTTCATTGGCAATATCTTCCCACTGTTGGCATACATGGTGGGCGAAGTCATCGTGGTTAACATGATCGCTGATGGTAAATGACTCGTCGATGACCGTGTTTTGCTGGTCGCCATATATCCCCACAGCCGAACCGCTGATAAAGGTATGGGGTGGTTGGTTGCCAGCTTGTATCTTCTTGACCAATTGCTCTGTCAGGTCCCAACGGCTGTGGCAAATTTTCTTTTTTTGCTGCGGGCTCCAGCGTTTGTTGATTATGGGCTCGCCAGCGAGATTAATGACGGCTTCAAAATTATCAAGGTTTTCGAATTGGTCCAGAGAGGCAACGGCGTTGATCCTGCTGCCGAGGTTTTGGCTGGCTTTGGTCGGGTTGCGGCTCAATACGGTGATGTCATGCTCTTTTAGCGCATTGATTAATGCCGAGCCGATGAACCCGGTCCCGCCAGTCACTAATATTTTCATGCTGCTCCTTTATGGCTGTGCCTGCCAAACTCAATGGTGTTTACCCCAAAGATATAAGTATAGCTAAACCAAGAGCTTGTTATCCCCTCCTTATGACATAAGGTTATGTGTGCTAGCTCTCGTGTTGGTACATAAAAGCTGTGTCTAATTGTTAATGGGGAGTACCTTGAAGGTATACCCTTTTTCTAATGCCGGGATACAGTCAGGAGGTGGAATGACTTTTTTGCTCGCCCTGCTGAAATCTTTGTTGTCTAGCCTGCGTGACTTATTGCCGATTATCTTGGTGATCAGCTTCTTCCAATTGGTTGTTCTTCAGCAACCGCTGCCACACCTTGGCCCGATCCTGGTCGGCTTGGCGTTTGTCGTGGTCGGGTTAACGCTGTTTGTATTTGGGCTGGAGATGGGACTGTTTCCTATCGGCGAGTCGATGGCCCGATCCTTTGCCAGCAAGGGCAGTGTTTGGTGGCTGCTATTGTTTGCCTTCTGCCTCGGGTTTGGAACAACGATAGCTGAGCCTGCGCTTACTGCCGTTGCGGCTGAAGCGGCTAAAGTCGCTGCCGAGGGGGGCCTGATCGCCCCGGATGCAAAGAGCCAGTTGGATTATGCGACCGGTTTGCGCTTAACCGTTGCTTTATCGGTAGGGATTGCGATTATGCTTGGGGTGATACGGATACTAAAGGGCTGGCCTATCCAATGGATGATTATTGGTGGTTATCTGTTGGTGATGATTATGACGTGGTTTGCGCCAGCGGCCATTGTCGGAATTGCCTACGATTCTGGCGGGGTGACGACATCAACCATAACCGTGCCTCTAGTGACTGCGCTAGGCGTGGGGTTGGCATCATCGATCAAGGGCCGTAATCCGATCGTTGACGGTTTTGGCTTAATTGCTTTTGCCTCGCTATCGCCCATGATATTTGTCATGGCCTACGGCATGTTGGTGCATTAGGAGGCTGGAATGACAGATCTCAACGGAATTATTCCTCACTTTTTCACGACCTTGCTGATGACGGTACGTGATGTCCTGCCGATCGCCATCATTATATTTGGCTTTCAACTCGCGGTGTTACGCCGACCTGTGACCAATTGGCCCAGAGTCGCACTGGGCTTTGTCTACGTCATTGTCGGGTTATCATTTTTTCTGCTGGGGCTTGAGCTGGCTTTGTTCCCACTGGGTGAGTCAATGGCAGCCCAGTTAACCGCCATGGATTTCTTGTTTGACAGTGGAGAGGGGATCCCAGAGCAAATCCCTTGGACCCAGTATTACTGGGTGTATATTTTTGCTGCAGCTATCGGTTTCAGTACCACCATCGCCGAACCGTCCCTGATAGCCGTTGCGATAAAGGCCAATCAAGTTTCAGGCGATACAATCAGTGTCAACGGTTTGCGTGTGGCGGTTGCGTTGGGGGTAGCGGTAGGTATTGCTCTTGGCAGTTATCGCATTGTGGCTGGTGATCCGCTGCATTATTACATTTTGGCGGGTTACTGCGTGGTTGTGGTGCAGACCTATTTTGCACCGAAAATGATTGTACCCTTGGCCTATGACTCCGGCGGTGTGACAACATCGACGGTAACGGTGCCGATAGTAACGGCCCTAGGCCTAGGACTTGCTTCCACAGTGCCGGGCCGAAACCCGATGCTCGATGGATTCGGGTTAATTGCATTCGCCAGTTTGTTTCCGATGATCACGGTAATGGGTTATGCCCAGTTGTCGGCAAGGCAGGCAAAGAGGAGAGATGAAAATGCGCTTTAAGCTGTTATTGGCTTTTGTTGAAGATTCGAAAACCGATGCTGTCTTGGATGCAGCCCGCAAAGCCGGGGCGACTGGGGCGACGGTGATCAACAATGCCCGTGGGGAAGGGTTGTACCAAAAGAAAACGTTTTTCGGCCTCGGGCTTGATGTTCAGCGTGATGTGATCTTGTTTGTTGTAGAGGAACATTTAGCGCGGACCATTCTGGAAACGATAGAGCATGTCGGAGACTTTGATTCATCGTCGGGGCAAGGGATCGCGGTACAGCTCGATGTCGAGGATGCGGTGGGCGTAGCCCATCAGGTAGAAACATTAACCAAAGTCGTTGAGGCAAAGCTATGAATAATGACACCTTGGTCCGGGTACGGGATGTAATGATGGACACCTACGCGATTGTCGAAGGGCTAACTACGGTTGCCGAGGCAATCCGCATAGCCAAGAGAAAGCAAATCAAGGCGCTGATCGTCAATAAGCGTAACGATGATGATGAATACGGTATCGTCTTGATGAACGATATTGCCAAGAATGTATTGGCGCTGGACCGATCGCCGGAGCGGACCAATATCTATGAGATCATGACCAAACCGGCCTTATCCGTCAGCGCCACCATGGATGTCCGCTATTGTGCCCGCTTGTTCGAGCGCTTTGGCATCAGCCGGGCACCGGTCATTGAAAGCGGTAGGATCATTGGCATGGTGAGCTACAATAATATCGTTCTGAACGGTATGCTGCGGGACGAGTAGTCATATTTCACGTAATGGCATTGTCATGGGGTTCGGTGTAGGATCTCTGCATCCTGTTTCGAAGAAAGATCACCAGACATGAAATTGTTTTTTGCTTCTGATATCCACGGCTGTGCCGAAAGCACCCGTCGTACCCTTGCCAAGTTTGAGCAAAGTGGTGCTGAACACTTAATTCTGCTGGGGGATGTACTAAACCACGGTCCACGTAATGCGTTGCCGGCAGGGTACGCACCGATTGACGTGGCTGAGCAGCTCAATCAGCATGCAGAAAAGATCACCGCGGTCAGGGGTAACTGCGACAGCGATGTTGACCAGATGCTGTTGGATTTCCCGATGATGGCGGACTACAACCTTGTACTGCTGCCAAATGGCCGCCGCCTCTTTCTAACCCACGGCCACCTGTATAACGGTGACAAGCACCCACGCTTACGTGATGGTGATGTCGTGGTGTCAGGTCATACTCACTTACCGGTTGCCGATAAGAAAGAAGCGCTATACCTCTATAATCCGGGATCGGTAACGATTCCGCGTGGCGAATACCAAGCAAGCTATGGCCTGTTGGAAAATGACACGCTTAAAGTGTTGTCGTTTGATGATGAGGTCATTTGTCAGGTTGAACTGGTGTAGTTGATAAATTACTCACCATGAACAAAAGGCGACCAGCAAGGTCGCCTTTTTTGATCTTGGTGACCCGCCCTGAAATGTGTTTATACCAATCTGGATAAGTAGTTGATCAAGTATTGGCACTGGAAAAATCGTTGTTATCAAGGCAGATATTGCAGTAACTAGGGTTCTAATTACAAAATATCTAACACAGAAAACAGCGACAATGTGACAATATGTTGGTGATATGTAAACCTTTGGCGTATGGATATGCTACTCAATGTTTACACAACTCATTAGATCGGTAAATCCGAGTTATTCGTTCGTATATATCGAATTATTGTTTTGGCAATGGCTTGAATATTTGTGTGATAAAAGCCACTATCTCGCCTCCTTAATTTTGTGTGTTTCAAGATGTGTCAGGTGCCAAACAATATGTGTCAGAATCAGTTTGATTCGCTATTACCGCCGCAAATGGCGGAGAAAGCGGCCGAGGTAGGTGTAAGCAAGGCGACCAAAGATCCAATGAAGTCGTTGCTGCTGGCGATCACTGCAGGGATGCATATTGGTATCGCGTTTGTCTTCTATACCACAGTGACAACCGGTACCGGTGATATGGCGTGGGGAATGTCGCGCTTTGTTGGTGGTTTGGCATTTAGCCTAGGTTTGATCTTGGTTGTGATCACTGGTGGCGAGCTATTTACCAGCTCGGTACTGACCTTGGTTGCCCGTGCTAGTGGAAAGATCAGCTGGAAGAGCCTGTGGCTGAACTGGGGGGTTGTCTATATCGGTAACCTGATCGGTGCCCTGTTGCTAGTCGGTATCATGCTAATGACCAAGCAGTACATGTCCGGAAGTGGTGCTGTTGGTATCAATGCGATGCAAATCGCCCAGCACAAGTTGCATCACGACTTTACCCAGGCGGTTGCCCTTGGCGTGATGTGTAATGTCCTGGTGTGTGTCGCGGTATGGATGACTTTCAGTGGCCGTACCTTGACCGATAAAATTTTGGTCATGGTCCTGCCCGTCGCGATGTTTGTTTCATCGGGCTTCGAGCACTGCATTGCCAATATGTTTCAGGTACCTATGGCAATTGGTATCAAGTATCTTGCAACACCTGAGTTCTGGCAAATGACGGGGATGAATCCAGCGGACTTTGCCGATTTGACCTTGAGTAATTTTGTTATCAATAACCTGATCCCGGTGACCCTGGGTAACATCATTGGTGGTGGTGTGTTTGTGGGGATGGGGTATTGGATTATCTACTTACGCAGCAAGTAAGTGGGGAGTACGGTGTTCTACGTTTTACTAGCTTGGTATTGAGTTAGTCGTTATACCAAGTTGAGGTGTCTGCTTGGTATTTGATTTCTTGTGTTGATTCGAGTCTGACATGTTGGCCGCTACGGATGTAGCGGCCTTTTTTATTCTCGATATCTCGGTAATAGGGAGCTGTCTTAGTTAACCATCATTGAGATGAAGTAACCAATAATCGTTGCTGAGCCGACACCGATGAAGCCAGGGAGCATGAAGCTGTGGTTTAGAACGTATTTGCCGATCGCCGTAGTGCCTGAGCGGTCAAAGCTGATAGCCGCCAGATCACTTGGGTAGAACGGGAAGAAGAAGTAAGCGTAACATGCCGGCAGCACACCAATCAGTACCGCTGGGTCGATACCCAATGCAAAACCAAGTGGTAGCATGATAGTTAATACTGCAGCCTGACTTTTCAGGAAGGCAGACACGAAGAACATGGCAAAAGCGAATGACCACGGATAGATATTGACCATGCCGCTAACTAGATCAACCAGGTATTCTTTGTGGTGACCGATGATAGTGTCACTGAACCAGGCGATACCGAAGATAGTAATTACCGCGCTCATACCGGCAATGAACACATTGCTGTTAACGATACGCTTAGGTGAAATATTGGTGGTCAGTAGGATAATCGCACCGACTGATAGCATCAGGAACTGAATGGCTACCGACATACCAACGCCTTGAGGCAGTAGCTGCTTGCTGAATAAAGCAATACCGATCACCGATAGAATACCCAGTAGGAACACAGTCAGGCCTTTTTTCGCCGTACGCTGATGTTCCGCTTCTTCTTCCGCTGAGCCTTCCTGCTCGGGATCGACCAAGCTATTGCGGAATTCTTCATCTTGAATACGCGCTTGGAATTCAGGATCTGCATCCAAGTCTTTACCGCGTTTCAAACTCCACAAACAACCAATAAGTAGGCCGCCGAAGGTGGCTGGAATCGTCACCATCAACACATTGACCAGGTTGATATCTAGGTTGTTGTCCATGGCTGTTGCCATAACAACAGCAGCAGCAGCAGCAATTGGGCTGGCTGTGATACCCATTTGTGAAGCAACACTTGCCATTGCCATCGGGCGCTCAGGACGGATGCCTTTTTTGTAGGCAACGTCATAAATAACAGGCAGTAGTGGATACACTGAGTGACCCGTACCAACCAGCACCGTCAGGGAGTAGGTACAAATCGGCCCCAAGAAGACAATATGCTCAGGGTGTTTACGAAGCAGGCGTTCGGCAAATTTTACCAGTAGCTTCAAGCCGCCAGTGGCCTCTAGGGTCGCCGAGGCGGCAACCACCGCGAGGATGATAAGCATAACGCCGACGGGTGGTTGGCCCGGGGCGATACCAAAAACAAATGTCATTACCGAGACGCCGAGGCCCCCGAGTAGACCGAAGGCTATACCACCATGGCGTATACCGATCAAAATAACAGCTAGCAGTAGTAACAGGTGTATCCAGAACATTATTCCATTATCCTTGTTTCATATAAGTTAAAAGCCGCTCGAACTTCTGCACTAAGTTCACAAGGTGGGTTTATAAACCAACAACTACACAAAAAGTGGTATACAGGTTCCGAAAAAACATACTGTTAACGAATAATTCTGCTATTTAGGTAGAGATTGTGACACCTGTCAATATATGCTGTTGGTTGCGTGAAAAAAGAGAGAATAAATATTCAGCTGAAATGATGAGCAATTGGTTTTGTAAGGATAAAAAAATGCCCCGCACTGCGGGGCATTGAAAAATTATTTACACAAGAGTGCATTCAAGCAAGAAAGTCTTACGAGTTTGCTTCTTCAGCTTGTTTTGCCTGAATCGCCGTTAGTGCCACTGTGTATACGATATCGTCTACTAGTGCGCCACGCGAAAGGTCGTTAACTGGCTTACGCATGCCCTGAAGCATTGGACCGATAGAGACTAGGTCAGCTGAACGTTGTACTGCTTTGTAAGTCGTGTTACCTGTGTTTAGGTCAGGGAATACGAATACCGTTGCTTTACCCGCTACAGGCGAGTTAGGCGCTTTAGAAGCAGCAACGTTTTCCATGATCGCAGCATCGTACTGAAGAGGGCCATCGATGATTAGATCTGGACGCTTCTCTTGAGCAATGCGAGTTGCTTCACGTACTTTATCAACGTCTGCACCTTTACCAGAAGTACCGGTAGAGTATGAGATCATTGCAACGCGAGGCTCGATGCCAAATGCTTTTGCAGAGTCTGCAGACTGGATAGCAATTTCTGCTAGCTGCTCAGCGTTTGGATCCGGGTTGATTGCACAGTCACCGTATACCAGTACCTGATCAGGCAGTAGCATGAAGAATACTGAAGATACGATAGACGCATCCGGTGCAGTCTTAATGATCTGGAACGGAGGAACGATAGTGTTCGCCGTTGTGTGAACAGCACCAGAAACCAGGCCGTCAACTTCATTGTTTTCTAGCATCATTGTGCCAAGGAAAACAGAATCTTGAAGTTTTTCACGGGCAACAACATCCGTCATGCCCTTCGCGCCACGAAGCTCAACAAGGCGAGCAACATAGTTTTCACGAACAGCTTCTGAATCGATGATGGTTACGCCAGCACCGAGTGTTACGCCTTGTTGCTCAGCAACACGCTTAATCTCTTCTGGGTTACCAAGAAGCACACATTCAGCAATACCGCGCTCAGCACAGATAGCTGCTGCTTTAACGGTACGTGGTTCGTCACCTTCAGGCAGGACAACACGCTTAGCTGCTTTACGTGCAAGTTCCGTTAGTTCGTAACGGAATGCAGGTGGGCTTAGGCGACGTTCTTTCGCTGAACCTTCTGTTAGCGATTCAATCCACTGGCCGTCGATATGGCTAGCCATGTATTCGTTAACCAGTTCAACACGCTCTTTATCGTCTGCAGGTACTTCTAGGCTGAAGCTCTGAAGGTTCAGAGATGTCTGCCAAGTGTTACCCAGTGCAGTCATAACAGGTAGGCCTGTTTTGAATGCGCGCTCACATAGGTCCATCACTGGCTTAGGTAGCTCGTAGCCGCCAGTAAGCAGTAGGGCACCGATTTCAACGCCGTTCATTGCAGCAAGACATGCAGCAACGATTACATCAGGACGGTCTGCAGAAGTCACTAGCAGAGAGCCAGGACGGAAGTGCTCAACCATGTGCGGGATAGAACGTGCACAGAAAGTGATGCTCTTGATACGGCGAGTCGCGATATCACCTTTGTTGATGATTTCAGCGTTCAGGTGCTTAGCGATGTCAGTTGAACGAGTCGCGATCAGCTCTGCGCTCCAAGGTGCACAACCAAGTACACGGATAGGGCTTGAGTTGAATACCTGCATAACTTCAACATTTGAAGGTACAGTGGCTTCAGCGTCGTCGAAGATTTCAGACAGATCTGGGCGAGTACGGCCTTCTGCGTCAACAGGTGCGTTTAGCTTGTTAACGATAACACCAGCAATTTGCTTGTTCTTGATACCGCCGAAGTTAGAACATGCTACTTCGATACGCTCTTTAAGTTGAGCTGGGTTATCAGTACCAGAAGCAACAACGAATACGATTTCCGCACCCAGAGTTTTAGCAATCTCGTAGTTGATTTGGTTAGCAAACGGATGCTTGCGCGTTGGCACAAGACCTTCAATTAGCGCAACTTCAGCATCAGCTGTTGATTCTTTGAAGCGTGCAACGATGTCTTCTAGCAGCACATCGCTCTTATCGTTACTGATAAGCTCTTGGGCGCTAGCCATTGAGAAAGGTTCAGCCACTTTCATATCACTGTTAGCAGTGATGATGTTAGTTGTTAGATCTGGCTGATCACCGCCGTGGCGCGGCTGGGCGATAGGCTTGAAGAAAGAAACGCGAACACCTTTGCGCTCCATTGCACGAAGCACACCAAGGCTTACGCTAGTAAGACCAACACCGGCACCAACCGGAACAAGCATAATAGTACGGGACACTATGGATTCCTCAACTATTGAAACACGACAGTGCTATGCAATAACGATGGGTGAACCGGTATTGGACAGCACCACACAAAAGCATGACCTAAAGGTCATAAGTCATGAAAAAACGGCCGGCCTAGGCCAGCCGTAGCAATCAGTATCGAGCGATTAGATTTCAGCTAGACGAGCTGTATCTTCAGCGATAACGAGTTCTTCGTTAGTTGAAACAACCATTGCAGGAACACGGCTGTTTGCTGTAGTGATAACGCCTTCGCCGCCGAAGCGTGCTTTCAGGTTCGCTTCACCGTCAACTTCAACACCTAGGATAGCAAGGCGGTTTAGAACCATCTCACGGATTGGTGCAGAGTTTTCACCGATACCGCCAGTGAAAGTGATTGCGTCTAGACGACCTTCTAGAGAAGCTGTGTAACCAGCAACGTACTTAGCTAGACGGTGACAGAACACGTCCATTGCACGAGTCGCTTCTTCTTTCTCGCCGTAGTTGTCTTCAACGAAACGACAGTCAGAAGTCACTTCAGTTAGACCTTGTAGGCCAGACTCTTTAGTTAGCATCGTGTTGATTTTCTCAACAGAGTAACCTAGGTTGTCGTGCAGGTGGAAGATGATAGCTGGGTCGATATCACCACAACGTGTACCCATCACTAGACCTTCAAGAGGAGTTAGACCCATAGACGTATCTACAGACTGACCGTTCTTGATTGCACAAACTGACGCACCGTTACCTAGGTGGCAGTTGATGATGTTTAGCTCTTCTTCTTTCTTACCTAGCAGCTTCGCTGTTTCGCGAGTGATGAATAGGTGAGAAGTACCGTGCATACCGTAGCGACGGATACCGTGCTCTTTGTATAGGTTGTACGGAAGCGCATATAGGTATGCTTCTTCAGGCATTGTCTGGTGGAAAGCTGTGTCAAATACCGCTACGTTCTTAAGTGCAGGGAAAGACTTCTGAGCTGCCTTGATACCGATGATGTGTGCTGGGTTGTGAAGCGGTGCTAGTGTTGCACAGTCTTCGATACCTTTTAGTACATCGCCGCAGATAAGTGCAGACTTAGTGAACTTCTCGCCGCCGTGTACAACACGGTGACCGATAGCTTGTAGGTTTTCTGCTAGTTCTGGCTTAGAAGCAAGAATAGTGTCTACCATGAACGCTAGCGCTTCTTCGTGAGCAGCGCCTTCGCCTAGTTGTGCTTCGTGCTTACCGTCAAGTTTCCACTTGATACGTGCTTCTGGAAGGTGCAGACATTCTGCAAGACCTGTCAGGTGCTCTTCACCTGATACTGCGTCAACAACAGCGAACTTAAGAGAAGAACTACCGCAGTTAAGAACTAAAACCAGCTTAGACATGAGTGACTACCTATAATCTGTCTGAAAGTTGATATTCAACTGATATAAAAATTACCCATAGGATAGACGACTTTTCGATAAGCCGGTCTAACCAGGGTCAAAATCGTGCTACATCCGTATCAAGATAGAATCGTGAAACCCAGATTCTGGGCCATCCTTGGAAGCGCCTTCAGTTGCCATAACGATGATTACGGGCAACAATAAATGTAGGCGTGCTTAGGATAGCGATTGTGACGCAATATAACAAAAGTATTTTTAGAAAAAATTAATTTGAATCAAGTTTCTTATCGCTAGTTTTTAATGTTTACTCTTTTTTTTGAAATTTGGTGGTTTATGAGTCAACAACATTCGATTTGGCAAGCTTTCCGTTATGGTCAGGATTACATGGCCACGTGGCCAATGCGCAAAGAGTTGGCCATTCTGTTTCCTGAGCAGCGTTATATCAAGGCCACGCGGTTTGCGATGCGTGTGATGCCAGCTGTTGCTGTCATGAGTGTGCTGAGCCAGATGGCGTTCGATAATTACAATGCCTTACCGCAGGCGATTACGGTTGCATTGTTTGCCTTGAGTATGCCGTTGCAGGGGTTATGGTGGCTGGGCAAGCGAAGCCGGACTGACTTACCGCCGTCACTGGCAAGTTGGTACCGTGAGATCCATGACAAGATTGCCAGTGAAGGGCATGCCCTGCAGCCGTTGAAAAGCCGGCCGCGGTACAAGGAGCTGGCGCAGGTGCTAAATCGTGCTTTCAAGCAGTTGGATAAAAGCTCATTGGAGCGCTGGTTCTAGCGATTTGGCGGCTATCTTCGGTTTGTCTGTTGGATCAATTATTACTGGATAAATAGTGCCAGTGACAGGGAGTGGACGTACTGCTCTATCTGTTCGTCGGTTGTAGCAATGCGATCGTACATTGTCCATTGTTCACAGATCCCTGTCAGCAGGCCACTGTAGATAACGGCAGCTATGTCAGCGGTAAGGTGGGGCAACAGCAGGCCATCTTGCTGCAGTTGCGACATTGCCCCTTCTACTTTTGCATTGTCCTCTTGCCCCTTCTCGATACTGCGTAGACGTAGATCTTCATCGGTAAACCCCTGCAGTGATAGCTGAATAATCATGGCCATTTTAGGGGTGTCACGCATCTCTGTCAGAAGCACCCGGGCGATATTGAGTACACCTTCTCGCAATACAGGGCCAGTTTGTTCTGCGACGGCTTCTGCCGCATGCTGAACAGCGGTCGACTGCTCTTGCCATAGTGCATCAAGCAAATCGGCTTTGTCTTTGAAATGCCAGTAAATCGCTCCTCGGGTGAGTCCCGCCTCTGAGGCGATACCGGCGAGGGTCGCTTTGTTCAGGCCTTTTTGACTGAATACTTTCATTGCGGTATCAAGCAACAAAAGCCGGGTCTGTTCTGCTTCTTCTTTACGTTTTCTTGCCATTTACGTTACCCGAAATTCGGGAGCGCCACAGCACTCCCGATAATCAATTAGGCGCTTTGTGTCACTGGGCTACCTAATGGTTTGGTCAAAAGAATATACAACGCGGGGATTATTACAATGGCAATAATCGTCGATGCGACCAAGCCATAGATAATCGCCATACAAAGCGGGTACCACTGTGGATCGCTGTATGCCAGAGGCAATAGACTCAGGATAGTCGTCAAGCTGGTACTTAGGATAGGTCTTAGGCGCTCAGCGGCGCCATAGGCTGCTGCTTGTGCGACAGACTCGCCTCGCTTTAGATGGCGGTTCATGGTGTCAACCAACACGATACCGTTATTCACCGCTATTCCTGCTAGCGATACGACACCGATCAGCCCCGAGAACGATATCGCGGTGCCTGAGAGGAAATAACCGAAGAAGGTCCCCATCAAGGCGAGTGGTACAATCAACAAGATAATCGCCGGTTGGGCAAACGAGTTGAACATCACTGCCAGCAATACGAAGATTGAGCACATGGCCAGTACAAAAGCCGTTCCCATCGCGCTGTAGCTTTCGTCGGCTTTGGCCATTTCACCACCAAGCTGATAGTAATAACCGTTCGGCCACTGGGCTTGCAGCTGTTCCAACTGCGGGAGCAAAACCGTGAGTACCTCGCTTGCTGTGCGCCCTTCCGTTCGCGAGGCAACGGTAACAGCACGCTGTCCCTCCTTGTGAACGAAGACCCGCGGTGTTTCGACAATCTGGTAATCAACCAGATCGGTCAGTGGCACGGCTCGGCCATCCTGACTGATGATGTGAAGTAACTGCATTTCCGACAAATGTCGAGGACCGCCTAGGTTGTCACCGCGGCTTGGCCACAATACGCTAAGACGCATCTTGGCATCGTCATCGATACCTTCAATCTTGAAGTGACCGATTTCGTCTTGCTCCATCGCCACTCGAATTTGCTGTGAGACTTCGGATTCAGACAGTTGGTGGAAGCTTAGCATTTCATGCTTGAAGTGAAAGCGCACCTCATAGCGGGCAGGGCCTAGGTTGTCATTGATATCGCTGCTACCAGGTACCCGCGCTAGTGCGGTTTTGACTGCTGCGGCGTTGGCAATCAGTTGGGTATAATCTGGACCAATTAAGTCAATTTGGATCGGTGCAGAGGTATCTGGGTTGCCACCAATGTGGACTAAAGACACTTCGATCCCGGGCTCATCGCGTAATGCTTGTTGGATGCCATCACGGATTTCCTCCAAGTATTCGAATGACAACTTATCGCGCTGATCTTTCGGATAGAGAGTCAGGCTGAAGCCCACTTGGTTCCATTCTTGGGACGGCAGCAGGGCATCATTGAGCGAAGCCGTTGTCATTGGGCTTTTGGCTCCGACATAGGTAATGACTTTTTCGACCCAAGGTTGTTGGCGCAGGAATTCACCGGCTTTATCCGCAGCCCGTTGCGATTGCTCCAAGGTCGAGTCGGGGGCAAGTACCAGTGATACGCCAATCTTGCGATCATCGGATTCTGGGTACATTTCCGAAGGCATCAAACCAACCAACATGATACTGGCAATGAAGAGAACCAGTGTACCGCCAACCCATACTCCGGCCCGGCGCTTACTCTTGAGCACATAGGTGTTCAGCCAACGACGTAAATGGTGGCGATAGCGGCTTGAGAGCCTATCGATTAGCAGCTCTTTGTTGTTGTCGGCAGCTTTTTCGAGCATGTACCGTGACAGCGGGATACAGATCAGAAAGGCGATAAACAGGCTGAGCAGCAGGGTGACGGTGATAGTGATTGGCAGAATACGAATAAACTTACCGTCAATCCCCCCCACCATCATCATTGGCACCATAGCCAGAATGGTGGTGAGCTGACCCGCGGTTGCTGGCAAGATGAACTGACGGACCGTTTCCATTGCCGCGTCGGCAAACGAGAGCTTTTTGACATATAACCCCTCATGCATTCCTTCCATCACCAAGATATAGACATCCACCATCAGGCCGAGTGCCAGTACCATACCGATCATGATCATGGAGTTGAAGGAGTAGCCAAAGCTTGCCATCACGGCCAGCGTTGCCAGCAGGGTGACAGGCAGGGCGATGCCGGCAACCAAGGCTTCGCGCCAGCTGAGTAGCAGCATCAACACGATAAACACGATCACAACGGCTTGCTGCATGGAGCTGGAGATATCATTGAATGCCAGCTCAATTAACTCGCCGTCGTCGCTGACCCGAGACAAGGATAGCCCTTGGGGCCAATCAGAGTGGTTGGTGAGTTGATCGACCATTTTCTGGGTAGACACGATGACGGCAAAGGTATCGGCTCCAGGATGTTTTAGCACATCGAGGGTTATCCCCGGCTCGTAAGCTTGGTTGTTAACGCTAAAGAAAGTTCGGCTGACTTCGCGATCAAGGCGATGGCTAACTTCGGCGACTTCACCCAACCGTACCGGACGGTTATCACTCAGGCGGGTGATCGGTAGTTGGCGCACCTGATCGACGGTAACGAAACGGCCAGATAAGTAGAGATTAAAGGTATTTTCGTCAGACTCAAACTCCCCCCAAGCCATATCGTGGTTGGCATTTTGTAATCGATCGCGAACCAACAGGGGGGAGATCCCAAGATCACGCAACCTGTCCATTCTCAGGCGAACATGTAGGCTTTTCTCGCGCATGCCATTGAGGTTAACCTTTTTAACCAATGGCAGATTTTCAAACTGGGTTTCCAGCCGTTTGGCGGTATCCGACAGTAAGATATCGTCGACGTCACCACTTAGCACCCAGCTTATTACCGGCATATTGGAGACTGACATTTCTTCAATATCGGGTTTTTCGATACTGCCATCGGCCGGAAATTCGGCTTCGGCCTTATCGACGGCGGCACGCAGCAATTGCATCGATTCGGTCATTGGCATGTCGGCATCAAACTCGACGGCGACAATCGAGTAAGAGTTGTATGATCCACTGGAGAATGACTTAAGCCCTTTTAAGCTACGGATCTCATCCTCAAGGTGTTTGGTGATTTCTTTCTCGATTTGCTCTGGCGCAGCCCCTGGCCAGAAGGTCATCACAATGGCTTGGGGGATTTCGAGATCGGGGTAGTTCTCGCGTACCATATTGTTGTACGACAACAACCCTGCGAGCACCACCATCCCCAATAACAGGCGGGCAACCAAGGTTTGGACAAAGAGTTTTCGTGCAATCGGCCTCATCGGGTCGCTCCTACTACCTCAACAGCGCTACCGTTTACCAGTAGGTGTTGGCCTCGGGTGACGACGTGATCATCTGCCTTGAGGCCACTTAGTACTTCAATGCGACGCAGTCCTTGCAGGCCGAGGGAAAGCTGGCGCTCTTCGACGTGGTTATCGTGATTGACGACAAACGCAAAGGCGTTGCCACCACGGAACGATATCGCGTAGATCGGCAGAGATACTGCGTCTTCGACGACTGTCGAGGCGATCCAGGCCCGAACGAATTCACCGTCGATGAGTTTCTGATCCTCGTTCAGTACACGTACTTTGACACTTTGTGAGCGGCGTTGAAGGTTGATCGTTGGGCTTACCGACCAGATAGTTCCCGTTACGACTTCGTTACCTTGGAATTGGTTTTCTTCTGCTCGGTACAGGATGGCGTTATCGCTTGCGAGATAAACAGTCTGGCCTTCTTTTAGTTGGCGGGCATCTTCAACCGGTAACTCGAGCTGGATTTCCAATAGGCTGTCATCAACCACCACAATGGCACTGCTGGCTTCGCGATCGCGGTTTGAAGTGATCCCTGCGGGTGGGTAGTAGTGGTTATCCTCGCGGATATTCATCGCGGCAATATAACCGTCGAATGGGGCAAATAAGCTGGTTTTCTCAAGGCTAACCGTTTCACGGTTAATATCTGCGGACACACTCAGAATGTCTGAATCAATGGCCTCCAGTGCGCTAATGTTCATGGTAACGGCTGAATGGGCATTAAGTAGAGCGGTTTTGTTGCGTTCGAATTCATCCAGAGAAATCACGCCGCGCTCATAGACCTCCTCCATCCTGGCAAAGTTTTGCTGGGAAAGAGCGAGATCATTCTCTGCCTGTTGCAGGCGAGCTTGGGCCTCTTGTTTCTGGGCGCGTACTGCTTGCAGACGGGCTTCGAGTGCTTTTACTGATGCCGAGTTTTGGCGGCTGTCAATTTGTGCCAAGAGTTGGCCGCGCCTGATCGCTTTGTCAGGACCGAAGACGCGTGCTCCTTCCCGAAGTTGGGTGCCGTTTTCCAGTTCACCGATGGTAACGACTTTGCCCGGCATTTCGAAATCGAGGAATGCCTTGCGGTAGGCTTGCACTGTCCCCTCGGAGAAGGACCAACCCGTTAGCAGTTCTGGCGTGATTTTCTCCGTTTGAACTTTTACCGGTTGAGGGGGGGGGAGAATCTGATTGGTGTCTTCCAGTTGCGAGAACCGATAGCCAGTCAGCAATAGCAAGCCGATAGGAAATATGAGCCATACCTTGGCAGTTAGCGAACGAAGTTTCATGGGTATTCTCTGGGTAAGGGCATTAGCTTTATTTTACATACACCCATGAATGTATGTAAGTGGGGGAATTTTACTTCTAATATCAACGACGACTTCTTCTCACTGACTTTTAGCTAGCCAATAAGCGAGTTTATTTGTAAGAGGAAAATGGCTGAAGAGGTGGTAAAAAAGCAGAAAAGGGAAGTGATGCAGACAAAGCCACAGCGATTGTGGCTTTGTCTTGAAAACGGCGATTACTCTTCGTCTTCAACTTCTCGCTTGGTGCGAACACCCGGCTTAGCCAGGATTTCCAAGTAGAATGACTCTAGCGCTAGTGTTTCAGCTTCGTCAATGCACTTATTGATTTCTTTAACGTGGATAACCTTTGCTTCCTGCTCGGTATGACCAAACTTACAGTCGAAATCCCAGTAATCAGCACCAGCTGGAAGGGATTTGTTACGTTCACGCTTGAGGTACTTTTTTACTTCGTACTTGATGGCTTCTACAACGCGTGGAACCGCTTTTTTTGGGTGAGTTAAGGCAAATGTTTTTTTCATCGTTTTCCTAAAAATCAAAAAGGGCCCAGAACATGCTGGGCACGATGTGTATTTTACTTTAATTTGGCGCTGGTCGCGAATAGCAATTTTATTGCTAGTTTAATAGCAGACTATCATCTGCCAATTCCTCCCCTCGGACCTTGCTGAACATCTCTAGCAGATCTTTCACGCCCATCTGACTGCGAGTCTCTCCAGCCACATCAAGAACCACTTCTCCCTGATGCAGCATTACGGTGCGCTCGCCGTAGGCCAGCGCATCCTTCATCGAGTGGGTGACCATCATTACCGTGAGGTCAAATTCCTCAACCACTTTATTGGTCAGTGCCAACACAAAGGCGGCCATTCGTGGATCCAAGGCGGCGGTATGCTCATCGAGCAGTAGTAGCTTGCTGTTTGCCAGTGTGGCCATCACTAGGCTGACTGCCTGGCGCTGCCCGCCGGACAACAGTCCGATGCTATCACCCAAGCGATCCTCAAGGCCGAGACCTAAGATACTGATCCGCTCCTGAAACAGTTTGCGGCGCTTGGACGACAGAGCCAGCTTCCAACTACGCTGACTGCCGCGTTTGTAGGCCAGCGCCATGTTCTCCTCGATGGTGAGCGAGCCACAGGTGCCAGCCAGCGGGTCTTGGAACACCCTTGCCGCATATTCGGCACGCTGATGGACACTTTTTTGGGTGACATCGATATTGTCAATCAACACTTGCCCCCCGACCATTGGAGTCTCGCCGCTAACCGCACCTAATAGCGTGGACTTACCGGCCCCGTTAGAGCCAATCACAGTGACAAACTGTTTTTCCGGCACTGTGAGAGAAACACTCTTGAGCGCTTGGTTTTCCAAAATGGTGCCTTCGTTGAAGGTTACACGGATATCGTTTAGTTCAATCATGCTTACCTCAACGTTCTAGGCTAACTTTTTGGTGGCTGCGGATGGCTTTTTCTTGTTACGAATCCATTTCCCTTTCATGCGCGGGGCGATCAAGGCAACGGCAACCAACAGGGCAGTGATCAGGTTGAGATCTGAGGCTTGCAGGCCAAACATCCCGCTGCTGAGGGCAAAGGCGACAGCCAAGCGATAAAGAATGGAGCCGAGGATCACCGCAACGACAGCGACCCAGATTTTCCGGCCGGGAAGCAAGGTTTGGCCGAGGATCACCGCAGCAAGACCAACCACTATAGTGCCGACGCCCGAGGTGACATCGGCAAAACTATTGGTTTGGGCAAAAAGGGCACCGGAAAAGCCGACCAGCCCGTTGGATAAGGCCAAACCGAAGTAGGTATACAGGGCGGTATTGCCCCCTTGGGCATTGACCATCCGGCTGTTCACCCCAGTTGCACGCAGGCCAAGGCCGAAGTCGCTGGCGAGCAATCGTGTGATAAACCAAGCGCTGGCGACCACCAGAGCAAGCACTATCACCAGGCGGATAATGCCTTCGTCCAATCCGTAATCAAAAGCGAGCATTTCAAATGGGGTGAACAAGGTATCTTCACCCAACAGGGAGAGATTAGGACTGCCCATGATCCGGATATTAATCGAGAAGGCGGCAATCATGGTCAGGATACTGGCTAGGAGGTGGAGTATCCCGCAGCGAACCGCCAAGAAGGCGGTTACCAATCCACATAACCCGCCAGCGGCAATAGCCAGTGAGGTGGCGACCCAAGGGTTGAACCCCGCAATAATCGCGGTTGCCGCAACTGCGGCACCCATAGGAAAGCTGCCATCAACTGAAAGATCGGGAAAGTCTAAAATACGGAAGGTCAGGTAGACCCCTAGGGCAACTAGCCCGTAGACCAGTCCGATCTCGAGTGTTCCGAGAAAGGCAAAGAAAGACATCCTTATTCTCCTTGTCTTTATGAGTGTTGTTACCGAGCATCCTGCTCTCTTACTTCTCTATCGACGATGCTCGCTCAAGTACCGCGGCAGGGAAGGTGAAGCCCAGTTTATCGGCGGCTTTTTGGTTAAGGGCCAGATCGGAACCTTTCGCCACTTTGACAGGAAGCTCAGAGATTTTTTTCCCTTTAAGCAAAGCATCGACATACTCAGCCGTCTGGACACCGACTTGGTAATAGTCGAACCCAAGGGCCGCTAGGGCACCGTTCTCAATATAGGTTGTTGAGGCGCCGACAATTGGGGTGTTGGCTTGGTTGCCAGCATTGACCAGGCCGTCAATCGCACTCGCCACGGTGTTATCGGTTGGGGCGTAAATAACGTCAGCTTTGGAAGCGACAATCTGGGCGGCAGATTGGACATCGGCACTTTTCAACGCTGTGCCTTCTACCACTGTCAGGCCTTTGTCTTCGGCAGCAGCACGGAGTAGCTGAACAAGGGCAACGGCGTTGGCTTCACCCGGGTTGAAGACCACCCCGATGGTCTTCATCTCAGGCAATAATTCCTGCATCAGTGCAACGTGCTGGGCAACCGGTGAGAGATCAGATAGACCTGTAACATTGCGCGTTGGCTTTTGCATATCTTTGACCAGTTTGGCACCGACTGGATCGGTCACAGCCGTGAAAACAACCGGGATAGATCGGGTGGAAGCCGCCAGTGCTTGGGCGGTAGGGGTGGCAATGCCCACCAGAACATCGGGACGTTCGCCCACGAACTGTTTGGCAATTTGCACTGCAATCGCCGGGTTACCTTGTGCAGTTTGGTAGCTGAACTCTAGATTCTCGCCCTCTACATATCCTTTTTGTTTCAAGCCATCGAGCAAGCCATTGCGCGCAGCATCCAATGCCGGGTGCTCAACGATTTGTGAGACCGCCACTTTTGCCACATCAGCCACAGCGGCTGTAGATGCCATACTCAATGAGGCGGCGACCCAGATGGCTGTTAGCAGTTTATTGTTTCTCATATCCATTCTCACACTCCTTGTTGGTTTCACGCTGTTCAAATTGTTGCTTAGCATAATGTTTTATCGTATCAGGGCGTAAAATGACATAACGCATTTAACATTTACGCAACGCGGTGGTGGTCAATAATGCTGCAACACAATCATTGAATAGTGAGAGTGATTGCTTGTTGAGATGAATTTATATCGCTGACTGGTATTTGGGTCAGTATGAGGATAATTGTGCTTTATTGATATATTTATGGTTTTAGAGAAATATTTTCTTATTTACGGTAAGGACGCGATGAAAATCTGTGCCACAGATCAAACTGCAGAGAGGCCGGTGTTCAGTGAAGGGTCAGGTCTGGTAAGAGATAATAATTGCTATGAGATATTAGCTGTATCTCTCCCAATGACCCCATAAGCTTGGCCGCCGATGGGGTCTGTTCTTTTCTTGGCTATTGGTTTTTCTCGCAGTTATTCATAGCACTTCAACGTTTTATTCCTGCCGTATATTTCTTTCATCGCAGCATGCATTTTGTCTTTATCGACATAGGCTGTCGGTAGTTGCATGACCTGAAAAGTAAAATCAGGTGATCCTTCTGCCACATTGGCCTTTTCGGTAACTGGGGTCACCATCATGACGTTTAGAGCCGGGTTGCGTGCCGTGATCCGTGAAGCGGTACCTAAACCTTCGGCTACATGGAAGCGTCCAGCAACATGAATAATTTGTTTGCCGGGGTGAAGAGCAAGGTAATCCACCATACTTTCAGCCATTGTGTCATCCCAAGTCGTTTGGGCGGCAAACTGGCGTTTGGTTTTTTCTTCGTCGCCATGGTGCATCGACGCGTTGAATTTTTCATGGTAGGCATCGTCGCCCAATGTGAGTTGTTTGGCTACCCATTTGCGCTCAGTGGTTGGTAGCCGATCCAAGTAGCTTTCGCCTTGCTGGCCAATGCAGCGAACAATGGGTTTCGGGGCATTGGCAGCAATAACATCCAGCTGGTTTATTTTGGCGAATTCAACCAGGGGGCGGTAGTCGCTACTGTAGTTAGGCCAAGCATTTCCATCCTTGATCAGCGTTTTCTCGCCGATTTCACCATTTAAATATTGATTAACGACATGCTGCTTATCCCGGGTGAACTGCTCCATTGATAGGGCCATATTAGGGCTCTGTTGGTAAAGGGCAGCAAAAAGGCGGGCCTGCATCAGATGCGCTCCCGGGTGGCCGTGCCATTCACCAACCAGCACAATATCAGCATCTTTAAGTGCATCGGCGAGCTGGGTAAGGGTCATAGATTGCCCTTGTGGTGAAAGGATTGTCGAGTCGTACATGGTTGGCAGCGGTTGGGGCATGCTGTCGTTCATATCAGTAACGTCAATATGGGAGGTGCAGCCGAACATTAAGCTAGCAAGGCCGAGGGAAAGCCATTTCTTCATGGGCATCAAATCACAGTGAGTTGGGGGAACGTCGAGTAAAAAATACACGACAAACAAATCATTAAGTATAGAAGCTGTGATGATAAATGAGTTGATAGTAGTTATCAAATGCAATTGATAACTACTATTATTTGATGATTGCGATGTGATTGCTGTTGCTGGCCGTTAAGCTTGTCGCTGATAAACCCTAATCGCGAAATCGGCTTCGCAACGGAATTGTTTGCTTGCTGCCAGTTGCTGCCAGACATTATCACTGGTTTTCCACGCAAACGGCGTCATCTGCATCAGCGCTGTTGCCTCTTCGCCGTTAAGTGTCATGTCGTAGTGGAGTTGGGTCTGGTCGATAAGCTCAAAGCCTTCGATACTTTCGGCTGCCATATCATGCAACCGCACACCGTCGTAAATAAGCTCTTTTAGCTGGTATAAATGGCGGGCTGCCGGCGTCACGGTAACAATAATACCGCCCGTTTTAATCGTACGCTTTAGCTCTTTGTCTTTGCATGGTGCATAAATGCGTACCATGCCATCGAGAGAATGATCGGAAAAAGGCAGACGGTGGCTAGAAGCGACACAAAAATGGCTGGTCGGGTAGCGTTTGGCCGCGTAGCGAATCGCCACTTTCGAAATGTCTAAACCATGCACTTCCAACGCTGGGTGAGCTGGCAGTGCTGCGGCAAAACCGGATGTGTAATATCCCTCGCCACATCCGATATCTAACAACTGTTCAGCCTCTTCCGGGAGATATTTTTCTAGCTTATCAATGACCATCTGGCGCATTGGATCATAGTGGCCGGCGTCGAGAAATAGACGTCTGGCCTGCATCATCTCTTTGTTATCACCAGGGTTTTTTGACCCTTTGTGGTGTGCCGGCATCAAGTTGACATACCCTTCTTTGGCCTGATCAAACTGGTGGTTACTGGCGCATTTCCACGTTTTATCTTGTTGGGTCAGCGGCTGGTGGCAGAGAGGGCATTGGTATGGCATAGGGATCACCGGTCAGTGGAGTTGCGAGCATTGTAAACGTCTGTTTAGGCAAGCTGCAAGCAAACTGTATAAGTGCCCCTCTTTTGCTGATGAAATAGCCTTCTACTAGGCCAAAGCCGCCCTCTTATTATGATTATCTTGTCATTACTGAGGATAAAGGGGGGCAGGGTGAATGCAAAAAGTAGAAGTCAGGATGAATAAAAAGTTATTATTTTGTAATTTTTTTTCCTGTCACCTAAGTTAATAATGGCAAGTTTTTATTGCTAGTAGGAGTTAATTCAATAACAGATTTTTATCTGATTAACGAAGATAGGATATCTAATAAATGAATAAAAAAATTCTCGCCATAGCAGTGGCAAGCGCATTTTCAACCACATTCGTTTCTGCCGCAACGGTTTATCAGGATGATGACACCACCTTTAACATAGGTGGACGAGCGGAAGTCAGGGCTAACTTTTCTGACGCCAACAAAGAACCCGGAAACAGCAGTAGTTACGCTGATCGATCTAGGGTGCGATTGAGTGTTGATGGTACGCAGGTGGTATCAAGCAACGTGTCATTTTTCGGTAAGTATGAGTTTGAGATCACAGAGGCGGAAGATGGCTCGAGTGATGATGTCAAAATGAATACCCGCTACTTATATGCAGGGATTGAGACAAGTCACGGTAACCTCTATTACGGCCACCAAACGAATGCCGTTACTTATTTGACCGATTGGACTGATATGGCCGAAACATTTAGTGGCTATATTAATGAATACACGGTAGCAACAGCGGATAGGGCCAAAAATGTCCTACGCTATGAATTCACCACCGACTATGGGTTGACGTTTCAAGTTGATGGCAACTTCAATTCAGACAGCGAAAGTGCGAAAGTGCGAAAAGTGATGGTTACGGTGCCGCATTGGCCTACAGTATCCCGATGGGGTTAGATCTCGGGATCGGTTACGCTGCGAGTGATGAGACTTATGGCAATGGCTCTGACACCGATACCTCCGATGCGTTTTTCGCTGCGGCAAAATACACCAATGATATCGGCTTATGGCTAGCCGCTTTATATCAAGGAGGCAGTATTTCATCCCTCGGCATTAAAGGTTCTGACTACAGTTCTGCTGATGTCTATTTGGGTTACTCCTTTGATGATAACAACGTTAACCTGACATACAGTTACTTTTCGGCCGATGATATAGCGGATTTGGACATCAATTTTATTGGTGTTGAATATGCTCGCTATATTGGCGGTGTCACTTTATTTGGCAGCTATAAGTTCAACCTGCTCGATGAAGGCGAAGGGGGGGTCGGCGATAACGACGAAGATGAATTAATGTTAGGTATGCGTTACGCTTTTTAAGCCCTATCTCTAAGCGAGTGCCTTATTATACTGTTTTAGATCTTAAGCTCAGGAGCGTGCTCCTGAGCTTTTTGCTATGTTATGCCGTTATACCAACCTACATAAATACTTGATCAACGACTTATCCCAATTGGTATTATTTAGCTTCTCGCTTTGTACTCGGCTTTATCCAAATTGTGTTTTTTCATCCGAAGGTACAACTTCTTGCGCGGGATCTGGAGGTAGTTGGAGACATCGTTGATCCGGCCAGCAAACAGATACAGCGCATCTTCAATCACTTGCTTCTCGTAGCTGTCGACCAGATCATCCAGCGGGCTGCTCATATGCTCCAGCGGTTTGGTGCGGTCCTGTCCGGCCAGTTTAACGATGCCTATCGCGTACAGCTCGGCTACGTTTTTCAGCTCAAGGACATTCCCACTCCACTCGTGGCGGTTTAGCGTGTTGATATAGGCTTTGTCGATCCCAGGTACGGCCTTGTGGAGCTTCTGGCAACTTTGCTTTAGGAAGTACTTGAACAGCGGGGCGATATCGCTGACTCGTTGACGAAGAGGTGGCAGCTGGAAGCGAACTTGGCTCAGGAAATAAAACAGCTCGGGCAGCAAGACTTCCCGCTCAACCAAAGCCTCAGGGTTGGCTCCTGTGATTGCCAATACCCGGACCTCTTTCTTATTTTGGCGTTCTTGTTCGAGCAAGAATCGGCACAGCCATTGGTGGGCTTCTAATGGCATGTTTTGTGGTTCGTTGAGGCTGATGCTACCGCTGCGGGCGGAAATCATCGCTCGTTGCAGATCGGCGGTGCAGGTAATGTTACTGCCCAGGGTGGCAACGAACGGCCCTTTGTTCATCTGGCTGTGTTGGTGCAGCAGTTTGGTCACGGTATGGCGACCGGTACCGTTTTCACCTTCAACCAGGACATCCTTCGACGTCAAGGCTATCTGGGTGACTTTTTCACGGATTTTAACTATCAGTGGGCTTTCACCCAGTAACACATCGTGGGTGGACTGACCGATGGCCTCACGCTGTTCAATCACGGCCTTTCTGGTCGGAAGGTGCTTGCCGAGTAACTCTAATAATTCGGCGGGCTGTAGCGGTTTTTGCAGGAAGTCGAGTGCGCCGCGCTTGACGGCATCGACGGCCATTGGGATGTCACCGTGTCCCGTGATCATAATGACCGGCAGCTCGGGATCAAGGCCTTTGATATATTCCAGTAAATCCATCCCGCTGAGCCCTGGCATATACATGTCGGTCACTACAACACCGGGCCAGTTTTTGTGCAACAAGGTAGTCGCCAGTGTTGGGTCTGTAATGGCTTTGACTTTAAAACCTGACATTTCAAGCAGTTGCTGGTATGAATCCAACACGTCTTGGTCATCATCAATGATTAGTACTTCGATATCATTATTCATTATCATAATTTTTAAGCTCCAACACGACCATGGCACCACCTTGTAGGTTCGAGGCGAGGAAAATATCACCATCAAGGCGGTTCATGATTGAACGGCAGATACTTAAGCCAAGGCCCAGTCCCACCTCTTTTGTTGTTGTAAATGGTATAAAGAGTTTTTCGATTATTTCGACGGAAAATCCATTGCCGCTATCGCTGACTGCCAGGCAACATCGACCAGCCTGGCAACCAAGGGATTCGAGGGTAATGATGCGCTGTTCGCAACCAGCGACGGCATCACAGCTATTCACCAGTAGGTTGACCAAGACCTGCTCGAGCTGGATCTGATCGGCGTAGCAGTAGCATGAAGTGGTAAGCTGGTTACGGATTTCCGTTTGTTGTACCTTGGCCCGGCTTTCTACAATCATCATCGCTTGTTTGATCGAAGCGTTGAGCTCTACCGGCTTCATTGGATTGTCAGATGATTGTTTCTTGGAGAAACTCTTCAGACTCGCGATGATCCGTCCCATCCGGGCGGCAAGGCTTTCCACTTTCTCCAGCGAAGCCGATAGCTGCTCCAGCCGTTGTTTGTCCAATGCCAGCTTGGCCGTGAATATATGGGTTGAAATAGCCGAGAGTGGTTGGTTCAGCTCATGGGCCAGCGAGGTCATAGTCTGGCCTACCACTGCCATTTTCGCCGCTTGGATCAATTCGTCCTGGGTTGCGCGCAAGTCATCTTCCACCCGTTTGCGATCTTCGATTTCCAGCTTCAACTGGCGGTTGCGACTGGTGAGCGAGTGGGTTTTTTCCCTCACCATTTTTTCCAGCCAGCGGGCGGCTTTTTCCTGCTCGGTGATATCAGTCATAGTGATGATCACCTTTTCATTCTGGCCTTGCTGAAACAGGCGGAAGTCCAAACGCAAATAGAGGTTTTCTTGGTCGAGCTTCTTTTGCTTCAAGGTCAGGTTGCATCCACCTAAACTAAATAGCGGACTGGTTTCGGTAAATAATGACTGCAACCGGGCATACATGGTCGGACTGAAAAGCTCCCAAATTGACCGGTTCTTTGGCATTTCAATATTGTCGAAAAGGTTCAGGGCACTGGGGTTGACCGACTCGATAATACCGGCAAGGTTGCAGGTAATGATACTGGCTTGAGTGTTGTTGATCAGGTTCAGGGCATTGCTCTGCTGCATTTCCTGCATTTGGCGGCAGAAGTGGCGCAGGTTATCGCCTAATTGGCCGATTTCGTCATTACCGGACACTTGAATTTGTGCGTCGAGTTGGTTGTTGGCAACCGCCATGAGATCCTGGGATAGGAGGTTCAAACGTTTGACTATGCCCTGACCGACCAAGTAAATCGACAACATTACCGATAGGAACAAGGTGACCACCATGGTGCCGAACAAGATCAGACTACTGATGGAAATCGCCTGACGGGTTTTCTCATTCAGTACGTTGAGCGAGGCATCTTCTTGTTCCACCATCGTCAGGATAAGCGCTTCCTGATAAGCCAGTTGGGCTTGGATCTTGTCTTGGTAGCTGGTGATCTGCTGATAGATTTTGTAGTCCTGCAGTAGTTGCTTTTCTAGGATCCCGCCGGGTTCGACCAAGGCAATTAGTTCGTTGAGCAGCTGACGGTATGAGACAGTCGAGGTGTAGTGGCTCAAGCTTTGGCTCATTTGGCTGATTTCTTTGGTTTTGTAACCAATGAAATAGAAGGCGTTGACAATATCCCTTTCCTGCCGCTGCAAAATGATTTCTTGCACCAGCTGGTGCAGTTCATTTTCCTTGACGGTGATGGCCTGCAGCAGAGAGAACTCGGTCATGACTTCATTGATGGTGCTCGATACCAAGGCATTGGGCAGCATCCGTGTCAGCTGCCATTCTACCTCTTGGCGGATGGGGGTAAGCTCGTCAACCATGTCATGGTGAAGCCATTTGATGTTGCTTTCGGTTTGTGCCAGCACATAAAGATGGGTATTGCGCTGGTACAGCAGATCAGCATAGGCGTTGATGTCATTGAACAGGGTGTCGTGTTCACTCTTGATGGCTGAGTGGTATTTTAGGCTGGCGGTCTGCACGATTGCCTCGTTGATCTTGGTCAGCTTGTTGTTGATATTTTGCTTCAGATCCGCATGAAGGATTGGATCGGTATTGTTGCTGAGCAAGTTCAGAGCGGCTTGCAGGCCGGCAGTATTGCGCTCCAGTTGGTAGCTAGCTCGCAGGGTCGGCATATTCTTATCGACCATGGTCTGGATTTGATCGTCCAGGCTTTCCCAGTTATAGATGGCGATCAGGCTGACACTGATGGTGAGTAAAGCCATTACGGCAATCGACGCAATAAGGCGGTTGCCAATGGTGTTGCCGAACCTCATTCGCCGGCACCTTTCTGCTTGTGGTTATCGAGCAACTGCTCGCAGATACTAATGGCCTGATTGAGCTGATTGGTCATCAAAGTACGCCATTCCTTGATGAGGTGCGTCGTGTGCATGTCGGTTTTCGACATGGTAACCGCTTTTCGTAACTGAGGATTTCGTGACTGGGCTTCGGATATCGGTGGTGTAGAGGCCAACTTGATCGCCAAGTTGTACTGACGCTGCTCTTCCGCTGTCAGCGGGGTCAGTTGCTTGACCTTGTGGATCAGCTGCCAAGCCTGGTTAAGCCGAATAAGCTGGTGGTTGATGCTTTGCTCAAACAGCTGCTTGACCAGGAGTGAGCGCTCTTCCATTAGTTGGTGGTCAATCGAGGCGACTTCAAATGGCTGGGCCATGGTTTGATGTAGGGCATATTTGTTGAGTGAGCTGGTCGACAAGGTTTGCTGGATCTCGTCCGAGAGTAAGAATTCAATAAATTCAATGCTTCGCTTTGCTTGGTTGATATTTTTCACCGCTGCAACATAGCTGGGTAACAGCGGGCTTTTAGGCTGGTAGGAAAAATTGATAAAGGGGAACAGCTTTTGGCTTTCATGGGCATAACTGTCAATGATCGGCCCTATACCGGCCAATCCGCGGGCAATACTGTTCTTGGTGCCATAGCTACGGGCCGAAATCGATGATAGGTTGCCACCGATTTGCAACAACAACTGCCACCCGTTCTTCCAACCATACTGCTGGAGGATGTTTTCGACCATGATATGCGTTGTACCGGAACGAGCCGGACTGCTCATAACCAGATGACGGGAGTAGCGCGGGTCGGCAAGGCTTTCCCACTTGTTAGGTACAGGGAGTTGATGTTTTTTGATGTAGTCCTTGTTCCACATTAGCCCGTAACCGGAATAGCCGAAGATAGCGACATTGGCGATGGAGTCTTGCATAAAACGTTGTTGCTGAAACGTCGAATCGAAATTCAAAGCGTTGAGCGGCAATAAGCGATCCTCGTCGACCAACGGTGTAAACAGTGACCGCGAAGAGGAAATTACGATGTCGATGTCATGGTCTTCGTGGCTGAGCAGGCGTAGGCCAGAAGTTTCCCGTCGGTGGAGTATAGTGAAGTGGACTTCGGGGTATTGTTGTTGAAACTGCTTCAATATGGGGTGTAGCGACTCAACAGTAAACGTGGTTAGGATGATCAGTTGATCAGTTGATCAGTTGGCTTGGCCCAACTTGAGAACGAAAAAAGGAGTATGACGGCATAGATAAGTTTCATCATCGGAGATCAACCAACCAGAATGTTTCTTTGTATACAGGGAAAACGGCACCAAGAGTAGTGCAATCACGGGCTAATAATTTGAATTATTTGTGGTTTATCGCTTTTACCACGTTTAATACTGGCTAAGGGTCAAAGTTGACACAAGTTGCGAGTATTTAATGGCTGGGCTCACATTTTTACTAAGGGGGAGAGGATGTCAAGTGGCAGAAGTAACAAGCCGGAGCAAAGGCTCCGGCTTGGGGGATAGCGTCGTCAGGTTAGGCGTTTAGAATCTGCTGGATTTCAGCGGTAGACAAGTGGTACTGACGCGGGCAGTTGCGCCAGGTGCGAAGCATACGTTGGTATTTTTCCAACATCGGCACCTGACTGTTGAACATGTGCTCTGCCTTGTCGAATTGTGGGTACAGACCCTCTTCCTCTGTTAGGAAGCGCACATAGTGGACATGCTGTGCTTCTGAGGCGGCATCAAAGCCTAGGAATTGAAGGCGGCGCTGATCAACCTGGCTCTGGTTGTCGTCAGACAGCATTTTGTAAGATTCCTGCATTGCGTGGTGCATTTCCATAAAATCGATGATTTCACGGCAGTTATCTTCAGGCAGGTCACCGAACTCTTTATCCAGCTCACGCATTTGTAGGCCGTAACCGCGTTCTACGATAGTCTGCAGACGGCGGTACTTAGTTTCGTTCTCAGGCGTGAGTTTAGACATCAAGTAATACTGGTTAGATAGGATCAGGCGTTGCGCGTTGGTCATTTCCATAATGATAGGCCTTAATTTTTTTATTGAGCTGGCATTGAGGTTAACAGGATAAAACGAAAATAAATTGATCTAGTTACGTCTTGCTAACTTTTTTTTGTTAAAAATTACTAATCGCATAAAGTCTATCCAAAGCCACTATGATTAGGCGATAAAATTAAACTATGTCCTTAATTATTACATGGATTTTAGGGTTTGTTGGATTGAGATGATTGTTCTGAAGCACGTTGTTTGTGTTTTATTCTGGTGGTGGAGTGGGTCAGTCTACTTAAAGGTCAGATGTAAAGGATAGGCAAAGAGTGGGGGAAAGGATGTCAGGTGCGTTGAGTGGGTTCCAATTAGCGGGTTTTGTAGCGACGGCCGTAATACTCGTGCTGGGCTTTCCAAGGGATTTCTGGCCTAAGTTTCGTGCAGAGAAAGACTACCAGCACTGGGTCTTGGCCAGTATGGTGGTGCTTTTTTTACTTTGGAGCCTCAAGGCCGGGCTGTCCGATGGGCTACAAGTACATTTTTTGGCGATGACCACAGTGGCATTGTGCCATGGCTGGAGGATCGCTGTGCTGATAGGGGTTATTCCGACTCTGTTGTTGGCGCTATTTGGCTTGTTGCCGATAGTCGAAATAGGGAATTACTTGCTGGTTTCAGTCATTTTCCCTGCTTGGCTGAGTTTTTACCTGTTTCGTTTGGCGTATTGTTATCTGGCACGGCACTTATTTGTTTATATTTTTGTTGCTGCTTTTCTTAACGGTGCGTTAACCATTGCGGCCCATCAATTGCTTAATGGTACGGTGATGTGGCTCAGTGGTCTCTATAGTTGGTACTACATTGTCGATAATTATCTGGTGCTGACGCCACTGTTATTGTTTCCCGAGGCATTGCTTAACGGAATGGCGATCACTTTGCTGGTGGTTTACCAACCGCAATGGGTCAGAACGTTCCACGACAATGATTACCTAGGCAGGTAAAAACAAGAACGCCAGCGAAAGCTGGCGTTCTTAGTAGGTAACGAGCGTTAGCTCAAGCCGACGATATTGCCGTCATTATCAATATCCAGTCCCAGGTAGGCTGGCTTCTCTGATAGGCCTGGCATGGTCATTACGTTACCACACAGGGCATAAACGAAACCGGCACCAGCGCATAATTTTAGCTCACGGATCGGTACCAAAAAGTCGCTTGGTGCGCCTTTCAGGCTTGGGTCATGGCTGATAGACAGTGGTGTTTTCGCCATGCATAGTGCAAGGTTGTCGTAACCCTGGGCTTTGAACTGGGCAAGTTGCTCTTTGGCCAAATCAGACAGTTCGACACCGCGGCAGCCGTAGCCGACTTCAGCAACCGTCATTAGCTTCTCTTCCAAAGACTGTGATAAGTCGTAGAGCGGCTTGAAGTTAGCGGGTGTTTCACAGGCACGGGTCACGGCGTTAGCCAGTTCAACCGCACCTTCACCCCCTTTGCCAAAGGCTTCGCTGATCGCGACATCAACGTGGGTTGTAAATTGCTCGGCTTCAACCATTTCTTTTAGTTGTGCCAATTCAGCATCCGTGTCTTGCGGGAAGCGGTTGATGGCTACCACGACAGGTACACCGTACTTGGCTGCATTGTTGATGTGCCATTTCAGGTTGTCGAACCCGGCAATCAGTGCTTTTTCGTCTTGTTCGAAGATGGCTTGCGGCAGGGCTTGGCCCGGACGTAGGTCATATAGGCCTGAGTTAGCTTTAAGACCGCGCAGGGTCGCCACTACCACAGCACAGTCTGGCCCACGGCCTGCTTGTTGTGCCTTGATGTTACAGGCTTTCTCAAAGCCCATGTCCGAGCCGAAACCGCCTTCGGTAATGGTGTAATCAGCAAGTTTAAGCGCGATACGGTCAGCAATGATAGACGAGTTGCCGTGAGCGATGTTGGCAAAAGGACCGGCGTGGATCAGTGTCGGTACCCCTTCTAGGGTTTGCATCATGGTTGGCTCAATAGCTTCAATCATGGTCACTGCCATGGCCCCGGCAACCTGAAGATCTTCTGCCGTTACAGGCTTGCCATCAAGATCATAAGCCAATACGACACGGCCGATACGCTGACGCATGTCAGCCAAATCTTTTGACAGGGCAAGGATAGCCATAAGTTCAGAAGCCGCCGAGATATCAAAGCCATCTTCACGTTCAATACCGTTGATGGTTTTACCCGGTTGGTTCTTACCCACAGTGATCATGCGAAGAGCACGGTCATTGTGATCCATCACCCGCCTCCAGACGATGCGCTCCCTATCAATGCGAAGGGCTTGCATTCCGGTTTTTTCGCTAAAGCCTTCGTAACCGTGGCGCTCTTCGTGATAGACGCGGGCATCAATAGCAGCGGCAGCAAGGTTATGGGCTGCTGTTACGGCGTGGATATCACCGGTCAGGTGAAGGTTCAGTTTTTCCATCGGGGCGACTTGGCTGAAACCACCGCCGGCAGCGCCACCTTTAACACCAAACACTGGGCCCATGGAAGGCTGGCGGATACATGCCATTACCGACTGGTTGATTTTAGCCAGACCTTGGGCTAGACCGATTGTGGTAACGGTCTTACCTTCACCCAATGGGGTTGGCGTGATAGCGGTGACCACAACCAGTTTACCTTCTTCGTGATCGGCCAGACGTTTTAGGATTGAAGGCTTTACTTTGGCTTTCAATGAGCCCTGCGGAGTCAGGTCTTCAGGTAGCAGGCCAGCCCGCTGAGCGATGTGATCAATCGGCGTAAGCGTTGTATCACGGCAAATTTCAATATCACTTTTCATGGGCGACCATAACCTCGCATTCGGTAACTTTATATATATCGCACAATCAGTTTATATGAGTTGCGCAATCGTTTGCGTTGGATTTATACCATAATTTTATCATGGGTAAAGTGATAAATGCGGATAGTTATGTCATGAGAATGGTTGTTCTTTATAGGGATGTTGCACACAGAATGTGTTGTTATGTTGAAGTGTTTGATGGATAAGAAAAAAACCGGTGTTATCTTTTTGTGTCAAGATCGTGGTTTCGTCGGATTTTTATTGACTTAATTTAGTGTCAGTTTGCGTAATTACGCTTTTTGGGGAGCGAATGAAAGACCGGATACACAATGTATCCGGTCCAGAGAGCATGGCGGTTTTTAGCCCAAGTGACCAAGCACATTGATATTTTTATCTTCAGGGATCTCGTTGTACGAAAGCACGAACAGTCCTTTGGCGAAGGTGCGGGCGTAACGGGCCAGAAGTGGTCTTAGCTGCGGCGTGACCAGCAAGATGGGTTTGAAGCCATTTTGCTTCAATTGCTCTTTGACTGCGGGCATATTCTGCTGCAGCTGGGCTAGCAGAGTTGGCTCGACAGGGAAGCTATCAAGTGCTGTTTGGCCGCCACTTTGTTGGGCTTTGCTCAACGATGTCAGTAGCATTTTCTCGAGGTTGTCACTCAGGGTATAGATATTGAAATCTTTGCTTGAACCAACCAGGCTATTGGTCAGCGAACGCTTGAGTCCACAGCGCACATCGGCAGCGATCAGGATCGGGTCTTTGGTGATTTCACTACTTTCAACCATGATGGAAGCGATGTTAGCTATATCTTTGATAGGCATCTGATCGATAAGAAGTTGGCGGAAAACACGCATTTGCTGCTGGTGGTTTAGCTGGCTGGTGAGGGCTTCCATGAGTTTTGGAGCCGAGCCACCTAAGCGTTCCATCAAGCGTTCGACATCATCGTGACAAAAGAGCTCAGCGAGATGTTCCTTGATGATTTTGCTCAGATGGGTCGCCACCACCGTCGCGCCATCAACCACGGAATAGCCCTGATTAAGTGCTTGGGGTTTATTGGCTGGTTCAATCCATACCGCATCAAGGTTGTAGGCCGGATCTTTACCGAGTACGCCATCGAGTTGGCCATACACTTCACCGACGGCAAGGGCCATTAGGCGCTCAGGGTCAATATCGCCTTGTGAGATAACCTCACCATGGAGCAGTAATGAATATTGAGTTGGTTTGAGCTTGAGATTATCGCGAATAGCGATTTCTGGGATCAAAAAGCCCACCTGTTCGGTTATCGTTTTCCTTACCCCGCGGATCCGCTGCGCGAGTGGTTCCCCTTGGTTTTTATCGACCAAGTTCACTAATCGATAACCCAGCTCGAGGGCAATAGGGTTAACCACCGGAACGTCATTCCAGCCAAGGGTTGGGGCGTTGTCTTGGGCAATCGCTTCGGCAACAGCTTCAGCCTGTTCGAGCGGTTCGGGATCGTTTTCAATCCGTCTTTGTTTCCAGCCGGCATAGGCTAAGACGGCGGCAAAGATGAAGAACGCAAGGTGCGGCATACCCGGCACCAAGCCAATGATCAACATGATGGCCGAGGCGGTAAACAAGGTTGTCGTGGAAGCCAGCATCTGGCGGTGGACATCAACAGAGATATCGCCGCTGTCGTTGACCCGGGTAACAATAATGGCGGCAGCGGTTGCCAGTAGCAAGGATGGGATCTGGGCAACCAAGCCATCACCAATGGTGAGCAGGGCGAAGCGCTGGAATGCCTCGCTGGCGGCTAAGTCATGTTGCACCATACCAATGGTAATACCGCCCAAGATATTGATGACCAAGATCATCAAACCGGCAATGGCATCACCCCGGACGAATTTTGAGGCACCGTCCATCGAGCCGTAGAAATCCGCTTCTCGGGCTACGTCATCACGGCGGGTTCGGGCTTGGTTTTGGTCTATCAGGCCGGCATTCAAGTCGGCATCAATTGCCATCTGTTTACCAGGCAGGGCATCAAGGGTAAAACGAGCCGATACTTCCGAGATACGTTCGCCACCTTTGGTGATCACCACAAAGTTGATGATCATCAGAATGACGAAAACGACAATACCGACGAAGTAGTTACCACCGACAACCACATCACCAAAGGCCTGGATTACCTTACCGGCAGAGTCACCACCGAGGTGACCATTGAGCAATACCACCCGGGTAGAGGCGACATTGAGGGTCAGTCGCATCAAGGTAGCGACCAGCAAGATAGTCGGGAAGACCGAAAAATCTAGTGGTCGTTTGCTCGATACCGCAACCAGCAGCACAATGACGGCCAGTACGATATTGAAAATGAACAGGCCATCGAGCAGCCACGGCGGCAAGGGTAAGATGACCATGGCAAGGATTGCCAGCAGCATAATGGGTATCCCAAAATAGCTGGTGGTCAGGTTCGGAAACAGTTGTTGCAGTTTCGCTTTCATAGGACTTCTAGCTCAAAGTTGACGGTGCTTGTTGTAATAACGGTGCTTGTTGTAATAATTGCTGGTTGAGAGTAATCAGTGGTGTTGCTGGTATCGGTTAGCTATTTTTTAGTTAATAAATGCTTGGGGATCGCAAAGCTTGGCAAAGGCTGAGGTTTCTCTTTATTGCCCTCTTTATAGGCCTTGAGCTGCATTACGTATGTTAATACGTGGGCCACGGCGACAAACAGCGGTCCTGGTATTTCCTGATCGACACGGGTATTGAAATAAATCGCCCGCGCCAGTGGCGGCAGGTTCATCACCTCAATGTTGTGTTTTTTGGCAATCGCCTTGATGTGGAAAGCCATTTCGTCTTCCCCTTTAGCAACGACGAAAGGAGCGCCAGCTCGGCTCAGATCATACTTGAGCGCGACAGCATAGTGAGTCGGGTTGGTCAGAATGACATCGGCAGTCGGAACTGAATTATCAATTCGGCGGCGAGACATCTGTTGCTGAATTTGCCTGACCCGCTGCTTGACCTCTGGACGACCTTCGCTGTTCTTGTGCTCGTCCTTCACTTCCTGTTTGGTCATCTTCAGCTCTTTGGTGTGGCTCCATAGCTGGTAGGGCATATCAATCAAACCGATTAGCAGGACAACGACACCGAAATAGATCAGCGCTTTGATGATATGGCTAAGGGTGATCCCCATACCTTGCTCGAAAGGTGCTCGCTGGGCGGCAATCAAGGTGGTGAGATTATTATCGAGCAGCACATACAATACGGATGAAAGCAGAGCTATCTTAAGGATGGACTTGAGCAGTTCAACCAGTGACTTGATGGAAAAAAGCCGTTTTAGGCCAGCGAGCGGGCTGATTTTACTGAGTTTTGGCTGGATAGGTTTGAGCGACATAACCCAACCGCCTGGAACCATTGAAGCCAGGATGGTCATGATGATCAACACCATGGCCATCGGGACAAAAATGCCGGCCAGCAAGCGTACACTCTCAGCGAGCTTGCGGGCCATGATATCGGGCTCTTTGAGCTCGGCGGCACTGAGCTGGTAGTTTATGGTAAACAGCTTCTCGGCTTGCTCGCCGAGGAAGTGGCCATAGGCCCAAAGGAACATTGCAATAGTGATAAACAGTACGCCGACCACGAATTCCTTGGAGCGGGCGACTTGACCTTCACGCTTGGCTTTGCGCAGTTTCTGGGGGCTGGGTTTTTCGCTTTTATCTTGGCTGCTTTGCTGCTGAGACATGTCAGTATCCTCCCATCAGTCGCATCTCGGTCAAAATTTGGTGGCAAAGCTCGGCATAGATCCCTGGCAAGCCAGAGGTTGATAATAAGACGGCACATAGCCCGAGCATCATCGACATCGGAAAGCCCAAGGCAAACACGTTCAATGACGGAGCTGCACGGTTCATTACCCCGAAAGTCAGGTTGACGGTGAGCATAGCGGCAATGGTTGGCAGAGCGATAGTGACTGCTGCGGTCATCATCCAGCTAAACAAGTCAATCAAGCGGGCAAAGGAGACTTCGTCGAAGCCACCGCCGACGGGGTAGCGACCAAAGCTCTGGATCACAATATCGACAGCCACAAGGTGACCATCCAAGGCAAGGAACAGCAAGGTGGTGAACATCAGAAAGTAGTTACCCAGCAGGGCAACGGTTACCCCGTTGGCGGGATCGTTCATCATCGCCATCCCCAAACCCATTTGCATCGACATGATTTGGCCGACCATGGCCATGGCCGCGAACAGGAACTGCAAACACATACCGAGCAGGGCACCGATAATGATTTGCTCTCCGGCCAGTACCAACGCTTTGAGAGAGACGGGATCAACCGCTGGCATTGGCGGCAGTAACGGGGCGCAAACCAGTGAGATGGATAATGCTAACAGCAGCCGGGTGCGATTGTTGATATGCGCGTTGCCCAAAAAGGGCATGGTCATGAAGGCTGCCGAGATACGAAAAAATGGCCACCATAACTGGCCGGCCATCGCCGTGATCTCGGCAAAGGTGAGGTTGACCAGGCTATCAGCTAACGACATTGGCAATCGTATGGAACAGTGTGGTGAAAAAATCGCTAATGTTACGCAGCAACCAAGGACCGGCAAAAATCAACATCAACAGAGTTGTGAGTAGTCGGGGTAGAAAACTCATCGTTTGTTCATTGATTTGGGTGGTGGCCTGGAATATCGCTACCAACAGGCCGACCAGCAGACTTGGACCAATCAAGATGACGACCATGGAGATAATCATATAGATCGCATCAGCATAAAGACTCGCCGTCGCTTCAATGCCCATCACAAGCCTCCAAAGCTGGCGGTTAGGCTACCGACCGTCATGGTCCAGCCATCGACCATCACAAAGACCATCAGCTTAAACGGTAACGAGATGATCAGCGGTGACAGCATCATCATACCCATGGCCATCAATACACTGGCGACCACGATATCGATGATCAGAAACGGAATGAATAGCATGAAGCCGATTTGAAAAGCGGTCCTGAGCTCACTGAGGACAAACGCAGGCATCAGCACAGCAAAGCTTATTTCTTCGGGTTCGAGATCGAGCGGATCGCCAGCAATGCGCAACATCTGCTCGAGGGAGTTTTCATAGGTTTGCGCCAGCATGAAGGCTCGTATTGGTTTCTCCGCAGTGGCGACTGCCTGCTGTAGAGTGATCTCCCCTGTCTCATAAGGCACGTAGGCATCGGTATAGATAGGATCCCAGACCGGCTTCATCAGTAGCATGGTCAAGGTAAGGCCAATACCGATCAGAATTCGGTTAGGTGGACTTTGCTGTAAGCCCATAGCTTGACGGAGAATTGCCAGCACCACGATGATCCGGGTGAAGCTGGTCATCATCAACAGCATCGACGGTAAAAAGCTCAGCGCCGTCATCAGCAGCAAAATCTGAACTTTAACCGAGTATTCCTGGTTACTATCACCGTCAAAGACCGACATAAATGCGATCCCCTGATCCGCTAATGCTTGGCCGGAAAAGCCAAGCATTAATGCCACGAGAGGAAGGAACTTCAGCCAGCTAGGCATCGTTGTTTTATGCGGTAACGTCATGCAATGCATCTTCGGCAATGTCAGTAAGGCGCAGACCATACTTGTCGTTGATTACCACGACTTCAGCATGGCCAAGCAGGCGACCGTTGACTTTTACATCCAGCGGTTCGCCATTGAGCTTGTCCAGTTCAATCACTGAATTAGGGCCAATAGTTAACAGCTCACCCAAAGCAATATCCGTGCTGGCTACTTCTAAGGTAACGGTCACTGGAATTTGGCGGAAAAAGCCAAGGTCTCGTGATTTTTGTGCTGTGTTTGTCGCGTTGTCCAATGTGTCCGATGCCGTAGGGGTATCGAAAATATCTGCGACATCGGCGTCGATATTCAGATCGCCATCAAGAAGGTGTTGGATGTTTTGTTCGTTCATAATCAGTGTCGCTCCTGAGGAGTAATGTTATCGATAACTTGCAATACAAGGTGACCGTTACGCTCTACAACATGGGCCTGATACAGCGGTAGCGTGCCTGCATTTACATCGACAACTTCTTGGATTTCGGTAGAAATGATGTCACCAACGTTTAAGTTGATAACTTGGTCTAAGGTCAAGGTTTGGCGGCTCAACATCGCATTGAGGCGAAGTGGAACCTGTTTGAGGTGCATATCCCTCAAGCTATCGACTTTCGCAGGATCAATCTGGGTGACAACGTCCTGCGCAGTCAGTTGTAGCAACAGATCATCATCGAGATGGAGGTGGATTTCGCCATGGCTATCTTCGATTTGGATCGCGAATTTTGCATGCAATACGCCATTCTTAAAAGCTGTGTGTTCGGTTGCCACTTGCCACTGGTGGCTGATCTGATTCAGCAAAGTCGCGGCAAGTCTGGCTTGAACGCGTTTTTCACTGGCGTTCATCAGCGGCATTTTATTTTCTGGGGCAGAGGTAGTATCGGGGTCCCCATCCGGACTCTCTTCTCCAGTAACGATACCTGTAACGTTTGCTGGCACGGTTGCGTTCTGGTGAGAAAAGTCCGGTGTACCGCCATAGAAAGCTTCGGCAATAAGGTGGGTCAATGGTTGTGAAATACTCACTAAGCATTGACCATTATATTGATTGTGGGTAAAACAAATTGGCTCTCTATCTTTAATTTCTTGGTAACTGACCTCTAAGCCATAGCTGAGTAGTTTTACATGGCAATCTGTGCGGCGAGTCATATTGTTAAGCGTTTGTTCTAGTACTATCACCGCTTGATAAATATAGGAGGATAAAGACTGCTGAGCAGCATTCAATGGTCTTCCTAATGAACGAATGTCGATAGGAAATACATTTTGTGAACTATGTATATTCCTCGGTTTGATTTTATTTTTGCTAATGCTCGGTTTCATTATTAATCCCGAAGATATAAAAGTTAAACTGAATTGCCGAATAAGCTCAATTATTTGCTTGTATCTTTACGGCGACTATTTCTAACAGTATTAGTCGAATAGTTCAAATGCTTATAAATAGATGTCATATTTCTGCAAATTAAATTTTTTAAATGAAAATCCAGTTATTTGGTGAATCAAGATCACAAAATCATTCAAGAAGTTAATGCGAGCGAATTTCCCCTTGTCTTGAAAGTGTGCGTGAGTGCATGTTTTTTCTACCGATTTGTGTTGTTTTTGTTTCTATTTGGGGGTGAGCTTGTTTGGGGTGTTTGTTTTGTGTTAATTTTACCTGTTTGTAACTAAATCTAAAAATGTGATCTTAAGTCAATTAAATTAAATGTTGTAAATTACTGCCTAGTAAATCAATTAAATGCTGCCTAATATCCAGCCGCAATGTCTTGCTTTATTGACAAATATAATAATAGCCGTGTCTTGTTGCATATAAATATATTTAAAGTTATTACTTGTTGCATATGAATGTATTTGTCGCTAACAAAAATGTGCTTGCAGACGTTGTTATTCTCGTTATTTATTTATACGAGAGTGAAAATAATTATTACCAGTTAGGCAATTTGTTTAATATGAAAGCAATCAAATCAACCGCAGTGCTTTCTTTGTTAGTTTTTTTATCAACAAGCGCACAAGCAAAACCTATCTTAGCGCCTTTAGATAAAGTAGATTGGCAATTCTCAGGAGATCGCTTTTCTTGTAAATTAACAAAGGATCTTAAGTTCGATGGCAGTGTTGCGTTTATTGTAAACTCGGCTCAGCCATATTTGTTTTCCTTTACTAGCAGCCAACGACCATATTTTGTCGACAATGTGTCGTTAAGCGTCAATTATTCGCCGTGGGAGCAAGATAAGCCCCTGCGCAAGCTGTTGCAAGGCCGAGAAAATGGTCAGCATGGGCTGATTTTTGAAGGAACGGAATCGCTCCACTATCTACTTAATGAAATGGAAAAAGGGGCATGGGGACAAATCTCGGTCAGCTATAACCAGCATCAAGAAATAAAAAGCTGGGATATTCCTGCGGTTAGTTTTGCTCCGTCTTATCAGGCGTTCAAATCATGTTTGGCGCAAATGCTGCCAGTCGGGTATGAGCAAGCGAAAGACAATACCTTCCTGTTTGCCAGCAGTGATAGCCGGATGAGCGCTGAACAAAGCCAAATGCTCAGTGATATTGCCCGTTATATCCGCTACGACCAAGGAATCAGTGCACTACTCATTGATGGTCATACCGATCTCACCGGGACATCGTTAGATAATCTATGGCTTTCGCGCCAACGTGCTCAAGCCGTTGCTGATGAACTGGTCGCTTTGGGCATTCGTCGTGATCTCATTCAACTTCGCGCTCATGGTCAGCGTTATCCCGTCCACCAGGGTACGAGCATAGATGCCAACCAGCAAAACCGCCGGGTACAGCTACGTTTGGTCAGGGAGGGAGCATGACATCCAGCGATGTGATTTTTGCTCACCGTTGCCTTATCCAAGCAGCGGCAGCTATCAAAACCTTGAGTGCTGAGGGATACACGGTTCGTAATGCCTCCACCGCTGCAGATGCCTTGATGAAATTGCGCCAGCAGCCGGATAGCTTATTGTTTGTGGCTGACAACCTGACAGATATGGACATGCTGTCGACTATTCGTCGGGCCAAGCAGATAGCCATAAAGGGGACGGTGGTCGCAATTGTTGATTATCAGCAAAGCAAACTGGCCAGCGATGCCATGCAAGCTGGCGCTGATGACTATTTATTACAGCCCTATCAGCCAGAACAAATTACTGCGCTAATGCAGCGTAACCAGACCGTACAATCGCCAAAACGTGAAGTCGTGGCTTCCAGCCGTCGTAGCCTGCAAGTGCTGCAAATGGCCCACCGTGCTGCTCAGACGGATGCAACCGTACTGATCACTGGTGAGTCTGGTACTGGCAAGGAAGTTCTAGCGCGATATGTTCACGATAACTCGCCACGCAGTGAAGAGCCATTTGTCGCGATTAACTGTGCCGCGATCCCTGAAAGCATGTTAGAAGCCGTGTTGTTTGGTCACAATAAAGGGGCATTTACCGGCGCAACCCAAAGTCAAGCCGGTAAGTTCGAAGAAGCTAACGGCGGCACCCTGTTGCTCGATGAAATTGGTGAGATGCCGCCGGCTCTGCAGGCTAAACTGTTGCGCGTGTTGCAGGAACGTCAGGTTGAACGCCTAGGTAGTCACCGTTCGATTGCCTTGGATATTCGTGTTATTGCTGCGACCAATGTTGATTTGCAGCAGGCTGTTGCGGAACGGCGTTTCCGCCAAGATCTTTATTACCGCTTGGATGTTTTGCCACTACAGTGGCCACCGCTGCGTGATCGCAAAGAAGATATTTTGCCTCTGGCCAACCACTTTATTCGCAAACTCAATGCCGGTTGCACTGACTCTTGCAGCCTATCGGAAGAAGCGCAACAGGTGCTGCTGCACTACAGCTGGCCGGGTAATATCCGTGAGTTGGAAAACACAATCCAGCGGGCGTTAGTGATGCGCCATGGCCATTGGATCACGGTCCAGGATCTCATGCTCAACGATATGCTGAGTACCATGGTGGAAGGGGCAATCACCGAGGTGGTTGAAGATGCCAAGCAAGCCCTTAAGCAAAGCCGTATGAATGCCGAGCACCAATTTATTCTCGACACGTTAGCTCGCTTCAATGGCAAACGTAATCACACAGCAGAAGCCTTGGGGATGTCGACTCGCGCATTGCGCTACAAGATTGCCGCCATGCGTGAGCAGGGGATCAACATCGACTCTTATATTCACCAATCTGGCACTGCGGCATAAGGAAAAGGACGGACGTTATGTCGAATCAAACCTCAATGATGCAGAACGAGATGTTACAGCGTATGGCCGTGATGCGCGAACAGGCGCAGAGTGGCACTCAAGTCGCGGTTAACCTCTCGCATCCCTCAACCGGTAACTTTCAGACTGCCATGCAACAAGCCGTGCGTCGGATTGATAACCAGCAGCATACAGCCCACCAACTAACGGCTGATGTGGATGCCGGTCGTTCCGATGATTTGGTTGGCGCGATGGTCGCCAGCCAGAAAGCCAGTATTTCTTTTTCAGCATTGACACAGGTAAGGAACAAGCTCTTGGCCGCCTATGACGATGTACTGAAGATGCCTCTGTAGTGAGAAGAAAATGAGTACAACAGTAGCTGAAAACCCAGAACAGACAGCATCAAGCAAATGGCTGTCATACAAAAACAAAATCCAAACGCGATTAGATGGCAAGTACAAGAACGTAGCACTGATAACGGCGCTTGCTCTGCTGGTTTCGCTATTTATCGTGGTGGTGATGTGGACCCAGACGAGCCCGTACAAGCCTCTTTATGGTACCCAGGAACGTTACGATAATAGTGAGATTTTATCGGTATTAGAGCAGGAAAAAATCCAGTTTCAGCTCGATAGCCAGTCAGGTCAGATCCTCGTTCCCGCCAACCGTTTGGCGGATGTAAGGATCGTCCTTGCTGCCCGTGGAGTGAAGGCGAAATTGCCAGAAGGACTAGAAATCCTTGACCGTAGTACGGGCCTTGGCACCAGCCAGTTCATTGAAAATGCCCGTTACCGTCAGGGGCTGGAAGGGGAGTTGGCTCGAACCATTCTGGCTATCCGTTCGGTGAACCATGCTCGGGTTCACCTGGCTATTCCGAACCGTACTTTGTTTGTTGGTATTAACGAAGAAAAGCCATCGGCAGCTGTGATGCTGGAGTTGGAGCCGGGCATGCAGCTCGACCAGTCTCAGGTGGAAGCCATTGTTAATTTGGTCAGTGGCAGTATTACCGGTATGGCGGTCGATGCGATATCAGTGGTCGATCAGTACGGTAATCTGCTTAGCGCTGACTTGGCCATGGGGCAGCAATCTCAGGTCAATGTGCGTTTCCATGAGCTGCAACAGCGGGTGGAACGCGACATCGTACGCCGTGCTGGCGATATGCTGGCACCATTGTTGGGGGTTGGAAACTTCCGGGTTCAAGTCGCGGCGACGCTGAACTTCGACCAAATCGAAGAGACTCATGAATCTGTCGACAGTGATCCTGTGTTGCGTACTGAGTTTACTAAGCAGGATAACACCCAAGGTCAGTTGGCGATGGGGATCCCGGGCGCACTGAGCAACCAGCCGACTGGGGAAGAAGGGACCACCAACAATGAAACCCGCAATGAGCGCGCTGAGCTTAGCCGCCAATATGATGTGGGTCGTAAGGTTCGCCATACCCGCCACGCCCAAGGTGGGATCGAAATGTTATCTGTCTCAGTGTTGCTTAACGATGATGTTCATGAACAAGGTTGGCAACAAGCACAATTGGAGCAAGTGGCTCAAATGGTTAAAGATTCTGTTGGATATGTCGCTGAGCGAGGAGATCAGTTCAGCCTGCATGCATTTAATTTTGCCCGTTCGATAGATGCTGCGCCGGTTGATACCCCGTGGTGGCACGATCAGCAACTGTTGTTGCTGGCAAAATACGGTGTTTACACCCTGCTGGGTTTGTCATTCATCATCTTTGTACTACGCCCATTAGTTAAGGCGTTGCAGCGCCAAGTACCAGTGACGACGGCACTGGCAACCGCACCTGCCGGGGCTGAAATAATGCCTAGCGATGAGATGCCTGCTGTCGATTCAGCCCGTGAATTCCAGTCATCAAGCATGAATACCCCTATCGGCAGCGAGCAGGACCTAGCCGATGCATTACTCGACTCCATTGCCCAAGGCGGTATGGTGGATGAGGACAGTGCTCCGCAGTCTGCTGGAGAGAGCGAATTTGATTTATCGACATTGCCACCACCGGGATCGGAGTTGGAGGTACAGGTGAAGCACTTGCAAAAGCTCACCGAAGTTGAACCAGAACGCGTCGCAGAAGTAATCAAGAAGTGGGTGAATAGCAATGAGTCTAAGTAATTTTAGCCATTTGGCAGACGGTGAAGTGCTGCTGGAACCGATGGAGCAAACCGCGATTTTGCTGCTCAGCATGGGTGAAGAATCTGCCTCACAGGTGATGCGGCATATGTCGCGGGATGAACTGCTTAAAGTCAGCCACGCGATGGCCCAGCAACCAGCGATCCGCAGTATTGAAGCGCGTTTTGTATTACAAGGGTTCTTTGAAGAGTTCCGTGCCCAATCGGGGATCAGCGGGGCATCACGCCCGTTTTTGCAACGTACTTTGGATAAAGCATTGGGGGGACGCTTGGCCCGTAACCTGCTGGACACAATCTATGGTGATGAGATCCGCACCACGATGCAGCGGTTGCAGTGGATTGAGCCCAAGCAACTTGCCAAATTTTTGATGAATGAACACATTCAGATGCAGGCCGTCTTTATTGCTTTTCTACCGCCGGATATTGCCTCTCAGGTGTTGGCCGAGCTATCGCAAGATGAGCAGAAAGATGTTTTGCGCCGAATTGCGGTGTTAACAGAAGTCAGCCGTGACGTAGCGCTGGAACTGCAAGATTTGGTTGACCGCTGTATTGAATTCCTGGCTGAAAATTCGGGAGCGGTGATTGAAGGTGAGAAGCAGGTTGCTGACATTATCAACCGTTTCACCGGTGATCAATTGAGCCTGATGACCGCCCTTGAAGAGCACGATACAGAACTGGCCGAGCGCCTTAAGAACAAGATGTACGAGTTCTCTATCCTTATTCGTCAGCCAGAAGCGGTGCGTTTGCGTATTCTGGAAGAAATCCCAACCGATTTGCTGGCAATGGCATTGAAAGGGGCTGAACCGGCAATGCGCAAGGCATTGCTAACTGTCTTGCCACGTCGTATGCAGCAATCGATGGAAAGTGAAATATCCCAGTTGGGTAAAGTGTCATTACGTCAAGTACAAGAAGCTCGCTCGGAAATCATGGACTATGTTCGTGATCTGAATGAATCCAAAGTGATTAGCCTGCAGCTATATCAAGAAACCACGGTGGAATAGAGATGTTTAGACGAAATAAAATCATGCGCTTGCAAGCAAGCCAGTTTCGCAGCCATCGTTTCCCGCCGTTGGTTGACCCATCAAGCCTAGCACCGTCGACGAAAGCGCACTCTGCAGCATCAGCCCGTAACCATGCAGGCACGGCGTTTGGTGATGGGTTCGACAACAGTCTGGATGACGGACTTTTGATGGGTGATGAGCTTGGAGGGGATGACTTCGGTTTCGATAATTTGGCGCTGGATGACTTCGGGCTCGATGAGCTGAATGAGGATGCCCGCCTTATGACCGGTATTGAAGGAGATGCATTACTCGATGCCTCTGCCGAATTGGATCAGCAAGAAGACGTTCAAGCTCAGTTTAACCAAGGCTTTCAACAGGGTATGACCCGTGGCCACGAGGAAGGATTGCAGCAGGGGATTGAACAGGGCCAGCAGCAAGGCTTCGATCAAGGTGTGCAGCAAGGCCGGGATCAAGGGATCGCTCAGGGGATCAAAGAGGGTAAGGCACAGTTTGTCAAAGCAACCCAGCCCTTTGCCCAAATGCACCAGCAGATGGCTGAGTTGTTTTCTGAGCACGAGCGTCGCCAGCGAGAGCAGATGTGCGAACTGGTGCAGAAAGTCGCTCAACAAGTGATCCGTTGTGAGCTGGCTCTCCAGCCTCAACAAATCTTGGCTTTGGTTGAAGAAACACTTGAAAGCCTGCCTGGTGAGCCTGTCGGCCTGAAAGTCAAAATGGCCAGTGAGGAATTTACTCACCTCGAAAATGTGGCCAGCGATAAAATTGATGAATGGAACATTGTCTGTGACGACACCCTACGCCAAGGCGAATGTCGGGTTGTAACTAAAAATGCCGAAGCGGATGCTGGCTGCGAACAACGCCTTGATGCTTGTATGTCTGCGGTAAAAGGTCATCTGCTTGATGAGCAAGTCGTACTAGAAGTTAATGCTGAAGAACATGATGGGGCGATCAAGCAGGCATCATGAGTAACATAATCGATTACCGGCTAGAGCAAGCACTGGCCTCTCTCGACTCAGTCCCGGTGGCGAAAGTCACCGGGCGGTTGGTGAAAGTCACTGGATTGATGTTAGAAGCCGTCGGTTGCAGGCTGCTTACTGGACAGCGATGTCTGGTTGAAACGGGGAATGGCACCAAGATTGAAGCACAGACCGTGGGTTTTAATCGTGAGGTTGCTTATTTGATGCCTGTCAGTAATGCGTCGGGTCTATTCTCTGGAGCCAAAGTTTGGCCACTCGAAGGCGAGAGCCTGATCCGTATTGGTCCACAATGGCTTGGTCGGGTGCTCAATGGCCTCGGTGAGCCTTTAGACCGCTTGGGTCCGGTGCTAGGTCAGGATGATATCAGCCTTGAGAGTGAAAACATCAACCCGATGGCAAGGCGGCCGATTGATGGGGCGCTGGATGTCGGGATAAGGGCTATCAACAGCTTATTGACCCTAGGTAAAGGCCAGCGAATTGGCCTTTTTGCCGGTAGTGGCGTGGGTAAAAGTGTTTTGCTTGGTATGATCACCCGTCAAACCAGTGCCGATGTCGTGGTGGTGGGCTTGATTGGTGAGCGTGGCCGCGAAGTGAAGGAGTTTATTGAACACTCCTTGGGACCTGAGGGTTTGGCACGGGCGGTCGTGATAGCGGCCCCAGCTGATGAATCGCCCCTGATGCGCCTGCGTGCTTCTCAGCTTTGCCATCGGGTGGCGGAATATTACCGTGACCAAGGCAAGGATGTGCTGTTGTTGATGGACTCCCTAACCCGTTTTGCCATGGCGCAGCGGGAGATCGCTCTGGCACTGGGTGAGCCACCTGCGACCAAAGGTTATCCGCCCTCGGTATTTAGTATGTTACCGCAACTGGTTGAGCGGGCAGGTAACAGTGCCTCGGAGCAGGGTAGTATGAGTGCCATTTATACGGTGTTAACGGAAGGCGACGATCAGCAAGATCCCATTGCTGACAGTGCACGGGCTATTCTCGATGGTCACGTGGTTTTGAATCGCCAACTGGCAGAAGCCGGCCATTATCCAGCCATTGATATTTCCCAATCCATTTCACGTACCATGCCGCAGGTGGTCACGAAAGATCAGTTACGTCATGCCATGCGCTTTAAGCAACTGTATAGTCGTTATCAGGAGGTTCGCGAATTGATCCCACTGGGTGGTTATCAGCCGGGTAATGATCCGGAAATGGATCAAGCGGTACTTGCTCACCCTAAACTGGTGGCTTTCCTGCAACAAGAAATGGATGAGCAAGCGGATTGGGGAACAGTTGATCGACAAATGAGCCAATTGATACAGGAGCTAAACCTTGGCTAAGCAATCAAAGGCATTAGATCGGTTTCGCCAAATCAGACAGGGAGAGCTGGAAAAGTTGGGACAGCAGTTCCAAAAGAAACAGCAAGATTGCGCCAATCATCTCGAAAAACTAGAACAGTTGGATGCACTTTACGATTCTTGCCAAGTGGTCGCTGGTGAAACGGCATTGGCGTGGACTAACCGCTTTGCTATTCGTGATCACCTCAAGCACTTAACTGAAATCCAAACACAAACGCTCGCATTGTCCCAGGCTGAGCAGGTAAGCCTTAAGCAGCATGTTGTCCAGCAGCATGTGAAGGTTAAAAGCTTGGAGAGTGTAATAGAGAAACGTCGCCAGCATCATGACAGGCTTGCTGCCAAGAGCGAGCAAAAGCTGATGGATGAAATGGCCATGCAACGGTTTATCCGGCCCACTTTCTAATTTTTATTGGCAAAGCAAACAAAAACGCCGCAGTACTCACTGCGGCGTTTTCTATTGGGCTTAAGTGACAGAATAGTCGATGGTTTGAGAGTTATACCAATCTGGATAAGTCGTTGATCAAGTATTTGCACTGGAAAAATCGTTGTTATCAAGGCAGATATTGCAGTAATTAGTGGCTCTAATTACAAAATATCTAACGCAGAGAACAGCGATTTTAACCTGCAAGACTGATCAAATATTTATGTAGGTTGGTATTACGCTGGCTGGTAGGTGGCATCATTGTCTTGATGCAGTACCTGAGTGAGGATGTCTTGCTGCATCATTAACAAGCGGCTGTTGCGCTCGTTTTGTGCCATGCAGGTATGAACCAGGCTCTTGAGCAGTGTCCATTTTTGGTCGACAGGCTGGCGATACTGGGCTGGAAGGGCGGAGATCAGGCGATTGACACTGTCGGGGGAGTTATCCATACCAAGTTGGTTGAGTGTCCACGTCCGTTGATCAGCGCGTTGCTGTAATTGTTGTAGTAAATGCTGATGGGACTCCGCCATCGCGGTGAGTTTTTCGCCATTGCGATGCAGCATATTATGATGCTGCACCTTCAATAGTTGATGAAGCTGCTGGTAATCAGCCAGATCACGCTGGATATCTTGAATGAAGCTCTTGATGACTGACGCTGATTTTTGGTTCATGGTATTTAACTTCCGGGGGTGTTAAACGTGATGTTAAATGTGGTCTTAAACAATCAGTCGCGGTTGTGGGCACCGCGGATGCTGGCAGCCAGTCCATCAAGATCAACTTCGTAATTGCCGCTGGCTAGTAAGGTACGGATTTCATTGACCTTAACCATATCGACATCAGGGATACGCTTAAGCTCCTGCTGTAAGGTATCCATGCTTTGTGCTTGCGGGCTGACATCAGCACTGGGCTTTTTCACTGAAGAGATCGGCGCTGGTGAAGTTGATACTTCATTACTGGCCGCTTCAGGTGTTTTCTTCGGTTGGTTTTGGATTGCAGTGGCTAACTGCAAACTTGCTTTGGTTGACTCGATCATGGCATATCTCCTGACTTCTTCTCCGATACTAAGGTTAAACGACCAACCAAGCCGCTTGATTAAATCAATTTAAAAAAGCGTGGTAACCAGTCCGGGCTTAGCGATAGCGGCTTTGATCACCTTGCCTGAGCTGGTGTTTCTTACCCGTATTTGCTGTCCGGAATACCCGCCTTCTAGCGCAATGCCTGACATATTGGCGCTAAAGTGTCCATTGTCGGCTTGAATGATCACCTTGTCACCAGCTGAAACCAGGTAGGCTGGGCTCAGGTGAGAAGGGGAGAGTTGCTGATCGCGGCGGATCTGCCTGAGGGCGCGCAGGCCGATAAAATCTTGCGAGGTGGCAAAGAATTCTCGGTTGATAGACGCGATGTCAGTTGGTTTTAAGACGATATCATCGGCGGTGACGATTTCGTCTTTACGCAACGTACGTACCGCGAATGCAACAGGGACGGTAATACTGACATCGGCTTGTACCGTCAGTTGCCATGTTGTTGGCTGATGACAACTGACAGTAAACCGTAATCGTCCTGCTGGGTAACGGCGTCTGTCTGTCCGTTCAATTTTCAGAGGAGAGGCACATTTCTCCATCCGGTGGCTGCCGCTAGGCAATCGGAGTAACATTTCAGCTTGTTCGGTTGGCCACTGGTGCTGTTTCGCTGCCCGGCTGACTTCTCCTCTTATTGCATCTGACACTTGATTTTCTATCTGAGCTTCAACCGTTGCAACGGCTGGTTCCGAGACGGCTTGGGCCAACACCGAGGAGCCTGAAACTGTACAAAATAGCAGCAGGGCAATCGCGGAGGTTGTTGCTGAGTTGCGGGTCAATGTCGCCATTTCAATTATTCCATTCTTCATTTTCCGGTGTGCGGAATCGTTTCCGCCTTGGTATTTCCGCTTGCTTTTCCGTATCGGAAGTGCCGCTTCCGCTTTTGACTTCCCCTTGAGTGTCATAGTGTTTTTATTGTTATTAATCAGGCGTTTGAAAAGTTGGCATGCATTTTGTTTGTACTTGGCAAGTTTATGATTTCTTGCACTTAAAGGACACCAAATGGGAATCAACTTTGACAAAGCCCTCGGGATTCACCCGCACACTTTAAACCTTCGTACCGAGCGTGCCAAGGTGTTGGCCGGTAACTTGGCAAATGTCGATACACCGGGGTTCAAAGCGCGAGATTTTGATTTTCAGGCTGCAATCGCTTCTGTCGAGGCGCAACAGCAAAGCCGCAGTGGCCAGGTAGCGGCGCAAACAGCGCCAGCGTTGCAATACCGTAACCCTTATAACAACACGATGGATGGCAACACTGTAGAACTTGGGGTTGAGCAGGCGCAGTACGCTCAAAATGCCATGGACTTCGAAACCAGCCTGACTTTTTTGAACATGAAATTTCAAGGGCTGGCGACAGCTATTCAAGGACAGTAATCCAGTATGTCATTTAGTGAAATTTACCAAATTGCCGGCTCTTCAATGACTGCGCAAACCCTGCGTCTCAATACTATTGCCAGTAATTTGGCCAATGCCGACGCGGGATCAACCACCGAGGCGGGAACATACCGAAGCCGTAAGCCGGTGTTCTCGACGGTGTATGAAAATAGCCAGTTTCAGACTAACCAGAGTGCTGGTGCCCGGGTGCAAGTTCTGGATGTGGTGCCCGTTGAAGGTGAGCTGGCTCGTCGATATGAACCGGGCAACCCAATTGCTGATGCTGATGGCTATGTGTTTTATCCCAATGTGGATGTGGTATCGGAAATGGCCGACATGATGTCAGCATCACGCAGTTTTGAAACCAGTGTTGATGTCCTTGGGCGTGCGCGCAGCATGCAGCAAGGCCTGTTGAAATTAGGTCAGTAAGGATATCCCGATGAGCACTCCCTACGTTACTAGTAGCAATGGCACTACAACCACCAGTGGTCAGGATCCAATCGCTAGCAATGGTGAGCAGGATAATACCTTCCTCACTTTGATGATTGCGCAGATCCAAAACCAGACACCGCTTGACCCATTGGATACAACCCAGTTCATGAGCCAGTTGGCGCAAATGACCCAGGTGGAAACCATGCAGAACATGAACAGCACCGTCGTCAACCAGATGGTGCTGCTCGACAACATTCAGGTGCTGACCACTGCCGGTATGGTGGGTCAGGATGTGCGTGTGACGACCGATACCTTGGATCTTGAAGGCGAGTCTTTGAGTGCGGTGATTGATCTCGATAGTGCCGTTGACGATCTCAAGGTCGAAATCCGCAACGATGCCGGTGAATTGGTAGAAACGATTGAACTTGGGGCTAACAGTGAAGGTGAAGTGGCCTTTGTTATCGACCCAGAAACACTGGGCCTTAAAAATGGCCAATACGATCTTACTGTGGTGACCAATGACAGCGACTACAAGCCGGATGTCATGATTGCAGGCACCATCGAGAAAATGCGTATTCCACCGGGCGGCGGTTCACCAGAGTTCTTGATCTCTGGCGTGGGCTATGTGCCGTTTTACAATGTTAACCAGTACGGCGATACACAAGGTTCTGATTCTCAGTCTCCGGAACCGACCCCTTTATTTACGTTGGCAGGCCGCCGATAGAGCGGTTTTCAAATATCTAGGTTAGAAGAGAAATAATAATGAGCTTTAACATTGCAATGAGTGGTTTGAATACCACCTCTCAGGAATTGAACACGATCAGTAACAACATCGCTAACGTATCCACCGTTGGCTTTAAATCATCTCGCGCGGAATTCTCGGCACTGATGAACGGTGGCATGGGTGGTGGTGTTGAACTGGCGAGCCTGTCTCAGTCATTCAACGATGGTGCCTTCAATATGACGGGACGCACCACCGATTTGGCGATTGGCGGCAATGGCATGTTTGTTCTGCAGGGCGAAGATGGTGCCTACACCTATAGCCGTGCTGGCATGTTTCAGCAAGATAAAGACAACTTCCTAGTTAACAGTGCCGGTTTACGTTTGCAAGGCTACACCACAGACAGCAGCGGTAACCTTCAAACCGGTTCTGTTGGCGATATTCAGGTCTCGACAGGTTCGGTTGCGGCTAAGGCCACGGATCGTGTTGATTTTGCCGCAAACTTGGATGCTGGCGCCTCAGAGATTGTTGATGAAAACGGTGATCGTATTCCGTTTGATCCGGAAGACAGCGATAGCTTCAACTCTTCGTACACGACAACGGTTTATGACTCATTGGGTAATGAGCACACCTTGACCCAATACTTTGTTAAAACTGGCGATAACGAGTGGGAAGTGCATTACGCCATGAATGGCGAAGTGATGGAAGACGAAAGTGGTCAGGCATTGGAATTCGATGATAACGGTAAGTTGGTTGAGCCAACGGGCAACATTAGCCTTTCGTTTGCCCCGGAAGGTGCGGCAGAGATGAATATTGCTCTTTCCATGTCAGGTACTACCCAGTATGGCAGTGAGTTCGCGGTATCGACTAACCGTAGCAATGGCTATACCGCCGGTGAACTGACCGGTATCACTATCGATGACAGCGGTATGGTATTTGCCAACTACAGCAACGGTGAGCAGATGATGCAGGGGCAAATCGTATTGGCAGACTTCCCCAATACCGGCGGTTTGATGCAGGTGGGCAATACCGGTTGGTCGGCGACACAAGCTTCGGGCCAGCCACTGATCGGCGTACCGGGTACGGGCACTTTAGGCGGGTTGTACTCAGGTTACATTGAGGAATCAAACGTTGACCTAACCGGTGAGCTAGTGGGCCTAATGACGGCGCAGCGTAACTATCAGGCCAATGCCCAGTCACTATCAACCCAGCAGCAGCTTGCCCAAGTGCTGTTCAACATGTAAGGACGGTAGTGTGGATCGTTTGATTTATACCGCGGCAAGCGGGGCTGGGCGGATATTTAACGCCCAGCAGGTTCGGGCCAACAATCTAGCTAACATCAATACCCATGGTTTCCGTGCCGATATGGAGCGAGCGCAGGCGTTTGCCGTACAGGGCAGCGGCTTTGACAGCCGTACGCTGGTTGAAGCCCAGTCGGCGGGGACTCGTTTTGATGCCGCGGAGCTACAAACCACCGGACGTGAACTGGATTTGGCTATCCGTGGTGACGGCTTTTTTACCGTTCAGTTGCCAGAAGGCGATGAAGCTTATACCCGTTCAGGGGCGATTGAGCGCACCGAAAACGGTGATCTTATGATTGGTGGTTTGCCTGTACTGGCTGACGGTGGCGATGTGATGAACGTCCCGCTCTACAGCAGCATCGAATTTGGTGACAACGGACTGATCAATATCGTGCCGGAAGGTGAGGTGTTGGCGGTTGAAGTAGGACGCCTGAAGTTGGTGACCCCGCCGGTGCAGGACTTGGGTAAGCTGGAAAACGGCTTATTTACGACCAATGATCGCCAGCCGCTTAACGATGACGAAACCGTAATGATGGTATCGGGCTTTCTCGAGCAAAGTAACGTTGTGGCCGTAGAAGAAATGGTGGCATCGATGCAACTGAGCCGTAACTTTGAAATGCAGCTAAAGATGATGCAAACCGCAGAAAAAATTGCAGAAGCAGGCAACCGCCTGATCAGAGCGTAAAGGATAAGAGATGAACGCAGCACTATGGATCAGTAAAACTGGCTTAGCCGCACAAGATACGAAAATGGCGACCATTTCCAACAACCTTGCCAACGTCAATACCGTCGGTTACAAGCGCGACCGCGTGGCGTTTGAAGATCTGTTCTATCAAATTCAGCGCCAGCCGGGTGCCATGGCGGATGAAGTCAATGAATTGCCGACCGGCATTCAACTTGGTTCGGGTGTGCGTGTTGTTGGTACTCAAAAGGTCTTTACCGAAGGGATGTACCAAACTACCAGCCAAAGTTTGGATGTGGCTATTGATGGTCAAGGCTTCTTTGAGCTCGAAACGCCGGATGGTGAGCAGGCATTTACTCGCAATGGTCAGTTTCACATGAACTCTGATGGTTTGCTGGTCAATACTCAGGGCTTGCCGCTGGCTCAGCAAATCCAAGTTCCTGAAGATGCTGAAACTCTTACCATTGGTACTGACGGTATTGTCACGGCCAAGATTGCCAATGACGATATGCCACAGGAAATTGGCCAGATTACCTTGGCTAACTTCATCAATCCAGCTGGCCTTGAGGCACTTGGCGGTAACCTGTTCCGCGCCACGGCATCAAGCGGTGATGTGATTGACGGTATTGCCGGCGAAGGGGCATTCGGGCAGCTAAAGCAAGGGGTGTTGGAAGGCTCGAATGTTCAGGTGGTCGAGGAGATGGTTGACATGATCACGACCCAGCGCGGCTACGAGATGAATGCCAAGGCACTGTCTTCATCGGATGAGATGTTGCAGTACATTTCTCAGGTACTGTAAGCCATGGCAAGACTGACGAAGGTTAAAACCGTGAGACGCTTGGGAGCATGGCTTGCCGCCATGCTTCTGGCTGGTTGTTCATCCACTCCCTCGTTGATGGATGAGCGTCCAGCTCCGGATGATTTGGATTACGCCCCCCCGATGCTGGATTACTCGCTGCCGGATGCCCGTAGTGGCTCGGTCTACCGTGATGGGTATATGTGGACCCTGTTTCAGGATCGCCGTGCCTACCGTGTTGGCGATATGTTGACGGTATCGCTGGATGAAGATACCCGCTCGAGCAAGCAGGCCAATACCAACTTTGGCAAAAATGCCAGCGGTGGCTTGGTGGGTAGTTTTGCGACCGGCTCTAGCAGCGGCAGTGCCAGTGGTGATCTTTCCGGTAATCGGGATTTTCGCGGCAGTTCAGCCAGCTCGCAGCGTAACTCTTTGAGTGGCTCCATTACGGTGATGGTGCACGAAGTGCTGCCTAACGGAGTGCTGCGGATTAAAGGGGAGAAGTGGATCCGCCTTAACCAAGGCGACGAGTTTATCCGCCTTGATGGCTTGGTGCGGGGGGATGATATCGACAACGGAAACCAAATTTCCTCTCAGCGCGTGGGTGATGCACGTATTACCTATTCCCAAAGCGGTGTATTGGCCGATGCCAATGACGCAGGCTGGTTGACCAAGCTGTTTGTTAATCCGTTGTTCCCAATCTAAGAGGCATTATGTTTAAGCAACTTATCATTTTATTGACTGTGCTGGTCGTGCCTTTCCTGTTTGTTGATGCCGCCAATGCTGCAACCAACGAGCGCCATTTGATTGATTTGGTGGATATCCAAGGGCTGCGAGAAAATCAGTTGATTGGCTATGGCCTAGTGGTCGGTCTTGATGGGACAGGCGATCGTAATCAGGTAAAATTCACCAGTCAGTCGGTCACGAATATGTTGCGCCAGTTTGGTTTGCAACTACCTGAAAAAATTGACCCTAAGCTGCGTAACGTGGCAGCGGTCAGTGTTCACGCTTCTATTCCACCATTGGCCGGACCGGGGCAAACCATTGATGTAACGGTATCGTCTATCGGTGATGCCAAAAGCCTGCGCGGCGGCAGCTTGGTGATGACACCACTGCGTGCGATTGATGGCCAGATCTATGCGGTTGCCCAAGGGAGCTTGGTGGTGGCGGGGGTCAAAGCCGAGGGCCGCTCCGGTTCAAGCATTACGGTTAACGTGCCAACCACTGGTCGCATTCCAGGTGGGGCGATAATCGAAGAGGAAATCCCATCCGATTTCACTTCCCAGCCTAAAGTCACATTGAATTTGCTACGTCCTAACTTCACGACCGCGCGTAATATCTCTCGTCAAATTGACGAGGTCTTTGGTCCGGATACAGCGATGGCATTGAGCAATGCTCGGGTCGAAGTTTCTGCGCCGCAGGACTTTGAACAGCGGGTGATCTTCATGTCGATGTTGGAAGATATGACCGTTGATATTGGCCGCCAGCGAGCGCGAGTAGTCTTTAACAGTCGCACTGGCACTGTCGTGGTCGGTAATGGTGTGCGTATTGGCCGGGCAGCCGTGAGTCACGGTAGTTTGACGGTGACCATTGCCGAGTCGTTCAATGTTAGCCAACCCAATGCGTTTGGCAGTGGCAACACGGTCGTGACCCCGGATAGCGAAATTGATATCAACCACGAACGTAATCCAATGTTCATCTGGCCGGAGGGCGTAGAGCTGGAAACCATCGTTTCAGCCGTCAATAGCCTCGGTGCTTCTCCCGATGACTTGATCGCCATCCTTCAGGCGCTGCACTCTTCGGGTGCATTGGATGCTGAACTGGTTGTGATTTAAGGACAGAGAATGACAGTAACTGTTTTACCGGTAAATACCATGGCGTTGCAGCCAATGGCGACCAGCCGCATTGCGGCAAACTCTTCGATGGGAACGATAACCACATTCGACAGTCGTCAGTTGGCTGATCTGAAAAGCACGGATGACTCGCAGCAGGCGATTCAAACGGTCGCGGAGCAATTTGAATCGCTGTTTTTACAGATGGTGCTCAAGCAGATGCGTAAAGCGAGCGAGGCACTCAATACCGATGATGACAATGCTTTGTTCGGAAGCCGTGAGCACAAGACCTATCAGGAGTTTTTTGATGGTCAGGTGGCTATCGAGATGTCAAAAAGCCAGCTTGGTTTGGCGGAAGTGATTGTCCGTCAACTGGGCGGTGAGTCGGCGTTTAAGGAAGCTAACGATGAGGTCGCTTTAACGTCAAGTAAGGCAGAGCAAGGTCCGATCGCGGGCAGCGCATTTAGCCAGTCTTTGCTGCATTTTAACCGTGAGGGCTCTAACGTATGAGTTTGATGAATATCGGCTTGTCTGGACTACAGGCAAGCCAAGTGGGCATGAATGTGACGGCCCAGAACGTTGCTAACATCAACACCCCGGGCTACAGTCGCCAGCAAGTAAACCTGTCGGCGATTGGCTCAACCAGCATGAGTATGAAAGATGCGGGTAACGGTGTGTCGGTCAGTGCCATTCGTCGAGTGACCGACCAGTACCAAACCAACCAGATCTTCCGTGCAGGTTCTATGCTGGGTGAAACGTCGACATCAGCCCAGCAGCTTAAGCGCTTGGAAACCTTGCTGTCTGGCGATTCGATGGACTTGAGCCAAGGCTTTGACAGCTTTTTCTCGGCACTAAACGGTGCCAGTGCCTCGCCTTACGGTTCGGCTCACCGCTCGTTGATCATCAGTGAGGCGGAAGCCTTGGGTAACCGCTTTAATCAATTGAGCAGCTCGCTGGATGGTCAGTACAGTGATCTATCACAGCAGCGCAGCAGCGGGGTCTCGCAAGCGAACAGTTTGCTTTCTAATATTAGCAAGCTCAACGACGAGATCCGCAAAGGTGATGCCACGGGTGCCAATACCTCTGCGCTTCAGGATGAGCGTGATGTGTTGATTGCCGAGCTGTCGGAAATTGTGGATGTCCGTATTACCGATGCCGGTGACGGCACGCTGAATATTGCACTGCCTAACGGCCAGCCATTGGTGATGGGGAGTCAGGTTGCTCAGTTTAGCTTGGAATCGGATCCGGATAATCCGCGCAGTGATGTGCTGTCGTTATCGCTCAATGGCCAAAGCTTCCCGCTAGATGACGACATCGGGGGCAAGCTGGGGGCACTGTCGGCATATGAAAAAGATGTGCTGATCCCAACTCAGGAAGCGATCAATGATATCGCCTTTGAGTTTGCCCAAGCCTTTAACGACCAACTGGCCGAAGGTTTTGACTTAAACGGTGAGCCGGGTAAGCCCTTGTTTGTTTTTGATCCGGAAAACCCAGCGTCAACGCTGTCTATCAATCCGGATTTCAAACCAGAAGACTTGGCTCTGTCGGGTGACGGCACCCCAGGTAATACCGACAATCTGCTGAAATTGATCGAGATTAAAGACCAAGAGTTTGAGATTGGTGATCTGGGCTCGCAAACCTTAGGCAGCGCGTTTAATTCTCTGCTGGGTGATATCGCAGTGAAAAGCCGTCAGGCGCAATCGGATCACGATGCGGCCAGTAATATTTATCTCCAGGCAACGATTGAGAAATCGGCAACCAGCGGGGTTAACCTTGATGAAGAAGCCGTCAGTCTGATGATGTACCAGCAAGCTTACCAAGCCAACATGCAGGTGATTAGCGCATCGAATCAGATGTTTGCGTCAATCATGCAGCTATTCTAAGGACACCGCCATGCGTGTAAGTACTAATCAATATAGCCAGATGATGTCTGGTAGCCTGAGCCAGAACTCCTTGGGCATCAATAAGATCATGCAGCAAATGGCAACCGGTAAGCGGTTGCTGGTTCCATCTGATGATCCAATGGCCTCGACGCGGGTGATGAACCTTAAGCGTGAGCAGGCAGCGATCGGCCAATATCAGGGCAATATCGAGCAGGCTGATGTGGCTTTGAAGAAACAAGAAACGTATTTGAGCAGTGCAACCGATGTCTTGCATCAAGTCCGTGATTTGATGCTATGGGCCGGTAACGGAGCTAACGGCCCTGATGAACTGGCCGCGATGGCTAACGAACTTGAGCACTTGCAAGACAGCTTGGTGAGTTTGGTTAATTCGAAAGATGAAAACGGTAAGTACATCTTCTCGGGTAATGAGGTGAATACCCAGCCTTTGGTGAAAGATGAAGAAGGCAACTGGACTTACCAAGGTGACACCGGCATCCGTGAAGTGGTGGTTGGCGATGGCGTAACGATTCAGCTTAACGTCAATGCTGGGGATATGTTCTTCTCGGGCGGGGTGGATATCTTTAATCAGTTAGATGAGCTGGTTGATGCGTTGCGCGACCCTGATTTTGACTTTGAAGGCAGTGAGATTATTGGCCGTAGCATCGATGTGCTTGATGATACCTTGCTGTCAGTGTCGGGTACGGTGACCAGTTTAGGTAGCCGCCAGAATGCCTTGACCACGATGCAAGATGGTCACAGTGAAGTTGAGCTATTTAACAATGACTTGATCGGGCAATTGGAAGATCTCGATTACGCCGATGCCATGGTGCAATATAACAACTACTTGTTGGCACTGCAGGCAACCCAGTCGACCTATGCCAAAACAGCCAGCTTGTCTTTGTTTAGTATTATGTAATAGTTGCCCTGCCGGTGATCTCGGCAGGGCATTTTTTGATTGATGGAAAACACATGGTTTATCAGGTAAATGATCTTCGCTCGGCAGCGGCCGGTGCCAGTCGCCAGCAACAGGTAATTGCAAGGCCAGCTACTAAAACGGCTGCAGTACCTGATAACAAGCAGCCGGATCCATTGCGCCTGTCGCAAACCCTTACCCCCGAACATACCCGCCAGCACAGCTTGATCCAGCGAGCTCAGCATAAAGTCGCCGCTTCTCGTGTGGCGGAGTCTAGCCTCAATGACATTGGTCAAAACCTAGCCCAACTGGGTAAGCGGGTAGAGTTTGCCATGCGAGCCGGTAGTGCTTCGCCAAAAATCACCGCTGACATTGAGCAGCTAGCCAGTCGGATGGAACAGCGCCTGCAGCAGGCGACGTATAAAGATCAGCCTGTGCTAAGCCGTCAGCTCAAGCCCGTGTTCCATGGTGAGCCGCGTACGTCCTTCCAAATCAAAGGACTGGATACCAAACGCAGCAGCCCGCGTGATGAAACGGTCATTTTCAACCTTGCCAAAGGCGGTGCCAATGCGGTGCCGGTTAAATTGGCGGCCAATGCGACGCCAGAGCAGCAGGCCATGCAGTTTCGCCAAGCACTTAACGAGCATGGGATCGGGGTATCACTCAACAAGCAGCGCCAATTGGTGTTCTCGGCCAATGAAGCGGACTGGCAGCATTTGTCGCAAAAAATGCGGGTAGTCGGTCAGGGCGACCGCTTCCCGGCAGGCCAGCCAAATCGAGTCAAACTGGAAACCACCGAAGCTCGATTTGAGCCGCAAACCTGGCAGACCGATAAAGATCAGCTGCGTCAGACGTTGGTACAAACCCAGCAGATGATGAAGCAGATCAAATCCAGTATTCAAGAGCTTCGCACTCATAACCAAGATGTCATGCAGCGGATTGATACGATCAACCAGCGCAACCGCTATTTAAGTGACAAGGTATTGGACAGCGCAGAAGCGGATTTATCCCGCATACTGCCAAGCGGGGATAACTTTAGTTCGGCCTTTCAAAACTTGAAGGTCCAAGCCAATGTCCACCGTCAAACCGTGGTATCTTTGCTAAGCCGGTAAAATAGCTAAGCGATTAATCCTTAGCCAGTAAAATTAAATGTTGCCACTCGTTACCAACAACAACGCGTGGCAAGCTGATATCGAGGGTTCACCATGCTGTCACCTATCTCTGCGGCGATTAATAAATTACTGCGAATTGAGCCCCAGCAGTTAAAAACGGAACAATTCACGCCGCCGCCGCAAGGCGCCAAGCTAGGTGCCAGCACTGCCAATACCCACTCTTCGACACCTCAACCTTTACCACAAGCCCAGTGGCAGGTTGTCCGTATGCTGGCCAACTTATCAGGCATGTCACTGGGGCAACCCCAAGCTTATAGCGCGCAAACATTGCAATCGCCGAGTTTCCGCTTAGCCGGTGGGGAAGGTGAGCTACAATTACGTTTGCAGCTAGAAGGCCAAACCCACACTATTCGCTGGCAAGTTGGCGGTAATCAAACAGAACCGCAACTGCTTAACTCCACTTTGCCGCCAGCGTTATCATTGGCGTTGTTGCCAACCGTTGACCAAGGTTGGCGCATGGTTGCCAAAGGTTTTTTGCAAAATGAACCGCTGCAATTGTTGTGGACCCCCTATGGCAATAACGGCAAAGGCGGTTCTGCCGCGGGCTCAGCTATATCACTCAAAGTGTGGCTGCGCACCGGCTTCATTATCTCGGTTATGGTATTTTCTTTTTGCTACTGGCTGTTTTAATCTTTCTTACTTCTTACTTCTTACTTCTTACTTCTTACTTCTTACTTCTTACTTCTTACTTCTTACTTCTTACTTCTTACTTTTCTTTATCTCGTTACTCTCTGTAATTCCCCCATAAGAAAGTTAATTCATTCTAGCCAATAGCCAATAGCCAATAGCCAATTTTAAAATTTATATTTAAGAAAAAATTATTATTGTCGTTGGCGAAAAAAATAAAAAAAATTGGCAAAGATAGGTTTAAGGGGCAGAGATAGGTGTCGTTTTATAGAGGTGTAGACACTAATACAGAATATTAAACAGAGGGCAATAACATGCTATCGATTCATACTAATTACACATCTCTAATCACTCAGAACAACCTAAACAAAACGTCTGGCGCGATGGATAACGCGATGCAACGCATCTCGACTGGCTTACGTATCAACTCTGCATCTGACGATGCTGCGGGCCTACAAATTGCCACTCGCCTTCAATCACAAGTAAATGGCTTAGGTGTTGCACAGCGTAATGCACAAGATGCGACATCTATGATGCAAACCGCTGAAGGTGCATTTGATGAGATGACTAACATCAGTCACCGCATGAAAGATCTAGCGACTCAAGCAGCAAACGGCACTAACTCTGCTGATGAGCACGATGCAATGCAGGCTGAGTGGGATCAACTGGCAGCTGAACTAGATAGTGTTATTGAAAATACCCAATTTGGCTCTGGTAACAACTTGTTTGCAGCGGGTGGCCAATTTGATGGCGCTGTTACCTTCCAAATCGGCTCTTCAACAAGCGAAACACTGACGGTTGATATTTCTGACGGCCTAGGTGATATCCGTGATGCGATTGGTGCTCTAGCTTCTGCCGATCTTTCTGCTGCAGGAGATGAAGACCCAGCAGGTGACGGTTCACAACCAGCTATTCCAAGTGGTGCCGCTCTAGCGATGGACGCTGTTGACGCACTGCTAAATGGTAATGCTGATCCAGCAGGTGACGGTTCACAACCAGCAACTGTCGGTATCGGTTCAGTTCGCTCTGAGCTAGGTGCTAATATCAACCGTCTAGACCACACGATCACTAACCTTGGCAACATGGCGGAAAACACTGAAATGGCGAAAGGCCGTATCATGGATACTGACTACGCGGTTGAATCTTCAAACATGATGAAGAACCAGATGCTAACGCAGATGAGCATGTCTATGCTTTCTCAGGCGAACGGCATGTCTGGCATGGTAATGAGCCTAGTAGGCTAATAAGCCCTCGCCTCAATACCAGATATATAAAGCGCAATCAAACCACTCCAATTAATCAAAAGCCGCAGCCCCCGCTGCGGTTTTTTTGTACTCAGAATATGGAAGTTACATTTGTTACCGATACACACCCATACGGTATCGTTAATAAATGGCAATAATGCTACCCGTCAATATTCTTGAATATTACCAGTCATAGAGTGCCGGGTTGGATAAACGGTTATTGAATTTAATTCTGTGGCAGTGCAAAGACATTGTGTGGTGTGTATGGCCAAGTCGACTCGCCCGTTGGGTGTTCACCAATAGACCCATTACGGGGTTAAATAACCTCATCATAGGTATATCAACCTACATAAATAATTGACCAGTCTTGCAGGTTAAAATCGCTGTTTTCTGCGTTAGATATTTTGTAATTAGAGCCACTAGTTACTGCGATATCTGCCTTGATAACAACGATTTTTCCAGTGCAAATACTTGATCAACTACTTATTCAGATTGGTATTATTCCAGCTAATAAAAAACCGCAGCCTTGACTGCGGTTTTCTCATTGGGAGAGTGTTATATTGGTAAGAAGCCGATTAAACAACTTCTAAACGCGACACCGTTTGTGTTTTGGCATCTTGATAGATGTTGCGTAGCTCAGCCATTACACCCTCACGGGTGACCGTGCCAACAAACTGGCCGTTATCCAGCACAGGCAGGATACGAGGCTTGCTCACTTGCAGCGCTTTTACCCGATCTTCCAATGAAAGGGCTGTGGTGCTGGTGGCGATCCCCATTGCCGAGGTGGGGTAAAGCTGCTCTTTATCGATACACAGAAACTCGACCACATCGACCAGGCGGTCTTTGGTATTAACAGCAATAACATCTTGCTTCATCAAGTCGACCACCTTGGTCTCTTGGTTTGGCTGGTAGTCGCGGTACCACAACTCTTTCATTACATCGTACATCGACAAGAACCCGACTAAACGGCCTTGGATATCACAAACCGGTGCGCCTGAGACATTGGCGGTGGTCATCATGTCGATAGCGGTAGGGATCAGCATATCGGCCGATAGGGTAAGAGGTTGTGGGTCGGTGATATCTTTAATGGTTAGGTGTGACAGCATATCGGCCTCCTTGACTGATGCGATGTCTAAGCTCTGGGTAATAGCACGGATGTTTGCAGCCTTGAGCTCTGGGCGGCGGAAAATACACCAGTTAGTCAGGCCCACCAATACCGCACCGCCGACAATATTGCCCAGTGTCACCGGCAGCAAATTGGCCATTAGGAAGGTTGGGATATTCAGATCGCTGTACTGCTCTGGGCTGGCAGAGATCATTTGCCAGAATTGCTCGGGCGCAAAGTTCTGGATGGTGATACCCAGCGGCACCATAAACATATTGGCGACTGAGTGCTCGAAGCCGCTTGAGACGAACATAGAAACCGGCAGCACCATGATCATGGCTTTGCTTAAGGCGTTGGCTGAGCTGAAGGTCATCCAAATAGCCAAGCAAACAAGCAGGTTACACAGCACGCCTAATGAGAAAGCCTGTATTGGGGTGTGATGGAGTTTATGCTGGGCGATATTGAGGGCATTCATGCCCCACTGGCCGTTGTTGAGCATGAACATACCGGCAGCGCTGATCAGCAGCAGCATAAACATGGCACCGATGAAGTTGCCGATATACACCTTGGCCCACAGGGAGAGCATCTTTCTTAGTGTGATCTGGCGGTTAGCCCAAGAAATACTGGACAGTACCGAACTGGTAAACAGCTCACCACCACATAGGACAATCAATATCAGCCCCATGCTGAACACCATACCACCGACTAAGCGGCTGAGACCCCATCCGGTCGTCGCGCTGCCAGTAGTAACCGTGATATAAAAAACAAAAGCAAGGCCAATAAACGCCCCCGCCATAATAGCCAACCCCAGTGTCATACCGCTGGTTTTCTTTGCTTTGCTTAGCGCGAACTTTTCCGCTTCCGCCATCATTTCCTTCGGCGAAAACAGTTGGTTATTGCTGGAATCTACGTTATTCATGCTTACCCCAAGTGCTACACATCCTTTCCGTCGGCGTTAACCGCTTCTAACTTGAATGTCCCTATCAAGCCATATGCCTAAAGTGCAGGCATTGCCATGATAAGAAAAACTGATAGCCATAGAAAGCTGAATCATCTTTTATTATGTGAAATATATGATTACATTTTCGTATATTGCGACATAGGTAGAAATAGTGGGTGTGCAACATGGCGCAAAGCAGGTGTGAAGCGGGGTGCCTATCTTCGTTGCCATCCCTGCCTGCTTTTGTTCTGTTTTTTAAAGCGTGTGTAGCGATAAAACTTTGAAATTGCTCACTGATATTTCTGTTATTAAATATTTCTGTTGTGGTGGTGTGTGCGGGCGGATTTGTGCGTTTAATCGGGCGTGTTGGCAGCCTGGCAGAGCCGCAGGACGCACTCTAAAAGTGGGCTTTTTTGGGGGGGTATTTTGTCTTCGATTTTTTGACCTTTTCCCCGCTCCTTGCTTAGCACGGTTAAATGCCGTTTAAGTCATTAAGACATTCCATTGTTTTGTCGCCTTATATTGATAGCAACTTCAACTTTATTAAGCGGAATAAATATATTTCCGCAGGCGGAAATAAAGCTTCCGCTTATTCATAAAGAATGAAATTACATATTTATTCGTTTGGCTAAATAGATTTAAAAATAATCAAATTCGGCCGTAAATAGCATGATTTTACTTAATTTAAAGTTGGAATGGTTCTTGCTTTAAGGCTTCTGATTTAGATGTTTTTAGTGAAATTAGCGACTTCTGGCTGAGTGAGGAGAAACGCAATGTCAATGATGGACCCAGCTTCAATGGCGATGCAAATGGTGATGATCCAGCGTCAGCCATTTGATATCCAATATGCTAACCAGCAGAAAACGTATCAGTCACAATTAGATGCGTGGAAAGATATCGATTCTGCTTTCAGTAGTTTTTCATCAGCGTTAGAACGTATGAACAAAGCAGATAATAGCTTTGTTAAAAATAGCGCGACGACAAGTGAAGATGGTTATATCGATGCTTCGGCGAGTAATTTTGCCCGTAATGGCAGTTACGACTTGTTCGTTAAGCAATTGGCTACCGCTCAACAAGAAGCCTTCACCTTAAAAGGGGAAGACTTGCCTACTGACGGCGTGATCACTATTGAAGTACCTGGTGGTGAAGCTATTGAAGTCGATTTTTCGACCTTCAACCCAGATGGCGACAAAGATATCCATGATTTGGCTGATTACATCAACGAGTTTGATGAAGGAGTCTCTGCCTCTGTAGTGCGTTCCGGCGATGATGTTAGCCTGGTTCTGAGTAGCACTGAAACCGGTGAAGAGAATGCATTCAAGGTGTCATTTGATCAGGGTATGGGTGATTACTTTGAGCCGCCACAGGTTCTGAGTAAGGCACAAGATGCCATTGTGATGATGGGCGGTGAAGATGGCCTTGAGATCCGTGATAGCTCAAACACTATCGATGGTGCTATTTACGGTGTGACGCTTGAACTAACCAAAGCGCATGAGCCGGGCGATAAGCCGCTAACCCTTGTTGTTGGTAGTGATGAGTCAGCATCGAAAGAGGCGGTTCAGGAATTCGTCGATGCTTACAACGATCTGGTTAACACCGTCCTTAAACACACTATGACTGATTACCAGCTCGAACAAGATGAAGATGACAGTAGCAGTGGTGATGACGATGATAGTAGTGACAACAGTATTACTATTACGGAAGCGGGTGCATTAGCCGGTGATTCAACCGCCCGCGGCCTCAAAAATATGCTCAATAATGTTACACGAGGCCAGTTTGATGAAGGCACGTTGTACAGCATTGGAATAGAAGCCAACCGTGACGGCACACTGAAAATTGATAGTGCTCGGTTTGAAAAAGCGCTCACTGAAACCCCTGAAAAAATCGATGCTATTTTCTTCGGTGACAACGGTGCGTTAACCGCATTGGAAAAGGCTATTGAGCCTTACACCGGATCGTCTAACTCAGGCAGTAACTTGCTGAAAAGCCGTCAAGATACCCTGCAAGGCAATATTGACCGAGTTGACGATAAAAAAGAGCAACTCGATTACCGCATGGAAAAAACCTACAACCGCTACTTGCGTCAATACACCGCAATGCAGCAAACCATGACGCAGATGGAATCGACCGGTTCCATGTTTATGTTTTAGAGGAACAACAAATGTTAATGGATGACTCTGGCTTCGATGCGTACCAGCAAGTCGATGTAGAAGCACAAGCAGCGGCAGCGAGCCCTTATCAACTGGTACTGATGTTGGTTGACGGTTTTATGGATAATTTAACCCGCGCCGAAGGCCATATGGCGGCTAACCGCCTGAAGGAAAAAGGGGAATCTATCGGTAAGTGTATCGACATTATCGGTGGCCTTAATAGTGCGTTGGATATGCGCCAAGGTGGCGAACTCGCTCAGCAGATGAACCAGCTTTACGATTTTTGCAGCATGAAATTATTTGAAGCCAGCGTCCATAACGATGTGGTTAAACTGGCGGAAGTGCGTTCTGTGATGGGGAATATTCAAGAGGGGTGGCATAACTTCGGGGTAACCCATGAAGGTTAACATTACTCAGATCAGACAACTCACTGTGCAGCTTAACCAGAGCTACAAGCGCAAAGAGTGGCAGTCAGTGCGTAAAATAGACAAAGAAATCTACAGCATGCTGGCTGATTTAAAAGCCCAGCCAGCGGTTGCCGAGTCACTTCGCCGCGACATCCTTCAGCTTAAAAAGGTGCATTTAGCCGCCATGACGGCGTGCGAAATGGAAAAAGAACACCTCGGACAGATGTTGGCAAAGTTCCAGAATCAGCGTGAAGGGGTATCGGAATACCAGCAGGTCGAGATGGCTGGAGGCTTTATTCGATGAGCCATATTTCGATGTCACAGCCACATGGGAACGCGCAAGCCACAACGGCACGTCCATCACAGGTACAAACCGGTGACGGTGGCTCTTGGTTTGACAGTTTTGCAGCATTGCTTGGTCTAGATACTGGGGCTGAACTGGCCACGGCTGAGGTGTCCGGCGAGTCGGAGAATAACCCATATTGGTTCGATCTCTATGAGCAGCTTAAAGGGCTGGCAGAGGGTGAAGATTGGGTGTTCAGCAGCGCCCATCCGTTTATGGAACAGCTGCCGCCAGAAGGGCAGTTCCGCCTGATCAATATTACCAATGAACTCAATAGCGATGTTCGTGAGCAATTGCTAGGCATGATGCGCAGTGCTGACGGCCTGCAAAGTGTATCGGTGCAGTTGGGGCAGACGCAGCCTGGGATCCCACATTACCTAGCGGCTAATGGCAGTGCTCAGGGCGAGTCTTTGTCGTTCGACCAAGCGATTGAGCGGGTGATTTCCAATGCGATGACGCCAGTCAGGCAGGAAACCACCAACCCAGTGTTACTTCAACAACTCGCGCAGGCAAGCAGTTTTACGACCTTATCATTGCAAGACTCACCGAATGCAGCCCCACTGCCTGCAGATGCCCAATCCAACAACGTAACGGCTTCTCGTGCTGAATGGGCGCCTGTCAAAATGGCGGAAAACCAGCAGCAATGGGGACAGCAACTGGTGTCGGTACTTAAAGATCGGGTGCAGATGCATCTTAACCAAGATGTCCAGCATGCTCGTATCCGCCTCGACCCGCCTCATCTTGGCAGCTTAGAGCTGTCGGTCAAGGTGGAAAACAACAAGGTTCAGGTACATATCGCTGCCACAGACCCTGCATTGCGCGAGGCCGCGCAGCAGGGCGCCGAGCGTTTGCGCGCCGAGCTTGAAGGCAAGCAACTCGCGGGCGCGATGGTCGATGTTGATGTGAGCGATCAATCACAGCAGCAAGCGTTTGAACAACAGCAAGATATGTCTTTGGCAATTCAGCCCGTGGTTGAAGAATCAGACTGGCATGAATCAACCGATCTCTTATTAAAGACGGATCAATATCGTCTCACTCGTATGGTGTAAGGAAAATAATAATGGCTAGAACAAACGTAATGAGCACGAAAGTTATTCTGGCGGCACTTGCTGCCTCGGTGCTTATTGCCCTCTCATCGATTGCAACGTACGCGTTTATCGTCAATGACAGCTCGGCAGAGTTCAGCATTTTTGCTCGAAATGACGCGGATAGCCGTGCTCATTTCATGAATCTCGATAAGTTTGTCATCACCATTGATGGTGAAGAGCGCACTCACTATCTGATGCTGGAGTTGGCGCTGAAGACGAACTCGGCAAAGGCGCATGATCAGCTGGTTGAGTTCAAGCCGCTGGCGCGTAATGTCCTGCTGAAAATGTTTAGCCAAAGTACCTTCGAAGAGTTGCGTCAAATGAATGAAATCGAACGGTTGCAAACAGAGGTACTGGGGCAGCTTCGCCAGGCAATGGCAGTAAATGGATATGCCTACCAGATTGAAGAAGCGTTGTTTACCAAGCTCGTGCTGCAGTAAAGGAAGGGAATCATGTTAGAAGCACAGCAATTACCGTTTGAGGATGAGTATGCCCAGTGGCAAACGAAGCCCTCACAGAATAATGAAGAGCAGGTCTTGCGCCAGCACTTGAAGTTGGTGAAGCGTATTGTTCAACAGCTCCATCACCATGCATCGGGCTGTATGGGGCTGGATGATATGGAGCAAATTGGTTTGCTTGGCTTGCTTGAGGCAACTCGCCGTTATGGTGAAATGGATGAGAATTTCCGCTTCTTTGCTGCCCGCCGTGTACGCGGAGCCATTTTAGATGAGTTACGCCGTCGCGACTGGCGCCCGCGTCAGCTGCGCCAACAAGTCCATGAACTTAATAAAGTATCCAAGTTGTTGACCAAGCAGTTGAAGCGCCATCCGAACGAACATGAATTGGCGAAAGCAATGCAAATCAGCTTGGAGGAGTGCCACCGTCTGCTCTACGCCGCTCAGGCGGAGGAGCTGTATAGCTTAGAGCAGTTATTTGAATCAGACAGCTCCAGTGTCGATTTTGGTCAGAGTGACAGTAATCTTCAGCACTTGATCAACGATGATCTGCTTAAGCATGTGTTGTCTCAATTGCCGAAGCGTGAACAGCTCATCTTGGATTTTTACTACCAGAAGGAGCTTAGCTTGAAGGAAATCGCCATTGTGGTTGGCCTGAGCGAAGCGAGGATCTGCCAGCTTCATAAGCAGGCCATTAAACAAATGAACGCCATGATTAAGAGCGTGATGTAGGAGAAAGGTTATGCAAAAAATTATTGGTATCTTAATCATTATTATCTGTGTGTTCGGTGGCTTTGTGTTTGCGGGGGGATACCTCGGTACCATGTGGCAACCTGCAGAGCTGATGATCATTTTGGGCGCTGGTGCCGGTGCTCTGGCTATCGGTAACCCGCACCATGTGATCGTTGAAATGTGGCATCAGACCCGTGGCATCATGACCAAGCGCGATGAGCGCAAACTTTATCGCGAGCTACTTTCATTGATGTATCACTTGCTGGAGCAGGTACGTCAAAACGGTATGCGGGTGCTTGATGAACATATTGAAGAGCCGCACCAGAGCAGCTTGTTCCTGATCTACCCGGAAGTATTGGAGTACCCGAAGCTGGTCACTTTTATAACCGATAACTTCCGCTTGATGGCGATGGGTAAAATTACCGCCCATGAGCTGGAAAGCATGTTGGAGCTGGAACTCGAAGCTATCGAAGAAGATCTGATGGAGCCGTCGCACTCAATGCACCGGGTTGCCGAAGCAATGCCAGGTTTTGGTATTTTGGCGGCAGTGATGGGGATTGTGATCACCATGACCAATATCGATGGGGATATGGCGCAAATCGGCATCAGCGTCGCCCATGCTTTGGTGGGTACCTTCCTCGGTATTTTCTTCTGTTACTGTGTGTTTGACCCGATTAGTACTGCCATGGCCAATCAGGTAAAGCGTGAGCTGTCTGCATTTGAGTGTGTAAAAGCCATGATGGTGAGTTACACCGCCGGTAAGCCGACGTTGGTTGCTGCGGACTCGGGCCGTAAGTTGATGTTACTCGATGTGAAACCGACCTTTGCTGAAATGGAAGGCTGGGTAACGCAGCAGGTATTCCAATGATGAAGGGCAATACTGCAGATACAGTTATCATAAAAAAGCGCCGTAGCCGTGGTCATGCGGCTCGCCATGGCGGGGCGTGGAAAGTCGCCTTTGCCGACTTCACCTTGGCGATGATGGCATTTTTTATGGTGATGTGGGTGTTGCAGGTGACCACGGAAGATGAAAAGCAGCGCATTGTTGGTCGCCTCAGTGGCCAGCAACAGCTGCTGGCGCATGATGGCTTGTTTGTGGAGAACAGTCCGTTTGCGGTTGATTTTGGTGGAAAGGCATTGCCAGGCTTGCAGAGCCAGCAACCGAGTAATCCTCAGAATCTGGGTAACTCACTGACTATCAATGTGGTTGATGGCGATGGTGATAATTTTGGTGGGCTGGGAGAAGACGGGCCTTCACTTGTCCCTGGGCGCTATGAAAGCCATGAGCAGATGGTTGTACTGGGCGAGTACTTGAAAGATGTCAGTGAATTCCTTTCTGCTAGTAACCAACTATCGGTGGAAGTGGTACCGCAAGGGCTTCGGGTCCTGGTCAATGACGATAATGAAAAGCCGATGTTCAAACTGGGTGGGGCAGAGCTCACACCGTTTTTTGAGGATCTTCTGCTAGCGATTGCACCAACGTTTGCCACCATTGAAAACCCGATTATGATTTCTGGCCATGCTGATGCCAGTGGTTTTAGCCGTCGTTCAAGAGGTAATAACTGGGCCTTGTCTGGTGAGCGCGCACAAAAAGCGAGGGAAGTGCTGGAGTATGGCGGTATGCCAAGCGAGCGAGTCGCCCAAGTCACCGCAATGTCCGATACTATGCTGCTTGATGAAGATGCACCCTATAGCCATTTGAATCGTCGTATCGAGATCTTAGTGTTAACCTCGGATACAGAAGAGCAGCTACAGCAGTTGTTTGGCCGAGACAATGGTGAGTCATCACTGGAAGCGGCTAAGCAAGCCGCGTATGCCAACCAGCCAGTGAGCTGACCTTTAAATCAGGTTCCAACGTCAGCGTGCTAGGTGACGATAAAAGCCTGCCCATAATATTATGGGCAGGCTTTTTTTATAGATGCCCTGCTTTAAGTAATACCAATTTGGATAAGCCGTTGATCAAGTATTTGCACTGGAAAAATCGTTGTTATCAAGGCAGATATTGCAGTAACTAGTGGCTCTAATTACAAAATCTCTAACATAGATAGCAGCGATTTTAACCAGTAAAACTGATCAAATATTTATGTAGGTTGGTATAAGGCTGTTGAGTGCCCTTGGATACGATACATAGACTGATGAGTCTGCAGAGATGTTATATCACTTAAAAAGAAAGGGGGCTGATATGAAATCAGCCCCCTCTATGTTTCATTGAATCCGTTAAGCTAAACTCGCCAGACTCATAGACCCATGTTAAATCATTAAGGTCGAAGAAATAACGCCGATCAAGCCAGCACTTGCCAGTACCGTCACTGCTTTCTCTGCCATTTTACCGTTGCTTTCAGCAGCTTTGCCGAACATAGCGAACACAAATGGGTGTACCAGGAAGGTCATTGCAAAAGTAAAGGTGATAAGGCTTGCCGCTGTCGCGCCAAACATACCTTCTTGTACTGCGGCAAACAGACCGAAGTGAGAAAGACCGGAAGCGGCAGACATCGATGCATGCTCAAGTGACATACCGGCTACGCTTAGCAGCGTGAAGCTACCGAAGACAGCCATGATCTGCCAACCAAGTGAGAATAACATTAGGCCTTTAACTTCTGTTTTTTCACAACCGTTGGCCGAACGTAGGCTTTTCAGTGCGAGGATAACAAACGCTGCGCCAGCTAGAATCAGTGGTAACGTCCAGCCAACCATTAGCGCTCCGCGCTCGGCACTTGCCGCCAAAATCGTAAATACGAAGATGTGACCGGCAAACGGAATGTTGATCATAATCGGAGCACGAGAAGCCGCTGTGCGACCGAAGTCACCCGCAGTACATGCGCCAGTTAGACCTGAGTGAGACAAGCCTCCTGCCAGACCCGGTGCCAGATTACGTAAATGGTTAGATTTGCCGACAAAGATTAGCAGCGCAAGGCCACCGAACATCCAGAAAATCTGACCGGAGAAACCGTACACGATAACACTCTGAAGACCAGGGATACCGAAGGCTTCAACCATGTGAGAGCCACCAACTAGGAAGCTACCAGATAGCACCAGTGGGATACCCGCAAATAGTAGTGCGTTCATTGCCGGGCCATGCTTCCATTTTGGAAGTGCCGCACCCAAGCCTGAAGACAGAATCATGGCAAAGAAGATCTGCGGTAGACCAATAATTGACGAAATCGTAGTAGCTAGCCATAGCGAGACGTTCAACACCACAATAATCGCAATAACTTCCAGTAGGCCTTTACGGATGTATTGTGCTTTGTTGGAGATCACTGCTTTACGATCAACAAGGATAAACGCCAGTGCCAAACAGATGTAAGAAAGAAGTAAGAACGAGTCTCCCATTGCAAAATCTGCGGTACGGCCTGAAATCAGAACATCTGCAGTTTGAATACCAATGAGCAATAGGAAAGCACGAATAATGTACGTTAATTGCGTACTGCTTGTACCCAATACCACTTCCTGAGCGGAAGGGGCAAAAAAGTCACACTCTTCATTAAAGTCTTGTTTTGAAAGCAGGCGTCTAATTTCCTGTCCACCAACGAAGAATGAGGCGATCAATGCAATTACGGTTGTCTGGCCAATCAATGCAACAACAGGGAACTGTTCTAGTCCCGGTGTCGCCATACCGCTGTGTACCAATAGTGAGCCTAAAGCTAGACCGAACACAACGATAACTAACAATGATGAATACTTCGTACCAGCAACGATGGTACGGGCAACCAATACCATAATTGTTAAAGCGGCTATCGCGATAACAAAATGGTTAAAAGCAAAAAGGTGGGAAACTTGTTCCATTTTAACTCCAATAACTCTTACGATCAGCTCACAGGGGCGCCTCATGCATTAGATACATGATGTTCCAATAATGGTGTTAGGCAGGCTGTGGGCGAGTGACTTGTTTGTTACTAATTAGGTAACAACCTGTGGGGCAACATTTCCAGCGACTGGCGCTGGTGTCGTCGCATCATTAAATAGGGCGCGCAGGGCTTTTAATACTTCCTGGCGAGATACCACACCGACATATTTACCGTCTTCTAAAACAGGTAGAATTTGTGGCTTGTTAACCTTGATTGATTTAGCACGCTCTTCAAGCGACAAGGTTGTCATTTGCGTTGCATAGCCCATCGCGGTTGTTGGGTATAGCTGCTCTTTGTCCAGAGCCAGGAACTCAAGTGCATCAGTCAAGCGATCTTCGATATCCATGGTAACCAAATCTGTCTTCATTAGGTTTCCGACCGTTACATCCTCATCAGGAATGTAGTCTTGGCACCACATTTCTACCATGATGTCGTGGGCAGATAGGAAACCAACTAGGTTGCCGTTTGCGTCACAAACTGGTGCACCGTTAATGCGGTTTTTAGACAACACATCGATAGCTGAAGGTAAACTTGTTTCAATACTCAACGTCGGGGCTTGCGTATCTACAATGTCTTTCACTGTAAGTAAAGCGCTCATAACAATCTCCTAAAATCAAAATCAACACTGCTGCAGTAACTCGCTAAGAGTCATTGCACAATGGCCCATTAATCTGTTGACGGGAATGTTACCCAGCACCGGCGCATTAGTAAAATTGATTTTACTGAGGTTGTCATTCAGTTTTTCTGATACTTTGTTTGAAAATGTTTCAGGGAATGTTTTGAGATAGGCCGCATAAATTTAGGTGATAAAGGAATAGGAAGGGGAAATTTTCAATTTTATTAACCACCTAGCGGAGGTGGTTGTTTTGGTCTATTTTGTTTTAAGCGTATAAGCATTGTTGATGTGGTTTTGAATACTGATAAATTTAAATGATTTAGAATATTATCCTTAAATGAAGGGGGAGTGGAAATACTGCGCGAACAGGCATTTGCTTACAGTTTTTCGAGTATTTACTGGGATGTAGTCGCTGATGTGCATACGACATACATTACCCAACTGTTAAAACTTGATACAATATTGACTGAGTTTATATAGTAATCAAATTAATTGATTTGCAGAAACACCCAAGAGCTAGGTACATAGAGCAGTCATTTGGGTATAGAAGTTACTTTACCGGCGCTGAGCCCACCCGTTGTAAATCTAGGAGTATAAGTGCGCTATTCGTTGAAACAGTTATCAGTGTTTGATGCGGTTGCTGAATTGGGCAGTGTAAGCCAAGCTGCTGAAAGGTTGGGCGTTACCCAGTCTGCTGCCAGTATGTCACTCAGTCAATTAGAAAAACTACTAGGACGCGATCTTTTCGTACGCCAGGGTAAGGATATGCGCTTGAGCCATTGGGGCAACTGGTTGCGACCAAAGGCGCGGCGATTATTGCAAGATGCCGAGCAGATTGAAGCGGGCTTTTACGATCAACACCTTTTCAGCGGCAGTATCAGTATTGGTGCCAGCCAAACACCGGCAGAGCACTTGGTTCCAGAGCTTATCAGTATTCTTGATACTGATTTTCCAGAAGTCAGGACGGGGATGGATGTCAAAAGTAGTCAGGGTGTCATTGAAGGGGTTCTGAACTACAAATACGACATCGGCATTATCGAAGGCCGTTGTGATGACAACCGTACCCACCAGGAAGAGTGGTGTCGTGACCACCTCGTTGTTGTCAGTGCCTCTCATCACCCTTTTGCTAAGAACTCTCGAGTTAGCCTGGCACAATTGGAGCAAGCACAGTGGGTACTGCGTGAGGGGGGGGCCGGTACACGGGCGATTTTTGAAAGCGCGATGGTACCATTGATCCCTGATTTGGATGTGTGGCGTGAATACTCCCATGTACCCGTGATCCGGACTATGGTCGCGAACGGTCATTACCTAACCTGCTTGCCTTATTTGGATGTTGCTCCGTATATTGAACGTGGAGAATTGGTCGCCTTGAATGTCCCTGAATTAAAAATGGATCGGGCGATTTCGTTTATTTGGCGCAAGGAAATGGGTGATCACCCGTTACTGGAGTGTATTAAACGTGAAGGGCACCGAATGATGAAAAACCATAAACTTAAGATTTCTTAAGACGTGCTTTTGCCGAGTTAGGAAGAGGTATGAAGGTGGTATTGCTTATAAGGTAGTGATACCACCTTTTTATTTATATGCCACTTGGTTCATTTTTATTGATAATATGCATCTAATTAACTCATCGGTTAATTGCAGCCATAATCAAATCTTTTTCTTTGCCGAAATAAACTATCAGTATTTCTGATGATTGTTCTATTTTATTCACTAATAGTGATAGGTTAATAAAAAAGGAGAACTGAGGTTCTCCTTAATCACTTTGTTGAAAAAAACGATATTAATAAATCACTCTAGCCGCTGTGTAGCTGCTGATGATCTCTTTGACTTTTTCCATCACTTCTTTTGATGGTGGCTTAACACCTGTCAGTTGGTAATCAAAGCCCATTGCTTCCCATTTGTGCTCACCGAGTTGGTGGTAAGGAAGAAGCTCGACTTTTTCGATGTTGTCCATATCTTTGATGAAGTCACCCAGTAGGTGAGCAGAGCGTTCATCGTCAGTATATCCAGGTACAACAACATAACGGATCCAGGTTTTTTGGCCGCGTTGGTGCAGGTAACGGGCAAAGTCCAATACACGCTTGTTGGGCACGCCAACCAGGTTTTGGTGGATGCTGTCATCCAATTGCTTAAGGTCAAGCATCACTAAGTCAGAAGCGTCGAGCACTTCATCAACCACGTCTGTGTGTTTGCGGATATAGCCGTTGGTATCTAGGCAGGTGTGAATACCTTCGGCTTGTGCTGCGCGGAAGAAGTCACGAACAAACTCTGGCTGCAACATGGCTTCGCCACCAGAAGCGGTGACACCACCACCGGATGATTTCATGAAGAAGCGGTATGACTTAGCTTCATTGATCAGCTCTTCAACAGTGATTTCCTTGCCGTCATGGAGATCCCAGGTATCACGGTTATGGCAATATTGGCAGCGCATAAGGCAGCCTTGCATGAACACGATGAAACGAATTCCGGGACCGTCGACAGTACCGCAGGACTCAAAAGAGTGGATTCGACCTTTTACTGACATTACTTAGCTTCTCCGCTTGGGGGCGTGTTTTACCTGTCATTTTATTACAAAAAAGGCGTTCAAAATAGCGAAAAAGCATCTAAAAGGTAAGGGTACTATTCGTTGTGTTATAAAGGCGTGGTTGTTTGGTTGGTGTTTTGTACGAAGAAGGGTAAGGGGCATCGCGGGAAAAAGGTATAAAAAAGCCGATCTTTGCAGATCGGCTTTTCTTCTCATTGCCTATGACAGCAATGGTCTAAGGCTCTAGATTATAGAGACTCAGTGAAAGTACGAGCGATAACGTCTTTCTGCTGTTCTGCAGTTAGAGAGTTAAAGCGTACAGCATAACCCGATACACGGATAGTTAGCTGTGGGTACTTCTCTGGGTGCTTAACAGCGTCTTCTAGCGTTTCGCGGTTAAGAACGTTAACGTTCAGGTGTTGACCACCTTCAATGCCAGACTCGTGGTGGAAGTAACCATCCATAAGACCTGCAAGGTTAGAACGCTGAGTATCCTGCTCTTTACCCAGTGCGTTAGGTACGATAGAGAAGGTGTAAGAGATACCGTCTTTCGCATCAGCAAATGGTAGTTTACCAACTGAAGTTAGAGAGGCTACAGCACCTTTCTCATCACGACCGTGCATTGGGTTAGCACCTGGTGCGAATGGAGCACCTGCTTGACGACCGTCAGGCGTGTTACCCGTCTTCTTACCGTATACCACGTTTGAAGTGATAGTCAGGATAGACTGAGTAGGAACCGCATCACGGTAAGTCTTAAGCTTACGGATCTTGTTCATGAAGCTAGAAACAAGTTCACAAGCGATGTCATCAACGCGAGCGTCGTTGTTACCGAACTTCGGATAGTCGCCTTCGATAGCGAAGTCGATTGCGATACCGTCTTCGTCACGTACTGGCTTAACTTTAGCGTACTTGATAGCAGCTAGTGAGTCAGCAGCAACAGAAAGACCAGCGATACCACAAGCCATAGTACGTTTAACGTCACGGTCGTGTAGAGCCATAAGCGCTGCTTCGTAGCTGTACTTGTCGTGTGAGTAGTGGATTGCGTTTAGTGCAGTCACGTACTGAGTTGCTAGCCAGTCCATTAGGCTGTCTAGGCCTGCGTATACTTTGTCGAAGTCTAGAACTTCGTCAAGCATTGGCTCTGCCTTAGGACCAACCTGAATTTTCAGCTTCTCGTCCACACCACCGTTGATTACGTATAGTAGTGTTTTAGCAAGGTTTGCACGTGCGCCGAAGAACTGCATGTGCTTACCGATAACCATTGGTGATACACAACAAGCGATAGCGTAGTCATCGTTGTCGAAATCAGGACGCATTAGGTCGTCGTTTTCGTACTGGATAGAAGAAGTATCGATAGATACTTTTGCACAGAAACGCTTGAAGCCGTCAGGTAGCTGCTCAGACCATAGAACAGTGATGTTCGGCTCTGGAGAAGGACCCATAGTGTATAGCGTGTTTAGGAAACGGAAGTTAGTACGCGATACTAGCGTACGACCGTCAACACCCATACCACCCATAGATTCTGTTGCCCAGATTGGGTCGCCAGAGAATAGCTCATCGTACTCAGGAGTACGTAGGAAACGAACCATACGTAGTTTCATTACGAAGTGGTCGATCATTTCCTGAGCTTGAACCTCAGTGATCTTACCTGCCGCGATATCACGTTCGATGTAGATATCTAGGAAAGTAGACGTACGGCCTAGAGACATTGCCGCGCCGTTCTGAGATTTAACTGCTGCTAGGTAGCCGAAGTATAGCCACTGGATAGCTTCTTGTGCGTTAGTAGCAGGTTGAGAGATGTCACAGCCGTATTTAGCTGCCATTTCTTTCATTTGACCTAGTGCACGGTGCTGCTCTTGAATTTCTTCACGAAGCTGCATAGTCATCTGTAGGTCATCGCCCTTCTCTAGCTTCTCTTGTAGAGAGTGGAATTGAGCAACTTTTTCCTTGATTAGGAAGTCGATTCCGTAAAGAGCAACACGACGGTAGTCACCGATGATACGGCCACGACCGTATGCATCAGGAAGACCAGTTAGAACACCAGACTTACGACACTTAAGGATGTCTGGAGAGTAAACGTCGAAAACGCCTTGGTTGTGCGTTTTACGGTACTCAGAGAAGATCTTAGATACTTGTGGATCAAGAGCACGGCCGTACGCTTTACAAGAACCTTCGATCATGCGCACGCCGCCGTTAGGCATGATTGCACGCTTAAGAGGCGCTTCAGTCTGAAGACCAACGATAGTCTCTAGATCTTTGTTGATGTAACCTGCGTCGTGAGCAGTGATGGTAGAGACAAGAGAAGTATCAAAATCAACAGGAGCGTGAGTGCTGTTTTCTTGCTTGATACCTTCCATTACCTGATCCCAAAGCTTGTTAGTTGCTTCAGTACCTTCAGTAACTAGGAAAGACTCATCACCCTCATATGGAGTGTAGTTTTTCTGGATAAAGTCGCGAACGTTAACGTCGTTCTGCCATTCGCCTGCAGCGAACCCTTCCCAAGCTTTAGCAAATTGCTCTGCCATGACATACCTACCTTTTTAGTAGAAAAAACACGTACTGCGCTGGCTGTTGAGCCAGCCATCACCAAATGGTGAACAGCACACTTTATATATACAATAATACGGATAACCAAAAAGCGTGTCAGGATAGTGACCGTTTGATTATTCGTATTAGTGCTATCGACACTAATGGAGTAGGGCAGTGCATGCACTGCCCTGTATACCTTTCTTACAGTAGCGCTGGAATACCGTATTGGCCTTCAAGCATACCTACTGCCAGCATCGCAACCAAACAAATGATTAGCGCGCCTGCTGGAATGATGATTTTATCGACAATTGACAGCTTAGCTGCACGTTCTTTGTTACCGATAAGACCATTGTTGTCTAGCAGCATGGTTAGTGCCCATGCTAGAACAGGGTTAGCAACGATTGCTGCGAACACACAGATACCAGCAGCCTGTGAGTCTTTGGTGTCTTTCACCATCTGAACACCGGCTTCAAGAAGCGGCAGGAATACACCTACAAGCAGTGCGATACGCATTACTGGTGGCCATACTGCTACATCCATTGGGAAACCAAGGATCGCGACGATGATACACATCACACCCAGTAGAATCGCACCTGCTGGAATTGGACGCTTCGCAATACCAGCTGGGATAATATACGTACCCCAAGATGACGTGATGTTACAACCACCGACCGCTGTACCTACCATCTGGCGTAGTGAACAAGTTGTCATGGTGTCATCAACGTCCATCAGAACGCGATCAGTGCCTTTCGGGTAGTTCAGCTCTTGGAAGATACGGTGACCCAAGAAATCTGGTGACCACATAGCTACAGCAAGAATCGCAAACGGCAGAGAGGCAATGAATTGCTCAAGACCTGGCAGGCCAAGCATCCAACCCTGCTCTGTGCTACCCCACCAGTACACTGGGTTTAGGTTAGGCAAACCTGTTTCGGTTTCGAATACTAGGTCAAAGCCCGCACCAAGTGCAAGGGAAACCAGCAATCCGGTTATTGCACAGGCTGGGATCGCCAGCCAACGCTTGTTTACTTTGGCTAGGTAGGCGTAAAGAATAATGTTTACAGCCAGTACCACCAAGCCGATATACCCGAGGCTACCTTGTGCAACATCCGCACTCTGCAGGCCAACAGCCCAAGACTGGATATCGCTGATCTGGCTCATCGCACCGGTAAAACCGAGGAAGATGAGTAGGCCACCGGCAACCCCCTCACTGGTGAGGTTAACCAGCTTCGAGCCACCCTTGAAGTAACTCAGCAATAGGCCGAAGACACCAATAAGGATAGCGAGCGCAAGTGGGTGGGCACCAGCCAAAGCAATGGTACCGATCAACGGGATCATTGGGCCGTGGTTACCCGCCAAGTTGGCGCGTGGGTTAAAAAATCCCGAGGCAAGGATACAAAAAAGAAGGGCCGGGATTAGCATTTCAACACGGGCGACTTCGATAGCAAATGTTTTGCCAAGCTCCACGTGATCCCAAGCTGCAGTCAGGCCATCAGCCCAAGACATCGCAACTGATGAGTACATCGCGATAATTGCAATCGTACCCGCTAGCGCAGGAACCAGATCTTCAAGCTCAAAACGGAAGTCACGGCCAGGAAGGTTTAGCTTCCAGCGGCGCGGTTTCATGATTTTCAGCTCATGATCAAGATAGTCGGAACGACTAGCGAAGTCAGATGCAGGGCGGTGTAGCTCCTGATAACTTCTTTCTTGTGATGACATAAGTGCCTCGTTCTACATTAAAAAATAATTATTATTTATATTGTTGGTTGAAACTTCCCCAACAAATCTGCCTATTGTTTGTATCTAAGCCAAGCAGTTGTTAAGTGTAATTTAATTTCACCAAATTTGGCTGCAGTGTACCGCTTGTCCAGTTAAATGGAATTGATCTCGATCACTCTCGCTAAAATTTTGTAAGTAAATCACCAAAAAAAATTGAGTGAAAAGAAAGTTTGTTGCGAACCATGAAAGAACATTTATAACAAAAGTAAAGTTATGTAATGCCGTTCTGGCCGTGTTTTTTGTTGTATAATATTGTTTTTATTGTGGTTATTGGCCTGCGCGGTGTTTTGTGCGGGCTACATAGATGTTACCTAAAAAGTAGCAGCTAAGTAAAAGCATTTTGTATAATGCATTCAACTTTTTTTGAATGAAATGAATAGGCGAAAGTGTAATCAAAGTACAAAATGAGCCCAGACTGATAGGGCATCAGTCTGGGCGCAATGCTACCATTTTAGCTTAGTTCTGCTTTTTTGCTGCTTGCAGCTTATGGTAAGACTGCAGTAGCTGTTGGTGAGTCGGGAACTGCCTCATGGTCAAATCGCCAGCCGTTAGGCCATGGAAGCGCACGCTACCTTCTATGGAGCCCCAAGCGGCTGCAACAACCTCTGCGCCGAACGTACGCTCGAAATCAGCTTTTAACGTGGCGGGATCATGCTCTTCGTCCAAAGCTAGCTTCAAACTGTCGACTAGGCAGCGAAAGAAATTGGTACGATCAGCGCTGTATGTCGAGGCATTGAACCCAATGCTCCACTCAGCGTATTCCAGCGCCAACTCAAGATCGCCGCCAGCCAGGGCGATTAAACATTTCAGTTCGCCGACTCGCAGGGTTTGCCACGCACTACCGGTATCGGTCGCCATACCAAGCATTGTCGGTAGCAATGTGTTGTCGTCGAACTCTTCTTCGGCAATATGGAACATTTCGGCATATTGCTCAGCATCCCATTCGATACTCGGTAATGCCAATAGCACCTCACGTAGCTCCAAGGCCACATTGTTGTTGGCTTCAATCAGATCTTCTACTGGGGATACCTCAGACCAGCCCGGTACGATGATACGGCAGCAATCAACACCGAGGTGGTCGTAATCAGCGATGTAGATATCGGCACCTTCAGCGTGCAATAAGCCTACCAAATGAGTGAAGTGCTCTTCAGAGGTACCCTTGATGTTCCAGTCGGCGAAATCAAAGTCTGGTTCAGGTTGGAACAATAGCGGTGAAACTAAGTTTGCTGATTCCGCTAACGGGTTTTCCGGAGAATAATCAGTATTGGTTGCTGATGCTTCGGCACAAGGTGCAAGGAGTGCATGAAGTTCATCAAGGCTTCTGCCTTGCAAGAGCTCGGTCATTGCACGCTCGACAGCGACCTCGAAACAAGGGTGAGCACCGAAAGATGCAAAACTCGCGCTATTGTCGGGGTTGGAGAGAACAACACAGACCACCGGGTACTTACCACCAAGGGAGGCATCGTAGCTGTTGACTCGGAACCCTTTCGCCTTGAGTGCGTCAATTGATTGCTGGATTTTGGCAAAACGGCTAATTACAGGTTCTGGGATTTCTGGCAGGCTGATTTGCTTATCAATTACGCGGCTTTTGATTTTACGTTCGATGATCTCGGATAGGGCCTGAGTACGGGCTTCGAACTGAGTATTACCCGCGGAAATACCACTGGATGCATACAAGTTGCCGATGATATTGACCGGCATGTAGATTGTTTGCTTGTCGCTTTGGCGTTCGAGAGGCAGAGTACAGATCCCTCGTTCCATGTTGCTTGACTGTAGATCGATCAGATCGGTGCCCAATAGTTCAAGGGTGGGATCGTAAAACTGGGTCAGGCGCTCGTCTAAGATCGCTTCCGGAGGCAAGTTTTCCTCAAGATCGATGGGGAACCACTTTTCGTTCGGGTAATGAACGAACTCGTTATTGGCAATCGCTTCGCCCAAATAGTAATCGTTGTAGAAGTCGTTGGTTGCCAGACGCGTGAGGTAGTCGCCAAGAGCTGACGCCAGAGCTGACTTTTGACTTGTTCCCTTACCGTGGCTGACATTCATCGGTGCATCTATATCGCGGATCTGTACAGACCAGATATTGGGGAGCGGGTTGTGCCACGAGGCACTTTCAATGCTGTCAATATTGAAGCCAAGCGCTTGGAGTTGAGTTTGGAAACGCTCAATGGTTTCTTCTAGCGTGGCGTCTTTACCGGTTATAAATGTTGTCATTATCGATCTCGTCACAAGACAGGAGGTTGAATGGCGCGAAGTATAACTAATTATGAACAAGTTGCCTAAATGTGGCCGGATTAGGCACGCGGTTCAATTCCGTACCTGCCCTAAACGAACATATTGATGAAAGGCCAAATAGTGCTAATTGAAGTCACTGGGGGATGGAAACATTTTGTCGATATTTTGACCGCAGTCCCATATTGTGCGGGCGACCAGTGAAAGTAGTCACAGATATTCCCTATTGCTTGTAGCAGAATGAATTGGTCAGACGAGTTCTAACTAACTAATAATTCTGATTTAAAATAGATATTCACTACTTATGTCGGTGGGCGTTCACCTATGCAGACAAAAGTAGATGGAATCAAAGAGGGATACGATGAAAGCAACAATAGCATCAAATATCGACGCGCTGCGTGATGACTATATTGCCGCAGTGACGCGATTGGTGGCGATACCCAGTGTGTATCAGGAGGATGATAGTGGTAAGCCGTTTGGCAAGCCTATTGACGACTGCCTGGATGAAACACTGAAGTTATGCCATGACCTTGGGTTTGCCATCTATAAGGATCACAAAGGATATTACGGCTATGCCGAGATCGGTGATGGCGAGCAAATGATAGGGGTGTTGGGCCATTTGGATGTGGTACCAACCGGTGATATGTCGGCTTGGCATTCTGATCCGTTTAGCCCGGAAATCCGCGACGGTCGTTTATATGGCCGCGGAACCCAAGACGACAAAGGGCCAGCGCTGGCTGCTATTTATGCAGTAAAAGCCCTGATTGATAGCGGTGTGGTGTTGAATAAACGCATCCGCTTCATTTTTGGCACCGATGAAGAAACCTTGTGGCGCTGTATCGACCGCTATTTAGCAAAAGAAGAAGTGCCAAGCTGCGGCTTCACGCCAGACTCTGCCTTCCCGCTAATTCATGCTGAAAAAATGCTGATCCAATCTTGGCTTCATGGCCCGGGCGATGATCTGCTGTCGCTTGATTGTGGTGGTGCCCTGAATGCAGTGCCGGAACTGGCCAAATATGAAGGTCCGTTATGGGATGAATTAGCCGCCAAGCTTGATGAGCTGGGCTATGACTTTACCGCAGAAGATGCTGAAGTCACGGTGTTTGGCAAGGCCGCGCACTCTGCTGCCAGCGATACCAAAGGGGTCAACGCGATTGCTCGCCTGTGTTTGGCACTAAGCCGTATTGGGGTGACGCACCCTGTGATCAAATTTGTTGCCGAGCAGGTAGGTGAAGATGCCAATGCCAAAGAGATTTTCGGCCCGCTCGAGGATGTCAGTGGCCGCTTGACCTTCAACGTTGCCCAGCTTGAACTCAGCGAGCAGGCAAGCAAGCTCGGGATTGATATCCGAGTGCCGGTTTCATTCGAAAAAAACGACTTCGATAATGATATTCAGGCGGTGGCTGAGCAGTATGGTTTGCGCTACGAGGAATTTGATGTGCTACCTTCCTTGTATATGCCTGCAGAAAGCCCGGTGATCCAAACGCTGATGAAGGCTTACCAAGAAATCAGCGGAGATATGGACAGCGAGCCGATGACATCCGGTGGGGCAACGTATGCCCGTGCGATACCAAATTGTGTGGCCTATGGGGCGATTTTCCCTGGCCGCGACAAAGTAGAGCACATGCCGAATGAATATTTGATTATTGATGACATGCTCAAAGCCATGAATGTGTATGCCAACGCGATTTATCAGCTGCAGGGAGTAGAGCTATGACCACGACTACAGAGGCTGGCAAAATGAAACGTTCTTTCAAAATGCCGACTGTTTATACCATCCTTTTTTCCATTATTGCCCTTGTTGCCTTGCTGACATGGATCATGCCAGCGGGTAAGTATGATTACATCGTCAATGGGACCGATGTGGTGATCCCGGCGGCTGAAGTGCTGGATTACGACGGCGGTGAGCGGTTACTTCCTATTCCCGGTACCTACCAAGAACTGGAGTCATCGCCACAGGGATTCATTGATATCCTGATGGCCCCGATAAAGGGCTTCCACAAGGCGGTTGATGTTGCGCTGTTTGTATTGGTGATCGGTGGTTTCCTTGCCGTGACCATGCGCACCGGTGCGATGGACTCCGGTGTGGCTGCGATTGTCCGTAAGTTCCGTGGCCGTGAACAGGTGATGATCCCGGTATTGATCACCTTGTTTGCACTCGGTGGTTCTACCTACGGGATGGCGGAAGAAACCGTGGCCTTCTGGGCGGTGATCCTGCCTGTCATGGCAGTGGCGGGCTACGACCGCATGGTAGCTGCTGGGATCATCCTGTTGGGCTCCGGGGTCGGGGTCTTGGCTTCGACGGTGAACCCATTTGCGACCGGTATTGCTTCAGGTTTCGCTGGCTTGCCAATCGGTGACGGTATCGTACTTCGTGTGGTGCAACTCGCCATTTTGATTGTGTTGGCATCCTGGTACGTAATGCGTTATGCCTCGAAGGTTAAAGCGGATAAAGCCAACTCGGTGCTGGCGGATATTGAGTTTAACGACGAATTTTCCCATGTGAGTGAAGATACCGGCGAGTTCACCACTAAGCAGAAGTGGACCATGGGGATCTTCTTCGGTGCTTTCTTGGTGATGATCTACGGTGTTATTCCATGGGAAGACATGGGGATTACCGCGATTCCAACCCTGTGGTGGTGGTTCGATGAGCTGTCGACCCTGTTTTTGGCGTCAGCAATCTTGATTGCGATCATCAACCGTATGCCTGAAGGGGACTTCATCAGGACCTTTATCGAAGGGGCTAAAGATCTGATCGGTGTTGCACTCGTGGTCGCTGTTGCCCGTGGTATCTATGTGGTGATGGATAACGGTGTGATCATCGATACTATTCTTAACTGGGCGGAAGGTGTGGTGACCGGCCTGTCATCCGGTGTCTTTGTGGTCGTGACTTACTTCGTCCATATTGTCCTGAGCTTCTTCATTCCATCGACCTCAGGCTTGGCGACAGTATCTATGCCGCTAATGGCACCGCTGGCAGACTTCTCGGGTATCGGCCGTGATTTGATTATCACAGCTTACCAGTCTGCGAGTGGTTGGATTAACATCTTCGCGCCAACGGCTGGTCACTTGGTTGCTGGTTTGGCGTTGGCGAAAATCCCTTACGAGCGCTTCCTTAAATGGGTGATGCCGTTTGTCGTTATGGTGTTGGTTGTTACTGTTGTGCTGCTGTTTGCAGGTGCTGCAATGGTGTAAGGGTGCATCCCACCGAAGAAAAGCGAGCCTTCTGGCTCGCTTTTTTGATGCGGCTTTTTAATCAAACTTGTATTACTCAGGCTCGGACACCTGTTTTTTAGGTCTCAAGGAGAGTACATGCAGCAGGCGCTCGGGCGCTTGTGGCCAGATCAACGGACTGGCAACTGGGTTCTCCTTGGTAAACCAGCCTTCGAAACGACGGGTATTGTACTGGTAGAACTCAACAGTGTTGTAAAGCGGAACAGTGACTTGCTGGTTGGCAATGATCTGGTTGAGTTCACGGATGATTTGGTGACGTTGCTGGTTGGTTGTCGCGATCGGAAATTGTGTCAGTAGCTTATCGACCCGTGGGTTTTGATAATAGTGCATTGCATAGCGCGGGTAGTGAGGGGCCTGATAGTTGCTGTTGAACGCCATATCAAAGTATTTGAATGGGGTCGGTCCCTGCGGATAGTTAGTGATCGCCAACTGGTAGTCTGCACGGGCGAGTCGGTCGTTGAACTCTAGGAAGTCAGCCTGAACAGAAGCTACCCTGATCCCGGCTTGGCGTAACATTTCACTGATCAACTGAGCGGTCGTATTAAAATCAGACCAACCCTTTGGCGTAATGATAGTCAGTGCCAATGGCTTGCCTCCCGGTAGTTCACGCCACCCGTCGCCATTGCTGTCGATTAGGTTGACTCGATCAAATAAATCTTTTGCCAGCATTGGATTATAGGAGACGTATGGTCGGTATTTTTCGGCGATGATAGGGTCTGCCCAGGAGCTGAAGCGTTCACTCATCCCTGAGGCATATCGGGGTGGCTCACCCTGTCCGAAGGCGGCAATGTCGATCAATAGCTGGCGCTGCAAAGTCATTGAGATAGCACGGCGAAATTCAACGCGGCTGAACAGATCACGCACATCAGGATCGGCAACCTTGAAGTTAAACATCAAGTTGACGTTGCTCGCGGGTGGTAGCCAGTACTTAAAGTCTGGTGAGTAGGACGCGTAGTGGCGCTCAATATCGGGAATGAAGCTGCCCGTCCAGTCGAATTCGCCCTTAGAAATTCTGGAAATGAAATCATCGTTGGTGGTGACTTTAGGGTAGCGTAAACAGTCGATGTTGAGTCTATCTGCTTGCCAATAGGCGGGATTAGCACATTGTAAGTAGCCGTTTTCATCCAGTGCCTGTATATCGGTAAAAGGGCCAGAGCCGACTGGGTCTGAATTGGTGAATTGGGCAAAATTGTCCACCAATTGCCACTGGTGCTTTGGCACGATAGGAAAAAGAACAAGGGTATAGGCGACGAGGGCATTAGGCTTTTTTAGTCGGAAATGTACCTCGTGTTCGCTGCGCTTTTCGATGGATTTCACCCACTGCCTAATGCCGTGTGAGTCAAGTTCTGGATATTTAAGCGCAATGGAAAACGAAAAAATGACGTCATCAGCACTGAATGGTTTTCCATCTGACCAGGTCACCCCTTCACGAAGGGAAAAACTGATCCCCATTAAATCCTTGTCAAGTTGGTATCCTGTTGCCAGACGGTACTCAGGCTTGTTGTTTTGCAGTGTGTTGAAGATAACCAAGGGCTCAAATATGAATTCATGCGTCGTAGGCATGCTTGCTTTGGAGAAGGGATTAAAGTTGGCAGTTATCGAATCTTTATACTCGGGCACTATGGTCAGAATTGTTACAGATTGTGGCTGGGATGCATGTGAATAGTTAAACGGAAAAAATGTGCTAAAAACAAGCAGTAACAGGCTGTATACGTAGCACGTCGACTGTGTTGGATTTGCTGTAATTATTGATTTATCAAACATATTTAGCCCGGCTATGTATTTTCCCACTTAAATTACCGCATGCTGATAAATAGTTCAATGTCGGTGAAATATACGTTAGTCGCTGTTTTATTCTTAAAATGTGACTGGTTATTCTTTCTTTGTGCTGGTTAATGAAATGTTGCCAAACTTTATTTCTAGTGATACCGTCGATGAAAGTGTTCGCAAAGCAGGTAATGTTTTGCCTTTTTTAGGCAGCGAGATCCCACTCATTAACAGATACAGTGAAGGGATATGGTAATTCACGGAGTAACAGGAGTTGGCGCACATGGCAGGTGAAGTGGCGCTTGATGTAAGGGATTTGCATAAGTCTTTTGGTCAGAACGAAGTCCTGAAAGGAATATCGTTAACGGCCCACCGTGGTGATGTAATTTCGATTATTGGCTCTTCCGGTTCGGGGAAGAGTACTTTTCTGCGTTGTATCAATCTACTCGAAACACCGACTCAGGGCGAGATCTGGGTTAACGGTGAACTGATTAAAATGAAAAATAATCGACAGGGAGAATTTCTTCCCGTTGATGAAAAACAAGTACAACGCATTCGATCTCGCCTTGCGATGGTCTTCCAAGGCTTTAACCTCTGGTCACACATGACTGTGCTGGGCAATGTTATCGAGGCCCCAGTGCATGTGTTGGGGGTGCCTAAAGCCGAGGCGATTGAGCGTGGTGAAGCTTTATTGAAAAAGGTTGGCCTTTATGAGCGCCGTAATTATTACCCAGGTCATTTATCGGGTGGACAGCAGCAACGTGCTGCGATTGCACGGGCACTGGCGGTAGACCCTGAGGTCATGCTATTCGATGAACCGACATCAGCCCTTGACCCTGAGTTGGTGGGTGAAGTGTTGGGGGTAATGCAAGACTTAGCACAAGAAGGCCGAACCATGCTGGTGGTTACCCACGAGATGGCCTTCGCTCGTGATGTATCTAATCAGGTGATGTTCCTGCATCAGGGGAAAGTGGAGGAGCAGGGCGATCCAGAAAAGCTATTTTCGAACCCTGAGTCGGAACGTCTCCAGCAGTTTATTTCATCGATTTATTAAGCAAGTATGCAACATGTAACTCATATAGCATCGAGTGACCCAAGGGGACCTGTTTGGGGATAGGAAACCATCGAGACTAAGGGCCACAAGTGAAGTGCAATACAACAAGACTAAAAGTACAGCAGGAGTAAATAATGAAAAAATGGATTTTGGCAGCAGCCGTAGTGACAGCATTGGGTACCACAGCGGTACAGGCAAAGGAGTGGAAAACGGTGCGTTTCGGCATTGAAGGTGCTTACCCTCCGTTTAGCTGGACCGAGCCAAATGGCGAGCTACGTGGTTTCGATGTGGATATGGCCAACGCGCTGTGTAAAGAGTTGGAAGCCGAATGTAAAATCGTAGCCCAAGACTGGGATGGCATTATTCCATCACTGCTGGCGCGTAAGTACGATGCCATTATCGCGGCTATGTCTATTACCGAAGAGCGTAAGAAGCGTATCGACTTTACTGGCAAGTATGCCCTTATTCCTAACAAGTTTGTTGCCAAGAAAGGGACTGATATCGACTTCACCAAAGAAGGCCTTAAAGGCGTTAAAGTGGGTGTCCAGCGGGCAACAACTCATGACAAATACCTAAGCGATAATTTTGATGGTTCAGTTGAGATTGTTCGCTACGGCTCATTTGACGACGCATACCTTGACCTGAAAGCTGGCCGTATTGCCACTGTGCTGGGTGATGCCTCTGCACTTGAAGAAGGCTTGTTAAACAAGCCGGGTGGTGACGGTTATGAGTTTATCGGTCCGTCTCTGACTGATCCTAAATGGTTCGGTGATGGTTTTGGTATTGCCGTTCGCAAGCAAGATAAAGATCTGACCAAGCAGCTTGATGAAGCTATCAAGTCACTCCGTGAGAAAGGAATTTATCAGCAGATCGCATCGAAGTACTTTGCTTACGATGTTTACGGTGAGTAATCAGTAGAAATTGTGCTGTGATCCTGATGGCAAGCCCCTTCAGGATCACTCTCCTAAGCTGTAAGAAGGAGCTTCCTTTTGATTGATTTGAAAGGTTATGAATGGTCACTGGTGGAAGGGGCATGGCTTACCCTGCAAGTCGCTTTGTTATCACTGGTGTTGGCGATGGTTCTGGGCATGCTGGGCGCGTTGGCAAAGATATCGCCTTATCGCTGGGTGCGGGCCATTGCCACATTCTATACCACAGTGATCCGTGGCATTCCCGATCTGGTATTGATGATGCTGATCTTCTTTGGTGGCCAGATGTTGCTTAACGATAGCCTCTACCGGATCAATGAATTTATCAATGGTTATTTTACGTCTTCGGATCCAAACCATGAGTGGACCGCTTATCTACCCGATTATATTGAGATCAGCCCGTTTATAGCAGGGATCTTAACGATTGGTTTTATCTTCGGTGCTTACATGGCAGAGACTTTCCGTGGCGCGATTATGGCTGTCGATAAAGGGGAGCTCGAGGCCGGTAAAGCCTACGGTATGAGTGGTTTCCTTTCTTTTCGTCGTATCCTGTTACCGCAGATGGTTCGCCATGCCTTGCCGGGGTTTGGCAACAACTGGCTGGTACTTCTGAAAACTACGGCTCTTGTATCCGTAATTGGGCTTGATGATATGGTGCGCAAAGGCGCGCTGGCGGCAGGGACAACCCAGATGCCATTTACATTTTATATGTCAGTGGCGGTTATTTTCCTTCTCTTTACTTCGCTCTCGACCACTGGCCTAAAGTGGGCTGAGCGTCGATTTAGTATTCACACGAGGTAGGTATGGACTTTAGTATTCTGACTGACTCGTGGCCGATTTATTTGCAAGGGTTGTATACCACGGTATGGTTAGTGGCCGCTGCCTTGGTGATTGGCTTGGTGATTGCGATTCCGGTAGGGATCGCTCGTAACAGCAAGATGCCATTGATTTATCTTCCGGCCTGGGCATTTATCTATTTTTTCCGTGGCACCCCGTTGCTGATCCAGCTGTATTTGATTTACTACGGCTTGAGTCAATTGATCAATGTGCAAGGCACGATGTGGCAGGAGGCGTGGTTCTGTGCGCTGGTGGCTTTTGTGCTCAATACCGCAGCCTATACTGCAGAGATTGTCCGTGGTTCGATTAACAGTATGCCGAAAGGCGAAATTGAAGCCGCCAAGGCGTATGGTATGAGTCCCGCTCAGGCTTTCCGCCGGATCATTTTGCCAAGCTCGCTGCGACGTGCTTTGCCAGCTTACAGTAACGAAGTTATTTTCATGCTCCATGGCTCGGCTGTGGCTGGTATCGTGACGATTGTCGATCTCACTGGGGCGGCAAAAATTGTCAACTCCCGCTACTACGCACCGTTTGAGTCTTACCTGTTCGCCGGTATGTTTTATATGATACTGACGTTTATCATCCTATGGGGGTTCCGCAAGCTAGAGGGACGTTGGATGAGACATATGCGGCCATTGTCGTAGTGGTAGTCGATTGTGAAAAGAAAAGCCCAGCCAATATCAATTGGCTGGGCTTTTTTAAGACAGGTATTACACTGCAATATCGTCGTATAGCGTTATAGCGGTCAGCGCTGCTACCTCATCGATGTACTGGCGGATGCGGTTGGGGAACTGAATGCCTTTGACTACCGTCAGGTTGCGCAGTGACGGGAACAGGTTGACGTCGTCATAGCTCAGGACATTGTTGCGCTCAGACGGTAACAGCAGCCATGATAGCAGCGCGAAGGAGTCATTGAGCTCGGCCAAATACGCTTCAGTCTTGCTAAAGGCATCATCAAAATCTTGCTCAATCATTGCTGCCTTGTTTTTGGTGAACCATGCCTTGGCTTCTTCACATTGAAATTCCGGCAGTTCGACTTTCATCCAGCGCGGGTATAGTAAGCGGCTGCTGAATGGACGGGCAACATTCGACCAAGTGCTGATGTTGTCGTCGTTGCTGCCGGTTGCCAATATCGGGTTGCCATCAAGGGCGTCGATATAAGCAGCGATATCCAAGCTTTCGGCCATGTAGCTGCCGTCTTCTTTTTGCAATATAGGTACGAGGTTAGCACCGACTTTGTCGATACGTGCATCTACGTCATGGTTCTGCAGGTAGACCAGTTCAATATCAGCCCTCTTCAGGCCCGCCACCATCATGGCTTTGATACAGAAAGGGCAGTGATCAAATACAAATAGTTTCATCTTCTTTCCTTGTGAGTCAACTTGTGCATTGGAATTGCCAGTGAGGAAAAATCATTTCACTCACTGATTTTATGTGTATGACTTAGCCTTACTGGAAGGTTGACCAAATAGGCGCGTGGTCAGATGGTTTTTCGATACCACGAAGTTCGTAGTCGATACCCGCTGCAATGCAGCGCTCAGCCAGTGTAGGCGTTGCCAGAATAACGTCGATGCGTAGGCCCCGGTTATCCACGAAGCCTTTTGAGCGATAGTCGAACCACGAGAACTGGTCGTCAACATCTGGATGAAGTTGGCGGAAGGTGTCAACAAAACCCCAGTCGAGCAAGGTTTTAAGCCATTCGCGCTCAATAGGCAGGAACGAACACTTGCCGGTTTTTAGCCAGCGCTTGGCGTTGGCTGGGCCGATACCTATATCTAGGTCAATTGAGCTGATGTTGATATCACCCATTACAATCACTTCTTCATCGTTGTTGTGGTGATCGTTGAGGTACGTCATCAGGTCGGCGTAGAATTTCTCTTTGGCCGGGAACTTGGTTTCGTGGCTGATGTTGTCGCCCTGTGGGAAGTAGCCGTTCAATACCGTTACCTTGCGGCCATCTTCCTGCTCGAATGTTGCCATGATCATGCGGCGCTGGGCGTCTTCATCATCGGTCGGGAAGCCTTTGCGTACTTCAATGGGCGTTTGCTTGCACAGCATTGCCACGCCGTAGTGGGCTTTCTGGCCGTGGTGGTAGACCTTATAACCCATGGCCTCGACATCTTCGATCGGGAAAGCTTCGTCATGGACCTTGATTTCTTGCAAGCCGATCACATCTGGCTGGTGTTTGTCGATCAAAGCTTGCAGTTGGTGAAGGCGGGCACGAAGGCCGTTGATATTGAAGGAAATGACTTTCATTGATTTTGATGTCCTTGATTGTATTGGTTGCTGATGCAAACGCTACATCTGGCTGATTTTGCTCAGATCCAAGAGTTATACCAATCTGGATAAGTAGTTGATCTATAGATTGCACAGGAAAAATTGTTGTTATCAAGGTGGAGGTTGTAGTAACTAGTGGCTCTAATTACAAAACCTCTAACGCAGCTAACAGCGATTTTAGCCAGCAAGATTGATCAAATACTTATGTCGGTTGGTATTATAGTAATGGGTTGATATTACCATCATTTCTCGTCAATTGGCTGCTCTATGCGCGATAAAGTACAGCTACTACTCGTACTGAGAGCAACAGCTGACATAAAATTAATGGCTCATAATAACCGGCGATAAAGGGCTAGGAGAATATGGAGGCAAGCATGCTTCCCAAAGGTCGAATCAATTTGCTCAACCTTCGGGAGTGTGAACCCAAGAGGGCGGTGCCAGAGCTTTACCTTGTGGGTTGTTTAAGGTAAATGACCATTGGAAATAGCCCGCCTACTTTGCTGGAGGTGTACACATGTAAAGAGTATTCGGTCAAGGATTAGTAATCGTCATCTTCTGAGTTTTCAATCTCTTGCTCCTCAGGCATGTCGGAATCGTCATGCTCTTCCGTTTCCTCCATCGTTTCCGCTTCTTCATTGTCATGCATTTCTTCCATACCGCTCTCAGCTTCTGTTGCGGCTTCAGGAGAGGAGGCCGGTGGTGTGGGCTCACCGCAGCCAGTGAGTAGTGATGCCAAGAGTATAAAAAAGCCAATAGTCAGTTTGTTCAACATATACATCGTCCTCATGCTGGGAAGGCTTTAGATGAATAAGCCGTATGGCTCTTAAGGTTAGTGCAATAAGGTGCGATCTGCTGCACTTTATCCGCAATCAATGATGTGCTCGAGAAAGGTGAAGCATTCAAACAACTCCCCGATTTATGGTGGAGGATATATCGATATTAAACGACCTTGTCTAAGCTCAATTAGGTACCATTCAAACAACTGATAGCGAGGGTAAAGTATGGGATTTATTTCGTGGATCATCTTGGGTTTGATTGCTGGCGCATTGGCGAAGTGGTTAATGCCGGGTGATGATGGTGGTGGTTGGTTGGCAACTATTGGGCTGGGGATTGCGGGGGCTTTTGTCGGAGGCTGGGTTGGTTCATTTATCGGCCTTGGCGCGGCAACTGGGGTGAATATCGGTAGCTTGATCACGGCAACGTTCGGGGCATTAATCTTATTGTTTGCCTATAACAAGTTTTTACGCAAGTAATTTTCCCGGCTAAAGGGTGAAGTTGTTCAAGGAAATTGATGATCTTGTTCAGTTTCAGCCTCCGGACATCTTGTAACCCGCTCCTTATAATCGAGACATAGTTGATAGCTATGCGTGATTGAAAAAAGACATAGACGATTAAAGCGAGGAGTGGCTGATGGGCAAGTTGGTAAAAGGTGTTTGGCACGATGTTTGGTATGACACCGAACAGAGCAAGGGCGAGTTTATCCGCGAGGATGCGGGATTTCGCAATTGGTTGACTGTCGACGGCGGTGCTGGACCCAATGGGGAAATCGGATTTAAGGCTGAATCTGGCCGCTACCACCTTTTTATTTCGCTTGCTTGCCCGTGGGCGCACCGCACCCTGATTTTCCGTGCGCTGAAAGGGTTGGCACCGCACATTGGCGTCACGGTTGTTAGTCCAGATATGCAAACCAAAGGTTGGGAGTTTTCCCAGCCTGATCCCCTGTATGGCTTTGACTATATGCATCAAATTTATACCCAGGCTAAGAGTGATTATACAGGTAGGGTTACAGTACCTGTGCTTTGGGATAAGAAAACAGAAACCATTGTCAGCAATGAGTCGTCTGAGATTATCCGGATGTTCAATGATGCTTTCAATGACATCACGGGCAATCAGCAGGACTTCTATCCTCATGCTTTGCGTCAGGAAATTGAGCAGTGGAACGAATTTATTTACCCCAACATCAATAACGGGGTATATCGCTGCGGTTTTGCAACCACCCAAGAGGCGTACGAAGAGGCCTTTGATAACCTGTTCAGTGCACTAGATAGACTTGAGAGCCATTTGGCGGCAAGCCGATATTTGGTAGGAAACACACTGACTGAAGCAGACTGGCGATTGTTCACCACCTTGGTGAGGTTTGATGCGGCGTATGTTGGCCATTTTAAATGTAACCTCAAACGCATTGCTGATTACCCCAGCATTCAGGGTTATCTGAAAGAGCTTTATCAGTATCCGGCCATCGCTGATACCGTCGACCTGTACCATATCAAGCGGCACTATTACTTCAGCCATAACATGATTAACCCGACAGGTATTGTTCCTAAAGGGCCTGAGCTGGATTTATTGTCGCCACACGGCCGTGCTAGCCTGAGATAACAGTCTCTGAACAAAGACGTCCAAATGCCTACCCAGCGCTTTCTACTCAAGAAAACGTTGGGTTTGTTTTTGGTAGGTGAGTGCCACTTTATGTAGGTGAGGCGAGGCCCGTTTGCTGGTCATCCCCTCTAAGATTTGCTTGCGCCAGGCTTCTAAATCTCCGGGCAGAGGCATGTAGGTGATGGCTTTCATATTGCTTCTTATATCCTTATCACTGCCCGTGTTGAGATACAGCATACATTGCAGGTAGCCAAGGTTGGCTTCACTGCAAAATGGGTATTCATGGACAATATTCTGGTAGTAGAAAAAAGCTTGTTCCGGTGAGGTTTGCAACATTTGATAAGCCGCTTTTAATTGGCTTTCTAGTTGTTTGATCCTTTCGGCAAGGTGGCTTTGCTGCTTGATATCGTTGAGCCGGTTTTGGCTGTGGCCATCAAAGCGATTTCGCTTTTCAATTGCCTGCATCACGCTGCTGATCAATTGTGTTTCGCCGAAATGCACCAGTAGGGGGAGGGTGTCTGCCAACACCACCGATGGTAGCTTTGGGATCTTGTTGAAAAAATATGAGAGCCCCAGCAACAACCGCCGCTTGGCCTTCAGGGGCTGAGCATTACCCAGTAACAATCTGCTCGTGATGACATGACTGTAAGTGGTTAAAAAGGGTTTTTGTGCTGCCAACACTCTAGAATGAGCGCGATTGTTGATTTTTTGTAGTTCGAGTTTGAGTTGCTGGCGCTGAATCAGTGACGGCTGGTTAAAATAGACCTGTTCGAAAATAGCCATGTACTCTGCTAGGCAGATGATCCATTCGACATCGATAATCGGCAGATGATTTGCCAAACTATGCCCGGCTTTGATGACCTCTTCAACTCGGTCGAGATCGGCAGCCAGTTGCGCGACTCGAAGGGCGCGGTAGCTAATGCTCGGTGTGAGCTTGAGTGCTTTCTGGGCGCTGTTCAGCGCATCGTAATACGCTTTGTCCTGCTCTTGGTAATTGGCAAGGTAATCGTATAGCTCAATATGAAGAGGTGATTGCTGAAGTTGGCATTCAAGTAAATGGATCGCAGCTTTGAGCTGGTTATTATGGTGCAGTATCTTGGCCAGAATTAGGCTTAGTTTTGGTGATGGGTGATGCTTTTTTAATATATTGGCGTATTTCTCGGCTTGAAGCCATTGGCCGTCTTCGAGCATTAAATCGAGCAGCAGCCCTTCGAGCTTGTGGTGGTAGCCAGCATGTATCAATTGCTTTTTACATTGGATAATCGCTTTTTGTCGGTCTTGGTTTATCAGTGCCTTATAGACGGGTGTGCGAACTGCACACTCATAAAGTGTTGTTATCAGTTTGTCTTTGACTATGTCGGAAGTGATTGGTTTGGTCATGAAGCTGTCAGGCTCTACCGACATACTGGTTAATATTACCTCGGCAGAGTTATCGCCTGAAATCATAATAATGCCGCAGTAGGGGGAAATGAGCCTTTTCCGGCGAAGCAAGTTAATTAGTTCGGTTCCCGTAAATGGGCCTTCGAGGTGATAATCAATGAGCAGGACATCAAACGAATGATGTTCGCAATGCTGCATGGCTTGTTTATAGCTAAGCGCAGTGTCTACATGATTTAACCCGATTTGTAGCAAAATAGACTTGAGCATGGTGGTAGAAAGGCGCTGATCGTCAACAATCAAGGCTTTCACCGCATGCAGGGGGAACGCTTGTCTTCCTGACGGGCTTGTACTTTTTGGCATTTCCCTATTCCAAGTCATATGCTACGAATTGAATTTTAGGCATACATGAGACTTTTAGCCAAATAAGGGCAGAGTTTGAATGTGATTTTGATGGCTAAGGAGGAACCAAGGGCTAATACCAATCTGGATAAGTCGTTGATCAAATATTTATGTAGATTGGTATCGTGCAGATTTAGGCATGAAAAAAGCCAGTAGCTTAAGCTACTGGCTTTGAAATGATGGTGGAGGGAGATGGATTCGAACCATCGAAGGCAGAGCCGTCAGATTTACAGTCTGATCCCTTTGGCCAC
>NZ_JANEYT010000080.1 GCF_024357955.1 Photobacterium pectinilyticum
TGGTAACTGATCAGATCGCACAATTTGGACTGAGTTCCCTTCCCTGAGAGATCTACTATTAGGAACAGCTATTTAGCTCGACCGTCACCGAACTTATATTCCACCGCCCTTAAAGCTTTTTAAAGAAAATATAAATAAAAACGACACCTGTTATTTTTAAACTCATGCCAAAAAATCAATCAACGGATAAAAACCACAAATAAACCTGTGTGGATAAATTACAAAAAAGCACTCACATCAAATAAAAAGAAAAATATTTGTTACTAACACAGTAACATTCCAATTATTTTTATATAGACAAACACTTTTAATGCATAAGATTATAGCTTTTACATTACAACAACATGAATATTTCTGAATAAGATTCCACCACCACCACCAAACATGATAAAAAAACAAGCAGATAAGAAAACAACAGCCACTTAAAACCTAATGAAAACACATAAATACCCATGCATGTAATCCAGTGACAACTGCATTAAAAATGCTAACAAATCAAATATATAGCGTTACCATCTTAATAATAAAAGTGTGATAGACCTCTAAGACTCCCCCCCCCTTTGGGGTAAAATGAAACCCAGATACGAAAGCAAAGAAATAAATAACTTCTTACTTTGCAATAAAATAAATACAGCCAAAAAAATTGGCAATAAATAAAGAGAGATACGATCATGAGTAAGTTCTACGTAGGTTCTGAAATAGGTCAATTACGCCGCGTTCTTATCCACCGTCCAGAGCGTGCGCTAACTCACCTAACTCCATCAAACTGTCACGATCTACTATTTGATGATGTATTAGCGGTTGAGCGCGCTGGCCAAGAGCACGACGTATTTGCTAACACACTACGTGAGCAAGGTGTTGAAGTCATGCTTCTTGGTGATTTGCTAGCAGATACGCTAGAAGTGCCAGAAGCAAAAGATTGGCTTCTTCAAACGCAAATCTCTGACTACCGCCTAGGTATTGCATTTGCTAACGATGTACGTTGCTTCCTTGCAGACCTACCAAGCAAAGAGTTATCTTCCATTCTTCTTGGCGGTCTTAGCTATGCTGAGCTACCAATTCAGTCTTCTTCAATGATGCAAGGCATGCACGAACCAACTGACTTCATCATTGAGCCACTACCAAACCACCTATTTACTCGCGACACATCTTGCTGGGTATACGGCGGTGTCTCTATCAACCCAATGGCGAAAGCAGCCCGTCAACGTGAGACAAACCACGTTCGCGCTATCTACCGCTGGCACCCAACCTTCGCAGGCCAGGACTTCATCAAGTACTTCGGCGACGAAGAGAAGATGTACGACAACTCGACTATCGAAGGCGGTGACGTACTGGTTATCGGTAAAGGCGCAGTCCTTATCGGTATGTCTGAGCGCACAACACCACAAGGTGTTGAGCAGCTAGCATCAAGCTTATTCAAGCACGGTGAAGCCAAGCAAGTTATTGCAATGCAACTACCTAAACACCGCTCTTGCATGCACCTAGATACTGTTATGACGCACATGCGTGAAGATACCTTCTCTGTTTACCCAGAAGTTGTACGTAAAGACGTTCAGTGCTGGAGCCTAACTGGCGACGAATCTGGCGCAGTCAAAGTGAAGGAAGAAGGTTACTTCGTGACCGCTATCGAGAAAGCACTAGGCGTAGACAAACTAAACCTAATCACGACTGGCGGCGACAGCTTCGAAGCAGAGCGCGAACAGTGGAACGATGCGAACAACGTACTGACAGTGAAACCAGGTGTGGTTATTGGTTACGAGCGTAACACTTACACCAACGAGAAGTACGACAAGGCTGGTATCACAGTACTGCCTATCCCAGGTGACGAACTAGGCCGCGGCCGTGGTGGTGCTCGCTGCATGAGCTGCCCAATCGAGCGTGACGGTATCTAATACCGAGGCCATTTGCCTAACCTGACAGCCGGTGCTCAGCACCGGCCACCAAACAGCAAGACCTCTCAGAATCCAGGCGAAAAGCCAAATAAAACACAATAACTGAGAGTAAACCAAGAGAGACGATCACATGACTAAGCAAACTGTTGTAGTAGCACTGGGCGGCAATGCCCTGCTTCGCCGCGGCGAGCCACTCGAAGCCGATGTCCAACGCCAGAACATTGCCAAAGCGGCACAAACGATCGCGGAGATTGGCAAGGATTACAACGTTGTTCTCGTGCACGGCAATGGTCCACAGGTTGGCCTGCTAGCGCTACAAGGGCTGGAGTACAAAAAAGTTAACCCATACCCATTGGACGTACTAGGTTCAGAAACCCAAGGCATGATTGGCTACATGCTGATGCAAGAACTGAAAAACCTACTGCCGGAGCAAGATGTCTCCTGCATGCTAACCCAGATGACTGTAGACCCGAACGATCCGGCCTTTGCAGATCCAACCAAGCCTATCGGTCCGGTCTACGAAGAAGCCGAAGCCCGTGAAATGGCGGAAAAATACCACTGGACAGTCAAGCCTGACGGTCAGTACTTCCGTCGCGTGGTACCAAGCCCACTACCAACCGGTATTGTCGAAAGCGATGCAATCACGACCTTGATCAAACAAGAGCACCTCGTGATCTGCACCGGTGGCGGCGGTATCCCGGTCAAAAAAGAAAATGGCAAACTGGTTGGTGTAGAAGCGGTTATCGACAAAGACATGTCTGCGGCATACCTTGCCCAGCAGCTTAATGCCGACGCCCTGCTGATCTTGACCGATGCCAATGCAGTTTACCTGGACTGGGGTAAACCAACCCAGAAAGCACTGCGTAGCACCACCCCACGTGAACTGGCTCAGTATGCCTTTGATGCTGGCTCCATGGGACCAAAAATCGATGCCTCCTGCAAGTTCATCGAAAAAGGCGGCAAGCTGGTTGGGATCGGTGCCCTTGCAGATGGCCTAGCCATCCTAAAAGGTGAAGCTGGCACAAATATTATTGCAGAATAAGAGAATACTTATTCACAAATCATACGTAATGCGTTAAACAATACATAATAACTTCCGGTCGTGGGGCTGATTCATTAAACCCTGCCCCCTCCGGCCAGAGAGATACAGATTCAGAGAGGATAACATCATGGCTTTTAACCTTCGCAACCGTAACTTCCTAAAACTACTAGACTTCACTCCTCGTGAGATTCAACACATGCTAGATCTATCTGCTGAGTTGAAAAAAGCGAAGTACAACGGTTACGAGCAACCTCGCCTAACAGGTAAGAACATCGCGCTAATCTTTGAAAAATCATCAACGCGTACTCGCTGTGCATTCGAAGTAGCGGCATTCGACCAAGGCGCTAAAGTGACTTACTTAGGCCCATCGGGCTCTCAAATCGGTCACAAAGAGTCAATGAAAGATACAGCACGTGTACTAGGTCGTATGTACGATGGTATCGAGTACCGTGGCTTTGGTCAGGAAATCGTTGAAGAACTAGGTGCACACGCAGGCGTTCCTGTATGGAACGGCCTAACAGACGAATTCCACCCAACACAAATCCTAGCTGACTTCCTGACTATGATGGAGCACGGCCGTGGTAAACAACTGCACGAAATCACTTTCGCTTACCTAGGCGATGCTCGTAACAACATGGGTAACTCACTAATGGTTGGCGCTGCGAAAATGGGCATGGACATCCGTCTAGTGGCACCAAAAGCGTTCTGGCCTGAAGAAGCGCTTGTTGCACAATGTCGCGAAATCGCAGAAGAAACTGGCGCAAAAATCACTCTGACTGAAGACGTGCAAGAAGGCGTTCAGGGCTGTGACTTCCTATACACTGACGTATGGGTATCTATGGGTGAAGCGAAAGAAGCGTGGGCTGAGCGTATCAACCTCATGCTACCTTACCAAGTAAACATGGATATGCTTAAAGCAACCGGTAACCCACATGTGAAATTCATGCACTGCCTACCTGCTTTCCACGGTGAAGACACAACCGTGGGTAAAGAGCTAGCTCAAGAATACCCAATGCTGAAAGACGGCGTTGAAGTAACCGACGAAGTGGTTGAATCTAAGCACTCTATCGTCTTCGACGAGGCAGAAAACCGCATGCACACAATCAAAGCAATCATGGTTGCCACGCTAGGTCAGTAATCGACTCTCTTGAGTGTAATTACTCTCAAGCCCATACCGGCCTTCGGGCCGGTATTTTTTTATGCCCCTCCCCTTTATTCGCTTTCTACTTTCGAAAATAAACCCTTACAGAACACAGGGTTAGCTCACCTTTTCTAGCCCGAAAAACACCCACAAAAAGTGCATAAAGTTCCACTAAATGAATAGTTTAGGCAAACGCTTGCGTTCGCTAGAAATGGGGGTATAATCCTTCGCAATTTGTCTAGAGAGAGATAAAAAATGCGCCCGTCTTTTCAGCTAAACCTGATGACCCTACACCGACTTTCGGTGCAGGCGCCGTTTTTTGTTTTTCCTGTTTTTGTAAAAAAAGCCTCCTTTGTTAAGGGGGCTTTTTTTTGCCGGCTGCCCACGCCAGCGGGCACCTGTCGTTCATCATCGTAATTAAAAGGGAAGAGAAGCCATGGCGAATTCGCTGTTTCAAAAGCACATCATCTCCATTCCGGAACTGAGCCGTAGTGAGCTTGAGCTAGTAGTAGAGACTGCCGGTAAATTGAAAGCCGATCCGAACCCTGAACTTCTAAAAAACAAGGTCGTTGCAAGCTGTTTCTTCGAGCCATCTACCCGTACCCGCCTATCTTTTGAAACCGCTATCCAGCGCCTAGGCGGTACCGTGATTGGCTTTGACAACGGCGGTAACACGTCACTGGCGAAGAAAGGTGAAACCCTTGCTGACTCGGTCCAGGTAATCTCCTCATATGTTGACGCTTTCGTTATGCGCCACCCGCAAGAAGGTGCCGCTCGCCTGGCTTCTGAGTTTTCAAACAATGTCCCAGTGATTAATGGTGGTGACGGTGCCAACCAACACCCAACCCAGACCCTGCTGGATCTGTTCACTATCTACGAAACTCAAGGTACGCTGGATAACCTCAATGTCGCTTTCGTCGGTGACCTGAAATACGGGCGTACAGTCCACTCCCTGACCCAAGCACTTGCTAAGTTTAACAACGTGAAATTCTTCTTCATTGCACCTGAGATTCTGGCAATGCCAGATTACATCTGCGAAGAATTGGACGAAGCAGGCATCAGCTATAGCGTACACAGCGCAATGGAAGAAGTCATTCCTGAGCTGGATATCCTGTACATGACCCGCGTCCAGAAAGAGCGCTTCGACGAATCGGAATACGCCCACATGAAAGCGGCTTATATCCTGACTGCACCGATGTTGACCGATGCCCGTAGCAATATGAAAGTACTGCACCCGCTACCACGCATTGACGAAATCACCACTGACGTCGACAAAACAAAACATGCTTACTTCTTCCAGCAAGCAGAAAACGGTGTCTACGCACGTCAAGCCCTACTGGCACTGGTCCTAAACGAAGCAATCTAAGCAGGAGAAAGAACAATGACGAAGGAAACACAACTACAGGTTGAAGCGATAAAGAACGGTACGGTTATCGACCATATTCCTGCAAATATTGGCATCAAAGTGCTAAAACTGTTCAAAATGCACAAGACTAACCAGCGCGTCACTGTAGGCCTTAACCTGCCTTCTTCAGCGCTAGGCGGCAAAGATTTGATTAAGATCGAAAACATCTTTATCAGTGAAGAGCAAGCGAGCCAACTGGCACTGTATGCGCCACAAGCAACGGTCAACCAAATCGAAAACTACGAAGTCGTGAAGAAACTGACCCTTGCGCTACCTGAGCAAATTAATGCGATATTCAAATGCCCAAACTCCAACTGTATCTCGCATGGTGAGCCCGTCGACAGCAGCTTCAAAGTCGTCACCAAAAAAGAAGATATCCAGCTTAAGTGTAAGTATTGCGAAAAAGTGTTTTCACGCGAAATCATGACTGAGAACAACTAAGCAAAGATTGAAAACATCGCTAACCAGCTGAAAAGCTGTCTCATTAGCGACATTTCCTGCCTAAGTAAAAAGAAAGCCTGCTCAACTTTGAGCAGGCTTTTTTATTCTCATTTCCGACCATCCCCCGCTTCTCTCTTACTCACTACCTTTATTATTCCGGCCCCATATGCCGACACGAAAAAACTATAAAAATAAGGCTAGTAAAATGAGAAATATTGCGCACCTAGTAAAAGCAGTCAGGTGCCTGCTTGCCCGCCCCTGTCATATCTGTATTACCGCCGTCACCCTGTCTGGCTGTGTGGCCAGCAATGGTCCGGTCCAGCAAACCTACCAGCATTCAGCCAACGAAATGGTGGTAATCGGGGTTCCGATGCTGCTGGGCGGCTTTGGCTCCGCTGTTCCCATCAATAATGACTATATGATCACTGCCAAGCATGTGGCCCAACTGTCCTGGGATACGGGTGTCATCTACCACCCAGCCTGTGACTTGGCTTTGGTCCCTCGCTCCTCGAATGCCCAACCGACCTGGGGATTAATTTACCCAGATCAGACCGTTATCCACCATGGTCACTCCCTAGTAGGTACCGCTGTTAGCGGTGAAGGTAGATACATTCAGGATGTCGTCGATACCACTACCGACTGCCTCTACTCGCTCAGTGATGCTCCTGTAATGTCGGGCATGAGTGGCGGGCCGGTATTCAATGCCGATGGAGAGATCGCCGGGATCACCGTGGCCATCGTCGACAATCCGGAAGAATTGCAGAATCTGCAACCGGCAATCCGCTACAGCCAATTTGTCCCCTCACCACTGATCTTTGACTGGCTGGACGCTCTGGGTATTGAGGTTCAATCGGCCAGCACCGAGCTCGCTGGAATCAAGGTCTCGGACTACGTCAGCCAGCTCAACCGTCCGAGTACAGAAGACATTCAAGTTGCCAGCAATACCTCAGATACCACCTCGGAGGCTCAAGCAAACAGCTCACAACGCCGCGCTCTTCTACCTGTAACCCAAGACAGTACCTACTCAACAAACAACCTGTCAGGGCTTAACTTCCCCGAAGAAAACGACGGTGTAGCAGCGAACCAGTCCCAGCAGGAAGTCAAGTTAAATCCTCGGACCCTTCTAGATAGTTCGGGATATAATTCCTCATTCTAACCATGTAGATGGCGTTTTGTTTTGGTGATAGGGGTCAATAAATTACGGTTGCATTGTTGATATGATGCCATTGCAAGATTATGCAACCAAGGCATTATATCTTGCCAACCTGCAGCCCATTACTCGCATCGTAAAGAAGCACAGACTTCCCGAACAATAAGCCAATGCGAGGGCTGTCCACGAGATACGATCAAAGACCCTACAGAATAACAAGGAGTTGCCCGTGAGTGGATACAGTATGCACGGAGCGATAGACGCTTTCTGTCAAGAAGAAAGCATGACTTCCGCCTGTAAGCGATTATTGCAGCAACAAAGCTTCTCAACCCAAGATGATATCCGCACACAGCTTATCGATATGGGTTTTGAAGATGTCAGCCAATCTACCGTGTCCCGCCTGTTATCAAGGCTAGGCGTGGCAAAAGTGCCGAATGCCTACGGTAAGAAAGTCTACTGCCTGACAGTGGAAAGCGAGCCGGTACAAGTCGGCTCATCGATTGCTTCCCAGATCGAATTTATCACCCACAACCAGCTCGTCGTAGTGGTAAAAACCCACCCCGGCGGTGCCCAGCTCGTCGCTCGGCTGATCGACATCCAACCGCATGCCGAGATCCTCGGTACTGTGGGGGGGAACGACACCGTGATGATCGCACCGAAAGATATCTCTCGTATTGACGAGTGTGAAAAAGTGGTCAAGGCAAGACTTGGGATCCCAGCCTAAAACCGGTTTTCCCTAGAGCCGACCTGTTACCGACCGCTAGGGATAAAGGCAGCCAAAGTCCAACCGTGCTGCCTTTTCAACCCGCTTACCTGAAACCCTTTGACCTCTTCGTCAATGGGTTGCAAACTAGACCTCTAACGATGACCTAACATAATTAAAGTAAGGACAAGTAATGACTCAAGTACTTCACACAGAGCAGGCTCCAGCTGCAATCGGCCCTTATGTACAGGGTGTTGACCTAGGTAACATGGTTCTGACTTCAGGCCAGATCCCGGTGAACCCTGAAACCGGTGAAGTGTCTGACGATATCGCTGAGCAAGCTCGCCAGTCACTAGAAAACGTTAAGGCGGTTGTTGAGTCATCTGGCCTAAAAGTGGCTGATATCGTAAAAATGACGGTATTTGTGAAAGACCTTAACGACTTCGCTACCGTTAACGAAGTGTACGGCAAGTTCTTTGACGAGCACAATGCCCCTTACCCTGCGCGTTCTTGCGTTGAAGTTGCTCGCCTACCAAAAGATGTGAAGATTGAAATCGAAGCGATTGCTGTTCGTAAATAGTCGCTTTTTGATTTGCTATTTAAGCGTACAAAAAAGCTGCCTGAAGGCAGCTTTTTTGTTTCTATCACAACTTATAGTCCTATAGCGCTAAGCATTCGCCAAAGCCAATACCAGCACCTGCGGGAACCAAGCGGTAAACAAGTGAGGCTCTTGATCTAATGCAGCCAGGAGCTCACTCTGAGCCCACCAGCGATAAGCCAACACTTCTTCTGGATTCGGGTTAATCACGATATCAGAGGCCGGTGCCATCAAGACATGGTCCAGTTCGTGTTCAACTAAATCATTATCCAGTTCAGCACGATAGACAAAGCTTGCCACATCAGACAACGTCCGAATATCGACAATCCCCATCTCTTCTTCAAGCCGGCGGATCCCTGCCTGTGCCATCGACTCGCCCAGGCGTGGGTGTGAGCAGCAAGTATTGGTCCACAACCCGCCACTGTGGTATTTGCCCAATGCACGTTGGTGCATCAGAAACTCACGCTCATTGCCACCGTCCCGGTACAACAAGACCGAAAACGCCAGATGAAGGACACCATCCCGGTGAGCCTGCATTTTTTCCTGAACGCCAAGCTCCCTGCCTTGCGGATCGACCAATATTACCTGTTCTTCAATCATGGTGTTTTCATCTACATACAATACCAACCTAAATTAAGTCTAGATCAAAGACTTATCTTGGTTGGTAAAAACAAAAAGGACACGCACAGGCATGTCCTTCATCAGTCATATTTTGGCTAACAACCTAATCGATTACTTTGTCGAGCGGCGCGTCGCCTCAGCATTTAGCTCATCCAGTTTAGCCGCCATCATATCGCGACACTGGTTCGATAGTGCTCGGACATCTTCTTTTGTCATACCGTCTACCGGTACGGGTGGTAGCATCTCAACGATCACCACACCGTTGTCCCATTTGTTCAGCTTAACATTTTCCGTGCTACTACACACAATCGGCACAACTGGCACACCAGCAGAGATCGCGGCATGGAAGGCGCCAGTTTTGAACGGCAGTAAACCACGACCACGCGAGCGGGTACCTTCAGGGAACATCCAAATAGAGACATTGCGCTGTTTAATTTGCTCAACCACCTGGCCGATTGTACCGACAGCCTTACTGCGGTTAGCTCGGTCAATGAGGATATTACCGGTTAACCAATAAAGCTGACCAAAGAAAGGCATCCACGAGATGCTTTTCTTACCCACGGTCACGGTTCTTGGTTGGATAGCACCAGAGACGGTAAACAAATCATAATTGTTCTGGTGATTCGCTAAATATACGCTTGGAACGGGCTGCTCGCCATCAGGGTAACGAAATTCCAGCTTAATACCGAAGATACGGGCCATCTTGCAGAAATGGCGACCGACAATATAAACATTCTTAGGGTTACGCGGGCTTAGCAGACAATAGCCACAACCGAATACAAACATGACAACAGTAAACACTACTACAGCAATCATGCGCAATACAAATAACATCAGACTCTCCTCAGCGTACAAGCGTTCGCTAGTATACTTAGGCTGCGGGAAAAAACACCTTTTATGTTCAGAAATTAGACCACATCCTACCTCTTTCTGCTCCGAACTACTGGAAAAGGCCCAACAAAAAGCCCTCCGTCTGGAGGGCTTGAATCATGGCTCATCCACCTAACTTATTCTTCCGATGTTTGCGGTGAATCTATTTCAAAGCGAGTCACACGCTGCAGGCCACGTGGCAACATGCTACCCCGTCGGCCGCGCTCACCACGGAAGTTATCCAGATCAGCAGGCTTGAGCCCCAGCTTGCGCTTGCCAGCATATAGTGTCAGGTGACTGCCTTTCGGTAGCACAACTAATTGTGACAAAAACTCTTCCCGCGACTTCGAGCGGGCCGCTGGAATATTGATGATCTTATTGCCTTTCCCCTTGCCCAGCTGAGGCAACTCTTTGATCGGGAACAACAGCATCCGGCCTTCGTTGGTAATGGCGAGGATCTCGTCATTGTCCAAGTCCGCAATACACTGCGGCGGTACCACCTCGGCATTTTCAGGAACCGTCAGCAACGCTTTACCGTTCTTGTTCTTCGACACCATGTCACTGCATTTACAGATGAAGCCGTATCCTGCATCCGACCCCATCAACCATAGCTGATCATCATCAGACATCATGACCTGACGGATATGGCTCCCCGGTGTCAGGTTCAAACGACCAGTGACCGGTTCACCTTGGCTACGGGCTGATGGTAGGCTATGGGACTCAAGCGCATAGCTGCGACCATCCGACCCAAGGAAAACGGCAGGTTGATTGCTCTTGCCACGGGTATGGGCGAGATAGCCATCTCCCGATTTGTAGCTTAAGGAAGTAGGGTCAACCTCATGCCCCTTGGCATGGCGAACCCAACCTTTTTCAGACAACACAACCGTGATAGCTTCAGACGGGATCAGCTCACGCTCGGTCAGCGCCTTAGCTTCTTCTCGCTCAACCAATGGCGAGCGGCGGTCATCGCCATACTTCTCGGCATCGGCCAAGATTTCTTTTTTGATCAAGGTGTTTAAACGACGCTCTGAGCCCAGTAGCTTCTCAAGGTGATCACGCTCTTTCGATAGCTCATCCTGTTCACCACGGATCTTAATTTCTTCCAGTTTGGCCAACTGGCGAAGCTTGATTTCTAAGATCGCATCAGCTTGGATGGCTGACAGGTCGAAACGAGACATCAACTCGGCTTTCGGATCATCCTCGGTACGGATGATTTCAATAACCTCATCAATATTAAGGTAAGCCGCCAACAAACCCTCAAGGATATGTAAACGGGCATTCACCTTATCCAAACGATGCTGCAAGCGACGGCGCACCGTGGTACGGCGGAATTCGATCCACTCAGAAACGATCTGCACCAGCCCCTTAACCTGCGGACGACCATCAAGGCCTAGCATGTTGAGGTTAACACGGAAACTCTTTTCCAAATCGGTAGAGGCAAACAGGTGATTCATCAACTGCTCGCTATCGACCCGATTTGAACGTGGCACAATCACAATACGGGTCGGGTTTTCATGATCCGACTCATCACGCAAGTCTTCAACCATCGGTAGTTTCTTGGCGCGCATCTGGCTGGCGATCTGCTCCAATAGCTTCGAGCCCGACACTTGGTGTGGCAAAGCGGTGATCACGATATCTCCGCTTTCCTTGTGCCATACCGCACGCATTCTGATACTACCGCGGCCAGTGCGGTAGACCTTTTTAAGATCGGTTTTCGAGGTGATGATTTCGGCTTCAGTTGGGTAATCCGGCCCTTGGACAAACTCCATGACCTCGTCAAGTTCCGCTTTCGGATTCTCAATCAGGTGTACAGCGGCATTGGCCACCTCACGGGTATTGTGCGGCGGGATATCCGTTGCCATCCCCACGGCAATACCGGTTACGCCATTGAGCAAGATATGCGGCAGGCGGGCAGGCAGCATCTTCGGCTCTTTCATCGTGCCGTCAAAGTTCAAGCCCCAGTCAACCGTGCCTTGGCCCAGCTCAGCAAGCAAGACTTCAGAAAAGCGCGACAGGCGAGATTCGGTATAACGCATCGCGGCGAAGGATTTCGGATCGTCCGGAGCACCCCAGTTACCCTGGCCGTCCACCAGCGGGTAGCGGTAGGAGAAAGGCTGCGCCATCAAGACCATGGCTTCATAACATGCCGAGTCACCGTGCGGGTGGTACTTACCCAGTACATCACCGACAGTACGTGCCGACTTCTTATATTTCGCGGTTGCCGATAAGCCCAGCTCGGACATCGCATAGATAATGCGACGCTGAACAGGCTTGAGGCCATCACCGATGAACGGCAAGGCACGATCCATGATCACGTACATGGAGTAATTGAGGTAGGCATCTTCGGTAAACTTCCGTAGCGGAAGCTGTTCTACGCCATCCATTGAGACATCAGTCATCGTTGGGTATTCCGTTTATATTTCTAGTCCGGGCGCATTGCATCCTCGGGCTATCAAATCATCAGGCAAGGCCCGCCACTATACAAGACAGTACTGGCAGGCCCGGTCAATCACACTTCGGCCATATCGCCTTTGCTCTGCAGCCAGTGGCGGCGGTCTTCCGCACGCTTCTTACCCAGCAACATATCCATCATCTCGTTGGTCTGCTCATCATCATCGATAGTCAGCTGAACCAGGCGGCGAGTATTCGGATCCATGGTGGTTTCGCGCAGCTGAAGCGGATTCATCTCACCCAGTCCTTTAAAGCGCTGGACGTTGACCTTACCACGCTTGTTGCTAAGGCGATCGAGGATCCCGTCTTTCTCGGCATCATCCAAGGCGTAATACACTTCCTTGCCAAGATCAATCCGGTACAGTGGCGGCATGGCGATATACACATGGCCAGCACGAACCAGAGACTCGAAGTGACGGACAAACAGAGCGCACAGCAAGGTTGCAATGTGCAAACCATCCGAGTCGGCATCAGCAAGAACGCAAATCTTACCGTAGCGCAAGCCACTAAGATCATCACTGTCCGGGTCGATACCCAATGCCACAGAAATATCATGCACTTCCTGCGAGGCCAGCACCTGATCGGCAGAGACTTCCCAGGTGTTCAAAATCTTACCGCGCAGCGGCATAATAGCCTGGAATACACGGTCACGGGCCTGCTTGGCCGAGCCGCCTGCCGAGTCACCCTCGACCAAGAACAGTTCAGTTCGGGACAAATCCTGCTGCGAACAGTCTGCCAGCTTACCCGGCAATGCTGGACCAGAAGCGACCTTCTTACGTACCACCTTCTTGCTGGCGCGCATCCGGCGATGGGCATTGGCAATACACACCTCTGCCAACTGCTCGGCAAGTTGCGGACGCTCGTTCAACCACAGGCTGAAGGCATCTTTTACCACACCAGAGACAAATGCCGCACACTGGCGCGATGATAAGCGCTCTTTAGTCTGGCCGGCAAATTGTGGATCCTGCATTTTCACCGACAACACATAGGCACAGCGGTCCCAAATGTCATCTGCTGTCAACTTCACGCCACGAGGCAACAAGTTGCGGAACTCACAGAATTCACGCATGGCATCAAGCAGCCCCTGACGCAGGCCGTTAACATGGGTACCACCTTGAGCCGTTGGAATAAGGTTAACGTAACTTTCGGTGATCAACTCACCGCCTTCCGGCAGCCATAGCAACGCCCAATCAGCCGCTTCAGTCTGGCCGCTGAAGACACCGGTAAACGGCTCTTCCGGCAGCAGGGTATAACCCTTGACACCTTCAGCCAAGTAGTCCTTCAATCCGTCTTCGTAACACCAACGGATGGTTTCATCATTGGTTTTGTCGGTAAAGACAATTTCCAGTCCCGGGCAAAGCACCGCTTTGGCCTTGAGGTTGCTTTTCAGGCGAGAGACAGAGAACTTCGGGCTGTCAAAATACTTAGGATTTGGCCAGAAATGGACACTGGTTCCTTTGGCACGGCGACCGCAAGTTCCAATCACTTCCAGTTCACTGACCTTATCACCGTTTTCAAACGCGATCTGGTAGAGCTGGCCGTCACGTTTCACCGTGACTTCTACCCGGTTAGACAGGGCGTTGACTACCGAGATCCCAACCCCGTGCAAACCACCAGAGAACTGGTAGTTTTTGCCTGAGAATTTACCACCGGCGTGAAGCTTGCATAGGATCAGCTCGACCCCAGAAACCCCTTCCTCAGGGTGGATATCTACTGGCATCCCCCGTCCGTCATCAATCACTTCCAGCGACTGATCCGCATGAAGAATGACCTCTACCTTGCGGGCATGGCCAGCCAAGGCTTCATCGACACTGTTATCGATGACTTCCTGGCCAAGGTGGTTTGGCCGTACCGTGTCGGTATACATCCCCGGACGGCGGCGTACTGGCTCAAGGCCATTTAGAACCTCTATGGCTCCAGCGTTATAGCTTTGATCTGTCATAATTACGGAAAGTTACGGAATAATTTTTGGCCACAATAGTCAGTAACCCCAGCTCGGTTGTCAAGCTGGGGTCGAAAATGGGGCCCACAAATGTGAGTCGAATTTGATCCAAGTCGGGACAAATACCTCTCAAGCAACAAGTGCTCGGAAGGTATTACAATCCCAAGAATTGAATGATTTTTTCAGGATAACGATCAAATCCGACAAAACTATGATCCCCTTCGGGCTCAACGGTTTGCCGGCAGGACGAGTATCTCTCGACAGCCTGGCGGTAATCCAGTACTTCGTCACCTTCTTGTTGCAGCAGCCACAGCTGCTCGGGACGGCTAGGTTGGGCCACATTCATCTGGCGCAGTTCATCCATATGTTTGGGCTCAAGGAAATAACGTTCACCGGTGTAAGGGTTTTCTTGCTCACCCAAATAGTCCTGCAGCAGCTCATAGGGCTTAACCGCGGGGTTAACCAAGACTGCAGGTAACTGATAACGGTCATTGAGCCATGTAGAGATGTAGCCTCCCAGCGAACTGCCAACCAACGCTATCTGGTATTCATGACGCAATGATTGCACCAGCTCATCAATAAACGTCGCCGCCTCCAAAGGATAGCAAGGCATTTGCGGGATTTCGACTCGAATATCCGGTCGCTCACGCTGGCAGTATTCCGCCATCAGGGTTGCCTTGAGAGATTTCGGAGAGCTATTAAAGCCATGGATATACAGTAGCAGCGGCTTCATCTAGTAACCTGCAGATTCAAAGTTTGGTGTAAAGTCATGGCCTTCCAGACGACAGACTTGGGTGTCGAGCTGCCCATTGCTATGCAAAACAAGGTAGCGCCAACCCGGGCTTTTCTGGTCCAAGGCAAAGTCATGGGAGTCAGGCTGAAACTGTATGCAAGTAGATGGTGTCGCGAGCACCCTTACCCCTTGCTGAATCCGATCCAGTTCTTGGTGAATATGGCCACACAAAATTGCCTTCACCTGCGGATAGCGCCCAATCACCTGCCAGAACGGTTCACTGTCATGCAGTTGGTGCTGATCCAGCCAAGAACTTCCGGCTGGTAGTGGGTGATGGTGCAACAGGACCAGCGCATGGCGATCTGGCTGGGCTGATAATGCCTGCTCCAGCATCTCAAGCTGAGCTTGGCTCAGCTCACCATGGGGGACCCCCTTGACCTGACTGTCAAGCAGGATCACCTGCCAATACTCACCAGCCAACACTTGATGGCAAGACTTGATTTGCGCTGAAGGCAAAACGGCTTGCATGCTCGGCTGGTAGTCATGATTACCCGGCAACCAGAAACATGGCTGCGACCAACGAGCAATACCATCGCAAAAGCGCTGGTAGGAATGTTCCGTATGATCTTGTGAAATATCGCCCGTCGCCACTATGGCATCAAAAGGACGCGCAGCAGCATCTACCGCGTCCAAAACGGCATGAAAGCTGTCTTTCGTCGCGACACCCAACAAACTGCCGCCATCGTCGGCAAAAAGGTGGGTATCGGTAATTTGCAGGAGAACCACACTATCGCGGTTCGTCTGTGGCAGAGTAAAAGTCTGCAAAACGTCAAAAACCTTGTCTATCTGATTCTGTTAACAAACCGACTGTTTGCTGATCCCATTTCTTAGGCAGTATGCCAACCAGTCTCCCAAAAAACGGTTAACCTGATGCTTCTCATCTTTCTGATGCATCCGCATATTGGGGTAATCATACCTTGGCTTCAGACGTGAAGTCTGCTGAGCTGAACACACTTCTGCGACCCTGGCATCGTGGTATAACCTGATCGTCATTTTCGGGATCAGGTAATCCGGCAGCGATTTTTCTGCTTCTAGCAGCAGCTCAACTACCGTGGTGTAGCGGGTCGACTCAATAATGGTCAGATGATATTCCTGTTCCGAAACACAATAAATGCAATGGTCGCCAACCTGATCGCTTTTTGGCAGCAATGGGAGCAACTTCGCATAGTTGGTTTCGTAGAGTCGCATGATACCAGCAAAATCAACAGTGTACCTTCTATTCAATCGGTATCCTCAGTGGTCTTGGTCGTCTAAGGAGCAGCTTGCAATCGAGTGTAGTTCAATTGCAACCATTGCAGGGCAATGATCGAGGCTGCATTCTCAATTTTACCAGATTCTACCCAACGGTAGGCATCTTCTCGAGAGACCACGTGCACTTTGATGTCTTCACCCTCCTCTGCCAGGCCGTGAATACCGCCGGCAAGGGTACTGTCAACCTCACCAACGAAGATATCCAACGTTTCGGAACAACCGCCGGAGCTTGACAGATAACGGGTAATTTTATGCAACGGTCCAACATCAAGACCGGCTTCTTCTACAGCTTCTCGGCGCACGACCTCTGTGGGTTGCTCGCCGGGTTCAATAATACCAGCCACAATTTCCAGCTGCCAAGGAGAACAGCCCTCGGCGGCCAACGCGCCGACTCGGAATTGCTCAACCAACACCACCTGATCGGTCGCGGGATCATACGGCAACATGGCAGCAGCATGGCCGCGCTCGAACAATTCACGGTCCATCGGCTCACTCCAGCCGCCGGCAAATAAGCGATGGCGAAAACGGTACTTCACCATGCTGAAAAAACCTTTGAACAATGACTCCTGGGCGATGACATCGACATCACTGGCAGAAAACTGTGCTGGGCCACTGTTCTTATTTGTTGTTTTTGCCATGTTTTTGTCCCTCTGGCCCTTGTGAATACGGCTTCCGGCCGACGAAAACGTATATGATTCCATCCCCACCAAAGAACGGCAATGATTTAATTCAACATTTATGACAATAATTATGATTTTTTTTAAGTCATTTTTGCCTATGAACCGATTAGAATCACAATTAATCCAGTAAAATATCGTAAAATAAAGTAAATTGTTCAAAGATCAGTTTCTCGCAAGGAAACATAGGTTAAACTGGAGCCTTGCTCTTATTTTTGTCAGGACCAGGATAGGCATACATGAAAAAATTGCTTCCGCTTATTGTTAGCTTTGCGCTTGGCGGTCTTAGCCATACTGCACTGGCTGATGATCTCGCCGAAATCTACCAACAAGCAAAACAAAATGACCCTCAGCTGCTACGTGCGGCTGCCGATAAAGATACTGCGTTCGAAGCGATTAACTCAACCCGAAGCGCACTGCTACCACAAATCAACCTAACAGCTGGCTATAACGTCTCCCGTATGGATGGCGATGCGGACGGTTTCAACGGCGGTCTATCCCTAGACCAGTCGGTCTACAACCGCGCCAGCTGGATAAACCTAGATATCAGCGAGAAGGTTGCCCGCCAGAGCGATGCATTTTACGCAACCTCTCAGCAAGGCTTGATCCTGCGTGTCTCTGACGCCTACTTTGCCGTGCTTCGCGCAATGGACGACCTAGAATTCGTCCGTGCGGAGAAAGCCGCTGTTGGCCGCCAGCTAGAGCAAACCAAACAACGTTTCGAAGTCGGCCTATCGGCTATTACCGATGTACACGATGCCCAAGCTCAGTACGATAGCGTACTGGCTGATGAGATATTGGCAGAAAATGCCCTGACTAACAGCTACGAAGGCCTACGTGAGATCACCGGTCAAGAGCACACTAATCTGAGCATTCTGGACACCCGTCGCTTTAGTGCCAGTGCACCAAAGTCTCACGTGGAAAGCCTGCTTAAAGATGCCGAGACAGAAAACCTTAGCCTGTTGACCTCTCGCATTTCACAAGATATCGCCCGTGATGAAATCACCCTGGCAGAATCTGGCCATTTGCCAACTCTGTCTTTCAATGCTGGCTATAGCTACGATGACAAAGTTTCAGGAGCAGATGACGGTACGCTGACAGCCGGTATCAACTTGGCGCTACCTGTCTACACCGGTGGCCGCGTGACCTCTGAAGTGAAGCAGGCCCAGTTCAGTTATGTCGCTGCCAGTGAAGATCTGGAAGGTTCTTACCGCAGTGTTGTTCGAGACGTTCGCGCCTTCTACAACAACATCAATGCCTCAATCGGTGCTCTTCGCGCTTACCAGCAGTCAGTTGTGTCTGCTCAGTCAGCACTTGAAGCGACCGAAGCCGGTTTCGATGTCGGTACCCGTACGATTGTTGATGTACTGGACGCAACCCGCCGCCTATATGATGCAAATCGCCAGTTAGCCAATGCTCGCTATGATTACATCATCAGCCAGCTTCAGCTAAAGCAAGCTGTGGGCTCACTGACCGAACAGGATGTCGTGGACGTAAACGCCGGCCTAGTGAAAGCGAAATAATCGCAGCCTAGCATCAGACATATTGTCATAAAAAAAGCGCTATCAACAATGATGGCGCTTTTTTATTGACTTGATAAAGCCTTAAGGCGACTAGCCTCGGCCTCCTTTGATGGCTTCGATAATTTCAGTTGTCGAGCAACCGTCTTCGAAGTTCAACACCAGTACTTGGCCACCAGCCGCAATCACTTCTTGACCACCGGCAATCTCTTCCGGCTTGTAATCGCCCCCTTTCACCAGCAAGGTTGGCAAAATTTCACTGATCAAACGCTGTGGGGTTTCTTCACTAAATGGTACCACCCAGTCAACCGCGCCCAAGCCCGCCAATACCGCCATACGACGATCTTCCGGGTTAACCGGACGGCCTGGACCTTTGAGTGCCTGTACCGAGCTGTCAGAATTCACGGCCACAATCAGGCGGTCACCCAATTTCGCTGCCTCATTCAAGTACGCCACATGACCGGCGTGCAAAATATCGAAACAACCATTGGTCATCACCACTTTCTCGCCACGCGCACGGGCTGTTTTCACCGCCTGCTTGAGCTGGGCTTCGCTGATCACACCAAACCCGCTGTCCTGGCTACCATGGATCGCTTCGGTCAGTTCAATGGTCGATAGGGTCGAGGTCCCCAGCTTGCCAACCACAACACCTGCAGCGGCATTGGCCAGCTTGCATGAATCCGACAGCGACTTTCCCGCAGCCAGCGATGCTGCCAGTACCGAAATAACCGTATCACCGGCACCAGTCACGTCATACACTTCTTTGGCCTGCGTCGGCATGTGTAGCGGCTCTTGGCCTTTTTGCAGCAACGTCATGCCATGCTCACTGCGTGTCACCAACAATGCATCGAACTCATAGCGTTCAATCAGTGCTAGGCCTTTTTCGACCAAATCTTGTTCCGACTGGGTTTTACCCGCCACCGTTTCAAACTCGGACAGATTAGGAGTCAGTAGGGTTGCGCCACGGTAGCGTTCAAAGTCAGCCCCTTTCGGGTCAACCATCACCGAAATACCGGACTTGCGTGCCAGCTGGATCATTGCCTGCACATGCTCAAGGGCGCCCTTGGCATAATCAGACAGTACCACAACCTTGCTTGAAGACAGGGCTTGCTCCATACGCGGCAAAATCATATCCGCCGGCACGTTGTGGAAACCTTCTTCGAAGTCCAGACGGATCATCTGCTGGCCGCGGCTCATGACGCGCAGCTTGGTGATGGTCGGATAATCAGGCAACGTCACGAAATCACAACGCACATCCAGTGACGACAGTTTTTCAGACAGCGCACGGGCTGGCTCATCAATACCCGTCAAGCCAACCAACCGGGCGTGACCGCCCAGTGCTGCAATATTCATCGCCACGTTCGCGGCGCCACCCGGACGCTCCTCAACCTGATCAACTTTCACTACAGGAACGGGGGCTTCAGGGGAAATGCGGCCTGTCGGCCCATACCAGTAGCGATCCAGCATGACATCACCCACGACCAGCACGCCTGCTTGATCATAATCAGGAAGAGTCAGTTTCATTTTTTTCTCCGGGATTGTGTTAACCCCCAAATATTAACACAAAGCCAAATTAGCATGCATCTGCTCAGGGGATTTCAACGGTAATTCAATCACAAAGAGCGAGGCGATGCCCCGCTCCTACTTATTTCTGCGTAATCTTAATTAAGCACCTGGCTCCAGTAATGCCTGCCAGATCTGCTGCACCGCTTGGCGTTCAGCCAAAAACCTGCCATCTTCCACGTAGGCAGGTAAGCCAAGCAGACTCAAACGATGAATTTCATCGCGCATCACACAGTAAGCGTGCTTGAGCTGCATAGCTTGCTCCGGCGCCAATATTTCATAGTCCGCCATGGTCTCGAACAAACGAACATTATCAGACCAACGGATCAAGGCCTTTTCCTCTGCCGCATGCAATAGCACCAAATACTGGGCCAGAAACTCGATGTCGGTGATCCCACCTTTATCCTGTTTAAGGCCGAACATACCCGCCTTTTTGCTACCTAGATGTTCTCGCATCTTATGGCGCATTGCGACCACTTCCTTACGCAATGGAGCGGCCTCACGAGGAGACATCAAAATCGCTTGCCTCACCGCAGCAAATGCCTGTTGAAGCGGCGTATCACCATAAATCATTCTGGCCCTAACTAAGGCCTGGTGCTCCCAGGTCCATGCTTCTTCCTGCTGATAGTCAGCAAACGCTTCCATCGTGCTCACCAATAAACCTGATGCACCAGATGGGCGCAGGCGGACATCGACTTCATACAGTACGCCCGAAGCCGTGCGGGTAGAGAACAGATGAACAATCCGCTGAGTCAAGCGCAGATAAAACTGACGGCCATCGATTTCTTTGCGACCATTGGTATAGACGTTATCCGGACAGTCATGCAAAAACACCAGATCCAAATCCGAGCCATAACCCAGCTCCCAGCCACCAACCTTGCCATAGCCCAATACCGCAAACCCGCGGCCGCTTCTCTCGAGCAGATGGGTCGGCTCGCCGTATTTTTCTGCCATTTGCAACCAAGCCTGATTAACCACGGCCGCGACAATCGCCTCGGATAGGTAGGTAAGATGATCGCTCACCTTCATCAGCGGCAACGCCCCGGCAATATCCGCGGCCGCAATGCGCAGCAGTTGGGTCTGCTTGAACTGGCGGATCGCCTCCATCTGCTGCTCCATATCCTCTTCCGGGATCCGGGCAAGGAACTCACGCAACTCATCACCATAATTCTCCAACGGCGTCGGGTTATACAGATGCTGGGGATCAAGTAACTCATCGAGCAAGATAGGATACTGGGCCAGCTGGGTAGCTACCATCGGGCTGGCGGCACACAAGCGCACCAACTGCTCAAGGGCCGCAGGGTGCTCACTGAGCAGTTCGAGGTAAGTCGTTCGGGTTGCTATTCGGACTATCAGCTTACACACCCGCTCGAGCACAGCTGGGGCGTCTTCGCGGGTGACAATCAACATCAAAACCGTCGGCATTAATTTGGCCAGGACCTCGCGTCCCCTGGGCCCGAGGGTGCGCTTGGAGAGCTCAGATTTCATATTGCTCAAAATAGCAAACTGCCTGTCAGCCTCAGACGCATTGAGCTCGCCAAGGATCGCAGTCACGACGTCGGCGTCTTTGATCATTGCCCACATTTCATGAAAATGGGCTGTAGCCTCGCTTTGTTGCTCTTCCTCATCGGCACCGATAATGTCATCGAACACCTCATGGATTGCAGCCATACGCTGGCTCACAGCCTGCTCCAGCCCGAACCAATCCTCAAACCCCATCGCTAAAGCCAACCGATATTGATTCAACGGCTTGTCCGGTAAGGTCTGGGTCTGCATATCGTCGATTGCCTGCAGCAAATTTTCTAGTCGGCGCAAAAAAGCATAGCCCTGATCCAAATCATCAACCTGCTTCTCAGGCAGTAGACCCTGCGTTCTGATCGCCTGAAGAGTTTCGCGCAAGCCACGACCACGCAACTCAGGTGTTCGGCCTCCACGGATCAACTGAAACGACTGGGCAATAAACTCCACTTCGCGGATCCCACCCGGTCCAAGCTTGATATTGTTGGTCAAGCCTCGACGACGAACCTCACTGCTGATCATCGCCTTCATACGTCGCAGTGACTGAATAGCACTGAAGTCGATATAGCGGCGGAACACAAATGGCCGCAACATCTGACGCAGCTCCTGATACTGAGAAAAACTTTCTTTGCCCATCACCCGGGCCTTGATCATGGCATAGCGCTCCCAGTCACGGCCCTGCTCCTGGTAGTAATCTTCCAGTGCCGCATAGCTCATCACCAAGGGGCCACTGTCACCAAAAGGACGCAACCGCATATCGACCCGATAACAGAAACCATCATACGTTTGTTGGTCGAGCGCCTTGATCAAGCGCTGTCCCAAGCGGGTAAAGAACTGAGCGTTGGCTAGACTTCGTCGCCCCCCCTGGGTCTCACCATTTTCCGGGTAGGTGAAGATCAAATCGATATCGGACGAAAAGTTCAGTTCACCGCCTCCGAGCTTACCCATCCCGAGGATCAGCATCGGCTGCGCTTCGCCACTACTGTTCATCGGTGTACCCCAGTCACGACAACACAGGGCGTAAAGCCAGTTGTAAGTTTCCATGATCATCGCCTCTGCCAACATCGATAAATGGCTAAGGCTCAGATCCAAGCTATTGCGGCCAATGAAGTCACGCCATGCTATCCAGACCATTTCGCGGTGACGGAACTGACGCAAAACCCGCATCATGCCCGCTTCATCACTCACCGTTGCCAACTGTTGAGCAAGATCGCTCCGGTAATCTTCTGCCCGAGCTAGATCATCCAAGTGCTGAGCCAGCCAAGGTAACAAGGTGGCATCGCGAACAACCGAGGCGGTAACAAAGTCACTGTAAGCCAAGACTTGCTTAAGCTCATCGAGCTTACTCTTCGGCCAGTCTGCTATTGCATCAGGCTGGGCACTATTTACCTTGTCCCACGCCTTTTCCATCGCCGTTTGGAAGTGATCCTGCACAGTCATAGGGGTTCCTTTTCAAATACCTGTCGTCTTATCTGACCAGCAAATGACAGCGAACAAAGCCTTACTGCCAAGCTGGATATTAACTGTCCTTACGATAGCACAACGCCCACCATAGGCGTAATGCCGATCGTTTAAGCTAACTTGAACGATCCTGCAGTTAGGCGATAATCCCAACTAGTTGATTTCTAGTTGG
>NZ_JANEYT010000081.1 GCF_024357955.1 Photobacterium pectinilyticum
GAAAAGCGCTTTTACGCTATGCACCCAAGGTAGGAGCCGGATGCGTTAGTAGCGCACGTCCGGATCTGCGCGGGGGGGGGCAGGTAACTGCCATTCCTACCGCGACCATTTTAACCTGCAGACTGATCAAATATTTATGTAGGTTGGTATAAGAGCTTGGCTAGAGGCGCTAGGTCATGGGCTAGTGGTAAGGAGGCTAGTGGTAAAGAGATTGGAATTACTGGTTGGCAGTAAAGTGACTTAGCCTAAGGCACACAGTTATTGGCTAGTGTCATAGGAATGCATTGATAAGAGTAAAAGAGGATACCTTAGATTTTGGGTACCCTCATTTAGATAAACAAGGATCTGAGTTAATTGATGCAAAAATAGTTTTGCTTAAACTCTTTTAGCCAATAGCCAATAGCCAATAGCCAACTCTTACAACGACAAAAAGAACAGCATCAATACTGGTACAAGTAAGCTGAGAATAAACCCGCTGACAATTGCAATCGGAACACAGCGTATGCCGCCACAGTTTTGGATCACCGGTAGGGTGAAGTCCATCGCGGTGGCACCAGCATAGCCGATCGCAGTACTCGGGTAGCGGCTGATCATCATAGGGATCAGGCTCAGGGCGACTAGCTCGCGCAATAATTCGTTAAGGAAAGCAGCGCCGCCCATGACAGGGCCAAGGCTGTCACCAATTAAGATACCCGCCAGAGAATACCACCCGAACCCAGAAGCCATCGCTAAGCCTTGGTTATAGGGAAGGTCAAGCAGCCATGCTGCAATCAAGCCGCCAGGCAGAGAGGTAGCAATAATCGTTAACGCGATGATGATTCCTTTCTTGTTGAGCAAAATTTGCTTCAGAGTCATCCCGCTGTTTCTGAGCTGGATGCCAATAAGGAAAAGCAGTAATAGCAATATCACTTCGCTAGCTTGATCTACCCAGCCTAGTTCGATACCTGTCATTAGACCGACAATCAACCCGCCTGCAACCACTACGATGAGCTTCAGTGATTCTAAAATCATATCGCGCAATGGCAGTGTTTGGTGTCCATGAGCCGTCTCAGTTGGCATCAGTTTGTCTAGCACTGGCAGGGCAAGCAGATTACAGGCGCTGATCATTAAAAAGAATACAAGGGTGTAAGTGAGGATCTGGTTGAGGTTTTGCCCAATATTATCCAGTCCGGCCAAACTGAGCCCCATAAGGGTCAGGATCACCAGAACCAGCCTGCTGGTCTGAGTGTTGATAAACGCCAGTACTGCAGGCTTATTGATGGTAATGAAGTAGCCGATAATCAACGGCAGGAAAATATAGAGCATGCCAGAGAACATGTGGGTCCTTGTGAGTGTTGAGGCTGGTTATCCATAAACTAGCCCTTGGGAGCCTCTTTACCTCTCGATTTCTACCTAAAATTGCGTTGATGTAAAGCGACTATGTCTTCATCAATTTGGGTTGAACTCAAATGGCGAGATGACTCTGATATGAACAGAATATGACTGGGTTTGGTATATTTTCAGCAGCTTATCAGTAAGGCTGAGAATGGGTCAACAACCATTCTCAGCAAATTGATGCGCTTACAGTATGCCGGAAGCGAGTTTCAGAACAGAACTCTAAAGGCCGCTATTGCTAATGACCATTTTGAGGCGCAGATTAAATTCTTTCGCAGGGAGGTTGGTTAATTCATACATCACTTCGGCACCAGCGAGATCTAGCTCGACATGGTGTTCGTCGATAGCATCATCATTACTCTTGAACATCAGCAGGTGATGGGCCATACGTGCGACATCAAGATAGCCAGTATTGTCACTTAGTGTTGGGTGTTTAAGAGGTTGGTTGGTTGCGACTTCAAGGTAATCGTCGTCGAAGCCCCAGTGCTTAAGGATCACCTTACTGGCTTCTTGGCAGCTATGCTGGAAAACATACTTGGCGATATCGATATCGAGATAGTTACCACTATCAAGATAGGACTGGTATTCATGGATCAGGCTGAATAGGCCAATATCGGCAAACAGCCCTGCTAGCAACGCTTTTTCCGGCTCTAGTTCTTTGGGGAACTCTTCGTGGTTGGCCAAGCCATGGCTGATTAATGCCATGGTGGCAGCGAGCTGACGCGAGCGAATGGCACTCTGCTTGAGGAGTTGGTTGCATTCTTTGCTGAAGTGATACCGCAGCTTGAGCTCCTCGATGGCCTTCGCGGTAATGATATCCCTTACCCTAAAAATACCTAACCGACTGACTGCGTTATAGATATCATGGCAAACCACATTGCGACGGTTGAACATCATTGTGTTGGATATTTTGACGATATAGGCGGTGATACCAGGATCATCGATGAGAAGATCGGCAACATCGCGAACGGTAGTTTCGTCGTTATTGCATAGCTGTTGAAGCTTGCTGAGAACGGACGGGATAGGGGGAAGGATAAGCCTGTCTTTTTGCACGGCTGATTTAACTAGAGAGCAGAATTCTGACTCTAATCCCTTAATTATCTTGTCGTTTTCAGGTTTTAGCCAAAAAAAAGATACGTGAGTCATTACTGCATTACGAAAAGTCTGGACATGGCTATTCTATCGGGACTGAGAGGGGATAGATAGTGGCGATGGCACAAATTCATTACAGGATGTTTATCTGACTAGTTTTCAGGCAAGTGAAACAATTTGTGTAGGAAGCGGGCGGTTAACGTAGCGTTATTTTGGGTGATCAGTAGTTGCTTGTAGTGAACCTCAAGCGGTAGCACCTCAATCCAGCGTTGGCATACCCAAGATATATCATCCCAATGTGGTGATGGGTACAGAGAGCTGATTTCTGGCATGGATTGAAAAAATAGCTTTAGTTTATCAACCAACTCTTCATCTTTGGGCCTTAGAGTGTCACCCCCCCAGTTTGGATAAAGTGTGCAATTGCCTTTCATCAACCCGTCTTGTTCGAGATGGATGTCATGAATACGAATTTTCTGTACCCCTTCAACCACAATAGATAACAAGCCAGACTCCAACTGATCAAAGTTGATGATGTTGCATTGGGTTGCTATAGCAGGGATTTGTTTGAGTTCACTATCGACCTCTGATTCGTTAATCATACAAACGGCAAAAGGAAGATCCTTAGCTAACGCTTCCTTTAGCATCCTCAGGTAGCGCTTTTCTATCAGGGTAAATGAGCCCCTGCCACCTGGCAGTATATGGACATTGGATGGATAAAGGGCGATTTCATTCATGATATTGCCTAAAAAAGGATACCCAATGCGTGCAAGACGACGATAAGAATAAAGATAGTGCCTACTGTATATTTTGGGATACTCGTTCAGTTTTCACCATAAAAAAATACGGTCGTATTTGCCTCAAAGTGCTTATTTTTTGTCCCGTAATATGTCTAAATTCTCACTTTTAAGTGTTCACTGTTTCATATGTGGCGATTATTAATTTGCTGTGTCAAAGTCAATTTAATGACGCGATTCTATTCGGCGCTTCAGGAAAAATAAGCCATTAACAATTAATGGGAGATGAATTTTGCTAGGGTTCAGGGAAGAGATCTTTAATTATTTGCGCGAATTTGGCGTGTTTGAAAAACGCTCCATGTTCGGTGGTACAGGCATTTTTATAGAAAATGCAATGTACGCCATCATTACCGATAAGGCTGTATTCCTTCGGGGGGGGAGCAATCTCGACCAACATTTTACTTTACTCGGTTGCGAAAAGTTCAGACACATCAAACGTAGCACCACTGCCGTTGTCAATTACTACGACATTACCCAAATTTACCAAACAGATGCAAAGGCTTGTGCGAACTTAATTAAGGAGTCAATTGCTATTTCAACGTCTGATAAGAATTACAAAATGTCAGATAAAAGCAAAAGAATTAGGGACTTACCTAACATGCGTTTGACGTTGGAGCGGATGGTGAAAAAAGCCGGCGTTCCAGATGTTAGTAGCTTTGTCTCGCTGGGAGCGGTTGAGGTCTTTCGTAAAGTCCGGCAGAGCCACGGTAAAGATCTTGATGTGAAGTTGTTGTGGATGTTTGCTGGAGCCATTGATGGTTGCCATTGGACATTACTGAAAGAAGAACAAAAGCAACGCTTATTACGAGATGTACAATAAGATCTAACAAATAATTTTAAATGATAAATAAGTCACTGTCATGAGCAGTGGCTTTTGTCTTTATGTCCACCAGTGATTAGAAGCAAGAATCTGAGGACATTTAGGTATATCATGTGTTGATAAATCCATGTTGTTTAATGATATATGCGACTACCATGTTTGACTGGGCCTGTGTTATCTGGGCTCCATTGCTTTCTTATTGCAGCCGATCAGATGAGCTTTACACGCGCGGCGGAGATTTTATGCCTGACGCAAAGTGCGGTAAGCCATAAAATCAAAAATTTGGAAGATTCATTAGGCGTAAAACTGTTTATTCGCCAGCCTAGAAAGCTCACACTAACCGATGAAGGCAAGCGGCTAAAGGAAGTTCTTGCGCTTAATTTTGGTGATATAGCGAATGAGCTGAGGGATCTGCGTACCCTTGAGTTAAGCGGTGATCTCAATGTGTCTGTCCCCCCCACGTTTGCTCAGCGCTGGCTGTTACCAAGACTGAATAGTTTCTTGGAAAAATACCCCGCACTGCGTTTTCATCTGCGCACTCGTAATGAACTGGTGGACTTCCATACCGAGTCTTTCGATTGTGCTATCTACTTTGGCAACGGAAAATACACCGGGCTGCATGTGGTCAAGCTGATGGACGAAAGCATGGTACCTGTTTGTAGCCATGAGTATGCCGATCAACATGGCTTATACGGTAATCCTGCAAAATTAACTTCTTGCATGTTGTTGCATGATGCCGCGCCATGGGCAAGAGCAGGCGTAAACGATGAATGGCAGTACTGGGCACAGCAAAATGGTGTGGTGTTGCCAGAGGTGGGTTGTACATTTGACCGAGCTGATTTGGCGCTGCAGGCTGCGGAGCGGGGAATTGGTGTCGCTATTGGTCGGGCGTCGTTTATAGCCGAGCAGCTCGAGTCCGGGCGGCTTGTTACGCCCTTTACGCTTGCGGTGGCCTCACCCCAAAACTATTTCTTAGTGTGCCGTAACGAAATGGCAACGTCACCACGGGTGAAAGCGTTTATTGATTGGTTGGCTGAAGTGCAGTAGTTGCGTATACAGCTAACGGTTACAAAGAAAAACGCCCTGCATTAGCAGGGCGCTTATTATCTGCGGTGTCTATTTTAACGAAGATTAGAACTTGAATCGCGTAGACAGCATTACTTGATCGCCGTACAGTTCGTTGAATCGACCGGTAACGCCAACAGAGAATAGTTCTGTTGCGTGGAAGCGGCCGTAAACACTGCCAGTGACTTCTTCGAAATCGTCAATGTTAATGTGGCCGATAGTACCGCCAACTTCTAGCTGTGGACCCAGCCATTGACGAACACCCAAGTTCACTTCAACACCAAACTTACCGCTTGAACTTTTCAGTGCACTTTTGTTTTTAGCACTGCGTGCTTTAAGTTCACCGGTGATATCAGCCCAATTGTTAACAGGGGCGTGGAAGCCTACACCGAGTGTTGCATCCCAATCGCTTTCGAATTCAGTGTCGATGCTACCGGTGATGTGGGCATTCGGGTGGATTGAAGTGCTGAAACCAGCACCGTAAGTCAGCGGGCTAATACCAATACGCGCTTCAGTGTAGTCGTAGCTGAAATTGCTCATTGTCGGCTGGGCATTCGCCTGTACCGCTGAAACAGATGCCAGGACAAGACCTGAAGCAATTAGAGTTTTACGCATGACAAATTTGTCCAATGGGCTAAAAAATAATTGAACTATTTTAATGGACAAAAGCGAGTGTTCATAGCGGTTTTGTGGAAATTTGCTGTGTTGTTAGTAAGGTAATAGACGTAAAAGTCGACAAAATTAGTAATATTTTGTGATCGTCGATTTTAATTATCACTTTATGTTTACTAAAGGCAGGCTTATAGCCTGCCGGGCTTGGATGAATCAGACCAGCTCATTGCCTGATTGTTGTTCCTGTTCGAACTGTTTGATGTTGTTCAATGTCGTATCCGCAATGTTGCCCAAGGCCTCTTCGGTCAGGAAGGCTTGGTGTCCGGTAAAGAGAACATTATGGCAGGCTGATAAACGACGGAAGACATCATCTTTTATCACATCATTAGATTTGTCCTCAAAGAACAAATCTTTTTCATTCTCGTAGACATCAATGCCCAAGGAGCCAATTTTGCTATTTTTTAATGCCTCGATAGCATCTTTGGAATTGAGTAACTCCCCACGGCTGGTGTTGATGATCATCACCCCATCTCGCATTTTGGCGAACGCGTTGGCATTGAGCATATGGTAGTTTTCTTCAGTCATTGGGCAATGCAAAGTGATAACATCCGCTTGGTGGTATATCTCTTCCAAACTGGTGTATTTCACGCCTAATTCAATAGCAATAGGATTTTCGTACGGATCATAGGCCAAAATATTCATGCCGAGTCCTTTTAGAATACGGGTTGTTGCAATACCTATTTTTCCCGTACCTATCACTCCGACCGTTTTGCCATGGAAGTTGAAGCCAGTCAGACCTTCCAGCGAGAAGTTGGCATCGCGGGTACGTTGGTAAGCCCGGTGGATCCGACGGTTGAGGCTCAGCATCAGGCCAAGGGTGTGTTCGGCAATGGCCTCGGGGGAGTAGGCAGGAACGCGGACAACTTGAATACCCAGTGATTTTGCTGCTTCAAGGTCGACCTTGTCGTAGCCGGCACAGCGCATGGCGATAAGCTTTACTTGGTTTTGTGCAAGAGCTTCTAGCACAGGGTGGCTCAAATCATCGTTGACGAAGGCACAGATCGCATCATAGCCCTGAACTATTTTGACTGTCTGTTGCGTCAGGCGAAAATCATAGAAGTCGAGCTGATGGTGATAATGTTGATTAATCAGTTCGAAGGAGTTTTGGTCATACTTTTTGGTGCTGAAGACTGCAACTTTCATGGATCACCTTTTCGGGTTGACTCTTCCTCGGCATAAGCCTTGGATTAGTGTAATTGATCTTGTTATTTTGTGATCAAGATAACACTTTATTCCCTAACCCGAAAAGGTTTGTATGACAATTAAATTTATAGGGTTATACGTCGGACAGCGATAACCTGCGGTGACTCAAGGCTTCCATGATCCGGTTGGCATCAAGGATCTGGATCCATGCCATCAACCCAGAGTCTGATTCATTGTCGATCACAAAGGTGGTCAGCTGATCAATGACGATCTGTCTGAGTTGATCACCGTTCCAAGGTTTGGCGATGTAGTAATCCAAGCTGGCGTTGTTGACCGCTTGTACGGTTTCCTCGAGGCCAGCTTGCCCGGTCAGCAGTACCTTGCGGGCATGGCAAGATTCTTCCTGGTGCTTGAGCTCAATGAGAAAATCGATACCTGTTTCTCCTGGCATAATGTGGTCACACAGGATCAGTGACAGTGGGGTATGATCGGCAATGGTATCAGCGAGTACTTCTTTGGCTTCGTCGACCGATTCAGCTGCTTCGATAACGAAATGCTCTTCCAGCGAGCGCAGATCATTGATGACGCTATCAAGTACTTCCCGCTCATCATCTACGCAAAGGATCAGGTATTTGTTCATAGGCTCTCCTTAAGTGCCTCGCCTAAAGGCAAAGTAACTATCATTCTGGTAAACAGGCCGGGTTCGGATTCGACCCTGATACTGCCATTATGTTGGTGGATTATCTGTTGGCAAACCGATAATCCGATCCCAAGGCCGAAGTTGCCTTCTCGCTTGGTAGTGAAATTGAGCTCGAAAATTTTGTCTTGTTGTTCTGGCGGGATCCCCTTGCCATTATCCTCTACCATGACTTCAATCCCCTGCTTGGTTGGTCCATCGAGTGTGACTTGCCGTGTGATCACTTTAATTTGCCCCGGTTCGTCAACGGCATCAAGCGCGTTGGAGATCAGGTTAGTCCACACTTGCTGCAATGCGATAGGCTGACAACGCAGCGGTGGAAGCGAGCTGTAATCTTTAATTAATTGGTGGCGCTTGAGCTTATTTTCGAATATCACCAAGGTGTCTTCCAGCCCTTCATGGATATCGACAGAATGTACTGACTCATCATCTTGCCGCGCATAGCTTTTCAGACTTTTAACCAGATCCGCAATCCGCTGAGCACAGACATTGATAGATCGGAGGAAGTTACCCATCTGATAGTAATTTTCCCACTCGGCAAGTACTTCTGGCAGTTTGTTTTTTTGAGGGAGCAACCATTCACGGATATAGTCGTCGTTATCAATTCCCATCTGTACCGCCTTACGGGCATGCTGCCTATCACCGAGCACATTGGTTAATTGCTTGGCACGTTGCCGGGCTTCAGAGGTAGACAGCGGTCTTGATAGCATTGCTTGTTGCATAATGTCGTTACCACGATCTTGGTTCTCATGACTGAGTGTGGTTTTGGTAATGCTGCCGATGGTTTGTTTGAGGGTATCACTGCCGCGCAAGATAGCAGAAACAGGGTTGTTCAGCTCATGGGCCACACCTGCTACCAACTGACCGAGCATCGCCATTTTTTCTTTGTCGATCAACTGGTGATAGGCTTCATCCAATGATTTTAGGGTTTGTTGCAACCGCATTTCGGTTTGGATACTCCCTTTCAGGCGGCGGTTGAAGTTGCGCAAGAGAAGGTTGGTAAACAGGGGAAGCAACTCACTGCGTGAGTTCATGACTTTATTAAAGAGCTCTCTGTCAAGTTTGATGACATCGGTGCCGCACAGAGTCACGCCGGTTGAAAATGATGTTTCCCCAGAGATAAACGACATCCCGCCGACGAGATGACCGGGTCCGGCCCTTACCACCTCATGGCGACGCCCATGCTCATCCTTTTTATATAGCGCGACCTCACCACTGGTGATGAACCAGAGGAAGTCATTGGGTTCGCCTTCCTGGGTAAGGATATGGTTGGCACTGTAGCTGCGACAAGCGCGGGTGTCATCATTGCTGGCAAAGAAATCATGCAGGGCATCGATCACCTGTGTGGCCAAGGTGGTATCGTCGAGGGTGTGACTATGCTGGATAAACCCTGAGCGGAACCGCGACATCTGTCGTTCTATATGGGCATTGAGGATCCTACGGTGATCAAGCAGTTGGCTGTACTTGAGGCAGTCTTCATCCGGATGTTTCAATACGAAGTGCGTGAGTTCTTTTACGAGAACTTGTTTGAGCTCTTGTGGCTTCCACGGCTTGGTGAGGCAATAGTGCAGACGTCCTTCGTTGACCGCTTGCATGATGACATCAAGCTGCGGCATATCATTGAGTAGTACTGAGCGAGCCTGCTTGCTGGCTGGGTACTGGTCGAGCGAAACCAGAAAGTTAACACCTCGGTCATCACCGAGTTCGTTGTCGCAAATCACCATTGCAGCCCGCTGATTCTTAGCTTCGATATCAGCCAGAACCTTATTGGCTTCGTTAATGCTGTAGGCATTATAAATGTCGAACAGGTCGGCAAAGGCCGATAAATCCTGATTGAGCTTTTCCACAACAAGTGGGTCGTCGTCCAAACAGACAATCGCAAAACTATTCACCGTTACACCCTTCACGTCAAAATACTGCTATGTTGCTGTTATGATTAGATACTTTGTATTTTAGTGTATAAGAATTAAACACACTTGACTGAGAGCCATCTAGCAATCACGTGAGAATAGTATTACAGATTGTTGAAGGTGTGATTCTAAGCTAATTTGTTGGGGCTCTGATAAAAATGCCCTTTAAATCAATGAATATTGATAAATTTATTGTTCAGCAAGCTATGATAGACTGAGTTTTTTATCTTCAGATCTGGGACCTAAAAATAATGCTAGGAAAAATCGGTGCGGTTGGTGGTGCAGTGGCTGTGGCACTGTGCTGGCCTTTTGCCACGGGGCAAATTGGCGAGCGTATTTATCTTGATACGCTTGGTCAGTATGAAAATCCGTATCTTGCCGTGTCCAATGACACCTATAAGCGCGGATATCTAACTTCCGAAGCGGTATCAAAAATTGAGCTAAAAGATGAGTTGAAATTTCTTTTTGAAGATGAAGGCCTACCAACCGTTTGGTTTGTTAAGCATCATGTAAGTCACGGTTTTTTGAGCGTTTCCTCTACCAGTGAGCTGCTGGTGGATGACGAACTTAAGCCTATGGCGGATACATTATGGGGTGAAGGTGTTGCGCCTGTTACCTTTACGACCAACACGGCGATGACCCGTAAAACGGACTTTACCTTCCAGATCAACCCTATTGAAGAGAAAGAAATCAGCGGAACCAATGTTGCCTTGTCATCGTTTGTTATGCAGGGAACGGTGAATGCGAAAGGTGCTGGGGAGTTCCAATACCAACTTCCATCCGCTAACCTCACCACAACAGCCCATGAAGAGATGGTGCTGAAAGGCCTAAAAGGCGGTGGTAAAGGGTATCTGGATGGTCAGTTCTGGATTGGTGACCAATCTCTGACCCTTGATGAAGTGCGCTTTAGCGATTTGAATTCCGAGCAGAGTGTGGATGTGGCGCAGCTCATCGTTGGTATGGAAAATGTACTTATTCAGCCTGAAACGCCTGAGGGAGAGGAAAAGCCTGAACTTCAGCTTTCTAATTCAAACCATATTCAGGTGGGTAAGCTGGTAATGCTGGACGGCAGCGAATACCAAAACTTCAACTTCCAGATGGCTTTCTCTGAGCTTGATTACCCGTCGTTGAGCCTATTGGGAGATATGACTGATGACCTGGAAGAACCATTGACTGAACAACAAGCAATGGAAGTGTCTGCGGCATTGGATTCGTTGGTAGCTAAAGGACTTACCTTTTCTATTGGTGATTTAAGTGTTTTGGCCCCGGAAGGTCAGGTCACTAGCAGTTTGAACATGGCTGTCGAGCCGGGTATCAGCAATATTTCGCAAAATATCGGTCAGATTGCCGAGAAACTCGGCGGTGATATTCATCTTAGCTTGCCTGTTGAGCTCGTTGAAGCCGATCCGCTGCTGAGCGAGCGTGTTGATATGTTGGAGCAGAGCTTGATTGTGGAACGCAATGCCACTCATTACCTCCTTAATATGAAGATTGATGGTGACAAGGTGATCCTCTCCAATGGTGACCAACTGCCGTTTGCGATGTTGTTTATGCTATTCATGTAATCTTTATATTGGGCCTCCATAACAAAAAAACCGCCGTTCCTAACGGCGGTTTTTTGTTTTCTCTTTCACCCAGAGAACAGCGGTTTTAAAGTGTTTTGGTATGATGATAGGTAAGATCTATTGATAAAATCGCTTATTTCAATTTAGTAATTTCAAGGAAATAGACGACACTTATATCAAAAGGGGAGCTCCCGGAGTGGGAGAGCCAATCGAAAAAATTATGGTCAGGGTAATCAGCAGAGTAGTAGGTTGTCTGACAGGCATGAATTAGGGGGATGTATGGAGTCGTTGAAGGTTAAGGATTATATGAATGTACGTCCGGTGACATTTGAGCCAAAGATGTCTCTTTCTAAGGCTCTGGATAAGTTACTTTCAGCCAAGCAGATCGGTGGCCCGGTTATTGATGAGTCTCGCAAAGTGGTTGGTTTTCTTTCCGAACAGGACATGATTCACAAACTTCTCAAAGTGGGTTATTACTGTCAAGACACCCATACGGTTGAAGAGTGTATGCACTCTGAAGTGCTGACTGTATCGCCTGAAGACTCGATTATTGAGCTGGCCGATACCATGGCTGGACAAAAACCGAAAATCTACCCTGTTGTAGAAAACGGTCGTTTGGCGGGGGTTATTACGAGACGTGATGTGCTAACGGCGATCAGCAACCAGATTGGGGATTGTTTCAAGCATCCCGTTTAATCACTATTCCCGTGATGACAGTAAAGAAAGGCGCACATCGCGCCTTTCTTATTCACCCATAGTTAGGTAACGCCTAATACCAATCTGGATAAGTCGTTGATCAAGTATTTGCACTGGAAAAATCGTTGTTATCAAGGTTGATATTGCAGTCACTAGTGGCTCAAATCACAAAATATCTAACGCAGAGAACAGCGATTTTAACCTGCAAGACTGATCAAATATTTATGTAGGTTGGTATAATAGCAAGGAGAGCCTGTGCCCAAGCAGCCCCGTCCCTCTGCAGAAGCTCGCAAAGTTCAGCCCCCTAAAGATGCAAAATTCGTCACCGGTACGCCCATGAAGCATATCGTGGTGATGTCCGGTACTGGTGCTGTTGGTTTGATGGCGCTGTTTTTGGTTGACTTGCTCGATATGTTCTTCATCAGTTTACTTGGTGAGATTGAGCTAGCAGCGGCGATTGGTTTTGCCGGCACTTTGATATTTTTCTCGACCTCAGCCTCAATTGGTACCTCTATTGCCATGGGGGCCTTGGTATCCAGAGCCTTGGGTGCCAACCAACGGGATAAAGCCCGCTTGGTCACTGTCAATGTCATGATCTTTGCTGTTATATTCAGCGCGATTCTTGTCTATGGCATGATGTCCAACCTTCAGGCCTTGTTATCTATGATTGGAGCGCAGGGCAGGGTGGCTGAAGCTGCGACGGATTATCTGACTATTCTCCTGCCAAGCGCACCGATGATTGCGATTTCCATGTCGGCTGGCGCGGCATTGCGTGGTATCGGTGATGCCCGCCGTTCGATGTATGCCACATTGATCGGTGGCGGTGTGAATGCCGTGCTTGATCCCTTGTTTATTTTCGGCTTTTCAATGGGTGTTGAAGGGGCTGCGATAGCGTCAGTATTTGCCAGATTGGCGGTGATGGTGTTCTCCCTCCATGCCATTATTGTCCATCACGACTTAGTTTCCCGCCCCAAGTTCTCGGCGTTTTTCTCGTCCTTGTTACCCATTTCGGCGATCGCCTTACCGGCAATACTGACCAATACCGCAACGCCAATAGGTAATGCCATCGTAACCAGTAACATTGCGCAGTTTGGCGAGAGTTATGTCGCTGGATATGCTGTTATAGGCCGTATCATGCCGGTGAGCTTTGCACTGGTGTTCTCTCTCTCTGGGGCGATTGGCCCGATCATCGGTCAAAATTTTGGTGCCGAGCGGTGGGATCGTATTTTACGCTCATTATCAGATGCGCTGTTGTTTGTCAGTGGTTACTGCGTGCTGGTGTCTATCATACTGTGGTCTTCGCAGGATTGGCTGATAGCGGCATTTAGTTTGCAGGGCGACGCTGCCAGCATACTGTCGGTGTTTTGTAGCTATGTTGCGATAACCTTTATTTTCAATGGTGCAATGTTTGTCGCCAATGCGGCCTTCAATAACCTCAACCGGCCGACATGGTCGACGGCACTCAACATGGGCAAAGCGACCTTGGGGACGATTCCTTTTGTCTGGCTGGGCGGAAAACTTGGCGGAGCCGAAGGGGTATTGTTAGGTCAGGCAGCGGGAACCATAGTGTTCGGGATTATTAGCGGTATGTTAGTGGTTAATCAGGTCAGAAAAATGGCCACTGAACATGAACAGAAACTGGAAGAGCAAGATATTCTCGAGCCAAGTGTGCCATTAACCCCGTTTTGTTCATCACGGACCTATATGGGGCATGAAGACGTGATTGAAGAGACGCTTGCGACAGAAACCAAGGTTTGATTTTGTTTTGGTTAATGTCAACCATCAAAAAGAGTTATATTTCACTGGTTTATTGATCTGTTTCGGTGAAACTTCCTACCTTTAGACGCACAATGACCCAATCTAGATTTTTACCGGTAGACAAGAAGCGCTACTGGTACCGCTGATCCTGCTGTGCTAATTCATTGATGAAATATCTCTATCAGCAGTGACAGACACAAAGATTCTGTGTTTTTAAGGGAATAATGTAAACATGCGTCAATATCTAAGGGTGATCATACCCGTTCTCATTCCACTCATCATTCTGATGTTACCAGCGTCAGCGTTTCCCGTCGAAGGGCTAACTATTGTCCAACAACGTGTTATCGCGATCTTCTTATTGGCGGCCTTGTGCTGGGTGCTGGAGCCGATACCAATTTATGCAACCTCCGTTGTTATTATCGTTTTGGAACTGATGCTGCTCTCTGATAAAGGATTGTACTTGTTCCGCTCGGCGGAAGGGCAACCGCATTTTGGCAAGTTGCTTAGCTACAGCGATATCATGGCGACCTTTGCCAGCCCGATCATCATGCTGTTCTTGGGGGGCTTCTTTCTTGCCATGGCAGCAACCAAATTCCGCCTTGATGTCAACTTGGCGCGTGTGTTGTTGAAGCCATTTGGTACTCAGCCGAAATATGTCATGCTCGGACTGATGTTGATCACCGCGATTTTCTCCATGTTCATGTCGAACACGGCGACGACGGCGATGATGCTGGCGATTTTGGCGCCGGTTATTGCGCTATTTGGTTCCAAGGACCCAGGAAAAATTGCGTTTGCCCTGTGTATTCCGGTCGCAGCCAATATTGGTGGTATCGGGACTCCAATCGGCACCCCGCCCAACGCCATTGCGCTGAAATATCTCACCGGTGACAACTTGATCACTTTCGGTGAGTGGATGTTCTTCGGTGTGCCGTTTGTGGCTGTCTTGCTGGTCTTTGCATGGGTGCTGCTCAATGCGCTTTACCCTGCCAAGCAAGAAAAAATTGAGCTAACCATCAAGGGTAAATTCTTGATGACGCCGAAGGCGATTACCGTCTATGTCACCTTCGCCCTGACTATTATTCTTTGGTTAATGGGATCGTCACATGGCATGAACTCTTACACGGTTGCCCTGATCCCGGTTGCTGTATTCTCTCTGACCGGCATTATTAATAAGGAAGATTTGAAAAAGATCTCCTGGGATGTACTTTGGTTGGTATCGGGCGGTATTGCGCTTGGCTTGGCGTTGGACCAAACCGGACTAGCAAAGCTGATGGTAAACAGTATTCCGTTTGATAGCTTCTCGCCATACATCGTTCTTGGTGGGGCGGCGTTGCTATGTTTGGTGATGGCAAACTTTATGTCCCATACCGCGACGGCGAACTTGTTGATGCCAATTATGGCCGCATTAGGTACGTCTATGGTGTCGCTTGTACCGCTGGGTGGCGAGATCACCTTGATCCTAGTTGTGACTTTTGCCGCATCGCTGGGTATGTCTCTGCCTATCAGTACCCCTCCGAATGCCCTTGCCCATGCAACCGGCCATGTGCAGAGTAACCAGATGGCCCGTGTCGGGGTGATTATTGGCGTTGTGGGTGTGCTGCTGAGCTTTGTCATGATTTGGCTGTTGCACTTGATAGACCATATTTAAGAGAGCCACCATGCATCAACCAAAAGCCATGCAGCGGATCATCGATGTGTACTTCTGTGACCCAGCTCGGACTGAAGCGGCCAAGGCTGGGACACAGGTGTTGGTACAAGATGGTTACAACGACAAACTGTATTGGGTGAAAAAAGGCGAGTTGTCTGGTTACCTCAAGAATGACGCTGATGTGACGGCAAAAGTGTTTAGGGTCGAGCAGGGGATGTTCTTCGGGGTTCATAGCTTCTTTGCCCAAACATTGATGGCATCGACTACTGTGGTGGCGGAAAAAGACAGCGAAATCGCGTGGATAGATCTCAAAACCCAGCCAGTTGAACCAGCAACGTTCGGTTCTCTGGCCGAGCAGTTTATGCCCGTCATGGTCCATGAACTGGCCCAGCGGCAAATGATGACTGGGCTGCAGGCGATCGAAAAAGAAAAGGCACTGCAAAAGCTCTATGCGGCTGAGCAGATGACGACTTTGGGTCAACTCGCTGCTGGTATTGCCCATGAGCTCAATAATGCGGTCGGGGTCTTGAGCAGTAAAACCGAAGGGTTACAGCACGGCATTTGCCGCTTTCTGGAAGAGAACAAACCGGAAGTCAGTCCGTTTCTTGATCTTGGTATTTGCGATGGTCAGGCTGTGACTTCGGCACAGGCCCGCAAACGCGCTAAACAGCTACAGCAAGATCTTGGTCTTGAAAGGGAGCCGGCCAGACAGCTTGCTCGTGCGGTGCCAGACGGTGAAGTACCAGCATATTGGCTCGAGAACCTCAATGAGGCTTTGCAGTATTGGGATATCGGCCGAGATCTGCATGATATGCGGTTGGCCTCGAAGCATGCTGCCAGTATTGTCCGTTCGGTGAAACAGCTTGGCGGCACTGACAATGCTCGTCAGCCAGAGGTTGATGTAAACGATACGATCCACAAATCACTGGCTCTGCTGCAAAGTAATTTAAGGCGGGTCAATGTGGTATTGCGTCCGGCAGTATTGCCGACCATTACCGCCAGTACCACAGAGCTGGTGCAGGTATGGGTCAATATTATCAAGAATGCCTGTGATGCCATGGAGCATACTGCAGAGCCGCAGATCGAGATTATTACGCGGCATTCAAAGAACCGTCTGTTGATCACCATCAGTAATAATGGGCCGGTGATCGATGAAGCGACACGACGGAAAGTTTTTCAACCTAACTTTACAACCAAAAAAGGTGGGTTGTCGTTCGGATTAGGGCTGGGCCTCTCGATAGTACAGCGGATAGTCAACAGTTATGGTGGCACCATTGCACTAAAGAGCGACCTAGATAAAACAAAATTTCGTATTAAATTGCCAATCGCGTAAGGGAATGGTTCATGGAAAAACTAAACATTATCTGTGTAGATGATCAAAGGGAAGTACTCAGCGCTGTATTGAAAGATTTGTCGCCGTTGAATGATTTCTTCCATGTTGAAGATTGTGAGTCAGCGGATGAAGCACTTGAATTGATGGACGAACTGGATGCCGAAGGCGAGTTCATTGCGTTGGTGATCTCAGATCATGTCATGCCGGGTAAAACTGGTGTCGAGCTTCTGACAGAGGTTTCGCAGGATACCCGCTTTCACAAAACAAAGAAGGTTCTGCTGACCGGTCAGGCAACACATCAAGACACCATCGTGGCAATTAACCGCGCTCGTATCGAAAGTTATTTCGAAAAGCCTTGGAAAGCTGAGAGCTTGCTGACGACAGCACGTAGCCTTATCACCGAATATATCTTTGATATGGGAATGGATTACCAGCCGTGGATGGAGATCCTTGATAATGGTGTGGTGTTCAGGCGTTTGAGTTAAGGACGTAATTAAAACAAAAAAAGCAGGCACAGCCTGCTTTTTTTGTATCTGAATAGCCTAGGCTGCCACAATATTGTTTCTGACCAAACCGCGCTTGATGTTCCGGCACATTTTGCCAAAGCGCGAAATATCGTCGAAATCCGGCGAATCGCCTCGCTCTAATGCACACTCCCAGTAAGAAACCTCCGATTCCAGCAATTCCATCAGCTTTTTTGGACAACCGATGCAGCTGTTGTCAGGGCCACAGACAAAAGTATCAGAGTCATAAAGTGGCAGCTCTAACTTAACTTGTTCGATGATCTGAAGCATTGCCGTACGGCGATCGGGTTTCTTTGCCATTGTCGATGTGTGCTATAGGGAAACAGGGTGGCGAGGGTATAAAAAAACATAGCGGTATGTCCATAACCAATTTGTGGTTACCTTCAGTGTAGAAGAAATCTTATATACCTTGTGACTTGACCTTAGACTTAACTCCAAGGTTTATAGTTATAGACATGGTGAGCAAACCATAGATAACAAAGACAAGGAGAAGGCCATGTGTGCCCAATGCAATAATAAGAAGTTACATGTTCATTCAGTGAAAGCTGCCAGCGTAGGTCAGTCGTCCGTTGTGGTTGAAAACAACAATCCAGAGCCGTGCTGCACATCAAGTAACTGCCAATCAACCCAAACACCAGCAACCTCGCAAGAATCGGAATTATCGCCGGGCGATGACGATCCTGCCTCCGGCGCCTCCTCAGGGTTTTCAGTGAATAAAATCACTTCCGCAGAGGCAGCGGCAGAATCGTCATGTTGCAGTTCAGGTGGCTGCAGCAGTACAGCGAGCGTAGAAGAACAGAGCGATGACACTCAAAGTGACGATGTTTCTCCAGCCCCTCACAGTACAACGATAAGTTGGAAAGTCGGCGGTATGGACTGTCCAAGTTGCGCCAGTAAATTAGAAAAGGCGATTAATGGCCTTGATGGTGTTGTTTCCGCGAAAGTGATGTTTGCCACTGAAAAGTTGGTCGTTAATTGTCAATCTGCTGAGATATCGGACGCTATTGTTGCGAAAAGCCGTGAAACTGGCTTTTCGCTCTTTAGCTCTGGCAGTTCATCAGAAGAAGGCAAGCCTGCGAGTTTGCTTAAGGAAAATCTTCCTGTACTGATGATTGCGGTGATGATGCTGATTTCATTTTTGGTCAGTAGACAGTCTGAAGCCATGGGGTTAGCGGCGTTTACGGCGACCACCTTGGTAGGGCTACTGCCCATCGCTCGCAAGGCCATCAATTTGGCAAAAAGCGGTTCGCTATTTTCCATCGAGACTCTGATGAGCGTGGCTGCCATTGGTGCTCTGTATCTGGGGGAAACAGCAGAAGCTGCCATGGTGCTACTGCTGTTCCTTATCGGTGAGCAGCTTGAGGGCTACGCCTCAGCAAAAGCGCGCAGTGGGGTGAAATCGCTGATGGCCTTGGTGCCGGAAAAAGCTAGCCGTATTTTGCCTGATGGGAGCAAAGAGCAAGTGTCGGCCAGTGAGCTCCAGCAAGGTGATGTCATCGAAGTGGCACCGGGTGGTCGTTTGCCCGCTGATGTAGAGCTATTGGATGCGGCGGCTAGTTTTGATGAAAGTGCATTAACCGGTGAATCCGTACCGGTTGAACGCTTGCCGGGTGAGCAGGTAATGGCGGGTGCATTGGTGGCGGATAAGGTGGTACGTCTACGTATTATTTCAGAACAGGGCGCGAATGCTATTGACCGTATTTTGCATCTGATCGAGGATGCAGAATCGCGTAAGGCACCACTAGAGCGCTTTGTTGATCGGTTTAGCCGCTGGTATACCCCAGCGATGATCGTGTTGGCTGCTTTGGTGGTTGTTGTGCCACCGATGTTGTTTGGACAAAACTGGGATGAATGGCTGTACAAGGGCCTAACGCTACTTTTGATTGCTTGTCCATGTGCTCTGGTGATTTCGATTCCAGCAGCGATTACATCAGGTTTGGCAGCGGCAACACGGCGTGGTGCTCTGATTAAAGGCGGGGCTGCACTTGAACAATTAGGAAGAATTCAAACCGTAGCTTTTGATAAAACCGGTACCCTCACCGAAGGTAAACCTGTAATGACAGATATTGTCAGCTGGGATGGCGACGAAGCGCGCTTGTTGCGCCAATCAGCGGCGGTAGAGATGGGATCTGCCCACCCACTGGCACAGGCTGTGGTCAATGCCGCTAAAGAGCGTGGTTTGCAGCTTGAAGAAGCGCAAGAGCGTCAAGCGCTGCCTGGACGAGGTATTCAGGGGAATTGCGACGGTGATACCTTGATGCTGGTGGCTGCTGATCGCATGCCAGAAAATGTATCGCTGACAGCACAGCAGTCAGAGCAAGCTTATGGGCTAGAGGGAGAAGGGAAGACCTTGGTGGTTGCTCTTCGGAACTTGCAACCGGTAGGGCTCATAGCTTGGCGTGATAACTTGCGTGCAGACAGTGCCAAAGCGGTACAGAAGCTCAAGGAGATGGGGATTCACTCTGTGATGCTGACCGGTGATAACCCGCGAGCTGCGGCCGCAATTGCTGGCGAAATCGGGATTGCGTTTGAAGCAGGTTTGCTTCCGGAAGACAAGGTACAGCATGTAGAGTTGGCAAACCAACGCGCCAATGTGGCTATGGTCGGTGACGGTATCAACGATGCACCGGCAATGAAAACGGCCTCGATTGGTATTGCGATGGGCGGAGGGACAGATGTGGCGTTGGAAACTGCCGATGCTGCCTTGACCCATAACCGTGTCTCAGAGCTGACAATGATGATTGCTCTGTCGAAAGCGACGCTGGCCAACATCAAACAGAATGTATTTCTGGCGCTAGGTTTGAAAGGGGTTTTCTTGATTACCACCTTGCTGGGTATGACAGGCTTGTGGGTTGCGGTATTGGCCGATAGCGGAGCAACGGCATTAGTCACCCTTAATGCGCTGCGTCTGTTGACGTTTAACTACAAGGAATAGATTGCTCTGAACGATTCGCCCAAAATTGGTGCATCACTTCAATGTGATGCACCAATGTTGACCGGGAGTGGTCATACTAAGTTTTTTATCATTTATTTCAGTGTGTTGTCCCTATCATCCACTATCAAACCATAAAATACCAAACTGTTGAGTTTGGTATTTTTTTTGCATTTAAAACAATAGGATGATGTATATGGATAGATACGATGCAGCTCTCACAGCAAGAAAAGAACTGGCTCCCAATTTGGGGCCCTAATGGTAAGCTGGCGATGCGTAAAGCGTGCTGGCTAAACCGAGATAAGATCTCTTACCTTGAAGAGACATTCGACAGTCTTTCGAATACGCGGGTAAGGCTGCTCCATACTTGGACAGAAACACAGTGGGACTTCCTGCAAGATGCGATGTTCTACCTCGCGACAAAACCAACACAAGAGCAGCCTAATGTTCTGGGTCAATTGCTAAAACGAAATAATGACTTTTCAGAACTATTTATTGTTAATGCCGACGGCATGATTACGGCAAGCAGTTTTCCCGCTCATGCTGGTCAAGTTCATCGCCAACAAGACGCATTGGCCCAAGGGCGTGAAAAGCAATTTCTGCATGGGCCGTACATCGATAAGCAGACGTTGGCACCGGGCCCTTCAAGCTCAAGCTTCCACGATGAAGTCACATTGATGTTCTATCAGCCGATAGAAGTGTCTGGCACTTTCATCGGTTGCCTATGTGGCCGCGTTCCGAATGACGTGCTGGGAGATTTGATCCAGCGAGAAGCCGGGCATATCTATAGTGAGTCGGGTGATAACTACATATTCATGGTTGATTCGAAGTTTGAACCGTCAATTCAGCCTGGTATTGCCCTTTCTCGTTCACGTTTTGAAGACAGCACGTTTTCCCATGGCGAGAACCTGAAATCGGGTATTGGAACTGATTGGGGGGCGGTCAAAATCGATAAACATACCGAGTTTGAAATTGTATTCACCGATCCGGCCACCAAGAAGCTGCATCCAGGCGTCAGGGAGACAATTGCTAAAGGCGAAAACCTGTATGTGGAATATCCAGGTTATTCCGACTATCGCCATATACCGGTGATAGGGAAGGGGGTGACATTCCAGCTTCGTGGCTCTCCCGATCGCTGGGGGATGATGTGCGAGGCCGATCTTGAAGAAGTCTATCGTCACCGTTCCCTTGCCAAGAAATTGAGTAATAAGTACTTACTGATTTGGCTGTTTACCGTTGTGCCTCCTTTGTTTCTCGCGCACTTTATGTCATTGGGGATCCCAGCTCTCGGCCTGATGATGGCCATGTCACTGCTGATTGGCTACGGTGTGTTCAAGTATATGTTCGCAATGCCTATGGTAAGGCAGCTTGAACAAATGACAGGGGTGATAAAAACCATTGCGGAAGGTGATGGGGATCTAAAGCGCAGGCTTGATAGCCAGCAATTTCATCCCGATGAGACGGGGGATTTAGGCCGATGGATTAACAGCTTCATTGATAACCTCGAGGGAGTGGTCGGCGGCATTATCTTTGCCTCCAGTGAAGTTGAACAGGTGAGTAATTCAATGCTGCGCCGCTGCAGTGTGGTGGATGATTGTACCGTTCAAACCTCTGGCTCTATCGACTCCCTGTTAACATTAACCCACCATCAGCAAGCTGAAATCCACAAAGCAGAGCAATCAGCGCAGCAGTTACAAGAATTGATGCAGAATATGGTCGATTCCGCACAAGAAGAGTATCAGCAAGCGGTAAGCAATACTCAAGAGATCAAAGATATCGTTAAAGCGTCTGCAAATAGCGTGAATGAAATTAACGACGAGATGAAACATATTGAAGGGATTGTTCGACTTATTTCGGAAATTACCGAGCAAACTAATTTGTTGGCTTTGAATGCGGCTATCGAAGCGGCTAGAGCCGGCGAACATGGTCGTGGGTTCTCTGTGGTGGCTGATGAAGTGAGGAACCTCGCCACCAAAACATCAACCGCAGCCAATCATATTGGTGAAACGGTAAGTAAATTGCGTGGCCAATCAAAAACCGCGGTCAGCTATATGGAGCAGGGCGTACAAAATGTCGAGCAAAGCTCGATGATATTGGACTCAAGCCAGCGCAGTGATAAGCTACAGCAAGCGGTGGAATCCATGTTCCAAACCATTAATGTCATTGCTTCGACCAGCGAGCGGCATAGTGATACAGCAGAAAAAGCACAGAGCAGTATGTCATCGCTGGAACTGTCCTCTCAGCAGTTAACACGCCGAACAACCTTGGTGAAAAACTCGATTATTCGATTACACCAGCTAGTTGATCGGTTTGAAGTCTCTTCGGCAAGCTAGATTACAGTGAACAATAGGCACCTACGGGTGCCTTTTTTATATTGAAGAGCAAATCATTGTGAGATGGCACGAAATATGTCAGTAGGCCTCTAAATAGCTGTTCCTAATAGTAGATCTCTCAGGGAAGGGAACTCAGTCCAAATTGTGCGATCTGATCAGTTACCAC